>NZ_JBVIPT010000033.1:0-70768 GCF_055577685.1 Streptomyces sp. NPDC033178
TTTGGCACGCTGTTGAGTTCTCAAGGAACGGACGCTTCCTTCGTACTCACCCGAGAGACTCTCTCGCGGCTTTCCTCCGGGCGCTTCCCTTCGGTGTTCCAAACTCTATCAGTGATTTTCCGTCTCTCTGACCGCGGTTCTGCGGACATGCAGAACCAGACCCCGAGATAGGATCCGACAAGTTGGATGCTGCCAGGCAAGGACGCTTGGTCGCGTCACTCGGCCTCAAGCAGGTCTACGACTCTACATGCGGCTGCGGAGCGCGTGCAAATCGTTTGTGCTGTGCTCTACGGTCGCCAACCGGGTCCTCTCGTGCGGAACCGGCACTTCATATGACTTACGCTGCTGAGCAGCGCGCCGTCCAGGACAGGCAGCGACGGCCCATATGCATCTCCGCCCCTGGGAGGCTTCCCATGACCACCGTGACGTCCCCTCTTGCAGGACGCACCATCGGACTCACAGCCGTACCTGATCCGGTCTTCTCCGGAGCCATGGTGGGCCCCGGCACCGCGATCGACCCCGTCCGGGAGGCCTCGGCGGCCGTCGCCCCCATCGACGGCGTTGTTGTCTCGCTCCACCCTCATGCATTCGTCGTGGTCGACGAAGAGGGGCACGGAGTGCTGACGCACCTCGGTATCGACACCGTTCAGCTCAACGGCGAGGGCTTCGAGCTGCTCGTCAACAAGGGCGACACCGTGCAGCGCGGCCAGTCCGTGGTGCGCTGGGACCCAGCTGCGGTCGAGGCCGCCGGCAAGTCCCCCATCTGCCCCATCGTGGCACTCGAAGCCACAGCCGAGTCCCTCTCCGATGTCAGCGTTGACGCAGACGTGAAAGCTGGCGACGCTCTCTTCGGCTGGCACTGACTTCCCTGGCGTCATGAACAGCAGGCACGACAACCATCGCGGCGGCGGGACCCGCCGCTCTATCGGAGACGGTGACATGGAGACAACGCTGCGAGGCGTCGGCGTGAGCCACGGTGTGGCGATCGGCGAGGTTCGGCACATGGGAACGGCGGTGCTGGAGCCGCCTGCCAAGCAGATACCGACGGAGGACGCGGAGCGCGAACAGGGGCGCGCCCGCAAGGCCGTCGAAGCCGTTGCGGCCGACCTGATGGCACGCGGCAATTTGGCGGGCGGCGAAGCCCAGGCTGTTCTGGAGGCCCAGGCCATGATGGCCCAGGACCCGGAGCTCATGGCCGATGTCGAGCGGCGTATCGCGGTCGGGAGCACGGCGGAGCGCGGGGTGTACGACGCGTTCGCCTCGTACCGCGCGCTGCTGGCGAATGCCGGTGAGTACCTCGCCGGTCGTGTGGCGGACCTCGACGATGTGCGGAACCGTATCGTCGCCCGGCTCCTCGGTGTGCCGATGCCGGGTGTGCCGGACAGCGACGAGCCGTACGTCCTGATCGCTCGTGACCTCGCACCCGCCGACACCGCTCTGTTGGACCCGACGCTGGTCCTCGGTTTTGTGACCGAGGAGGGTGGGCCGACCAGCCACAGCGCGATCCTGGCTCGGGCGCTCGGTGTTCCCGCCGTGGTGGCGCTGCCGGGTGCGGGTGAGCTTGCCGAGGGCACGTTGGTCGCCGTGGACGGCAGCACCGGCGAGATCTTCGTGAATCCGAGTGCGGAGAAGAAGGCCGAGATGGAGGCCGCGGCCGCTGCGCGCAAGGCCGCGCTGGGCGCCTCGACCGGGCCCGGTGCAACCTCGGACGGGCACAAGGTGCCGCTGCTGGCCAATGTCGGTGGTCCCTCGGACGTTCCCGCTGCGGTCGCTGCCGGTGCCGAGGGCGTGGGTCTGTTCCGTACCGAGTTCCTCTTCCTTGACGACAGCAAGAACGCGCCGTCGGAGGAGAAGCAGGTCGAGGCGTATCGCAAGGTGCTTGAGGCCTTCCCTGAGGGGCGGGTCGTGGTGCGGGTGCTCGATGCTGGCGCCGACAAGCCGCTCGACTTCCTGACGCCGGCCGACGAGCCGAACCCTGCGCTGGGCGTGCGCGGGCTCCGCTCGCTGCTCGACCACCCCGATGTGCTGCGGACGCAGCTGACGGCGCTCGCGAAGGCTTCCGAGGGTCTGCCTGTCTACCTCGAGGTGATGGCGCCGATGGTCGCGGACCGTGCCGACGCCAAGGCGTTCGCCGACGCGTGCCGTGAGGCGGGTCTGCGGGCGAAGTTCGGTGCCATGGTCGAGATTCCGTCGGCCGCTCTGCGGGCGCGGTCGATCCTGCAGGAGGTCGAGTTCCTGTCGCTGGGGACCAACGACCTCGCGCAGTACACCTTCGCCGCCGACCGCCAGGTGGGTGCCGTGTCCCGGCTGCAGGATCCGTGGCAGCCCGCGCTGCTCGACCTGGTCGCGCTGTCCGCCGAGGCGGCCAAGGCCGAGGGCAAGAGCTGTGGTGTCTGCGGCGAGGCCGCTTCGGACCCGCTGCTCGCGTGTGTGCTGACCGGCCTCGGTGTCACCTCTCTCTCCATGGGTGCCGCGTCGATTCCTTACGTCCGCGCGACGCTGGCCAAGTACACGCTGGCCCAGTGCGAGCGTGCCGCGGCGGCCGCGCGCGCCTGTGACAGTGCCGAGGAAGCGCGCACGGCGGCCCAGGCGGTGCTGTCCGGCGAGTAGTCGGTGCCGTCAGCCGTCGATGCCGTGCGCCGTTGTCGCTGATGGGCCCTGGTCGAGGGGCGCTCCGCCTGAGGGTGGGGCGCCCCTCGTGTGTTCAGTGGGTGTGCCGTGTCGTGGGCCCTTCCTCCCCCAGGTCGGGTGGTGCGCAGTAGTCGACTCCGGATTCCGGGGAGACGAGGTCGCCGGAGACGATGTCGGTGCAGTAGGCGTCGAAGACCTCGCCGGCGGTGAGCGGCTCCAGGCCTTCGCCGCGAAGTCGCCAGCCGTAGACACGGTCGGTCGTGTCGGGGGTGCTGGCGCGCAGGACCAGGCCACCGGGGCTCTGGGTGGCGATGCCCAGTGCGAGCACGGTGGTGAATTCGAGGGCCTCGGCCTCGTCCAGGTGGGGTGTTCCGTGCTGGTCGTCGTCGGCCCGGAGGACCGCTACGAGCGTTTCGGGCTCCGTGGAGACGCTGCACACGAGGTGGCGCTCGCCCGGGCCCGAGGCGTCGAGGATGCGGACGAGCAGGTCGGAGGCGCGTACGAAGGCGACTCGGCCGATGTCCTCGCCGCAGGATGCGCAGGTGCCGATGCGGGACAGCAGCGTCGTCGCGTACTCCCAAGTGGCCTGGCGGACGGCTTCGTCGATGAGGTTCGGGACGAGGTGGTCGAGGGGCTGGCCCTCGTACGGGACGGTCGCGCCTGTCGCGGCGAGTTCCGCGGTGAAGCGGGTGCGGCTGGACGGTGTGTCCGGTTCCAGACCGTGCTCGGCGCAGAATTCCGCGTACTCCTCGGGGTCGAAGAGTGCCACCGTGGTGTGGCCGCCCTGGGAGGCGAGGGTTCGGAGCAGGGCTTCCACCTGCTGGAGATAGCTCGCGTGGCTGTCGAAGGTGAAGGTGCGGTAGCGCCGCCGCATCGCGGTGAAGTCCTGCTCGTCGGTCAACAGCCCGATGGTTCCGGCGATTTCGCGGCGCAGGACGCGTCGCATGGTCTGGTGCTGGGTGTGTGCCATTTTTCCCCCTGCGTGCAGTCGATCAATGCTCACTCACAGTAACCGGCAGCACTGACAACGCCCCTGGGACGTGGGGGGGAGCACGCCCGAGGCGACGCTGGAATGCAGGGTTGGTCAGGCTCGCTTGCGGGCCAGTTCCTCGTAGAAGTGGAGCAGGTCGAGGTTGTCGATGGAGCCGGGGTTGACCGCCTTCTCCAAGGGGGTGCCCTGGAGGAGGCGTTTGACCGGGACCTCGATGCGCTTGCCGGTGAGGGTGTGCGGGACTCCGGGTACCTCGATGACCTCGTCGGGGATGTGGCGAGGTGAGAGCTGCTCGCGGATGGTCTGCTTGATGCGGCTCAGGAGGGCGTCGTCGAGTACGGCTCCGGGGGCGAGGTGGACGAAGAGGGGCATCCAGTAGCCGCCGTCGGGCTGTTCGATGCCGATGACGAGGGACTCGCGGATCTCGGGGAGCCGCTCGACGGCTTCGTAGATGTCGGCCGAACCCATGCGGACGCCCTGGCGGTTGAGGGTGGAGTCCGAGCGGCCGTGGATGACGACGGAGCCGCGTGCGGTGACGGTGATCCAGTCGCCGTGGCGCCACACTCCGGGGTACGTGTCGAAGTAGCTGTCGTGGTAGCGGCTGCCGTCTGGGTCGTTCCAGAAGCGGATGGGCATCGACGGCATGGGGTTGGTGACGACGAGTTCGCCGACCTCGTCGATGAGGGGTTCGCCGCTCGGGTCCCACGACTGGAGGTCGGTGCCCAGGCCGGGTGCCTGGAGTTCGCCGACGTGGACGGGGAGGGTGGGGACCGCTCCCGCGAAGCAGGAGCACACGTCGGTGCCGCCGCTGACGGAGGCGATCCACAGGTCGTCGCGCACCTCGTCGTGCAGCCAGCGGAATCCGTCGGGCGGCAGGGGCGAGCCGGTGGTGGCGACGCACTGGACGCGGGAGAGGTCGAAGTCACGGGAGGGGTGGACGCCCGCCTTCCGGCAGGCCATGACGTATGCCGCCGACGTGCCGTAGAGGGTGGCGCCGGTGCGTTCGGCGATGCGCCACTGGGCGGCGGTGTCCGGGTAACCCGGGCTGCCGTCGTACAGGACGATCGTGGTGCCCGTCAGGAGGCCGGAGACGAGGAAGTTCCACATCATCCAGCCGGTGGACGTGTACCAGAAGAAGCGGTCCTCGGGCCCCAGGTCGCAGTGGAGGCCGAGCTGCTTGAGGTGCTCGACGAGGATGCCGCCCTGGGACTGGACGATGGCCTTGGGGAGGCCGGTCGTGCCGGAGGAGTAGAGCACCCACAGGGG
This sequence comes from Streptomyces sp. NPDC033178, assembly GCF_055577685.1. Taxonomy (NCBI): domain Bacteria; kingdom Bacillati; phylum Actinomycetota; class Actinomycetes; order Kitasatosporales; family Streptomycetaceae; genus Streptomyces; species Streptomyces sp. NPDC033178. The sequence continues at coordinate 4,889 of NZ_JBVIPT010000033.1, forward strand.
ATGGTCGAAAGGGACCTCTTCGTAGACGGGCGTTACGTCCGCGGATGTGAGGGCCGACCATTCCAGGGCACCCTCGGGGGCCTCGGTGCCGAGCAGCGGGATGTGGACGACGGCGCGCAGGGTGGGCAGTTCGCGGCGCAGTTCGGCGACGGTGTCGCGGCGGTCGTGTTCCTTGCCGCCGTAGCGGTAGCCGTCGACGGTGAACAGCACGACGGGTTCGACCTGCTGGAAGCGGTCGAGGACGCTGCGGGCGCCGAAGTCGGGGGCGCAGGACGTCCAGACGCCGCCGACGGCCGCGGTGGCGAGGAGGGCGACGACGGCCTGGGGCACGTTCGGGAGGTAGCCGCTGACGCGGTCCCCCGGGCGTACGCCGAGGGCACGGAGTTCGGCGGCCAGGGAGCCGACCTGGCGGCGCAGTTCGGACCAGCTGACCGGGGTCGGTTCGTGGTTCTCGTCGACATGGAGGAGGGCCGGTTCATCCGCTCGGGTGTCGGCCGCTCGCAGGGCGTGCTCGGCGTAGTTGAGGGTGGCTCCCGGGAACCACTGTGCGCCCGGCATCGAGCGGTCGCCCAGCACGCGCGCGTAGGGGGTGGAAAACCGTACGTCGAACCACTCGGTGACGGCTTTCCAGAACGTGTCCAGTTCGTCCACGGACCAGCGGTGCAGAGCGGCGTATCCACCCTCGGCGGGGGCTCCGTGGTGCTCGGCCGCCCAGGTCTGGAATCGGGTGATCTGTGACTGGGCGATGCGGCCCGGGTCGGGTTGCCAGAGCGGCGAGGGGTTCGCTGAGGTCATGGGGCGGCTCCCGGACAGTGCGCGTCGTGTGCGTGTACCGCGCACGGGCTGGGGTGTGCGCGTCACGCGGCTGACACGGACGATGCCATGTGATCGACATCCGCACCAGGGCGAGCCCCACATAGTCCGGCGCGTGAAGATGTGGTCCTGCCACGGGTGAACGGAAGTTGAACGACTCACTCATCGGCCGCTTCGGGTGGCAGGCTGAGCAGCATGGACGGTCGTGACCTGGTGCGTTCGATGAAGGCGGTCGGTTCGGTGGGGTCGGCCCAGGGGCTGCGTACCGTGCGGGCCGCGTGGCGGAGGAGGCGTGCCGACGCCTCGGGGCTGCCGCCGCGGGGCGCCGAGCGTGCGCGGGTTCCCGGGCCCGTGCTGAGCGTGGAGCCGGGTCCGGGTGGCGGGGTCGTCCGGTTCACCCGGTCGGAGCTGCGGATCACCGTCACGGCCGGCGGAGCCGTCTTCTGGGGTTGGGACGGGGCGGGGCCCGAGCCGTCTTACGCGCTCGTGGGCTCCTCTCCCGAACCGGATCCCCGGGCCCTGCTGGAGCCGGACAAGGACGGCGCGTGGCGGGTCGTGGCGGAGCGGATGACGGTCGTCGTGTCGCGGCACGGGGCCGTGGAGGTGCGTACGCCGGGCGGGGTGACCCTGCGGCGGGATCTGCCGCCGCGGTGGTGGGAGCCGGTGGGCGGTGGGGAGGCGCGCTGGATGCAGCGGTCCGAAGTGGCCGCGGACGCACGCTTCTTCGGCCTGGGCGGGCGCGCGTCGGGGCCCCGGCTGCGCGACGGAACGTATCGGCTGTGGAACACGGATCCGGGGCACGCCTTCGGGCCCGGCGACGATCCGCTGTACATCACCATGCCGGTGCAGATGGTGGTGGCCGACGCGGCCACCCACCTGGTGTTCCACGACAACACGTGGGACGGCGGTGTGACGCTGCGCGAGGGCGAGGAGGGTGCAGGGTCCGGGCACGACCGGGCCGGGACGAGCGAACTCCGGATGGACGGCGGGCCCCTGCGCTGCTGGGTGATGGTGGGCAATCCCGCGCGCGTGCTGCACGCCTGGGCGTCTCTCACCGGGGCCGCCGCGCTGCCGCCGGCCTGGGCCCTCGGGCACCATCACGCGCGGTGGGGCTTCGGGAGCGAGGAGGAGGTGCGACGGATCGTCGGCGGCTATCACGAGCGCGGGCTGCCGCTGGAGGCCGTGCACCTCGACATCGACCACTTCGACGCGCATCAGGTGTTCACGGTCGACCGGGACCGGTTCCCGAAGCTGCCGGTGCTCGCCGAGGAACTGCGCCGGGACGGGATCCGGCTGGTGTCGATCGTGGATCCCGCGGTGAAGGCGGAGCCCGGTAACGCCGTGTACGGCAGTGGGACCGCCGAGGAGGCCTTTGTTCGGGACGCCGCCGGGCAGCCGGTGCGTGGTGTGGTCTGGCCGGGTGAGGTGGTCTATCCGGACTTCACGCGCGCGCGTACGCGCCGGTGGTGGGGCGGTCTCTACGAAGAGCGGCTCTCCCACGGGTTCGCCGGTTTCTGGCACGACATGAACGAGCCGGTGTCGTTCGCCGCCTTCGGGGAGTCGACGCTGCCCCGTTCGGCGCGGCACGACCTGGAGGGTCGCGGCGGTGACCATCGCGAGGCGCACAACGTGTACGCGCTCGGCATGGCGCGGGCCGGCTACGAAGGCCTGCGCGAACTGACGCCCCAGGAGAGGCCGTTCCTGTTCTCCCGCTCCGGGTGGGCCGGAATGCAGCGCTACGGAGGGACCTGGTCCGGGGACGTGGCCACGGGGTGGCCCGGTCTGCGGGCGTCCCTGTCGCTGGTGATGGGCCTCGGGCTGTGCGGCGTGCCGTATTCGGGTCCCGATGTGGGCGGCTTCGACGGGAGCCCCTCCCCCGAGCTGTATCTGCGGTGGTTCCAACTGGGGGCGTACCTGCCGCTGTTCCGTACGCACGCGAGTCTGCGGGCGGGACGCAGGGAGCCGTGGGAGTTCGGTGACGACGTTCTCGGGCACGCGCGCGTGGCGCTCGTCGAACGGCGGCGGCTGCTGCCGTACTTCATGACGCTGGCGCATCTGGCACGCCGTACGGGTGCGCCCTATGTGCGGCCGGTGTGGTGGGGCGCGCCGGAGGACAGGGCGCTGCGGGACTGTGAGGACGCGTTCCTGCTCGGTGACTGTCTTCTGGTGGCGCCTGTACTGGACCCGGGCGCCGATCGGCGTGCGGTGCAGCTGCCGCGCGGGCGCTGGTACGACACGGTGACCGAGGAGGCGTACGAAGGGCCCGGGCAGGTACTGCTCGATGCCCCCTTGTCGCGGATTCCGGTCCTGGCCCGTGCGGGGGCCGTACTGCCGGTGCGTGGCGAGGACGGCGGCCTGGAGCTGGAGGTGTGGGCGCCCGCCCGCGGACGGACCGGGGGCGGGCTGGTGGTGGAGGACGCGGGCGACGGCTGGGAGGAGCCGGAGATCGAGCGCTATGTGACGCGTCGGAAGGGGAGGCGGGTGATCGTCGAGCGGTACGGGGAGGACGGCCGCAGTGAGCCGTCACTGCCCGTTCGGGTGCGGGGGCTGGGAGCGATGTGACACGCCCCTGAAGGGGGCCCACAGCCCCCCGGTGGGGCCACTCCCGAGTCGGGCGTGACCCCACCGGGGCGCGTGCGGAGCTCTCAGACGTATCGGCCCTCGAACCACGCCTTCGCCGCCAGGGTGTGCAGCGGGAAGGCGAGTTCGGTCGCCCTGCGCAGCAGCTGCCAGCCCTCGGTCTCGTCGGTCGCGACGGACGGCGGCAGGTCGGCCACCGGACGCTCCGGGAGGGCTCCGAAGAGCAGCAGGTGGCCGTCGGGGGAGCTCAGCGCGTCGACGAGCCGTACGTCGCGGCCGGCCGCGGCGATGCCCGTCTCCTCCTTGAGCTCACGGACGACGGCCTGCCGCCAGTCCTCCCGTTGGTCGATGAACCCTCCGGGCAGGGCTGTGCCCCCGCGCGCGGGGGCGATGGTCCGGGTGATGACGACCAGGGCCGCGCCCTTGGTGTCGTACACGGGTTGCAGGGCCACCGCGACCGGAGTCGGGTTGCGGTAGGCCACGGTTCCGCAGGAGGAGCAGGTGCGGGGCCAGCCGGAAACGCCCTCTCCGTAGGGCGCGCCGCAGCTCGAACAGTGGGAGTCCGGCGCGGAGTTGACGGACGGGATCTGGGTTGGAGACACGCCCGGGACTGTATCCGATCATCACAAGGACGGCTGCGCGGGCCACCTCAGTGGGAGTGGATGAGGGATTTCCTCGACACCGGGAAGTCGAAATAGGTGTCGGGGTACAGCTCGGGCTTGTACGTGAAGTGCCACCACTCCTCGGCCAGGTTGACGAAACCGAGGCCTTCGAGGGTGTCCTTCAGGAGCAGCCTGTTGGCGCGCTGCTGTCCCTGGATGCGCGGGTCGAGGGTGTGCGACAGGGTGTCGAAGCAGTCGTAACCGGTGCCCATGTCCACGGAGTTGTCCGGGAAACGCTCGCCCTGGGGCGCGAAACAGGGCACGAGGGGCTCTCCGGGGACGTACGGGCGGGTCGGCAGTGCCGGGAGCTTCACGAGGGTGAGGTCCATAGTCGAGCCGCGGCTGTGGCCGGACTTCTCCGCGATGTAACCGTCCTCGAACAGACGGGTCTTGTCGACGTTCGGGTAGAACTCGTCCTTCATGGCCTGGTCTTCGAGGTCCTTGGCCCAGCGGACGAAGTGGTCGACGGACCGCTGGGGCCGGTAGCAGTCGTACACCTTCAGGGAGTAGCCCTGCACCAGCAGTCGTTCCTGAGCCTTGTGGAGGGCCTCGGCGGCGGGCCTGGTGAGGATGCAGAGGGGCTGCTGGTAGCCGTCGATGCGCTCACCCACGAAGTTGTGCGGGGTGAAGTAGCGGATCTCCTCGATGATCGTGGGGTCCACGGATCTCAGGGCCACGAAGTCGGCGGGAGCCTTCGGCTCGGTCGTGGCCCGGGCCGTCACGGAGGCCGCGGTGACGGCCAGCAGGGCGGCGAGGACGGTGACGAGGCTGCGTACCGCCATGGAGAGTCGTGTCATGTTCCCTGCATCTATCAGGTGCGGGTTCCCCGGGGGAAGAGATCGGATACAGTCCGCGCCCGTTCGGGTGAGCGGACAGGGCCGGGGCGAGATGCGACCCGCGTGGCTCAGGGATGAGGAACGGCCGGAACCACCCCCGTGGGCCCCGGCCGTCCCTACCGATACTCCGACGCCCAGGAGGCCTGATCGGTTCTCCCCTGACGGCCCGGATTGTGCCCGGTGAGGCACTCCGGCGCCCTGCCCAATCGACTCCGCCCGTGGCACACTTCTGACGTTCCGTCAGATCCAGTGCCGTGGAGGGATCTTGTCGCGCACCCGTACACCCGTGGTCACCGGCTGGTTCACCGGCGAGGGGGAGGAGTTCCGGCTCCTCGGCACGCGCTGCTCGGCCTGCGCGTCGGTGTTCTTCCCGCGTGAGGACGCCTTCTGCCGCAATCCGGGTTGCCCCGGCGGCGATCTGGCGGAGGTCCCGCTGTCGCGGCGCGGCCGCGTGTGGTCGTACACGGACAGCCGTTACCGACCGCCGTCACCCTATGTGTCCGATCCGGAACTCGAATGGCGGCCGTACGCGTTGATCGCTGTGGAACTGGAATCGGAACGGCTCGTGGTGCTCGGACAGACCGTTCCCGGGGTGACCGTCGCCGACCTGGCGGTGGGCATGGAGGTGGAGGTCGTCCCGGGCGTGCTGAACGAGGACGCGGAGACGACCTGGACGACCTGGCACTGGCGGCCGACGGGGGTGACGGCATGACGGACGAGGTGGCGGTGCTCGGCGCGGGCATGCACCCCTGGGGCAAGTGGGGGCGCGGCTTCGTGGAGTACGGGACGGTGGCCGCGCGCGCGGCGCTCGCCGACGCGGGGGTCGACTGGCGGGACGTCGGCTCGATCGTCGGCGCGGACACGGTCCGTGGCGGATACCCGGGGTATGTGGCGGGGGCGACGTTCGCCAAGGCACTGGGCTGGCAGGGCGCCCGGGTCGCGAGCGTGTACGCGGCGTGCGCGTCGGGGGCCCAGGCCGTCAACACCGCGCGGGCGCAGATCCTTTCGGGTCTCGCGGACGTGGTCCTGGTGGTCGGCGCGGACGCGGCCCCGAAGGGCTTCTTCCGGCCTGCGGGCGGGGAGCGGCCCGACGATCCGGACTGGCTGCGGTTCCGGGTCCTGGGGGCGACGAATCCGACGTACTTCGGGCTGTACGCGCGCCGGCGGATGGCCGTCCACGGGGACACTCTGGAGGACTTCGCGCAGGTCAAGGTGAAGAACGCGGCTCTGGGGGCGCTGAATCCCAACGCCCGCTACCGCAAGCGGGTCACGGCCGAGGAAGTCGCCGCCTCGGCCGTCGTGGCCGATCCGCTGCGGCTGCTCGACATCTGCGCGACCTCGGACGGGGCGGCGGCGCTCGTGCTGTCCAGCATGGAGTTCGCACGCCGTCACGGGGCGGCGGACCCGGTGCGGATCCGCGCGGTGTCCACGGTGACGCCGCGCTATCCCAACACCGTGCTGGACCTTCCCGACATCGCTACGGACTCCGCGGTCGGGGCGGAGCCGGCGGCCGACACGTTCCGCGCGTCGATCGCGCGGGCCGCGTACGAGGAGGCAGGCGTCGGCCCCGAGGATATCTCGCTCGCGGAGGTCTACGACCTGTCCACGGCCCTGGAGTTGCAGTGGTACGAGGATCTGGGACTGTGCGGCGAGGGCGAGGCGGCCAAGCTGCTGCGCGTGGGCGCGACGGCGCCGGGGGGACGAATACCGGTGAACGTCAGCGGCGGACTCGCCTCCTTCGGAGAGGCCGTTCCGGCGCAGGCCATCGCCCAGGTCTGCGAGCTCACCTGGCAGTTGCGAGGAGCGGCGGGTGACCGGCAGGTCGCGGGGGCGCGGGTGGGGATCACCGCGAACCAAGGACTGTTCGGCCACGGGTCGGCCGTGATCGCCGTCAGGTGAGGAGGCGCGGTGTGCCGGCGGGGGGCGTCCGCACGCTGTGTGATCGGCCCGGAATCGTGCGTGAACAGCTCGTGAACTGCGCCTGGGCGCACGCGGGTGGCGTCATTATGCTTCCGTGCCCTCCTGGACGGATACTGTCCGCTTCGCCTTCCAACCGGTCGTCAATCTGACGACCGGAGGGGTCACGGCGCTGGAGATACTCGCCCGTCCGGAGTCCGGTGACATCCTCGCTCAGGCGCGCCGGGATCCCGAACTCGACGGCCGGCTGGCCGCGTTGGCGATGCGGGCGGCGGCCCGTCAGGAGACGCTGCTGCCGCTGCACGTCAACGTGTTCGCCGGGACCCTCGCCGATCTCGGAGGGCTCGCCGCGCTCCGTGACGAGGTGCGGGAGGCCGGGCGCATGCCGTGGGAGGTGACGGTCGACGTCGGCCCGCCCTTCACCCACGTACCGCACCAGGCGCTCCTCGAAGCGGTGACGGTGCTGCGGGACGCGGGTTTCCGTATCTGCGCGGACGGCATCGGCGACGGTGACGTGCCCCTGCGGTTGCTCGCGGATCTCGCGCCAGATCTGGTGAAGCTGGACGCGTCCCTGCTGTCGAGGCCGGCGGTGGTGCGGGCGATGCGCACGCTGTGCGAGCAGCTCGGGGCGTTGTTGTCCGTCGAGGGCGTGGAGACCGAGTCGCAGTGCGCGGCGGCGGTGTCCGCGGGCGCGCAGCTGGCACAGGGCGAGTTGTTCGCACCTCCGGCACGGCGGCCCGCGGCGGATGTGTACGTTCCGGCCCTCTCCCCCGTGGCCGCGGCGACGCCGCCCTACGGGCCGCCCGTACGACAGTTCGTACGGCCTGCCGCGCTGCTGCCCGCCGGGGCGTCCGCGGGGCAGGTGCGGGCGCTGCTGACCGGGTCGCCTGAGGTCTCCGGGGTGGTGCTCGTGGACGCCGCCGGGGTGCCGGTGCGGTCGGTGCACCGCTCACGGTTCCTGCTGTCGCTGTCGGGGCGCTACGGGCACGCGCTGTACGCCGACCGGCCCGCCGCGAGGCTGGGCGATCCGCCGCGCACGGTCGGGGTCGACGCGACCGCGTGGGAGGTTCTCGACGTGGTGGCGGACGGGGCACGGGACCGTACGTCGGACGATGTCGCGGTCGTCGACCGGCTCGGGCGGTGCGTGGGCGTCGTACGGCTGGCGGATCTCGTACGGGCGCTGGCGGAGAGCCGTGTCGAGGAGGCAGCCGCGCTCAATCCGCTGACGCGGCTGCCCGGTTCAGACGCGATCACCGGTGAGGTGGACCGGTGGATCGCCGACGGGCGGGTGTTCACGCTCAGTTGGCTGGACGTCGACGGCTTCAAGCGGGTCAACGACGGTGCGGGGTTCGCGGCGGGCGACGAGCTGATCCGGGCGGTGGGGCGGGCGCTGCGGGCGGCCGCGTCCGGGGCCACGCGCGTGGGGCACATCGGCGGTGACGACTTCCTGGTCCTGGCTGATCCGGAGTGGCTCGATCCACTGGCCACGTCGGTGCTCGACACGCCCTGGTCGGCGGGCGGGCTCGCCGTCACGCTGTCCCTCGCCACCGTACTGTGCGCCCCTGGCAGCGTCACCGACCACCGCGAGGCCGCCGCGTGTCTGGCGCCCCTCAAGCAGGCCGCGAAGTCCCTCCGGGGGGCCAGCTGGGTGCTGGGCCGCGCGGGCCTGCCGGGCCACGAGATCCGACGGGGGTCGGGGGCCGCACCGGCCCATGCCGAGAGTTGGGCGGGCGGGCCCGGGCGGGGATGAGTCGCGCTCGGCTGCGGGCCAGCCGAGCTGCGGCGAAGGGTGCCGCGGTGGTGCGTCGGCCGGGCTCAGGGTGCGGCCGCGCCGGGGCTGGCGGCCGGCTCCGGAGCGGCTGAAAGTTCCCGGCGGCTGAGGACTGCCGGGCTGCTGAGGGCTACCGGGCCGCCGAGAGCTCCCGGGCGGCTGAGAGTTCCCGGGCCGCCGAGGGCTACCGGGCTGCTGAGGGCTGCCGGTACAGCGCCGACTCGCCCCGCGGTGCCGTGAAGGTCACGCCACCGGCCCGGCCGATTCGGGCGACCTCCCGGGCCGCCTTCTCCGCCCCGCGGCACCGGCACACACGCCCTCCACCGCGGTGCACGCACCCCGAAGGCCGCGTTCCCGCTGACCGGCCGAACGCCGACAAGCCCCGCCCGGCTCCCGCCGCGAGAACCCGTCGACCCACGCCCTCCACCGTCGCGTACACACCCCGGAAAGCGGCCGCCCCGTCGAGCCGTCTGCGCGGGCCCGAACCGTTGTCGCCCGCGACCTTGACGCTCTCACAGTGCCGGTGAACACTTCCGGTGTCAGTCGGCATCGCCGCATTCCGGCGTATTCAGGCACTGCGCCGCGCAGGCTCTCGCCTGCGCCAACGGGTCATGCCCCACGGGCGATTCGACTACGACGGCACGCTCGTCACGGACGCCGGGCGGGGCGCGGGATCTCCCTGTCCTCGGCTGAAGTAGCCATGGGAACGCACCCTGCACGGTGGACCGGGGCGGATCGCCCCGGGCCTGGGCCTAGGAGCCGCCATGAGCAACGGAGACATTTTCGTCGGTGAGGTCATCGGCACAGCGATTCTGATCCTCTTCGGCGCCGGAGTGGTCGCCGCGGTCGTACTCAACTACTCCAAGGCGAAGGACGCCGGCTGGGTCGTCATCGCGTTCGGCTGGGGCTTCGGCGTACTGGCCGGTGCCTACACCGCCGCGCCGCTGTCCGGAGGGCACCTCAACCCGGCGGTGACCGTCGGGATCGCCATCGACACCGGGGACTGGGACAAGGTCCACATCTACATCGCCGGACAGATGGTCGGCGCCTTCCTGGGCGCGGTGCTGTGCTGGCTGGTCTACTACGCCCAGTTCCAGGCCAACGCCGACGAGGAGATAGCGCAGCCCACGCTCGGGATCTTCTCGACCGGCCCCGCGATCCGCAATCCCGTGGCGAACCTCATCACCGAGATCATCGCGACCATCGGTCTGGTGCTGCCGATCCTGGCGTTCGGCCTCACCAAGGGGCTCGGCGAGTCCGGCACCGCGATCCTGATCGTGTCGTTCCTGGTGGTCGGCATCGGTCTGTCGCTTGGTGGTCCGACGGGGTACGCCATCAACCCGGCCCGTGACCTGGGCCCGCGCATCGCCCACGCCATCCTGCCGATCCCCAACAAGGGGACGTCGGACTGGAGCTACTCGTGGATCCCGGTGGTCGGGCCGCTGATCGGCGGAGTACTTGCCGGGCTCATCTTCAAAGCAGCCTTCTGAGGCAGCCGTCCGAAGAATCCGACGAAGGGGACGTCATGACGGACAAGTTCGTCGCCGCAATCGACCAGGGCACCACGTCCAGCCGCTGCATCGTCTTCAACCAGGACGGCGCCATCGTCGCCGTCGACCAGCGAGAACACCGCCAGATCTTCCCCAAGCCGGGCTGGGTGGAGCACGACGCCACCGAGATCTGGTCGAAGGTGCAGGCCGTGGTCGCGGGCGCGCTCGCTAAGGCGGGGCTCCGCGCCGACCAGCTCAGCGCGATGGGGATCACCAACCAGCGCGAGACGACGGTCCTGTGGGACCGCGCCACGGGCAAGCCCGTGCACAACGCCATCGTCTGGCAGGACACCCGAACCTCCGCGCTCTGCAACGAACTCGGCGGCTCGGACGGTCAGGACCGTTTCCGCGAGCAGACCGGACTGCCACTGGCCAGCTACTTCTCCGGGCCCAAGGCGGCCTGGCTGCTCGACAACGTGCCGGGGCTCCGGGCCCGTGCCGAACGCGGCGAGATCGCCTTCGGCACGATCGACTCCTGGCTGATCTGGAACCTCACCGGCGGCACGGACGGCGGAAAGCACGTCACCGACGTGACCAACGCCGGCCGCACCATGCTGATGAACCTCGAAACACTCCAGTGGGACCCGTCCATCCTCTCCGCGATGAACGTCCCCGAAGCAGTCCTCCCGGAGATCAAGTCCTCGTCCGAGGTCTACGGGACCGCCGTCGGCCAACTCGCGGGCGTCCCGGTGGCGTCGGCGCTGGGCGACCAGCAGGCCGCGGTGTTCGGACAGGCCTGCTACGACGTGGGCACTGCCAAGAACACGTACGGAACGGGCAGCTTCCTGCTGCTCAACACCGGGAACCGGCCCGTGCCCTCGAAGAACGGGCTGCTGACCACGATGGGGTACAAAATCGGCTCGGAGGCGCCGGTCTACTGCCTCGAAGGGTCCATCGCGATCACCGGCGCGCTGGTGCAGTGGTTCCGCGACCAGCTCGGCATCATCCGTACCGCCGACGAGATCGAGACCCTCGCCGAGAGCGTCGACGACAACGGCGGCGCGTACATCGTGCCCGCTTTCTCGGGCCTGTTCGCGCCCTACTGGCGCTCCGACGCGCGCGGTGTCGTCACCGGCCTGACCAGGTACGTCACGAAGGGGCACCTCGCGCGGGCCGTCCTGGAGGCGACGAGCTGGCAGACGCGTGAGGTCGTGGACGCCATGTTCCAGGACTCCGGGGTGCAGATCACGACCCTGAAGGTGGACGGCGGCATGACCAAGAACAACCTGCTGATGCAGCACCAGGCGGATGTGCTCGGGGTGCCGGTGATCCGCCCGAAGGTCTCCGAGACGACCTGCCTGGGCGCTGCCTACGCGGCCGGTCTGGCGACCGGGGTGTGGAACGACCTCGACGAGCTGAAGTCGCACTGGCAGAAGGACGTCGAGTGGACTCCGAACATGGAGGCGTCCGTCCGTGACCGCGAGTACCACAACTGGCGCAAGGCGGTGGAGAAGAGCTTCGGCTGGCACGAGGACGGCGAGGGCTGACCCGGCCCTTTTCGGGGTCCACGCGCGCGTGCGGCATCGACGTCCACTCGCGCGTGCGGCCCAGGAGGATGCCTGAGGACTGCGGCCCGTACCCCTGTCGGCGGGGGTACGGGTCGTACTCGTGCCGCTATCGGTTGCCCGGGCAGGCCGGGGGTCGTCGGCCGGTGTCTCAGGTGGTGACGGTCTGACGGCGCTCGGCGGCGTACGCCATCGCGTGCTGGACGACCTCGATGAGGACTTCCTTGACCGACTCCCGGCCGCGCGCGTCGCACAGGACGACGGGGACTCCGGGGTCGAGGTCGAGGGCCTGGCGGACGTCGTCGATGGGGTAACGGGCCGCGCCCTCGAAGCAGTTGACGCCCACCACGAAGGGTATGGAGCGCCGCTCGAAGTAGTCGACGGCGGCGAAGCAGTCCTCCAGGCGGCGGGTGTCGGCGAGAACGACGGCACCCAGGGCGCCGGTGGCGAGCTCGTCCCACAGGAACCAGAAGCGGTTCTGGCCGGGCGTCCCGAAGAGGTACAGCACCAGGTCCTCGCGGAGCGTGATGCGGCCGAAGTCCATGGCGACCGTGGTGGTGTGCTTGCCCTCCACACCGCTGGTGTCGTCGACGGGACGGCCCGCCTCGGTCAGCAGCTCCTCGGTGCGCAGCGGCTTGATCTCGCTGACGGCGCCGACCATGGTGGTCTTGCCCACGCCGAAGCCGCCCGCTACGAGGATCTTGAGCGTGACGGGTTCGACGGGGGCCTTTCCGCGCTCAGTGCGCCCGAAGATCATCGTTCTCTTCTCCTGCTTCAGTGGTGTCGCGTGCTTCGGTGGAGCTTGCATCGGTGGTCGAGCTTGGTTCGTTGGTGGAGCTTGCTCGGGTGGTGGCGCTTGCTTCGGTGGTGCCGGACGGTGGTGGACCGTATCCGCCGCCGCCGGGTGTTTCGATGACCAGCACGTCGCCGGGGCCGACCTCGGCCGCGTCGCTCCCGGCGAGTTCGGTGACCGTGCCGTCCGCGCGCTCCACGCGGTTGGCGCCCAGCGTCCCGGGTTCGCCGCCCGCCATACCGTAGGGCGGGACCCTGCGGTGCTGGGAGAGCGTGGAGACGGTCATCGGCTCGTGGAACCGGATGCGGCGTACGGCACCGTCACCGCCCCGCCACCGTCCGGTCCCGCCGCTGCCGCGTCGTACGGCGAACTCGTCGAGCTGGACCGGCAGTCGCCACTCCAGGACCTCGGGGTCCGTGAGTCGCGAGTTGGTCATGTGGGTCTGTACGACGGGCGCGCCGGGGAAGCCGTCGCCCGCACCGGACCCGGAGGCCACGGTCTCGTAGTACTGGTACCGCTCGTTGCCGAAGGTGACGTTGTTCATGGTGCCGGAGCCCTCGGCCTGCACCCGGAGAGCACCGTACAGGGCGCCGGTGATCGCCTGTGACGTCTCCACATTTCCTGCCACAACGGCGGCCGGTGGCCGCGGGGCGAGCATCGAGCCGGGCGGTACGACGATGTCGAGGGGCCGCAGGCAGCCGTCGTTGAGCGGGATGTCGTCGGCGACCAGGGTGCGGAAGACGTACAGGACGGCCGCGTTGACCACCGCGAACGGCGCGTTGAAGTTGGTGGCGAGCTGCGGGGATGTGCCCGTGAAGTCGACTCTCGCGGAGCGTTCTTCGCGGTCCACGGAGACGTGGACCCGGATCACGGCGCCGGAGTCGGTCTCGTAGGCGAACTCGCCGTCCTCAAGGGTGTCGATGACGCGGCGGACCGCCTCTTCGGCGTTGTCCTGGACGTGCTTCATGTACGCCTGGACGACGTCGAGCCCGAAGTGCTCGATCATGCGGGCGACTTCGTCGACGCCCTTCTGGTTGGCAGCGATCTGGGCGCGCAGGTCGGCGAGGTTGGTCCTCGGGTTGCGCGAGGGGTAGGGCGCCTCGGTGAGGAGGCCCCGGGTCTCGGCCTCCCTGAGGCGGCCGCCCTCCACGAGCAGCCAGTTGTCGAAGAGGATGCCCTCCTCCTCGATGGTGCTGCTGTTGGCCGGCATGGACCCGGGCGCGATGCCGCCGATCTCCGCGTGGTGGCCGCGCGAGGCGACGTAGAAGAGGATGCGCCCGCCGTCCGCGCCGCCGCCGTCCGTATCGCCGCCGTCCATGTCGCCGCCGTCAAGATCGTCACGGCCCGCTGTGCCGTCACCCTCCGTGTCGAAGACCGGGGTGATCACCGTGACGTCGGGGAGGTGGGTGCCGCCGTGGTACGGGTCGTTGACCGCGTATGTGTCCCCGGGGCGCATGCTGTCGCCGCGGCGGCGGATGACCTCCTTGACGCTGGTGCCCATCGAGCCCAAGTGCACTGGGATGTGGGGGGCGTTGGCGACCAGGTTGCCGTCGGGGTCGAAGAGTGCGCAGGAGAAGTCCAGGCGCTCCTTGATGTTGACGGACTGGGCGGTGGACTCCAGCCGGGCGCCCATCTGTTCGGCGATGGCCATGAAGAGGTTGTTGAAGACCTCAAGGAGAACGGGGTCGACTTCCGTACCGAGATCGGAACTCTCCGTGACCGCCACGCGTTCCATGACCAGATGCCCGTCGTCGGTCATGGCCGCCTGCCAGCCGTCGTCGACGACGGTCGTCGAGCTGGCCTCGGTGATGATCGCGGGGCCGGTGACGGTGTCGCCGGGGGGCAGTTCCTCGCGGCGGCGCAGGGGTACGTCGCGCCAGGTGCCGCCGGTGTGGAGGCTGACCGTCTCCGGGGTGCCGGGCGCGGAGTGCGGGGTGACGAGGGCGGAGAGATCGGGGGGTTCGGTGAGACCGGTGGCTTCCACGGAGAGGGCTTCGACGACGACCGGACGGTCGAGGGTGAAGGAGTAGGTGGCGCGATGGCGGTCTTCGAAGGTGCGAGTCATGGTGTCGGGCTCGGTCAGCTCGACGGTGAGTGCCGTGTCCGTGCCGTCATAGCGCAGCTGGGCCCGGCGGGTGACCCGGATGCGGTCCTCGGGGACGTCCTCGGCGAGGAGTTCGGCGCGAGCCGCGCCCTCCAGGCCGTCGGCGGTCTTGAGGATGCCGGGCATCGCGGAGGCTTCCAGGGGCGCCTCGACGGACTGTTCGCGCATGGCGGTGGTGTCGGCGAGCCCGATGCCGAGTGCGGAGAGCACCCCGGCCATGGGCGGCACGAGGACCGTGCGGATGCCGAGCGAGTCGGCGACCATGCAGGCGTGCTGGCCGCCCGCGCCGCCGAAGGTCGTCAGTGCGTAGCGGGTGACGTCGTGGCCCTTCTGGACCGAGATGCGCTTCACGGCGTTGGCGATGTTGGCCACGGCGATCTGCAGATAGCCTTCGGCGACCTGCTCGGGCGTGCGGTCGTCGCCGGTCCGCTCGCGGATCTCGTCGGCGAGGGCGGTGAAGCGGTCGCGGACGAGGGCCTCGTCGAGCGACTGGTCGCCGTCGGGGCCGAACACCCTGGGAAAATGGGCGGGTTGGATCCGGCCCAGGGCCACGTTGGCGTCGGTGACGGTGAGCGGGCCGCCGCCCCGGTAGCAGGCGGGGCCCGGGTCCGCTCCCGCCGAGTCCGGCCCTACGCGGTAGCGGGAGCCGTCGAAGTGGAGGACGGACCCGCCGCCGGCCGCGACGGTGTGGATGTCGAGCATGGGCGCGCGCAGCCGGACGCCGGCGATCTGAGTGGTGAAGACGCGTTCGTACTCCCCCGCGAAGTGCGAGACGTCCGTGGACGTGCCGCCCATGTCGAAGCCGATGACCCGGTCGAAGCCGGCCAGTTGCGACATCCGCGCCATGCCGACGATGCCGCCGGCCGGCCCGGAGAGGATGGCGTCCTTGCCGCGGAACTGTCCGGCTTCGGCGAGGCCGCCGTTGGACTGCATGAACATCAGCCGTACGCCGCGGAGTTCGTCGGCGACGTGCTGGACATAGCGGCGCAGGACGGGAGACAGATAGGCGTCGACGACGGCCGTGTCACCACGCGGGACGAGCTTCATCAGGGGGCTGACCTCGCTGGAGAGCGAGATCTGCGGGAAGCCGGTGCGGGCGGCCAGTTCACCGACGGCCTGTTCGTGGGCGGGGTGGAGGTGGCTGTGCATGCAGACGACGGCGACCGCGCGGATTCCGGCGTCGTACGCCTCCTGGAGGGGCCCCGCGAGGGCGTCCAGGTCGGGGGCGCGCAGGACGGTGCCGTCGGCGGCGATGCGTTCGTCGACCTCGATGACGCGTTCGTGGAGCAGTTCGGGGAGTTCGATCTCGCGGGCGAAGATCCGCGGGCGGTTCTGATAGGCGATCCGCAGCGCGTCGCGGAAGCCGCGGGTGACGACGAGGAGGGTGCGTTCGCCCTTGCGCTCCAGGAGGGCGTTGGTGGCGACGGTGGTGCCCATACGAACGGATTCCACCGGTAGGCCGTTGTGGTGACCGGGTTCCTGCTCGGCTGCTCGTCCTGTCGGTGCGTCGCCGGCTTCGGTGAGGAGTTCACGGATGCCCGCCACGGCGGCGTCGGCGTACCGGGACGGGTTGTCCGAGAGGAGTTTGCGGGTGAGCAGCCGTCCGTCGGGGCGCTGGGCGACGACATCGGTGAAGGTGCCACCGCGGTCGACCCAGAACTGCCAGCCCTTCACGTCTGTCTCCCCGATGTCGCGCTGCTCCGGCCCTGAGCCGGAGGTGCCTTTCGACGATCGGTCAGATCATATCGGGGTCCGGCACCTCGGCGTTCGGTCCAGAGCGGGCGCCGCTTGGCGGCCGGCCTCCTTCAATTGGCCACTAGAGCGTTCACATAGCGCGATGGTTGCGCGGATAATGAGATCGTAGAGATCGCACTCAAGCTGGCCAAGGGGCCGAATTCCGGCCGAACCGTCAGGAGCCAAGGAAAATGCGTACGCCCAAGCCCCCTCTCGCAGACGACAGCACCACTGGCGATACCGACGGGAACGCCCCACGTCTCGCCGAGCCGGGCGGATCGTCCGGCAAGGTCCAGTCCCTGGAGCGGGCGATCACGCTGCTGGAGGCGACGGCGGACAGCGCGCCGGACGGCGACACGGCGACGAATCTCGCCAGCCGCTGCGGACTCAACCGGGCCACGGCCTGGCGGCTGCTGTCCACCATGGAGCAGTACGGCATGGTCGAGCGCGATCCGCTGACCAGCCGTTACACCGTGGGTTTCGCGGTCGCCCGGATGGCCTCGGCCGCCGGGTTCGACGGGCTCATCCGGCGCTCCCACGGCGTCCTGCGCCAGGTCAGCGAGCAGACGGGCGAGACGGCCAACCTCGCGGTGGTGCAGCAGCTCGGGCTGACGTACATCGACGAGGTGACTCCCCCGGTGGTCCTCAGTGCCAAGTGGCTCGGGCGGCAGGCACCGCTGCACGCCACCTCCACCGGGAAGGCGCTGCTGGCCTGGCTGCCGGCGGAAGAGGTGGACGTGCTGCTGGCCGAGCCGCTGACCGCGTACACCGACACGACAGTCGCCGACCGGGGGCGGCTGCGCGCGGAGCTGGCCGAGACGCGGGAGCGCGGATACAGCGTGTGCGCGGGCGAGATGGAGCGGAACCTGTACGGGGTGTCCGCGCCCGTCCTCGGCACCCGCGACCGGCCGTTCGCCGTGCTCAGCATCTGGGGCCCGCAGGACCGGGTGCCCGAGTCCCGATTCCCGGCGCTGGGCGCCTTGGCGTGCGGTGCGGCCGAGGAGGTGGCGCGGGCGGCGCGGGCGTTGTGACCCCCTCGGGGCGGCCACGCGGCCACGCGGCCAGGCGGCCGGTTCCGGGGTGGGGCGGGGCAGGCGCTGCCGGTCGGGCGGGTGCTGGTGGCGAGAGTGAGGCCGGTACTGGCCGCGGGGCCGGCACTGGCGGAGGTGCCGGTACCGGCGGTGGTGCGGCGCCCCGGGCCGGTGCCGTGGGCGGGCGCCCTTGACGGACGGCGGGCCCAGGCGGCATGTTCGTTATGTGCGATGCATGAACGCTATGCGAGCGGCGTGCGCGCAATCACTCCACCTGACACCCACCCCCGCACAGCGGAGGCCCCCGCATGACCATGAACCAGGACGTCATCATCACGTGCGCCCTCACCGGTGCCGGCGACACCGTGCGGAAGAGCCCGCACGTCCCTGTGACCCCCGAGCAGATCGCCCGCTCCGCCGTCGAGGCCGCGGATGCCGGAGCTGCCGCCGTCCACATCCACGTGCGCGATCCGGAGACGGGGGCGCCCTCACGGGACCCGCGGCTGTACCGGGAGGTCGTCGAGCGCATCAGGGAGACCGGCACGGACGTCGTCGTCAACCTGACCGCGGGAATGGGCGGCGATCTGGTCATCGACCCGGAGGAGCCGCTGAGGCACCTGCCCGGCACCGACCTCGTGGGCGGACTCGACCGGCTGCCGCACGTCGAGGACCTGTTGCCCGACATCTGCACCCTGGACTGCGGCTCCCTCAACTTCGGCGACGGCTCGAACCTCTATGTGTCCACCCCGGACATGCTCCGTACGGGGGCCGCGCGCATCCAGGAGCTGGGCGTACGGCCCGAGTTGGAGATCTTCGACACCGGGCACCTCTGGTTCGCCAAGCAGCTGCGCACCGAGGGGCTGCTGGACGATCCGACCGTCTTCCAGCTGTGCATGGGCATCCCGTGGGGCGCGCCCGCCGATCCGGGCGTACTGCAGTCGATGGTGAACATGCTGCCGGAGGGCTCCCAGTGGGCCAGCTTCGCCCTCGGGCGGATGCAGATGCCGTGGGTCGCCCAGTCGGTGCTGCTCGGCGGGCACGTACGGGTCGGTCTGGAGGACAACCTCTACCTGGGCAAGGGCGTCAAGGCGACCAACGCACAGCTGGTCGAGCGCGCGGTGACGATCGTCGAGGCGATGGGGGCGCGCGTCGCCACGCCGGACGAGGCCCGGCTGAAGCTCGGCCTCAAGCCACGTGGCTGACCCGCGGAACGAGGTGCGCGCCGACCGCACGCCCAGCAGAGACCGCACACCCGTCACAGACCGCGCGACCCACAGACTGCCGACCGCCGCAGCCGCCGTCCCCCCACGTCGAGCCCCCAAGGAGCCCTTGGTGCCCCACACTTCAGACGCCCCCGACATCGCGCGGACCTCCGTGACCCGGCCCGCCCCCCAGGACGTACGGACCGTGGCCTGCGTCGGCGCCGGGGTCATCGGCGGCGGCTGGGTCGCACACTTCCTGGCCCGCGGGTATGCCGTCAGGGCGTGGGACCCGGCGCCCGACGCCGAGGCCCGGCTGCGCCGTCTCGTGGACGCCGCGTGGCCCGCGCTGGAGCAGCTGGGCCTCGCGCCGGACGCCTCGCCGGCCCGTCTCACGGTCACCGACACGCTCGAAGAGGCGGTGTCGGAGGCCCAGTTCGTGCAGGAGAGCGCCCCGGAGAAGCTGGAGCTCAAGCGTGAACTGCTGGCGAAGCTGGACGCGGCGACGCCCGCCGGGATCGTCATCGCCTCCTCCACGTCCGGCTATCCGATGACGGACATGCAGACGGGGGCCGTCACGCCGGGCCGGCTGGTCGTCGGCCACCCCTTCAATCCGCCGTACCTCATCCCGCTCGTCGAGGTCGTCGGCGGCGAGCGTACGGACGCGGCGGCGGTCGAGTGGGCCTCCCGCTTCTACGAGTCGGCGGGCAAGTCCGTGATCACCATGGAGCGCGAGGTTCCCGGTTTCATCGCCAACCGTCTCCAGGAGGCGCTGTGGCGGGAGGCCCTGCACATGGTCGCCAACGGCGAGGCGACGGTGCGTGAGATCGACCGGTCCATCACCGAGGGCCCCGGTCTGCGCTGGGCGTTCATGGGCCCGATGCTCACCTTCGCGCTGGCCGGCGGGGACGGCGGCATGGCGCACATGCTGGACCACTTCGGCCCGTCCCTGAAGTCCCCCTGGACCCGGCTGGAGGCCCCGGAGCTGGACGGGGCGCTCTACGACGCCGTCGTCGCGGGCTGCGAGGACGCCTCCGACGGCCGGACCATCCCGGACCTCGTCGCAGAGCGCGACCAGGGGGTCATAGACGTCCTGCGCGCCACCGGCCGACTGCCCGGGGCCGGCGCCCGATGACGTCCCTGCCCCTCTTCCGCGAGACCGTGCGCCCCGAGTGGATCGACTACAACGGGCACTTGAGCGAGGCGTTCTACGTTCTCGTCTTCGGCCACGCGACCGACGCGATGATGGACGGGACGGGGATGGACGCCGCGTACCGCGCGGACAGCGGCTGTTCGCTCTACACCGTCGAGTCGCACATCCGCTATCTGCGGGACGTACCGGAGGGGGCCCACCTGGGCGTCCGCACCCGGATCCTCGGGGCGGGCGGCAGGAAGGCGCACTTCACGCACGAGATGTACGTCCTGGACGCGGCGAACGACGCACCTGGCGCGGACGCCACCGTGGTCGCCACGTCGGAACTGCTCGCCCTCCACGTGGACCAGAAGGCCGGGCGGACCACTCCGTTCCCGGAGGGCGTCCGCGACCGGCTCGCCCCACTGGTGGAGACGGCGCCCGCGTGGGCCGGGCGTGCCATCGCCCCGGTCGTCTGAGGTCGCCGGGGTCGTCCGAGGTCGCCGGGTTCCTCTGACGCGGAGGCCCGGATCGCCCGGGCCTCCGGGTCGCGTCACAGGGCCCGGAGGCCGCTGATCACATCGCGGAGAATGCTTTCGTCCGGCAGCTCGGCAGGTGGTACCGGACGCGTCACATGGACCAGCTCGTCGTCCACGAGGTCGCCGATGAGGACGCGTACGACCCCGACGGGCAGGTCGAGTTCGGCGGCGAGTTCGGCGACCGACTGGGGGGCGTCACGGCAGAGCCCGACGATGTCCACGTGCTCCGGAGACAGCGAGTGGTCCGCCTCCGGGTCCTCGGCGTGCAGCTCGGTCACGACCACCGCGATCAGGTCGAGGCGGTGCTGGGCCGCGCTGGTGGTGCGGCCGCGTGTCATGGCATACGGACGGACCACGGGTCCGGCCTCGTCGTCGAACCAGTGGGACATCCCCTGACTGTCTCCGCTCATGCCATCCCACTACCCGCCCGAGGGCAATTCGGTGCGCGGAGCGGCGGCCAGATGTGCGCCGACCCTCTTGACCAGCAGCGTCATCTCGTACGCGACCTGCCCGACATCGGAGTCGGAGTCGGAGAGGACCGCGAGGCAGCTGCCGTCGCCCGCGGCCGTGACGAACAGGAAGGCCTCGTCCAGTTCGACGATGGTCTGGCGGACGCTGCCCGCCTCGAAGTGTCGCCCGACGCCCTTGGCGAGGCTGTGGAACCCGGAGGCGACGGCGGCCAGATGTTCGCTGTCCTCCCTCGTCAGGTCGGTGGAGACCCCCGTGGGGAGGCCGTCCCCGGAGAGCACGAGTGCTTTGCGGATGCTGGCGACACGCGCCACCAAGTCGTCGAGGAGCCAGTTGAGTTCCCCCGTCGACGTGCTGGTCGTGGTGTGGCCGGCGGCCTTCGGTGCGGTCATCGACCGTCTCCCTTAGTCGTTCCTGGTGCTGTGCCGTCCTGGGCCTCGT
Source organism: Streptomyces sp. NPDC033178 (assembly GCF_055577685.1). Taxonomy (NCBI): domain Bacteria; kingdom Bacillati; phylum Actinomycetota; class Actinomycetes; order Kitasatosporales; family Streptomycetaceae; genus Streptomyces; species Streptomyces sp. NPDC033178. The sequence goes on from NZ_JBVIPT010000033.1 coordinate 25,964, forward strand.
CGCCCTCGGCGTTCTCCTCACGGCCGCGTCGCCAGCCGCGCTGGAGCGAGGCCATACGGTTGCGTACTTCGTCGGCGTCGCGCTCCGTGGGGTCCGCCGCGCGGGCTGCGTCGTTCGCGGCTCGCCGGTCGGGGCCGTCCTTGAGCTGGGGGGCCAGATTGGCCTGTCGTACGCGGCGGGGCAGTGCACCGGTGCCGCCTCCGGCAGCCGCGCCGGGGCGGGTTCCGCCGCCGGCCGGGGTGCCGGGGTGGGTGCCGCCGGACTCGACGCCGCGACGCGACGCGCGCTGGGGAAGGGCCGGGGCGTCCGCGTCCCGGTGCCCTTCGACGGCCTCAGGTCGGCGCGTGAGCGCCTCGCCGGGGTCCGCCGGGCCGCCGCGCTCGCCGCCGCGTCCGAGGGCCTGACGGCGCTCCACAGCGTCGTCCGCCGACTCGGTGGCTCGGGGCCAGTCGTCCGCGGGGTCGCGGCGGGAGCCGAGGGAGTCCCCGGGCTCGCGGTGGGAGGGTCCTCGCCTGACGCTCCTCGATCGCTTCGGCAGGTCCTCCAGCACGCCGGGCCGCTCGGACGACTCCCGGGCCGCCTGGGGCGGTTCCGCCACCTCGTCGGCGTCCGCGCGGTCCGTCGCCTCGTCGCGCCGTGTCTTGGTCTGGGTCACGGGGCGCCCGTGGGAGCTGACGAGCTTGGGGGCCCGGCGGCGCGGGAGCTGCACGGGCGCGCCGGACGGCTCGTCGGCTTCGCCGTCCGCGTGCGACGGATCGCGCGGATCCGGCCGTACCTGCGGCTGGTCCCCCGGCACCCCCGCGATGGAGCGGCGCGGGCGGAAGATGCCGCCGCGTTCGCCTTCCTGGTCGTCGAGGGGGTCCGGGAAGTCGTCGAGGGCGTCCAGATCGACGGGCGCCTCCAGTTCGACGGGCCCGTCCAGCATCGAGGCGGTCCGGCCGGGCAGCGTGACCGGCACCTGGGACAGGGCCGCCGTACGGCCCTCGTCGCCGTCCTTCTTCGAAGGGAGTGCCCGGTCGAGCCGGAAGCCCATGCCGTTCGTGTCGGGCACGTCGTCCGAGAGGAGCGCGTCCGGGACGAAGACCACGGCGGTGGTGCCGCCGTACGGGGACGGCTGGAGCGAGACGCGGACGTTCTGTCGCTGGGCGAGCCGGCTGACCACGAAGAGACCGAGCCGGTCGGTGTCCGAGAGCTCGAACTCGGGGGTCTCGGCGAGCCGCAGGTTGGCGTCGAGGAGCGCCTCCGCGGCCATGCCGAGGCCGCGGTCGTGGATCTCCAGGGTGAAGCCGTTGGCGACGCGCTCGCCGAGCACCTGGACGGCCGTGTGGGGCGGCGAGAACACCGTGGCGTTCTCCAGGAGTTCGGCCACGAGGTGGGTGACGTCGGCGACCGCGGACCCGGTGACGGCCATCCGCGGCAGCCTTCGTACCTCGATGCGCTCGTAGTCCTCGACCTCGGCGACGGCGGCGCGTACGACGTCCATCAGCTGGACGGGTTTGCGCCACTGGCGGGACGGGGCGGCGCCGGAGAGGATCACCAGGCCCTCGGCGTGCCGGCGCATACGGGTCGTCAGGTGGTCGAGGCGGAACAGGTCGGCGAGTTCGTCGGTGTCGTCGGTCCTGCGCTCCATGGTGTCGAGCAGGGTGAGCTGCTTGTGCAGCAGGACCTGGCTGCGGCGGGCGAGGTTCACGAAGACCTCGGAGACGCCGCTGCGCAGCTCGGACTGTTTGACGGCGGCCTCGACGGCGGCCCGCTGGAGGATGTTGAGGGCCTGGCTGACCTCGCCGATCTCGTTCTTCTCGTACTCCAGACGCGGGACCTCGGTCTCCACGTCGACCTGTTCGCCCGCGGAGAGGCGGCGCATTACGCTGGGCAGCCGTACGCCGGCGGTCTCGTGGGCCTCCTGGCGGAGCCGGCGCAGGTCGCGGACGAGGCTGCGGCCGATGCGTACGGACATGAAGAGCGAGACCAGCAGCGCGGCCAGGCCCAGCACTCCGGCGATGCCGGCCTTGACGATGACGCCGATCGCCACGGGGCGCACACGGTCCTGGAAGCGGTCGCCCGCCTGGGTGTTGAGCTTGTCGAGTCCGTCGAGGACGTCGCCCGCGACGCCGTCCCAGCTCTTGGCGGTGACTCCGCGGGGCTCGCCGGGAGCGGAGGCGATGACGGACTGCTCGGCCACGCGCAGCGGGGCGGTGGCGGCGTTCTTCCAGTAGCGGTCGTAGCGTGCGCGCTCGGCGTTGGGCAGCAGCGGCAGACCGACCTCGTACATGAGCGTGCGCTGGGCGACGAGGTCGGAGACGTCGCGGGCCTCCTCGCGGGTCACCCGGCCGACGACGAGGGCGGAGCCGAGGAGGGCGTCCTCACGGGCGAGCAGCTCACGGGCGCGCGACATGTTGACGAGGGCGCGGCCCTGCTTGTCCACGTCCACGTTGTCGAGGACCTGGAGGTTGGTCAGGAGGGTGAAACAGGGGTCCACCAGGCGGTTGTAGAGGTCGAGTGCCTGGAGGCGGGTGACGGTGCCGTCCTCGACGCTCTGACGCAGCGGACCGACGCCGTCGAAGGCGTCCAGGATCGCGGTGAGCCGCTCGGTGGTCTCCGCGCCCATCTCGTCCCGCAGATCGCCGTCCTTGGCGTTCCTGCGGATCTTCGACACGACGTCGTCGGTGGCGGTCCGGGTGCGCCGCAGATCGGCGAGTGCCTCGGAGGCCCGGGGGTCGGCGAGATAGACGAGCGTCTGACGGCGCTCGTCCTGCAGGACGCTGATGACGTCCTCGGTCGGATAGCCGATCTCCTGGACGATGAACGTCGTGTCGAACAGCTGGTTGACTTCGCGCCCCGTGAGTACCGTGGCGAAGCCCCAGATCCCGGTCAGGGAAACCAGCGGCACGAGCAACAGCGCCACGATCTTCCGGCGGATGGACTTCCCGCGAAAGCGCATGGCCTCCCCCAGCTCGACCCCCGGCGACCGGGGGCACACATGTGCGTCAACAAACGGCGTGAGCCTACTACCGACACAGTGGTATCTCGAAGGCCTGTCCGGACCGACTCGTTCCGGGACGGTAACAGGACATCAGCAGTTGTCCGTTCATTGCGGGAGATTGCCTCCCCGAATCCGACACGGGACACCGGACGCCATCCGGTCCGCATAGCGGGCCAGTTGGCCGGAATTTTACGGTCGGCGGGAATCTTCGGGTTACGTCGATCGTCTGTCTGTACGGAAGTTGGAGGCGGAATCGGCAGCAGGTGCCGCATGCCGCGCCCAGGCGGCGTAAAACAGCGCAAGCCGGGCAGCCAATGGGGAGCCGGGGTTCTCGTGACTCCGGAGCAGGCGGTTGTCGGGCGGTTGGGGAGTGACGAGTTGATGGGCACGGCGGAGCGGCACGGGACAGCCGGGACGGGCGTCGCGGAGGCCACGAAGGCACGGCGGGGTCCACAGGCGCAGGATCGCGACATTCCGGCCGGCATCCCGGCCGACGTCCCGGTGAGGGCAGCCGAGAAGGAGTCCCTGCCAGGGGCCGAGGCGGAAACCGGGGCGGGGCCGGCCAGGGGGGCTCGGTTCGTGGTGGGAGCGGACGCGGAGACCGGGGCGGAAACCGTCGCGGACACGGAGGCTGAAACAGAAGCGGAGCCGAAGGCCGAGACGGAGACCGCGGCGGAAGCCGTAACGAACGCCGAGGCTGGATACGCCGCGAACGCCGGAGCGGAAGCCGTCATGGAGGCCGGGGCGGAAGCCGAAGAGCAGGGGTACTACCGGCAGTTGTGGGTCGAGGAGCCCGCGACCCGGCGCCGGCTGCCCGATCCCGTGCGGGCGTCCGCGGTGCGGGCCGTCATCATCATCGCCGTCACGCTGATCCAGGCGATGGTCGCCTTCCTGTGCACGCTGGCCGGTTCCTGGCTCGCGTTCCCCATGGTGCTGAGCAGCGTGGCGAGCACGGTGGTGGCCACCTGGGGCGCCCTGGACGTATGGGTGACGCGCCAGGTGTGGAACCAGCGCAACGGCGTGGTGTCGGTGCCCAGCAGCACGGCTCGTGCCCTGCGGCGCGAACGGCGCAGGGCACGGCGCCAGGAGCGGGCGGCGGAGCGGACCAAGGAGCGGATACGCCGACAGGGCGGCGGCGCGGGCCAGTTGTCGCACTCCTAGAGGCGGCGCTCTTCTGGTGGAAGGCAACGCCCGTTGGCAAGCCGCGGTCGGCAGCACCCCGCAGCCGGCACCCAGCGGCAAGCCCCCCGGGGAGCGCTCCAGGGCACTGCCTCGGGTCGGCCACTGGGCGCGGCCGCGGCGACGCCTCTCCCCGCCAGGACACGGCGACAGCCCTCTCCCATTGGGTGGCCCCGCTAGGAGGCGGCCGCCTCCACCGTCACCCCGCGCCCGAGTTCACGGCGGGCACGCATGAACGGTCGTGGTCGGTCCACGGAGAGCACCGCGGTCGTCCGGCCGTCCCGCTCGTACAGGGCGAGAAGGCCCCCCTCGTCGGGCGCGTCGTCGCTGACGCCGCCCTCCGCGATCCGGACGGTGTCGGTGTCGAGCCGCCGTCCGGCGAACTGGATCCGTGCTCCGTACTGGTCGGACCAGAAGTAGGGCATCGGGCGCACGGTCTCCGCCGTGTGTCCCGCGAGGAGGTTGCGCACGGCGACCCGGGGCTGCTCGGTGGCGCTGGTCCAGTGTTCGGCACGGGTGCCGCCGACGCGGGCGACGTCACCGACGGCGACCACCTGGGGCAGAGCCGTCACGCAGCCGTCGTCGCACAGCACTCCGTCGTGCAGTGCGAGGGTCGAGCCCGCCAGCCAGTCGGTGTTGGGGATGGCGCCGATGCCGACGATCACGATGTCGGCGGGGAGCAGCCGGCCGTCGGCGAGTTCCACGCCGGTCACCGCGACCGTGCCGCGCAGCCCGGCGACGCCGGTGCCCGTGACCAGGTCGACGCCGCCGCGCCGGTGCAGCCCGGCGCACACCGCAGCCATCTCCGGGCCGAGTTGGGGTACCAGCGGCAGCGGTGCGGCCTCGACGACGGTGACGTCGTGGCCGAGTCCCGCGCAGGAGGAGGCAGTTTCGGCGCCGATGAAGCCGCCGCCGATGACGACCACACGGCGGGTGCCCGCGGCGAGTTCGGCACGCAGCGCACGCGCGTCGTCGAGGGTGCGCAGGGTGTGGACTCCGGCGAGTTCGCAGCCGGGGAGCCCCCGGGCCGAGGCTCCGGTGGCGATGACCACGCCGTCGGTGGAGACGGTGCGGCCGTCGCCCAGGAGGACGGTCCGGCCGCGCACGTCCAGGCCGCGGGCCCGGACGCCGAGCAGCCACTCGGCGTCGAGCTCGGTGGTCTCCTCGGCGTCGGAGAGGGCGAGTTGGTCCTCCCCGGACCGGCCTGTGAGGAAGTCCTTGGACAACGGGGGGCGGTCGTAGGGGCGGTGCGGTTCGTCCCCGACGACCACCAGTCGCCCGTCGAACCCTTGGGCACGCAGTTCCCGGGCCGCGTACAGCCCGGAGAGCGAGGCCCCGACGACGGTCACGGTCCTCATGCCGCCGTGCCCTCCTCTTCGGACGCCGTTACGGCCAGCACTTCGGCCGCCACGTGGACGTGGACCACGCCGTCGTCGACGGTGACGCGGTGGGTACGGACGGCCCGACGTGCGGGAAGGCACGTCGGCCGGCCGGTGCGGAGATCGAATGACGCGGCGTGGAGCGGGCATTCGACCAGACAACCCTCCAGCCAGCCCTCGGAGAGGGACGCATCCTGGTGGGTGCAGGTGTCATCGATGGCGTACAGCTCGCCGTCGGCGTTGAACACGGCGATGGGCGGTGTGGTGTCGATACGGACGGATTCGCCCGCGGGGAGGTCATCAAGGCGGCAGACGGGAATCACGGGCCCCCCTCTCGGTCCAGGACCCACGGTCCGGGACCTCTCAGGTCCGGTCTGGTCCGAGACCTTCCCGGTCACGGACTCTTCGGTAACATGATGTTTCGTATGGCGCACGAGGGAGCGCTATGCGCAACAGAATCCGCGCGGGATGCCCGTCACGTCAAGGGCTTCCGGCAGATGCGGCTCAATCCGGGCCGCCAGGTGGTGAGAGTTGAGTTATGACCCGCACGCAAAAGCAGGCTGACCGCACAGAGGAGACACCCGGGAAGCAGAGCAGGGGCGCGGGGAGCGCCGTCCAGTCCGTGGACCGCGCCGTGAGCGTGCTGGAGATCCTCGCCCGGCTCGGTGAGGCGGGCGTCACCGAGATCGCCGACGAGCTGGAGGTGCACAAGTCCACCGCCTTCCGGCTCCTGGGAGTGCTGGAGAACAGGGGATTGGTCGCCCAGGCCAAGGACCGCGGGAAGTACTACCTGGGCGCCGGCGTACTACGCCTGGCGGGGGCGGCGGCAGTGCGTCTGGACATCTCCCAGGAGGGCGTGCCCGTGTGCCGCGAACTCGCGGACGAGGTGGGCGAGACCGTCAACATCGCTGTCCTCGACGACAACGCGGCGGTCAACATCATGCAGGCGCGCGGCGCCGCGTCCGTCACCGCACAGAACTGGCTGGGCAGACGCACCCCGCTGCACGCCACGTCCAGCGGAAAGGTACTGCTGGGGCATCTGCCGCCCACCCTGAGGGAAGGACTGCTTGCCAGGCCGCTCCCGCGTTTCACCGAGCGCACGATCACCGGTACGGCCGCGCTGCGCGGCGAACTGGAGGCCGTGGTGGAGCAGGGGTACGCGTTCGCCCTGGAGGAGCTGGAGCTGGGGCTGGCCGCGACGGCCGCCCCGGTGCGCGCCCACGACGGGAAGGTGATCGGCGCGATCAGCGTCTCGGGCCCGGTGTACCGGCTGGACTCGGACCGCCTGCCCGATCTCGCCAAGCGCACGGCGGCAGCCGCCGCCGACCTGTCGCGCCGGATGGGATACGGCTTCTGACGGAAGCGGGACCGGACACGGACCGGAGCCGGAGACCGGTCACCGGAGGGACACGGCACGAAGCGCGGGGCCAGGAACGCCTGGCCCCGCGTTTCTGTGTGTCGGACAGATTTCGTGCCGCCCGTTCCTTTTGCCAAGGATTAACCCGCACCTCTTGACGGCCCCTTGGCGGCGTTCTCACTATGTTCCTCATCGCGCAACCCATAGTGCATTGCGCAACAGCAGAGGAGCTTGGTCGTGCCACACGAGGTCCGTGCCGTAGTCGCTGTGAAGAAGGGCGCACCCGTCGAGGTGCAGACGATCGTCGTTCCCGATCCGGGTCCGGGCGAGGTGCTCGTCTCCGTGCAGGCCTGCGGGGTCTGCCACACGGATCTGCACTATCGGGAGGGCGCGATCAACGACGACTTCCCGTTCCTGCTGGGCCATGAGGCGGCGGGCACGATCGAGGCGATCGGCGAGGGCGTGACCGACCTCAAGACCGGCGACTACGTGGTCCTGGCCTGGCGCGCCCCCTGCGGTTCCTGTCGCTCCTGTCGCCGCGGCCGTCCCTGGTACTGCTTCGACTCGCGCAACGCCACCCAGCCGATGACCCTCCTGGACGGCACCCCGCTCAGCAACGCCCTCGGTATCGGCGCCTTCGCCGAGAAGACCCTGGTCGCGGCCGGACAGGCGGTGAAGATCGACCCGGCGGCCCGGCCCGAGGCCGCGGGCCTGATCGGCTGCGGGGTGATGGCCGGCTACGGAGCGGCCGTGAACACCGGCAACGTCGGCCGCGGTGACACGGTCGCCGTCATCGGCTGCGGCGGAGTCGGCAACGCGGCCATCGCGGGTGCCTGCCTCAACGGCGCCATGAAGGTCATCGCCGTCGACATCGACGACAAGAAGCTCGACCAGGCGGAGAGGTTCGGCGCCACCCACACGGTCAACTCCCGCGGCACCGATCCGGTCGAGGCCGTACGGGCGCTCACCGACGGCTTCGGCGTGGACATCGCCATCGACGCGGTGGGCCGCCCGGAGACCTTCAAACAGGCCTTCTACATGCGCGACCACGCGGGTCTGCTGGTCCAGGTCGGCGTCCCGTCGCCGGACATGAAGGTCGAGCTCCCGCTGATCGACGTGTTCTCCCGGGGCGGCGCGATCAAGTCCTCCTGGTACGGCGACTGCCTGCCCAGCCGGGACTTCCCGTTCCTCATCGACCAGTACCTGTACGGGCTGCTGGACCTCAACGCCTTCGTCACGGAGACCATCGCGCTCGACCAGGTCGAGGAGGCCTTCGCCAAGATGCACCGCGGCGAGGTGCTGCGCTCGGTGGTGGTCCTGTGAGCGCCCGGGGGACCGTACGGATCGAGCGGGTGGTCACCTCCGGCACGTTCAGCCTCGACGGCGAGACCTTCGACGTCGACAACAACGTCTGGCTGGTCGGCGACGACGAGGAGGTGCTGATCGTCGACGCCGCGCATGACGCCCGTACGATCCACCAGGCCACCACCGGCCGCCGGGTGACGGCGATCGTGTGCACCCACGCGCACGACGACCACGTCGACGCGGCGGCCGAACTGGCCGGGCTCACCGGCGCGCCGGTGCTCCTGCACCCCGGCGACCACGAACTGTGGGCCGCCACCCACCCCGACCGCAAGCCGGACGGCGAACTCTCCGACGGACAGCGGATCGGCGTCGCCGGGATCGAGCTCCAGGTGATCCACAACCCCGGCCACACCTGGGGCAGCTGCTCCCTGTACGCCACGTTCCTCGACGCGGTCTTCACCGGGGACACCCTCTTCCACGGCGGTCCCGGCGCCACCGGGCGCTCCTACTCCGACCGGCCGACCATCGAGGCCTCCATCCGCAACCGGCTGCTCACGCTGCCCGGCGACACGGACGTCCACACCGGACACGGCGAGGACACCACGATCGCCGCCGAACGCCCCAACGTCCCCGCTCCATAGGCGCGTTCACCTCTCCGCTCCACAAGCGCGTTCACCCCCGCCACGACAACCCCCACCACGACAAGGAGGGGCATGTCCAGCACGCCCGAAACGAACCCCCGCGTGGTCATCGTGGGCGCCGGCATCGTCGGCTGCTCCCTCGCAGACGAGCTCACCGCCCGCGGCTGGACCGACGTCACCGTCCTCGAACAGGGACCGCTGCCCGCTCCCGGCGGCTCCACCTCGCACGCGCCCGGCCTGGTTTTCCAGACGAACGCGTCGAAGACCCTCACCGAGTTCGCCCGGTACACGGTCGAGAAGTTCAACTCCCTCGAAGTGGACGGGGTCTCCTGCTTCAACCCGGTCGGCGGCCTGGAGCTGGCGACGACTCCCGAGCGCCTGGCCGAGCTGCACCGCCGGGCCGGATACGCCGCTTCCTGGGGCATCCGCGGCGAGATCGTGAGCGCGGCCCGGTGCAAAGAACTGTGGCCACTCGTCGATCAGTCGATGGTCCTCGGCGGCTTCCACACCCCCGACGACGGACTGGCCCGCGCGCTGCTCGCCTCCCGCGCCCAGCTGGCCCGGGCCGAAAGCCGCGGCGCCCGCTTCCTGGACCGGCACACGGTCACCGGCATCGAGCAGGAAGCCGGCAAGGTCACCGCGGTCGTCACCGACCGGGGCACCTTCCCCGCCGACCATGTGGTCTCGGCGGCCGGTTTCTGGGGCCCGGTCATCGGCCGCATGGCCGGCATCGACGTCCCTCTGCAACCGCTCGCCCACCAGTACGCGAGGACCAGGCCCCTCCCCGAACTGGCCCGGGCCACCGAAGAGGCCTCGAAGCCGATCCTCCGTTTCCAGGACCGCGACCTCTACTTCCGCGAGCACACCGACCGCATCGGCATCGGCAGCTACGCGCACAAGCCGCTCCCCGTCGACCCGTTCGCGGTCCTCGACTACGACGAGGCGCGCGCGAACGACATGGAGATGCCGTCCTCGTTCCCCTTCACCGAGGAGGACTGGGCGCCGAGCTGGGACGACTGCCGCCAACTGATGCCTGCACTGCGCGAGGCGGAGATCGAGGAGGGCTTCAACGGCGTCTTCTCCTTCACCCCCGACGGCATGCCCGTCCTCGGCGAGGCCCGTGCGCTGCGCGGCTTCTGGCTGGCGGAGGCCGTGTGGGTCACCCACTCGGCCGGAGTGGCCAAGGCGGTGGCCGAGTGGATGGTCGACGGCCGCCCGGAGACCGACGTCCACGAGTGCGACCTCACCCGCTTCGAGGACGCCCAGCGCTCCCCCTCGTACATCAAGGACCGCGGCTCGCAGCAGTTCGTCGAGGTGTACGACGTGCTGCACCCGCTCCAGCCGATGGAGCGGCCGCGTCCCCTGCGGGTCAGCCCCTTCTACGCCCGTCAGCAGGAGCTGGGCGCGTACTTCCTGGAGGGCGGTGCCTGGGAGCGCCCGCACTGGTACGAGGCGAACGCCCCGCTCGTCGACACCCTCGGCCCGCTCCCCGAGCGGGATGCCTGGTCGGCGCGCTACTGGTCGCCGATCGCGGCGGCCGAGGCGAGGGCGACCCGCGAGAAGGTCGCTCTCTACGACATGACCCCCCTGCGCCGCCTTGAGGTCACCGGCCCCGGAGCCCTCGACTTCCTGCACGGCATGACCAGCAACAACCTCCGCAAGAAGCCCGGCGCGGTGACGTACACCCTGCTCCTGGACGAGACGGGCGGCATCCGCTCCGACCTGACCGTCGCGCGGCTCGGGCCCGACCGCTTCCAGGTGGGCGCCAACTCCCCGGCGGACCTGGACTGGTTGACCAGGCACGCTCCCGAGGGCGTACACGTCCGGGACATCACCTCCGGCACGTGCTGCATCGGAGTCTGGGGTCCGCTCGCTCGCGACCTCGTCCAGCCGCTGACCCGCGACGACTTCTCGCACGAGGGCTTCGGCTACTTCCGTGCGAAGGAGACGTACCTCGGGCATGTCCCGGTCACCGCGATGCGCCTGAGCTACGTCGGCGAGCTGGGCTGGGAGCTCTACACCTCCGCCGACCTGGGGCTCCGCCTCTGGGACACGCTCTGGGAGGCGGGCCGGGAGCACGGTGTGATCGCCGCCGGGCGTTCCGCCTTCAACAGCCTGCGGTTGGAGAAGGGCTACCGCGCGTGGGGCGTCGACATGACCGACGAGCACGATCCGTACGAGGCGGGGGTCGGATTCGCCGTCCGCCTGGACAAGGGGGACTTCACCGGGATGGCGGCGCTGGAGGCCCGGGGCGAGCCCCGACGCCGGCTCACGCCACTGCTCCTCGACGACCCCGGGTCGGTCGTCCTCGGGAAGGAACCCGTGTACGTCGACGGCTCCCCCGCGGGCTACGTCACCAGCGCGTCGTACGGGTACACGCTGGGTCGTTGCATCGCCTACGCCTGGCTGCCCGTGCTCCCCACCGGGGCGAGTGTGCACGTGGAGTACTTCGGCGAGAAGGTGCCCGCGACCGTGGCCGATGAGCCGCTCTTCGATCCGAAGATGACCCGCATACGACGTTGATCACAAGCTCTGGAGGTCCCCTGTGTCCCCTACCTACGACGTGATCGTCATCGGTCTCGGCGGTATGGGCAGCGCTGCCGCCCACCATCTGTCCTCGCGCGGTGCGCGGGTGCTCGGGCTGGAGAAGTTCGGGCCGGTGCACAACCGCGGTTCCAGTCACGGTGGTTCGCGGATCACCCGGCAGTCCTACTTCGAGGACCCGGCGTACGTACCGCTGCTGCTGCGCGCGTACGAGCTGTACGAGGACGTGGAGCGGGCCACCGGCCGGGACATCGCGACGCTGTGCGGTGGTGTGATGGTCGGGCCTCCCGACTCGCTGACCGTCTCCGGTTCGCTGCGCTCGGCCAAGCAGTGGGACCTGCCCCACGAGATGCTGGACGCGGCCGAGATCCGCCGGCGCTTCCCGACGCTCGACCCGAAGGACGACGAGGTCGCGCTCTACGAGAAGAAGGCCGGCCTGGTCCGCCCCGAGAACATGGTCGCGGCCCATCTCCAGCTCGCCACCCGGCAGGGCGCCGACCTGCACTTCGACGAGCCGATGACCCGCTGGGAGCCGTACCGGGACGGGGTACGCGTCCACACGGCCGAGAACACGTACACCGCGAGCCAGCTGGTGATCTGCCCGGGCGCCTGGGCGCCTCAGCTGCTCACCGACCTCGGGGTGCCGTTCAGCATCGAGCGGCAGGTCATGTACTGGTTCCAGCCGAAGGGCGGGGTCCGGCCGTTCCTGCCCGAGAACCATCCGATCTACATCTGGGAGGACGCGGACAACGTCCAGGTCTACGGCTTCCCGTCCATCGACGGGCCGGAGCTGGGCGCCAAGGTCGCCTTCTTCCGCAAGGGCGTCGAGTGCACCCCGGAGAACATCGACCGAACAGTCCACGAGGACGAGATCCGGGCGATGGCGGACCACATGTCCCGCTGCATCCCGGACCTGCCCGGCACCTTCCTGAAGGCCGCCACCTGCATGTACTCCAACACCCCGGACGAGCACTTCGTCCTCGCCCGGCATCCCGCGCACCCGGAGTCCGTGACCGTGGCCTGCGGGTTCTCCGGGCACGGGTTCAAGTTCGTGCCGGTGGTCGGCGAGATCCTCGCCGATCTGGCCCTCACGGGCACCACCGCTCACCCGATCAGCCTGTTCGACCCCCACCGCCTCGCCGCCGCGCCCGCCTGAGGAGCACGCACGTGACGACGACCCCCGTCTCCCCCGCCCCCGTCTCCGCCCCCGGTCAGCTGCCGCCCAGCCTGATCGCCACCCTTCCGGGGCACTACTACACCGACCCGGAGATCTTCCGGCAGGAGCAGGAACGGCTCTTCGAGTCGATGTGGTTCTGCGCCGTCCGCGGCGCCGACCTGGCCAAACCGGGCGCGTTCCGTACGGTCCAGGTCGGCCGCGAGAGCGTCCTGATCACCAGGTCGCGCACCGGTGAGCTGCGCGCCTTCCTGAACGTCTGCCGCCACCGCGGGGCCCGTCTCTGTCTGGAGGAGGCCGGCGAGGTCCGGCGCAATCTCCAGTGCCCGTACCACGCGTGGACGTACGACCTCGACGGCAAGCTGATCGCGGCGCCGAACCTGGTGAAGATGCCGGACGTCGACCGCACGGAGTACGGCCTGGTCAAGGTCGCGCTGCGGGAGTGGCTCGGCTACGCCTGGGTGTGCCTGGCCGACGAGCCGCCGTCCTTCGAGGAGACGGTGATGGGCGCGGCCGTGGAGCGGCTCGGGAACGTGGCGGCCATCGAGCACTACGGCACGGAGAACCTCGCCCTCGGGAAACGCATCACCTATGACGTGAAGGCGAACTGGAAACTGATCGTCGAGAACTTCATGGAGTGCTACCACTGCGCGACGATCCACCCCGAGCTCACCGACGTCCTCCCGGAGTTCGCCGACGGCTACGCCGCCCAGTACTACGTGGGGCACGGTGCCGAGTTCGGCGAGGAGGTCAAGGGATTCACCGTCGACGGCAGCGAGGGCTTCGGGAAACTTCCCGCAGTCGCGGAGGATCAGGACCGTCGTTACTATGCGATAACGGTCAAACCCACCGTGTTCATCAATCTCGTCCCCGACCATGTCATCCTGCACCGCATGTTCCCCCTCGCCGAGGACCGGACGATCGTGGAGTGCGACTGGCTCTACGCACCCGAGGTCGTCGAGTCGGGCGCCGATGTCTCGAAGTCCGTGGAACTCTTCCACCGCGTCAACGCCCAGGACTTCGAGGCCTGCGAGCGTACGCAGCCCGCGATGGCGTCCCGCGCCTACCGGAGGGGCGGGGTGCTGGTGCCCACCGAGCACCACATCGGGATTTTCCACGAGTGGCTCATTGGCATGCTGGGAGGCATGGATGGCTGATCTCTATATCGGCGGCACATGGACGAGCGCGCGGGAGAAGGGCACCCGCGAGATCCGCTGTCCGGCCGACGGTTCACTCGTCGCCGTCGTGGACGAGGCGGGCCCCCATGACACGGCCGACGCGATCGCGGCCGCGCGCCGCGCCTTCGACGACGGCCCCTGGCCCCGGACGCCCCCGAACGAGCGCGGTGACCTGCTGCTCCGGGTCGCCGACCTGCTCGCCCGGGACAAGGACGTACTCGCCCGCGCGGAATCCCTCGACACCGGCAAACGCCTGGTGGAGAGCGAGTACGACATCGACGACATCGAGAACTGCTTCCGCTACTTCGGCCGGCTCGTCGCGAGTGAGTCCGGCCGGGTCGTGGAGACGGGCACGGAGGGTGTCGACAGCCGGGTCGTATACGAACCGGTCGGTGTCTGCGCGCTGATCACGCCCTGGAACTATCCGCTGCTCCAGACGGCCTGGAAGGTCGCCCCGGCGCTCGCCGCGGGCAACACCTTCATCCTCAAGCCGAGCGAGCTGACCCCGCACACCGCGATCCATCTGATGCGCCTCCTTGAGGAGGCCGGGGTGCCCGCCGGCGTGGCGAACCTGATCCTCGGCGCCGGTCCCGAGGCCGGCGCTCCGCTGGGCGACCATCCGGACGTGGACCTCGTGTCCTTCACCGGCGGTCTGCAGACCGGCCGCAGACTCATGGCCGCGGCGGCCGGGACGGTGAAGAAGGTCGCCCTCGAACTGGGCGGCAAGAACCCGAACATCGTCTTCGCCGACGCCGACTTCGAGACGGCCGTCGACATGGCGTTGACGGCCGTCTTCCTGCATTCCGGGCAGGTCTGCTCGGCCGGGGCTCGGCTCCTGGTCGAGGACTCGCTGCACGACCGGTTCGTCGACGAGGTCGTCCGCAGGGCCCGGCAGATCAGGCTGGGCGGACCGTTCGACGAGCAGGCGCAGACCGGTCCGCTGATCTCGGCGGCCCACCGGGAGAAGGTCGAGGCGTACGTCGCCAAGGGCCTGGAGGAGGGCGCCGTCCTGCGCTGCGGCGGGGAGCGGCCGGCCGATCCTCCGCACCCGGACGGCTTCTACTACCCGCCGACCGTGCTCGACGAGTGCTCCGGCCCCATGTCGGTCGTCCAGGACGAGTCCTTCGGGCCCGTGCTGACCGTGGAGCGGTTCACGGACGAGGCGGAGGCGGTGCGGCTGGCCAACGACACGATCTACGGTCTGGCCGGCGGGATCTTCACCTCGGACGAGGCGAAGGCCCAGCGGGTCGCGTCCGCGCTGCGGATCGGCACCGTCTGGATCAACGACTACCACCCGTACGTCCCACAGGCCGAGTGGGGCGGTTACAAGCAGTCCGGGTTCGGGCGGGAGCTCGGTCCTGCCGGTCTCGCCGAGTACCGCGAGACCAAGCACATCTGGCGCACGACCAATCCCAGTCCACAGGGCTGGTTCTCCTGATCCATGTCCCCAGGGTCGGTTCTGCGGATCTTTCGCAAGAAACCGGCACTCCCCATGGTCAGAACCAGTCGCGAGCACCGTAAGATCCAGCCTTCTTCACCCTGAGATCCAGCACCCGCGCACCAACGACCCCGCACGAGCCGCACTCCCCTCCCGCCCGGGAGAACTCCCCCTTCCCAGGAGGCGCCTCATGACCACCACCGCTCAACCACCTGAGAAACAAAGTAACGACGACTCCGAGCTCAACGAGTTCGGCTACAAGCCCGAACTGAAGCGCACGCTCGGCAATTTCCACACCTTCGCCGCCGGTATCAGCTACATCTCCATCCTCACCGGCACCTTCCAGCTCTTCTACTTCGGTTACGGCAGCGGCGGACCCGCCTACTGGTGGTCCTGGCCCATGGTCTTCGTCGGCCAGTTCATGGTCGCGCTGTGCTTCGCCGAACTCGCCGCCCGCTATCCGGTGGCCGGCTCCGTCTACAACTGGTCCAAGAAGGTGGGCAACCCGCACATAGGCTGGCTGGCGGGCTGGACGATGCTGATCGCCTCGATCGTGTCGATCGCGGCCGTGGCCCTTGCGTATCAGTTGACGCTTCCCCAGATCTCTTCCGCGTTCCAGTTCGTGGGCGACGGCACCGGCAAGTACGACGTCGCCACCAACGCCGTGCTGCTGGCCTCCGTGCTCATCATCTTCACCACCCTGGTGAACGCCCTCGGCGTGAAGCTGATGGCCCGGATCAACACGGCGGGCGTCTTCATCGAGCTGATCGCCACCGTCGTACTGATCGTGCTGTTCGCCGTGCACATCACCCGTGGACCGGGCGTCGTGCTGGAGACCAACGGCACGGGAGCGGGCCAGCCCGGCGGCTACCTCGGCGCGTTCCTGATCGCGTCGCTGGCGTCCGCGTACGTGATGTACGGCTTCGACACGGCCGCCTCGCTCGGCGAGGAGTCCCTCGACCCGTCGCGCAACGCGCCGCGCGCGATCCTCCGCGCCATCGTCGCCTCGTTCATCCTCGGCGGGCTCATCCTGCTGCTCGCGCTGATGAGCGTGTCCAGTCTGAAGGGCGACAAGCTGTCCACGGACGGCCTGCAGTACGTCGTCCTCAACGTGCTCGGCGAGGACGCGGGCAAGGCCATGCTCTGGTGCGTGTTCATCGCGGTCACCGTGTGCGCCCTGGCCGTTCACACGGCGGCGATCCGGCTGGCCTTCGCGATGTCCCGCGACAACAACCTGCCCGCCTCCGCCAAGCTGGCCAAGGTCCATCCGCACTTCCAGACCCCGATCCTGCCCGCGGTGATCATCGGCATCCTGGCGCTGGCGATCCTGGTGGTCAACATCCGCCAGCCGCAGATCTTCACCGTGGTCACCAGTATCGGCATCATCCTGATCTACCTCGCCTATCTGCTGGTCACCGGGCCCATGCTGGTGGCCAGGCTGCGCGGCAAGTGGCAGCCCGCGGGCGACGGCAAGTTCTCGCTCGGCCGCTGGGGGCTGCCCGTCAACATCGTCGCCGTGGTGTGGGGCGCGGCCATGATGATCAACCTGATCTGGCCACGAGCCGCGGTCTACAACGCGGCCGCCCCGTACCACTGGTACCTGCGCTGGGGTGCCGTCCTGTTCGTCGGCATCGTGATGGGCGGCGGCTTCGCCTACTACTGGTTCGTGCAGCGGCACCGCACCGGAGTGCTCGCCGAGCACCAGTACAAGTCCCCCGACACACCTCTTCCGCCGTCCTCGCCCGCGGCCACCCCGACGGCCGACTGAGCGCCCGATCCGAAGGCAGAACGTCGCAAGGACTCAAGGAGGTCAACTCCCCATGAACGAAGACGAGTTCGACTATGTCGTGGTCGGCGGAGGCACCGCGGGCAATGTGGTCGCGGCCCGGCTCTCCGAGGACCCGTCCGTCACGGTGTGCGTCCTGGAGGCGGGGCCCAGCGACGTCGGTGACGACGACGTCATGAAGCTGGAACGCTGGATGGGGCTCCTTGAGTCCGGCTACGACTGGGACTACCCGGTCGAGCCGCAGGCCAGCGGCAACAGCTTCATGCGCCACGCCCGCGCCCGGGTGCTCGGCGGCTGTTCCTCGCACAACTCCTGTATCGCCTTCTGGGCACCGGCCGAGGACCTGGACGGCTGGGCGGCCGCGGGCTGTACGGGCTGGAGCGCAGCCGAGCTCTTCCCGCTCTACCAGCGGCTGGAGAACAACGACGCTCCGGGCGAGCACCACGGTCGTACGGGGCCCGTGAAACTGCGGACACTCAAGAGCGACGACCCTTGTGGCACCGCCCTGTTGGAGGCCTGCGCCCAGGCGGGCATCCCGACCACGGCGTTCAACACCGGCAAGACGGTTGTGCGCGGGGCCAACTGGTTCCAGATCAACTCCGACGAGAACAACATCCGCCAGTCCTCGTCGGTCGCGTATCTGCACCCGATCCTCGGCAAGCGTCCGAACCTGGACGTACGGACCGGGGTGCGGGCCAAGAAGCTCGTGCTCGACGGGCGGCGCTGCGTGGGCGCCGAGTACCTGGACCCGGACCTGATCCACACCCGGACGGTACGGGCCAGGCGCGAGGTGATCGTGTCCTGCGGCTCCATCGACAGCGCGAAGCTGCTGATGCTGTCGGGCATCGGGCCCGCCGGGCATCTGCGCGAGGTGGGTGTCGAGGTGGTGGTGGACTCGGCCGGCGTGGGCGAGAACCTTCAGGACCACCCCGAGGGCGTCATCATGTGGGACGCCAAGCAGCCCATGACGACCACCTCCAGCCAGTGGTGGGAGGCGGGCATCTTCTACGACACCGAGCCCGGCCTGGACCGGCCGGACCTGATGTTCCACTACGGGTCCGTGCCGTTCGACATGAACACGGCCCGGTGGGGCTATCCGACCTCCGAGAACGCGTTCTGTCTCACGCCGAACGTGACGAGCGCGAAGTCGCGCGGCACGGTGCGGCTGCGGACGCGCGACTTCCGGGACAAGCCCAAGGTCGATCCGCGGTACTTCACGCACGAGCACGACGCGCGTGTGATGACGTTCGGGCTGAAGCTGGCCCGGCGTATCGCGGAGCAGCCCGCGCTGAGCGGGTGGGCCGGGGCCGAGCTGGCCCCCGGGCCGGATGTCCGGACGGACGACGAACTGCTCGACTACATCCACAAGACGCACAACACGGTCTATCACCCGTCCTGCACGGTGAAGATGGGCGCGGACGACGACGCCTCGGCCCCCCTGGATGCCCGGCTTCGGGTGAAGGGGATTGAGGGGCTGCGGGTCGCCGACGGGTCCGTGATGCCGGATCTCGTGGCCGTCAATCCGTGCATCACGACGATGATGATCGGCGAGAAGTGTGCTGATCTTTTGAAGGAGGACGCGTAGGCAAGCCCCTTCAGGGGCGCGGGGAACTGCGCGGCCGGTCACGGCGGGCCCGCAGTTCCCCACTGCCGTGGCTACGGAACACTCGGCGCCGGGCGCTTGTACATGCGGGTCGCCGTGATCTCCGTGTGCACCGCCTCCCCGGCGGGAGCCTCCCGCGGCAGACCCGGCCGGAGGTGTTCCTCCACGCTGATGTACTTCAGCCCGGCACGGAGGTCCGCGTCGTTGCGCAGGCGGATGACCAGGGGGAACTCGGCGAGCGCGGTCGTGTCGAACAGACCTGTGGTGTAGAGGAGTTGGACGCCCAGCGCGTCCGACACGGCTCGCTGGAGCTCCAGCAGATACGTCGCGTTGGCGCGGCCGATCGGGTTGTCCAGGAAGAGCGTGCCGGCATGCCGGTGCTTGTCGCTGCGGCCCCGGTCGTTCGAGCGCAGGGCCGCCATCGTGCAGTACAGCGCGATCGCGGCGGTGAGCAGCTGACCACCGGAGAACACGTCGCCCATCTGTCCTACGGGCACGCGCTCGGCGCGCAGCACGGCGTCGGGCTTGAGAATCTCTACGGCGACGCCCTTCGGCTGCAGGGCCGCGCTGACCCCTCTGAGCAGCAGGGACATTCCGTCGCGGCGCATGTCGGAGTTCTTCTTGACGGCCGCGCGGGTCGCCTCGTCGACGACCTCGCCGAGCCGCTCGGCGAGCGTGGCCTGGTCGGGCTCCTCGAAGCGGATGCGGAGGAACTCCTGCCCGGACCACTCCCCGAGCCCTTCGGGGAGGCGGGACAGGCGCTGGGCCGACCTGAGCGTGGCGAGCGCGGACTCCACGAGCCCGCGCAACCGGTCGACGATCGAGTCGCGGTTGCGCTCCAGCTGCTCCAACTCGTCGGTGAGGACGCGCAGTCGGGGTGCGAAGGCGTCGGCCCACTTCTGTGCGTGCTCGGGCAGGGAGGACGCCGGCAGCTCACGGATCTGCTGGCGGGCGGGCGTGCGCACCTGCTCGTAGCGCGTCGAGTTGGCATGCCGGACGAGTACGTCGCTCGCCTCGCGCACCGATGTCTCGGCGGCGGAGAGGTCGGCCGCGCAGCCGCGCAGGGAACGGCGGGACTCGGCGGCGGAGTGCCGGGCCTCTTCGAGGGTGCCCGGGTAGGGCTCGGGCTCCTCCTGCTCCTCGTCCGAGTGC
Organism: Streptomyces sp. NPDC033178; assembly: GCF_055577685.1. Taxonomy (NCBI): domain Bacteria; kingdom Bacillati; phylum Actinomycetota; class Actinomycetes; order Kitasatosporales; family Streptomycetaceae; genus Streptomyces; species Streptomyces sp. NPDC033178. The sequence goes on from NZ_JBVIPT010000033.1 coordinate 45,683, forward strand.
TCCCTGAGGAGGTCCCGGAGCAGGGCGGCCGTCTCGTCGAAACCGCCCGCCGCGTCCTCGGCGGCGCGGTGGGCGTCGAGCAGTTCGGCGTGGGCCGCGCGCGCCTGGCTCAACGCCTCGGTGCGGGAGGCGAGTTCGCCGGTGGCGGTGCGCAGCAGGCTCTGTGCGTGCTCGGCGTCGCGCGGGACCAGGTCCTCGGGCAGCTCGGTGTGCGCCTCGCCCTCCTCGGGCGCGTGCCGCTCGGCCTCGCCCCGCAGCCGTCCGAGTTGCTCGCTCGCGGTCGACATACGTGTTTCCAGAAGCTGGACCAGTTCCTCGGCGCGGGCCGCGGCGGCCTGCCGGGAGGGTCCGTCGGAGCCGTCGGTGGACTCCAGGAGCTGGGCGGCGCGCGTACGCACCTTGTTGCTCAGCCGCTCCAGCTCCGCGAGCGCCGCGCTCTCGTCGCTCTCGGCGCGGGACTGCTCGGCCCGCAGGTCGGCGCCGACTCCGACCTGTTCGTAGAGCTGGGAGGCGGCTCGGTAGGCCTCGCGCAGGGCGGGCAGCGACGACTTGGCGGCAGCCGGGTCGGCCTCCGGTACGTCGTCGGGGGCGCCCGCGATCTCCGCGCGCTCGCCGCGCAGGGCGCGGGCCGTGCGGCGGGCGTCGTCGGCGGCGCGCTGGGCGCCGCGCCGGTCCTCGTCGGCGGCGCGGGCTCGCTCCAGGCAGGACTGGGCGCGGGCCTCCGACTCGGCGGCGTCGTCGGCGAGTTCACGCAGCTTGACCTGCCAGCCGGCCCGCTCGCGCAGCCGGAAGGCGAGTCCGGCAAGTGCGTCGGCGGCGCGCCGGGCCCGCTGCGCGGCCTCCTGCCGCTCGTCCCGTACGAGGGCCGCCTCGGCCGCCGACTCGTCGGCCTCGGCCCGGACCGTACGCGCCTCGGACAGCTCGGCCTCGGACTCCTCGGCGAACGCGCGCGCGTCGTGGGCCGCCGTGGCCAGCTCGGTGAGCCGCCCCGCCGGACAGCCCGTCCGCCAGGAGGCGAGCCGTGCGGCCAGCTCCCGGTCCTTGGCGAGCCGGGCCGCCAACTCCCGGATCTCCTCGTCCCGTTCGGCCGCGCGCGTCCGCAGTGTCTGCCGCTCCTCGTCGGCGGCGTGCTCGTCGTGCATGGCAGGGTTCGGCGGTACGAGGAAGACGTCTCCGTCGCCCGCGTCGGGGGCCGGGGTCGGGGCGAGCAGCGCGGCGGCCGTGCCGACGGCCACGGCCGAGCGCGGGAGCAGCGCGGCGTCGATGAGGGCTTCGCGGGCCCTCGCGTGGGTGTCCGGGTCCGTGATGATCACGCCGTCGACCAGCTCGGGCCGCGCGGCCAGCACGCGCGCGTGGTCAACGGGGTCGACGGCCTGCGCGAGATAGCGCCAGCCGGGGAGCGCGGGGATGCCGTGCTCGCCCAGGTACTCCACGGTGGCCAGCACGTCGGGTCCCGGCGGCAGCAGCCCGCCGTCACCGAGCGCGCCGAGGATCCGCGCGTCGTCGGCCGCGGCGGTCCGCAGCTCGAAGAGCTGCCGCTCGGCGGAGGCGACCCCGTCGTCGAGGAGCTGCCGGAGCTCGTCGGCGTAGTGGTCCAACTCCTCGGCGGAGAGGGGCGCTTCGTCCGACAGGGCTTCGGCGTCCGGGCCGCCCCGCCCTCGACGGGCGCCCGCCACGTCGGTGCCGGGGCCCGTCCCGGAAGCACGGCCCGACGTGTTCCCATGGTCGGCTCCGTCCGCTCGCGCGCCGCCGCTCGCACGTGCGGCGCCCACGGTCGAAGCGGTGCCCGCGCCCTGTCGTGGCTGCGGCAACCCGCCGCGGCCGGAGCCCCCCGAACCGCCGGAGGCACCCGGCAGGCTCAGCAGTTCGGCCAGTCGCTCCTCCCCCGCCAGCGCCCGGGCGGTCCCCCGCTCGGCGTCGTAGGCGCGCTCGGCGGCCGTCGCGGCGTCGGCCGCGCGGGCCGCCGTGAGCTCGGCGCGGGACTCGGCGGACGCCGCCTCGCGGGAGTGCTCCGTGGTACGGCGGGACGCCTCGCGCGCGGTGTCCCACGCGGCGACGGCGGTCTTCTCGGCGTCACTGGCGGCGAGCGCGGCACGGGCCGGGTCTGCGTCGGGGGCCGTGTCGTCGAGCCACCCTGCGCGCACCGCCTCGGCGGTCTCCTGCTCGACCTCGCTGAGGCGCTGACGCAGATGGCCGATCTCGCTTCGGGCGCGCTGTGCCTCGGTGGCGGCGGACGTCGAGTCCCGGTAGGCGGCCTCGCCGACCTCCTGGAGCGCGGCGGACCGCTCCTCCTCCTCGTTGGCGACCGTCTCGGCCCCCTCGGCCGCGGCGTGCAGCGCCCGTACGAGATCGGCGGCGGCCTTGGCGCGCGCGGCGAGCGCGGGCGCGGCGTCCCGCTCTGCCTCGCGGATGGCAACGGCCACGCGCGCCGAGCGGTCGGCGGAGGCGCGGTGCCGCAGCACGAGCTCGGCGGCCTGCCACGCGGAGTGCAGCGTGCGCGCGTCGGCGAGCTCCCGCTTCTGCGCGGCCGCGCCCTTCTCGGCCCCGGCGAGGGCCAGGGAGGCGTGCCGGTAGGCGAGTTGGGCCGCGATCAGCGCGCTGCGCTCCCGGGAGCTGTCGGCCTCGGTGACGCGGTGGGCGGCGGCGGTGACCTGCTGGGCGAGGTCGCCGGTGCGGCCCCGCTCCTGCCCGGCTCGCGCGGAGAGCCGCCGCGCCAGCGTCCTCGTACGCCGCTCGGCGCCCGCGTGGATGTCCCGTGCACGCGAACGCGTGCCGGTCGCCTCGACGATCCGCCCGAGCAGGTCGACGGACCCGGCGGTGAACTCGCGCTCGGCGATCAGCTCGGCCCGCCGCCCCAGCTTGTTGCCGAACCCGCCGACCAGGTCCGCGAGCCCGTCGGTGTCCCGGGTGTCGGTGACCGCCCGCAGCAGCAGATCGGTGAAGTCGGAGTCCTTCTTGACGGCGAAGAGACCGGCGGCCTCGCCCTCGTCGGCGTTCATCTCGCGCTGGTAGCGGAAGAGTTCGGGGTCCAGGCCCAGGTCGCCGAGGTGTTCGATCCAGCGGTCGTGGATCTCCTCCCAGTGCACTTCAAGGTGCGGGTACGCCTTGCCCGCCTCGGTGAGCGCGTCCCGGAAGCCCTTCATCGTGCGTCGGCGTCCCTGCGCGCCGGAGGCGCCCTCGGCGGACGGCCGCACGGAAGTGGCCTCGGCCACCGGCAGGTTGTCCAGGCTCAGCCCGGGCCCGGGCCGGAAGGAGTACCAGGCCTCCGCGAACTTCCGCGGATCGTTGGAGACCTGGCGCCCCCGCCACTCACTGACCTTGCCGACCACGACACACTCGCCGGTCAGCGTGTGCTGCCACTCCAGCGCCACGTGCCCGCAGTCGTCCGCGAGCAGGAACTTCCGCAACACGCCGGAGCTGGCGCCGCCCAGCGTGTTCCGGTGGCCGGGCAGCATCACGGAGAAGATCAGCTTGAGCAGTACGGACTTGCCGCCGCCGTTCTCAAGGAAGAGCACACCGGCGGGCGCGGGGCGGCGCGGCGGCCCGACGGGCTCCTCCTCGAAGAACTCCGCCTGCGTGGGCGCGGGGTCGGGCACGGGCTCGCCGACACCCCGCAGGTCCAGCACGGTGTCGGCGTAGCGCGCACCGGCAGGCCCGATGGAGTAGAGGCGGACCCGGGACAGCTCGTACATGGCGGCGGACTCTCGTAGTCGTAAAGGGAGTTGGGACGGTCGGTCAGAGGGTCGGGGCGGTGGGCCGGGATCAGCGGGCCGAGGTCAGTGGGTCGGGGTCAATGGGCCGACCGCCGGTTCACGAGTGGAACGGCAGTCCGGCATCGGCGGCCAGCTCCAGATCCTCGGTGTCCTCGGCGGGCAGCAGGCTCGCGGTGCCGTCGGTGACCGGCACGATGCCGAGCTCCAGCAGCTCGGCCATCGCGGCACTGCCCGCCATGTCCCGTACCTGGAGCTGGTAGCGGGCGGTCGTCCGGTACGTCCCCCCGCCGTCGTCCCCGGTGCGCTGCAGGAACCCCGAGTCGGTGAGGAACGCGACGGCCTTGCCGATGATGCCGGTGGTCGAACCGGCGAGTCTTCGGGCGTCCTTGGTGGCCCCGGTGGAGCTGCGCCGCGCCCAGATCCGCCAGGCCGCCTCAAGACCAGGTGCGTCGGTCGCCGGGTCGGTGTTCTCCCCCTGCTCGTCGGCCCGCTCCTCCAGCCGCCGGCAGGCCTGCCGCACAAAGGCATCGACACCGTTGACGGACACCCGCCCGATGTACCCGTCGTCGGCGAGGTCCTCCGGGCGCGGGAACGCCATGGCGGCGACGGCGAGATGCGCGAGCCCGTGCAGGAACCGGTCCCCCGAGTCGGCCGACGCCCGCCGCGCGTAGTCGCCCATCCGCACGGCGAACACCGAGTCCTCGGCCGCGGTCACCGCCATCCCCGCGCGCGGGGACACCTCCAGCACCACGAGCCCGAGCCCGGTCGCCACGGCATCGGCCAGCCGCGCGAAGGCAGGGTCCTCCCGATACCTCCGCAACAACTCGGCGTACTCCTGATCCCGCGCGGGCTGCAACTTGGGCTGCAGCCCGAAGGCCACGAGGCGCGCGGCATCGGCAGCGTCGGCGGGAGTGACGGCGCTACTCACCGGAGCGGCGACAGCCTCCGGCTCACTCCACTCGACTTGCTCGGTCACAACTACTGCAACTCCCTGAACTTGAATACGGGGCTGAGGACAAGCGCCCCCTTAGGGGCGCGGGGAACTGCGCGACCAGCCACGGCCGGCCTGCAGCCAACAGACAAACCGAAGTCACCCGGCAAACCCAGCGAACCGCTCACGCCGCATCCTTCCGATCTGCCGCCATACCCACCGCATCCAGCAGAGCCATCCCCACGATCAGATCGGCCCCACCGAACTCCGGATCGTCCAACTCCGTCCCGTCGTCCACGGCGAACAGCAGCTTCTCCTCACCCTGCCGATACGCCGTGCCGACCGGCGGACTGGCCGCGTGCACGGCCAGCAGGGCGAGCAGATAAGGCAGTTCGGGGTCCTGGCGCCGCGCGTCGGCCAGCAGCCCGGACAGCCGGCGCGGCGCGTCGGCAGGCAGGTCGAGCAGCTCCATGGCGGCGGCAAGCTGCTCCTCGCTGAACCGGCTGTCGTCCGGCGTGGCGATCAGATCCGGCTCGGGCATCTCGGCACCGAGGTGCTCCCGCTCTATCGGCGGTGTCAGCAGAAGATCGACAAGGTCACCGACCCGAACGGACGCGGGCGTCCGAAGCCCCGTCCCACGGGCGAAGAACGCGTCGGTCACCCGCAGCGCCTGTTCCACGGGCAACGGCAGTACGGGCGCGACGAGATGCCCGTACAGATCTATCCCCGACGTCGTCATCGGCGTCGCGAAGGCCTGCCGGTCCTGCTCGGCACGGAACAGCGGCCCGGCCTCCAGGAGCCGGGACTGCAACTGCGTGTGCCGCCGGATGCAGTCCTTGACGATGTCGACCAGTTCGGCGGCCCGCCGCTTCTGCTCGGCGTCCTCCGACTCGTCCCGTGCCTTGCGGATGTTCGTGAGGATCGCGTTCTCATGCCGGTAGCGGTCGGCGACATGGTCGAGCGCCTCGGCGATCATGTCGGGCACGGCCTGCAGCCAGTCCACCGCCCGTACGTTGCGCCGGGTCGCGTCCAGGGCCCTGCGGAGCGTCTCGGAGTACTGCACGGTCCGGTAGCGGGCCTGCTCGGCGGCGAGCTGCGCGTCCGCGAGCCGGCCACGGCTGATCAGCACCTCCAGCTTGACCTCGGCGGCGATCTGCGCACTGGTGACGTCGGTGTCGAGGGCGCCCACGAGCACGTTGACCGCCTCGTCCGTCGTACGGAGATACACGCTCCCTCCGTAGCCGGGCACCTCCTCGATGAGCTTGAAGTCGTAGTCCCGGCGCACATACGAACCGTCGGGCGCGAACGTGCCGTACACGGCCCGGAAGCCGCGGTCGACGCTGCCGACGTTGATGAGGTTCTCCAGGACCCAGCGGGCGACGCGCTCGTGCTCGGCGACGGGCCGGCGCGGGGCCTGGGCGGCGATGCGCGGGATGAGCCTCGCCACTATCTGGTCGTGGTCGGCGCCCGTGTCGAAGTCCATGTTCAGTGTGACGAGGTCGATGGCGGCGAGGGCCACCTCCGCCATCCCGTACACCGAGTACTCACCCGCGAGGTTCGCCTTGCGTACGTCGAGGTCGTGCAGCGGCGCGGTGCAGGCGAGCGCGCGCAGCCGCCGCGCCAGTCCCTCGTCGGCGGCCGGGCCCGGTGCGGGGCGCGGCCCCGCGCTGAGCTGGGGCGGAACACTGTCCGTCGATGCAGGCGAAGTCACGGTGCACAGACTAGGTCCTCGGTCTGACATCGACCGAAACGCTCCGCTGGGATCGCCGGATGGCCGCGGGTGGTTTGTCGTCCGCGGGTTGACCGCGGCTGGTCGCGCCCGCGCGGCGGAGCCGCAAATGTCACAGCCCCGCGTCCCTAAGGGGCGTCCTCCGCCACGCGGCGCCCGTAGACCTCCACGACCCTTTTGCGTGAATCATCCAGATATACGCCGAGCAGACTCTCGGCCTCCTCGCGGTCGCCGTCCTGGAGGGCCTGCAGTATCCGGCCGTTGCGGGCGAGGTACGGCTCGTGCAGTCGGCGGGGGTCGTCCACGAGGTGGAAGGCGAGGCGCAGTTCGGCGAAGACGCTGCGCATCAGTTCGTCGGTGCGGGCGCTGCCGGCGAGCGCCACCAGCTCCCGGTGAAAGTGGATGTTGGCCGTACCCAGGCCTTTCCAGTCACCTTCGCGGGAGGCCCGTCGCCCGTCCGCGACGGCCTTGGCGAGGCCGTCCACCGCGTAGGGCGGTTCGCCGAGTCCGCGTACGACGGCGCATTCGACGAGGCTGCGGGTGCGGTAGATGTCCTCGACGTCCTCGACGGTCAGGACCCGCACGAAGACACCCCGGTTGAGCTGGTGGACCAGCAGGCGTTCGTGCGTGAGCAGCCGGAACGCCTCGCGCAGCGTGTTGCGCGAGACGCCGAGCGCGCTGCCGATGCTGTCCTCCGACAGCCGTGTGCCGGGCGGGAAGAACCCTTCGGCGATCCGGCTTCTGAGGATGTCCGAGACCCGCTCGGCGGTGCTGGTGCGACCCAGCAGCGCGCGGTCGTCCGCCAGTCCGTTCAGTTCGGCCACGCCCGAATTCAATCGCAGATACAAGAACGAAACAACATGGGTATTGAGGGATCGTTCAACGATCCTCTACCTTGCTAGTCAGGCACCGGCCGCTCACTCCGGAGCCGACGGCTTCCGCACGCCACAGTTCGGCCCGCAAGTACTTCCGCACGGCTCAGTCCTCAAGCACCCTCCCGTCCCTCATCTGCGAGGTGCCCATGAGCACGACCCCTCCACCGCAGGCCCTGAACACCGAGACGCGCCCCGGAGCGGGTGAACCCACCGCCGACGAGGGCGCGTTCGCCTGGTTGCGGGCACTGGGTCCGCGCGGCCGCCGCGCCTTCGGCGGCGCGTTCGGCGGCTATGCCCTGGACTCGTACGACTACTTCACGCTGCCGCTGAGCATGGTGGCGCTGTCCGCGTACTTCGGCCTCAACAGCGGCCAGACCGGACTGTTCACGACCGTCACCCTGGTCGTGTCCGCGATCGGCGGCGCGGCCGCGGGTGTGATCGCGGACCGGATCGGGCGCGTCAAGGCGCTGATGATCACCGTCATCACGTACGCGGTCTTCACCGTGGCCTGCGGCTTCGCGCCCAACTACGAGACCCTGCTGGTCTTCCGCGCCCTCCAGGGGCTCGGTTTCGGCGGTGAGTGGGCGGTCGGCGCGATCCTGGTCGCCGAGTACGCGAGCCCCAAGCACCGGGGGCGCACGCTCGGCGCGATCCAGAGTTCCTGGGCCGTGGGCTGGGGACTCGCCGTGCTGGTCTACACGCTGGTCTTCCAGTACCTGGACGACGACCTCGCCTGGCGCGTGATGTTCTGGACCGGTGCGCTGCCGGCCCTGCTCGTCGTCTGGGTACGCCGCAATGTGAAGGACGCGCCCGAGGCGGCCCAGCGCCGCAAGGAGAGCCCCGAGAAGGGCTCGTTCGCCACGATCTTCAAGCCGGGCACGGCCGCCTCGCCCGGACTGCTGAAGACGACGATCTTCGCGGTCCTGCTCTCCACGGGCGTCCAGGGCGGCTACTACACGCTGGCCACCTGGGTCCCGACCTACCTCAAGACGGACCGCGGGCTGTCCGTCGTCGGCACCGGCGGCTACCTCACGTTCCTGATCTCCGGGGCCTTCATCGGCTACCTGACCGGCGGTTATCTCACCGACAAGCTGGGCCGCAAGCGCAACATCCTGCTCTTCGCGATCCTCTCGGCGATCTGCATCCTGGCCTACGCGAACATCCCGAGCGGCGCCAACACCCTTGTCCTGGTGCTCGGTTTCCCGCTCGGCTTCTGTATGTCGGCGATCTTCAGCGGCTTCGGCTCGTTCCTCAGCGAGCTGTACCCGACCGCGGTGCGCGGCACGGGACAGGGCTTCACGTACAACACCGGCCGTGCCGTGGGCGCGGTCTTCCCGACGGTCGTCGGCTTCCTGGCCGACAGCTGGGGCGTCGGGGGCGCGCTGGTCTTCGGCGCGATCGGATACGGTCTCGCGGCGCTGGCCCTGATCGGTCTGCCCGAGACCCGTGGGAAGGAGCTCCTGTGAACCGTACGCAACACCGCCCCCTGAACCTTCTCGACGACCACGCGCACGCGTGGAGTCCGGCGGAGGCACGCTCCCGGTTCCGTTCGGGAGTGTCGGGTTCCACCGCGGGCTGCTCGGCGGGCCACACGCAGGCGAACCTGATCTCGGTGCCGGCCGACTGGGCGTACGAGATGCTGCTGTTCTGCCAGCGCAACCCGAAGCCCTGCCCGGTGCTCGACGTCACCGACGCCGGTTCCTGGACGACCGTCCTGGCCTCCGACGCCGACCTGCGGACCGATCTGCCGGGCTACCGGGTGTGGGAGCACGGCGAGTTGGTCGAGGAGCCGACGGACGTGCTGGCCCACTGGCGCGACGACCTCGTGTCGTTCCTCATCGGGTGCAGCTTCACCTTCGAGTCGGCGCTGTCCGAGGCAGGTGTGCCGATGCGCCACATCGAGCAGGGGCGCAACGTCTCCATGTACGTGACCAGCCGCCAGTGCCGTCCCGCCGGGCGGCTGCACGGCCCCATGGTGGTGTCGATGCGTCCGGTGCCGCCCGAGCACCTGCCCGCGGCGATCCGGGAGACCAGCCTGCTGCCCGCGGTGCACGGCAGCCCGGTGTACTGCGGCGATCCGGGCGGCCTCGGCATCGAGGACCTCGCCCGCCCCGACTTCGGCGATCCGGTGGACGCCGGGCCGGACGACATCCCGGTGTTCTGGGCCTGCGGCGTGACGCCGCAGGCCGCGGTGATGGCCTCGCGCCCGCCGTTCGCGATCACTCACGCGCCGGGCCAGATGTTCATCACCGACGCCCGCGACGAGCAGTATCGCGTCGCCTGACCGGGAGGAACAGCACTCCATGAGCACCATCGATCTGAACGCCGACCTCGGCGAGGGCTTCGGCCGCTGGCGCCTGACCGACGACGAACAGCTGCTGTCCGTCGTCACCAGCGCCAACGTGGCCTGCGGCTTCCACGCCGGGGACGCGGCCACCATGCGCCGGGTCTGCGACCTGGCGGCCGAGCGCGGCGTACGGATCGGCGCCCAGGTCTCCTACCGGGACCTGGCGGGCTTCGGGCGACGCGCGATGGACGTGCCGCCCTACGAACTGGCGTCCGAAGTGGCCTACCAGATAGGCGCCCTGGAGGTCTTCACGCGCGCGGCGGGCGCGCGCGTGGCGTACGTCAAACCGCACGGCGCGCTCTACAACCGCGTCGTGCACGACGAGGAGCAGGCCGGTGCGGTCGTGGAGGGCGTGCGGCTCGCGGACGCCACGCTCCCGGTGCTCGGCCTGCCCGGCTCGCGTCTCCTGGACGTGGCCGGGAAGGCCGGACTCCCGGTCGTCACCGAGGCGTTCGCGGACCGCGCTTACACCGAGGAGGGCACGCTCGTGCCGCGTGGCCGTGAAGGTGCGGTGATCACCGATCCGACCGCCGTCGTGGAACGCTCGGTGACCCTCGCCCGTTCTGGTGTCGTGACATCCCACTCCGGGCGTGACATCCCGGTTCGGGCCCGCTCCTTGTGCCTGCACGGCGACACACCCGGCGCGGTGGACCTGGCCCGCCTGGTCCGTGCACGTCTTGAGGAGTCGGGCATCCGCGTGGAGGCGTTCGTATGAGGGCACTGCCGGTCGGCGACCGTGCGCTGCTCGTCGAGGTGTCGACGGACGAGGAGGCACAGGCCCTGCACGCCGATCTGCTCCGCCGCCGCGCGGAGGGCTCCCTCTCCGTGCGCGAGATCGTCCCGGCGGCCCGTACGGTCCTCCTGGACGGCCTCGACGATCCGGCCGGGCTGGCCGCCCGGCTGACCACCTCGAAGCTGCCGCCCGCGCCTGCCCGCGCGCTGGAGGTGGTCGAGATACCCGTCCGCTACGACGGCCCGGATCTCGCGGCCGTCGCCGACCACTGGGACGTGTCCCCGCGGGAGGTCGCGCGGATCCACGCGGCGGCCGAATTCCGGGTCGCCTTCTGCGGGTTCGCCCCGGGCTTCGGCTATCTGACCGGTCTCCCGGCCCGCTACGGCGTGCCCCGGCACGCGACACCCCGTACGACCGTCCCGGCAGGTTCGGTGGGCCTCGCCGGCCCGTACACGGGCGTGTACCCGCGCTCGTCGCCGGGCGGCTGGCAACTGATCGGGACGACGGACGCGGTCCTGTGGGACCACGCGCGCGTGCCCGCCGCCCTGTTGTCGCCCGGCACGCCGGTCCGCTTCGTCCCGGTGGAGTCCTGATGACGGACCGCGCACTCGCCGTCGTACGGGCCGGGGCGCTGACCACCGTGCAGGACCGGGGGCGCCCGGGCCACGCGCACCTGGGCGTGCCGCGCTCCGGAGCGCTCGACGCGCCCGCCGCCGCCCTGGTGAACCGGCTCGTCGGCAATCCGCCCGAGGCGGCCGTCCTGGAGACCACGCTCAACGGCTGCGACGTACGGCCGCGTTCGTCCGTCACCGTCGCCGTGGGAGGTGCCCCGTGCCCGGTCACCATGGACGGTCGCCCGGTCGCCTGGGGAGCACCGGTGCGCGTGCCCGCCGGGGCACTGCTGTCCGTGGGGACGGCGGTCTCCGGAGTACGCAGTTACGTGGGCGTGTCGGGCGGAGTCGCCGTCGAACCGGTGCTCGGCAGCCGGTCGACGGACCTGCTGTCGGGCCTGGGCCCGCCGCCCCTCACGGACGGAACGGTGCTCCCCCTGGGGACGCCGATGGCCCCCCACGCGCGCGTGGACGTCGTCCCGCAGCCACGGCCCCCCGCCGAACTCGTCCTGCGGGTGACGCTCGGCCCACGCGACGACTGGTTCACGACCGCGGCGATCCGCATCCTCACCACGCACACCTACCGGGTCTCCTCGGCGAGCAACCGCATCGGCCTGCGCACGGAGGGTCCCGCCCTTGAGCGGGCGCGACCGGGCGAACTACCCAGCGAGGGAATGGTGTTGGGCGCCGTCCAGGTCCCCCCGGACGGCCGTCCCGTGGTATTCCTCGCCGACCACCCGACCACCGGCGGCTACCCGGTGATAGCGGTCGTCCGCCCCACCGACCTCCCCGCCACGGCCCAGGCGGTCCCGGGCACGCCGGTACGGTTCGTGCCGGTACGCCGCCGCTGACGTCCGTGCAGTTTCAGTGAGGTCGCCGCACTGCCGCGCCCCTTAGGGGCGCGGCAGTGCGGCGACAAGCCACAACGAACCCGCACCCGACCAACGAGCCGCCCCCAACAACGGCCAACCCGCGGAGCGCTACACCGCGTCCGGCTGCTCGCCCGACACCGACAGCGCCGCCAACGCCGCCGCCACCGCATGAGACGCACTGAGATCGAGCCGCGCACTGGTCCCCCGCGCCCGATGACGGACCTCGGACGCGGCCAGGCTGAGGAGTTGGGGCAGCAGGTCGGTGCAGCGGCGAGCCACCCACCCGGTCCCGGCGGTGGCCAGCCACCACAGGCTGGCCGACCGCGTGGGGTCGGGGAACTGGGGCTCGGCGGAGGGCGCGACACCTGTGGCGGTGCCCGCCTCGGCGAGCAGCGCGTGGAAGTGGAGCGCCAGCTGCCGATGCCCCCGCTCCCCCGGGTGCAGCCGGTCCGAACTCCACATGGCCCGGTCGGTGACCCAGTCGCCCTCCGCGGCATGCAGATGCACCGCCCCGTACCGCTCGGACAGCGCGTGCACGACCGCGTTCACGGCGCGCTGACGCCGTGCGAGCGGGCGGGCCAGCGCCCCGGGCAGCCCCAGCATCGCGCCGGGGTCGGGCAGACAGGCGGTGAGCAGGAGCGCGCCCTGCCCGGTGAACGCGGCGTACACCTCGTCGAGCCGTTCGGCCACGGCGTGGATGTCGAAGGTGCACCGCAGGGTGTCGTTGACGCCGATGACGACCGAGGCGATGTCCGGCCGCTCGGCCAGCGCGGCCGGGGTCTGGCGCTCCAGGACGTCACGCGACTGGGCGCCGCTGACCGCGAGGTTGACGAACTCCACGGGCGCGTCGGCCGGTGCGAGCCCGGCGGCGAGCAGCGCGGCCCAGCCGCGCCACTCCTCGCCCACGGGATCTCCCACCCCTTCGGTGAGGGAGTCACCGAGCGCCACGAACCGCAGGGGTCTCATACGACGCCCTCCCGAGCCCGTTCCACCGTGGGGGCCGCCGCGGGTGCCTCGGGCCGCCCCACCCGGACCTCGGCGTCGTGGGCGGTGAGGAACGCCTCGACGGCGGCCGGCCATCCGAAACAGGCCGCACGCGCGCGTGCGGCCTCCCGCCGCTCGCTCTCCGGGCGGTCCAGGATCATCCGTATCTCGTCCGCGAACGCCTCTCCGTTGTCCGCGGCGGTGGCTCCGGCGGAGCCGACGACCTCCGAGAGCGCGGAGGAGGCACTGGCGACGACGGGCGTGCCGCAGGCCATCGCCTCCAGGGCGGCGAGTCCGAAGGTCTCGGCGGGCCCGGGGGCGAGGCACACGTCCGCGGATGCCTGGAGAGCGCTCAGGAGTGTGCGGTCGCCGACGTGTCCGAGGAAGGTGACCGGCAGCCGCCGTTCGCGCGCCCGCTGTTCGAGGCGGGCCCGCAGCGGCCCGTCACCGGCCACCACGAGCACCGCACGCCGCCCGCGGCGCAGCATCGCCTCCAGGGCTTCGAGCGCCGTGCCGGGCCGCTTCTCGACGGACAGCCGCGAGCACATCACGAGCAGGACCTCGTCCTCGCGCGCATGCCGGGCCCGCAGCCCCGGGTCACGCAGGGCGGGATGCCGGCCCTCCAGGTCGACGCCCAGCGGGGCGCGTACGACATTGCGGGCCCCGATGCGGACGAACTCGCGCTCCGCGAACTCGGTGGTGCACACGATCCGTGAATAGTGGTGGGCGGTACGGATGTTGAGGGCGTCGGAGGTCCTTCGGGCCATGCCCTCGGAGAGGCCCCAGGTGCGCAGCACGCCGTCGGCGGTCTCGTGGGAGACCATCACGGCGGGCACCCGGGCACGCCGCGCCCAGACGCCGGTCCAGCGCAGCGTCGTACGGTCGGACACCTCAAGGCGGTCGGGCGCGAGCGCCTCCAGGAGGCCAGCGACACGCCGCTTGTCGGTGAGGACGCGGTAGCCGCCGGTGCCGGGCAGCAGCGGGCCCGGCAGCGTGATCACCCGCCCCTGTTCGGTCTCGCGGTCCGAGGCGCGCTCGCCGGGCACGATCAGTACGGGCTCGTGCCCGGCCGCCAGGTAGCCGGCGCCCAGTTCGCGCAGCGCGGTCCGCAGGCCGCCCGAGGCGGGGGCGACGAAGTTGGCGAGCCGGACGATCCGCAGGGGCCCGCTCATGCCGCGACCACCGCCCGTCCGGCGAGCACCTCGGTGTAGTGCCCGATGAGCTGGTCCCCGACGGCCGCCCAGGTGCGGCCCTCGACGGTCCGCCGCGCCTCGGCGCCGTACGCGGCCCGCAGTGCGGGATCGGCGGCGAGCGACCACACCGCGTCGCGCACGGCTGCCTCGTCGCGCGGCGGGACGAGCAGTCCGGTGCGCCCATGCGCCACCAGGTCGAGCGGTCCGCCCGCGGCGGGGGCGACGACCGGGACGCCGCTGGCCATGGCCTCCTGGACGGTCTGGCAGAAGGTCTCGAACGGTCCGGTGTGCACGAAGACGTCCAACGAGGCGAAGATCCGGGCGAGTTCGTCGCCGGTGCGGCGCCCCAGGAAGACGGCCCCGGGCAGGGCCTGCGTCAGGCTCGGCTGACTGGGTCCGTCGCCGACGACGACCACCCGTACGCCGTTCAGGCCACAGGCTCCGGCGAGGAGTTCGACCTGCTTCTCGGGGGCGAGACGGCCAACGTATCCGACGATCAGCTCGCCGTTCGGCGCGAGTTCACGGCGGAGTGTGTCGTCCCGGTGTTCCGGCCGGAAACGAACGGTGTCCACGCCGCGCTGCCACAGCCGGACCCGGGGCACACCGTGTGCCTCCAGGTCGTGCAGGGCCGGGGTGGACGGGGCGAGGGTGATGTCGGCGGCGGCGTGGACCGAGCGGATCCGGCGCCAGGCGGCGGCCTCACCCGCGTGCACGTAGGTACGGGCGTAGCCGGCGAGGTCGGTCTGGTAGACGGCCACGGCGGGGATGCCGAGCCGGGCGGCGGCCGTCATGCCACGGACGCCGAGGACGAAGGGGCTGGCCAGGTGGACGATGTCGGCGCGGTGTTCGGTGATCGCGGCGGCGACGCGTCGGCTGGGGAGGGCGACGCGGACCTGGGGGTAGCCGGGGAGCGGTAGGGAGGGGACTCGGACGACGGGGCACGGCGCGAGGGCGTCGGGCCCGTTCCCGGCGGCGGTGGCCGGGGCGACGACGATGGGGGCGTGACCGCGCTCGACGAGGTGTCGGGCGGTCTGGAGCGCGCAGTGGGCCACGCCGTTCACATCGGGGGGAAAGGATTCGGTCACGATGACGACACGCATACCCGTGTTGTCGTCGGGCCGGACGTGGACGCGTCAACGTGGATCTTTCCGGATGAGGAACGTCCCGTGAGCGTTGCGCTCCGCATGCCCCAGCATCACGGACCGGTCACGCTCCGGCGTCCGGGCCCGTACCAACGGGATACGGGCCGACGACGGATCGCTCACACGGCGGTCTCACACGCCGGTCTCACGCTGTCCCACTCGGGTGCCTCACACGGCGGACGCGTCCGGTCCGATGCGGCTGCGTACCGCGGTCTGTACCTCGGCCTCCTCGGCCGGATCGGCGGCGAGCCGCCGGAGCTGGTCGACCACTCGGGCGTCACCGGTCTCGGCGTTCCGTGCGGCCACCTCACGGGTGGTCTCCTCGCAGTCCCAGAGGCACTCGACGGCGAATCCGGCGGGGAACGAGGGATCGGTGGCGGCCAGCGCTCGGGCCGCGCGCCCGCGCAGATGGGACGAGGCGGTCTCCCGGTAGACATGTCGCAGTACGGGGGCCGCGTTGGCGATGCCCAGCCGTCCGGCGCCGTCGACGAGGGTCCACAGGGTCGGGGCGTCGGGCCCGTCGCCCCGGACGGCCTCGCGCAGGGCGCCGAGGACGAGCTCCCGGTCCGGTGCGCCGCCCCGGCAGGCGAGGACGCGCCCGGCGGCCTCTCCGAGGGCGTCGGGCCGGTGGACCCAGCCGCGCGCCCGCTCCACGGCGGCGATGGACCGCATCCGTTCGAAGGCGTCCACGGCGGCGTCCACGACGAGCCGTGAGGCGGAGGCCTGGGCGGCCTCGATGAGATCGAGTACGTCGGGATCCTGGCTGTCGGCGAGATAGCGCAGGGCGGTGCAGCGCGCGCCGTCGTCCCCGGAGCGTGCGGCTTCGAGAATCTCGGGGCGGTCCTCGGGCCCGGCGACGGCCGTGAGGCATCGCGCGGCCGGCACATGGAGGGCCGCTCCGCGTTCGATGCCTTGCTGGGCCCACTCGAAGACGGCCCGCACGCTCCACCCCGGGCGGGGCCCGGACGGTCGCATCTGGCGCTGCCATCGGTCGAAGGAACCGGCTTCCTGAGCGGCACGCACGCGTGCGCCGATGGATTCGCGGGGATCGTCGGCCCACAGGCGCCAGGGCCGCGGTTCGAAGGAGTCCCGTACGACGACCGCCAGCTCGGCCTCGCCCTCGGGATCGGCGGGGAACCGGGCGAGGACGGGGGCCGCGAGGGCACGCAGTCCGGCGTCGTCGTCGCGCAGCGCCAGTTCGTCGAGGGCCCAGGCCCAGTTGGCGCCGCAGGCGGCGTACCGCCTGAGCAGTTCGAGCGCGTCCCGCCTGCCGTACGAGGCGAGGTGGCCGAGGACGGCCAGCGCGAGGCCCGTGCGTGACTCGTCCGTGTCGAGGACGTCGTCCGCGTCGAAGAGGTGTGCCTCGATCTCGTCGAGCTCGCCGCTCAGGTCGAGGAAGAGACGGGCGTAGTAGAGGGAGCGGTTCTCCACCTGCCAGTCGTGGCGGGGGTCGCGCAGCACACAGTGGTTCAGTGCCGCGAGCGCTTCTGCGCGCGGGGCGGTGAGCGCGTGCAGCGTGCCGTCGCCGCGGCCCCTCTGGAGCAGGCCGAGCAGCGTACCGCTGGGCGCTATGACCGGATCGAACATGGGAAACAGCCTCACATCAAGCGTCGACGCAACCGGGGATCCTGCTTTACCTGGCCGCGTGACAACACGTCGGGGCGCCCGCCGTTTCCTGCTTGCTGTAGACCATCTTCCTCTGCCTCTCGTCGGTGGCCCGTGCGGGCCGCATCACGGTCCGCGCGGTGCGGCAACACCTGCCCAGCCATCGCGTACGTGAATCACGACGTCATGATGACCCAGCGGTTCTCGCTGCCGCGACCGCATTTCCGGCGGCCCCGTACCGCCTCCCCCAAAATTGTTGTTTCGCCTGGTCAAGGCGTCTTGTTCAGTGCACGCCGAACAGTTCGAGCAATTCGGCCTTGCCGAACATACGAGCCGTGTCGACGGCGGAGGGCGTGCCCGCGGAGGGGTCGGCACCCGCGTCGAGGAGGACCCGGATCACGGCGTCCTCGCCCTTGAAAACGGCTCCGGCGAGCGGGGTCTGGCCTCGGTCGTTGATGCGGTCGGCCTCGGCGCCGCGCTCCAGGAGGGCGCGAACGGCGTCGGCGTGGCCGTGGTAGGCGGCCAGCATCACGAGCGAGTCACCGCGGTCGTTGGTGAGGTTGGCCGGAACACCCGCGTCCACATACGCCACCAGTGCCTCGGCCTGCCCCTGCCGGGCCAGATCGAAGATCTTGGTCGCCAGCTCCACGACCTCGGGGTCGGGGGCTTCACTCATCGGCGGGACCGCCTCTCACTGCGACAACACATGCGACAACGAACGGGACTGCGGGAACGTGCGGCCGTCAGCGGTGCGGCCGTACGAGTGAATCGCCAGCGTACTGGCTCCGCGGGCACATGACCGGGCCCGACCGAGGCAAAGATCACCACGAATCCGGCAAACCGTCGAGCGGCCGCCCCGGAGGCCCTGCCAGACAGGGCCATCGGGATGAAATAAGCGGAATTTCACCCTGTTGCACCTTTTATCGTATGGATACATCCTGTGAGCCTGGAAGTACTCATGGTGACTGTCCCCATCGACCAGGAGAACTCTCATGATCCTGTCCATCTCAGGTGTGGTGCTGCTCGGCATCATCGTCTTCCTCTTCTTCCGCAAGGACGGCCTCAAGGCCTCGCACGCGCTGGTCTGCGCCCTCTTCGGGTTCTACCTCGCGGGCACGGCCATCGCTCCGAGCATCACGGCAGGCGGCGCGAGCCTGGCCGGGCTGCTCGGCGGGATCAAGTTCTGACGCCCATCCCGTTCGCACGCACCTCCAGGAGACAGCAGTGGCCCGGCGCCCTCTTCCCCGCATTCTGAGTACCGGCAGCGCGCAGATCGCCCGCAGCCGGGACCTGGCCCGGACGGCCGCCGACAGCGCCACCGACGTCCTGCACCCACTGATCACGGTCACCCGTGGACTGCGCCGGCTGGCTG
This sequence comes from Streptomyces sp. NPDC033178, assembly GCF_055577685.1. Taxonomy (NCBI): domain Bacteria; kingdom Bacillati; phylum Actinomycetota; class Actinomycetes; order Kitasatosporales; family Streptomycetaceae; genus Streptomyces; species Streptomyces sp. NPDC033178. Next base: position 63,790 of record NZ_JBVIPT010000033.1, read on the forward strand.
CCGCCGGACGGCGCAAGTGGGCGGACACCCCCAAGGACCGGCGCGGTCCACTGCTGTTCCTGGTGGCTTCGGTCGTCCTGGTCGTGGCCCTCGTCCCGTACGGGCCGCTGCTCGCCATCGTCACCCTGATGGGGGCGTCGGCGTGGCACGGCCGGGACCGCAACCCGCCCGGGCCGAAAGGACCCGACGAGGCGCAGGCCAAGCGCCTCGAATCGCTCTACGAAGCACTCGTCCCCTACTTCTCGGTTCCCGAGGACCCGGCCCCGCTCTACGCCCACGGCGGCGAGTGGGACAAGGCCTTCACCTCGTACGAGTTCGACGACACCGGCCGTGTCTCGCATCTCTCGCTCCACTACCCCGCGTACTTCACCGACGGGGAGGCGGACGCGCGTGCCCGTATCGAGCAGTTGCTGCACACCAAGTCGGGCCGCGGACGCGAGTACCGCTTCGCGTGGGACGAGGAGGGCAACCAGCTCTCGGTCACGGTGCTGCCGCCGCTTCCCACCGATGTCGCCGCCCAGCGTTTCGTCACGGCTCCGGGCGAGACCGTCCTCGGCTTCACCGACCCGGCCGGTGTCCAGCGCACGCTCCCGCTCACCTTCGGCGAGGAGCGGCGGGACGCCCCGCCGGTCGTCTGGCGCACCGGCGCGCGCTCGACCGAGCCGCATCTGCTCGCGGTCGGCGGACCCGGCAGCGGCACGACCACCCTGCTGCGCTCGATGGCGCTGCAGGCCCTCCAGCACGGCGACGTACTGATCGTCGAGGGTGGCGGCAGCGGCGAGTTCGCGTGTCTGACCGGCCGCGACGGCGTCCTGGGCATCGAGTGCGGCCTGGCGGGCGCGCTGGCGAGCCTGGAGTGGGCGGCGCACGAGACGGAGCGCCGGCTCATCGCCGCGAACCGCGCCCGGCAGGCGGGCCACACCCCGCCGGAGGACACCAGGCGTCCCCTCTGGCTCCTCCTCGACCGTCCGACGGTCCTCGGCCATCTCGCGGCGGCCGACGGCCGCAAGGATCCCCAGTCCCTCCTCCAGGTGCCGCTGCGCCACGGCCGCGCCGCCGGTGTGACGGTGGTGGTGGCCGAACAGTTCGACGCCCTGGAGTCACTCAGCGAGGCGGTACGCGGGCACACGCGCGCGCGTGTCGTGCTCGGCCCCGCGTCCACGGGCCAGCTCGAAGCGGTGCTCGGGTCTCCGCCGCCCACGACTCCGACGCCCGACGTGCCGCCCGGCCGCGGCTACGCCCGGCTGGGCTCGGGCCCGGTCCACCGCCTCCAGGTCCCGGCGACCCCGGACCCGTACGACGAGGCGACGAGCGAGGCCCACCGTCAGGCGGTGGTCGGTCTGCTGCCGGCGCGCACGACTCCGGCGGACGCCGAGCCGACGGGCACGGCACCGGCAGACCTCGCGGACGCGGCCCCGGAAAGCCCCGTGCGCTTCACCTCACCGGGTGCGGTGGGCGTCCCCGCGGAAGGCTGAACGGGCGGAGGGAGGGCGTCACGCACGAGGATGCGCGGCACCCTCCCTCCGTCCGGCCCTCTCGCCACTGGCGGGTCGGCAGCGGCCCGGAGTGCCGCGCCTTCACCGGAGGACGTGGCGCGGGAATCGTCACCGCGCGGGCCGGATCCGGAAGCGTCACGCCACGAACGTGCGTGGCGAGTCCGTTCCGCCGTTCGCCCCCGACTCCACCAGCCGGGCGGCCGCGGCCAGCCGCGTCGCCGCCTCGTCGGCCACCGCGCCGCCGACGGTGAACGGCAGCCGCACATAGCCCTCGAAGGCCCCGTCGACTCCGAAGCGGGGCCCGGAGGGCACGCGCACGCCCACCCGCTCGCCGACCTCGGCCAGCCGTGAACCGGACAGGCCGCCCGTACGGACCCACAGGGTGAGCCCGCCGCGCGGCACGTCGTACTCCCAGCCGGGCAGTTCACGGCGCAGGGCCGTCACGAGCGCGTCGCGGTTCTCGCGGGCCTGGGTACGCCGGATGTCCACGGCCTGCTCCCAGCCACCGGTGCTGAGCAGCCAGTTCACGGCAAGCTGCTCCAGGACGGGGGTGCCGAGGTCGGCGTACGCGCGGGCCGCGACCAGACTGCGTATGACGTCGGGAGCGGCGCGGACCCAGCCGATCCGCATGCCCGCCCAGAACGCCTTGCTGGCCGAGCCGACGGTGATGACCGTGGACCCGGCCGGGTCGAAACCGCAGACGGGACGCGGCATTTCGACACCCTCGTCCAGATGGAGCTCGCTCATGGTCTCGTCCACGATCAGCACCGTGCCGGCGGAACGGGCGGCGTCGACGAGCCGCCGCCGCTGGTCCTCGTCGGCGAGCGCGCCGGTCGGGTTGTGGAAGTCCGCGACGACATAGGCGAGCCGGGGCGCCGCGTCGCGCAGCACCTGCCGCCAGCGGTCCATGTCCCAGCCCGCGAGCCCCTCGGCCATGGCGACGGGCACCAGCCGGGCCCCGGCCTCGCGCATCAGCTGAAGGATGTTGGCGTACGAGGGCGACTCGACGGCGATGCGTTCGCCCCGCCCGGCGAAGAGGTGGCAGATGGCGTCGATGGCGCCCATGGCCCCGGTGGTCACCATGATCTGTTCGGGCATGGTCGGGATGCCGCGCGCGGTGTACCGCTCGGCCAGCATCTCGCGCAGCGCGGGCAGCCCCGCCGGATAGTCGCCGTGCGTGTGGGCGTACGGCGGGAGCTCCTCCAGCGCGCCCTGGACGGCACGGGTGAGCCACGGCTCGGGGGCGGGCAGGGCCGCGCAGCCCAGGTCGATCATGGAGCCGAGGGCCTCGGGCGGCAGCGGTTCGAGGCCGCGCGCGGGCAGCGGGTTCCCGGCCGGTACGGCCGTCCAGCTGCCCGCTCCCCTGCGGGACTCCAGGAACCCTTCGGCGCGCAGCGCCTCGTAGGCGGCCGCCACCGTGGTGCGGCTGACGGACAGGGAGAGGGCCAGTTCGCGTTCGGCGGGCAGCCGTGCGGCGACGGGGACGCGCCCTTCGAGGACGAGCAGACGCACGCCGTCGGCAAGAGCGCGATAGGCGGGCGGGCGGCGTGTGCCGGGGCCCGCCGGGCGCTCCTGCTGGGAGTTGAGCAGCCGCGCGAGCTGAGCGGCGCCCACCGCCGAGGTCCACTGCGCCATGATTTCCAGTCCACCTTCCCAGAATTGGCCATGGAAGAGGTTTCTTCTCAAGCCACAGAGTGTCACGGGCCAGGCCACTGTCACCACCAGGGGGCACATCTTGTCCACTCCGCCGTCGGAACGACCGTCGGGTCCACCATTGAGTCCGCCATCGAGGCACCTCCCACGCCGACTGCTCCAGCTGTACGTGGGCCTGGCGCTGTACGGCGCGAGCGTGGCCCTCCTCGTGGAGGCGGGCCTGGGCCTGGCGCCCTGGAGCGTCCTGGACCAGGGCCTCGCCGAGATGACCGGGCTGACGATCGGCGTCGTGTCGATCATCGTGGGCGCCGTGGTGCTGCTCCTGTGGATCCCGATGCGCCAGCGCCCGGGCCTCGGCACGGTCTCCAACGTCTTCGTGGTCGGTATCGCCATGGACGGCACGCTCGCCCTGGTCCCGGACGCGCACGCGCTCGGAATCCGCATCCCCCTGCTGGTGGCAGGCATCCTCGTCAACGGCGTGGCGACCGGCCTCTACATAGCGGCCCGTTTCGGTCCGGGCCCGCGCGACGGATTGATGACGGGGCTCCATCGGCGCACCGGCCGCTCGATCCGTCTGGTGCGTACGGCCATCGAGGTGGCCGTGGTGGCCACGGGCTTCGTCCTCGGCGGCACGGTCGGCGTGGGCACGGTCCTGTACGCGGTGGCCATCGGCCCGCTGGCCCAGCTCTTCCTGCGCGTGTTCGCCGTCCCCTCCGCATCATCGGGCGGCAGCACGGTCGTTGCCGCCGGGCAACCGGAGCAGGCGATACTGCGCGGGTGAGCACCCGTATACGCCACCCCTACCTCGACCATCCCGGCCCGATCGCCTTCGCCCACCGGGGCGGGGCCGCGGACGGCCTGGAGAACACCACGGCCCAGTTCCGGCGCGCGGTCGAGGCCGGCTACCGGTACATCGAGACCGATGTACACGCCACGGCGGACGGAAAACTCGTCGCCTTCCACGACGCGACACTGGACCGGGTGACCGACGGGGCGGGCCGGATAGCGGACCTCCCCTGGGACGACGTGAGCCACGCGCGCGTGGCGGGATCGGAACCCGTCCCCCTCTTCGAGGAGCTGCTGGCGACGTTCCCCGACGTCCGCTGGAACGTCGACATCAAGGCGGAGCCCGCCCTGCACCCCCTGCTCGACCTGATCCGCCGCACCGGCTCCTGGGACCGCGTCTGTGTCGGTTCCTTCTCCGAGGCACGGGTCGCCCGCGCGCAGCGCCTGGCGGGTCCGCGCCTGGCCACCTCGTACGGCACCCGGGGCGTCCTCGGGCTGCGTCTGCGGTCGTGGGGGATCCCGGCCCCGCTGCGCCGCTCGGCGGTCTGCGCCCAGGTGCCCGAGTCCCAGTCGGGCATCCCCGTGGTCGATCACCGGTTCGTGCGCGCGGCCCACGCGCGCGGGCTGCAGGTCCACGTCTGGACGGTCAACGAACCCGCACGGATGCACCAGCTCCTGGACCTGGCAGTCGATGGCATCATGACCGATCACATCGAGACGCTGCGCGGGGTCCTGGAGGACCGCGGCACCTGGGTCTGACGGCCCGGCGCCCCGCGCGGCGTCCGCGTACGGGGACTGCGACGGGGAAGCGAGGGCACGGGTGGGCACCGACACCGTGCGGGAACAAGCGGCCGACGAGACCGCGGAACGGCGGCGCGAACAACGCGGCTGGTACGTCTACGACTGGGCCTGTTCCGTCTACTCGACGAGCGTGCTCACCGTCTTCCTCGGCCCCTATCTGACATCGGTCGCCAAGGCGGCCGCGGACGCGGACGGGTTCGTGCACCCGCTGGGGATCCCCCTTCGTGCCGGCTCGTTCTTCGCGTACTGCGTGTCGGCGTCCGTCATCCTGTCGATCTTCGTGATGCCACTGGCGGGCGCGGCCGCCGACCGCACGGGCCGCAAGAAGCCGCTCCTCGCGGTCGCCGCCTACCTGGGCGCCGCAGCCACCACGGGCATGTTCTTCCTGGACGGCGACCGCTATCTGCTGGGCGGCCTCCTGCTGATCGTGGCCAACGCCTCACTGGCCGTCTCGATGGTGCTCTACAACTCCTACCTCCCCCAGATCGCCCCGCCCGAGGAGCGCGACGCCGTCTCGTCGAGGGGCTGGGCCTTCGGCTACGCGTCGGGCGCACTGGTCCTGGTCGCGAACCTGATCCTCTACTCGGCCCACGACACCTTCGGCGTCTCGGAGGCGACGGCGGTCCGCATCTGCCTGGCCTCGGCCGGTATCTGGTGGGGCGCCTTCACGCTCGTACCGCTCAAACGGCTGCGCGACCGCCGCACGACGACCCCTTCGGGTACGTCCACGCGCGGCTGGCGGCAGCTGGCGGCCACCGTGCGGAGCATGCGCCGCCAGCCGCACACGCTCGCCTTCCTCCTCGCCTACCTCGTCTACAACGACGGCATCCAGACGGTCATCTCACAGGCGTCCGTGTACGGATCCGAGGAGTTGGGCCTCGACCAGTCGACGCTGATCGTCGCCGTACTGCTGGTCCAGTTGCTCGCGGTCGCAGGAGCGCTCGGGATGGGCCGACTCGCCCGGACGTACGGCGCCAAACGGACCATCCTCGGTTCGCTGGTCGCCTGGACCGTGACGCTGGGCGCGGGTTACTTCCTGCCCGCCGGCGCGCCCGTCTGGTTCTTCGTCCTCGCCGCCGGCATCGGGCTCGTCCTCGGCGGCAGCCAGGCGCTGTCCCGGTCCCTGTTCTCGCATCTGGTGCCGCCGGGCAAGGAGGCCGAGTACTTCTCGGCGTACGAAATGAGCGACCGCGGTATGAGCTGGCTCGGCCCGCTTCTGTTCGGTCTGACGTACCAGCTGACTGGAAGTTATCGGGACGCGATCATCTCGCTCGTGGCCTTCTTCGTGCTGGGATTCGTGCTGCTCGCGAGGGTTCCGGTACGCCAGGCGGTGCGCGACGCGGGCAACCCTGTTCCGGACAGGATTTAGCGCCGGAGGCCAAAGGCCGGTAGTGTACGCGTTTGGCCTGCCAGGCGTACCGTTACTGCGCGTCAAAGATGCCGAAACGCTGGGTGACATCTGCCCTCAGATGTGACAAACCGGGCGCAGGTGGGTACAACAAGGGGCGGCTACGACGGCGACGCATGACCCGGAACGGGAATCTTTACCGCCGACCGGACGTTGACCGGATGACGACGACAGCGACACCTGTCCTGTGGGCGACAAGCCCGGGAGGCACGATTCATGAGTGAGCGAGCTCTTCGCGGCACGCGCCTCGTGGTGACCAGCTACGAGACGGACCGCGGCATCGACCTGGCCCCGCGCCAGGCCGTGGAGTACGCATGCGAGAAGGGCCATCGATTTGAGATGCCCTTCTCGGTGGAGGCGGAGATCCCGCCGGAGTGGGAGTGCAAGGTCTGCGGGGCCCAGGCACTCCTGGTGGACGGCGACGGCCCTGAGGAAAAGAAGGCCAAGCCCGCGCGCACGCATTGGGACATGCTGATGGAGCGGCGCACGCGAGAGGAACTCGAAGAGGTCCTCGAAGAGCGCTTGGCTGTACTTCGCTCCGGAGCCATGAACATCGCGGTCCACCCTCGGGACAGCCGCAAGTCCGCGTAACCCCTCCGGGGGTTGGGCGGCATACAACGCACGCACCCAACCGCGGGTGCCGTACCTCCGGGTACGGTGCCTGCGGTTTTGTGCGTTCGGGTGACTTTTGGGGTGGGGTTTCACTTTTGGGTGCGGGTGCGTTGTGGCTGGTAGCGCAGTTCCCCGCGCCCCTGAAAAGGGGCGCGGGGAACTGCGCAGTCTTCAGCCCCTCCGGCGTTTGAGGAGCGGGGGTTCGGGGGCGGAGCCCCCGAGT
>NZ_JBVIPT010000034.1:0-65219 GCF_055577685.1 Streptomyces sp. NPDC033178
GCAGTCCCATCGCTTACGAAACCGCACTCGACACAACATCAACTAACCTGGCCCCAGCCGCATAACCCGTGTCCAAGACTCCGGGTCAAGGCCCCTCGTCGATGCAGAGGAGGTCGACGCGTCCGTAGCGGGCGATGGTCTTGGTCAGCTGCTTCTCGTCTGCGGCCTCGACGAGTTCGTTCACCAGTTTGGCGGCCAGGGCATAGCGGACCCTGAAGCCGGCCATGGCGGCAGCGGTGCCGAGGCCGATCAGCAAGTGAGACTTGCCTGTTCCGGAGTCACCGATCAGACACAAGGGCTCGCCCTTCTTGACCCATTCGCAGGTGGCGAGGTTGTTGATCACTGCGGGGGTGACGTTGGGGTTGGCGTTGTAGTCGAAGTCCGAGAGCCATTTCTGCCGGGGGAAGCCCGCCGTGCGGATTCGTCGTTCCGACCGACGGCGGTCGCGGTCTTCGCACTCGGCCATGAGCAACTCGGCGAGGAAGCCCCGGTAGGACAGGTGCTCGCGTTCGGCGCGGGCGACGGTGTCGGCGAACTGGGCCCGCATCGTCGGCAGCCGCAGCACGCGGCACGCAGTGTCGATCGCGGCATCCGAGGCGGGTTCGGTCAAAGTGTGGTGCGGGCCGGTCATGGCGTTTCCTTCCTCGGACGGTTCAGTAGCTGGTCCCAGTTGCCCAGCGCGGGCAGTGGCCGCTGGTCAACGGGCAAGCGGGCAGCCCGGTGCAAGGTCAGGCTGGTGACCTGTGGGTCCGTCAGCTCTGGCGGGGCGGGGGAAGCAATGGTGCTGGTGACGGTCGGTGACCGGCCGTCGGTCTGGGCCGCCTTGCGGGCCTCCAGCGCGACCATGTCGGCGGTGCAGGCGCCCACTGCCAGAGCGGCCCGGACCCCGGCGACCACGTCGCGATGTTCAAGATGCCGGTGCAGCAGCAGGACGTGGACCAACTCGGTGGTGCCCTCGGTGTCTCCCAACGAGGTCTTCGCCGCTGCCCAGAACGCCTCGTGCGCTGCCGTGAAAGTGCCCAGACGGCGGGCCTGGTCCAGCGCCTCGGAGCCGGCCAGCGCACCCGGCTTGGCCAGCAGTACTTCCAGGAAATGGTCGAGCACGATGCGCTCGGCGCCCTTGACGGTCAACCGCGGGTGCCGGGCGATCTCCGTGCGGCCGTGGAAGACGACCAGCTCGCTGGAGCGGAGCATGACGCGGACAGTGCGGCCGATGAAACGGGCCGGAACCGAGTAGCGGCAGACCCGAACGGCGATCATTCCATAGCGATCGACCCGCGGCGTGAAGACGATCCCCGTCTCGAACGGCGAGTCGGGCAGGGGCAGCAGAAGCGGTGCCTCGCTCGCGAAGTCCTGGCCGATCGTGCGGATCCGCATGCCGATCCGCCGGTCTTCCTCCAACCGCTCGAACTCCGTGAAGGCCGCGTTCAGATCCTCCAGCGAGTTCACCCGCGGGACCGGAGTGAGGTAGTTGCGGCGGAAGTATCCGACCTGGCCTTCCACTCCGCCCTTCTCATGTGCCCCGCGCAGTCCCGGCTCGCAGTAGAAGGGAACGAAGGCGAAGTGCCGCCTGAAGTCAGCCCACTTCGGGTGTTCCTCCCGCGACCGGCTCTTGTGGATCACCCGAGAGACAGCCGGGGACAGGTTGATGCCCCTATGGATGTCAACTCACGGTTTCAGCCGCGCCTGCGCGGTCAACGGCCGTTCTGGCGGGGGTGATCAGTCGGTAGATTTCGCGCGCGACGTACCGCTTCAGGCACCGGATGTTTTCTCGGCGCGTTTTGCCCTCGGCCAGCCGTCGCTGCAGGTAGTCCTGGGAACGGTCGTCCCATCGCAGACGACTGAGGACGATGCGGTAGAGGGCGGCGTTGGCCTGGCGATCACTGCCACGATTGAGGCGACGTCGTTGGGTCTTGCCGGAGGACGCCTCGACGGGACTGGTGCCGCATGGGGCGGCGAAGGACGCCTCGTTGGTGAGGCGCTCGGGGTTGTCGCCGGCCGAGATCAGCAGGGTTGCGGCGCTGTCTGGGCCGACGCCACGGACTTCGAGCAGGCCGGGAACGCTGGCTTCGACGTCCTCGGCTATGCGCTTGTTCAGATCGTCAATCTCCCCGGTCAGGTGCTGGATGCGGCGAGCCAGGAGTTTCAGGACATGCCGGGCGGTGCCCGCTGGCCCTGCGGCCTCCGTGTCGTCAAGCTCGGCGCACTGCTTGAACAGGCGCGGGTTGCTCAGCCCTGCCAGCGACTCGCGCAGAGCGGCGTCAGCCGAAACCAGGACGCTCTTGAGCTGGTTGATGGCCTGGGTTCTGGACTTGATCGCGGATCCCTTCGCCAGCTTGAGCAGCCGCAGCATCTCGACCGGGCCGTCGCTCGCCTTCGCGGTTGCGGTCGCGCGTCCGGACAGCACGGCGCGGGCTGCCGCCTCGGCATCGATCGCGTCAGTCTTGCCGCGGCGCCGGCGCGCTGCCTTGTCGGGCTGGTTGACCTCGGTCACCTCGATGCCCTCGGCCCGCAGGTGACGGGCCAGTGCAGCGCCGTAGGAGCCGGTGCACTCCACCCCGGCCCGTCGCAGTGCGCCGAAGGAGCGGGCCCAGGCAACGAGTTGGCGATAGCCCTCAGTGGTGGCTGGGAAGGTGCGACCGTCCAGGGTGACGCCGAGGACCGTGACGACGGCCGCCGCGTGGATGTCCTTGTGGGTGTCGACGCCGAGCAGGACCTCCTCTGCGGCGGCGGCCTGGACGTGACACGGGGCAGCGGGCTGGGTGATGCTGGGCACGGTCGCCTGTCTCCTGATCGCCTCGGAACCGGTGGCCGACGCCGGGCCGGGAAGGTCAAGACTGTGACGGTGCCTGTTGCGAAAGGCCCCTATCGGGACACGTCCCCTGCCCGGCGGCAGCTGGTGCCGCTCCGGGCGGTGACCGACAGATCAACACTCAGGGCACGAGGCCAGTCGTAGCGCGGGTCAGGCCACCGCTCGGAGCGGCACCCGATCATCCTCACAGTCGTAGTGGATCTGGCCGCCCGGGACCCCGCCCAGCACCCCAAACGCGTGAACATGGCCGTCCAGGAAGGCCTCCTGCCCGCACGAAGTGGTGATGCGGTGCACCGCCTTGCCCGAGTAGGCCAGACGGAACGCGAACACGTAACACTTCGTCCGCTGATCAGCCAGATCCACCCATGCCTCGCCGAAGTCGACCTCCGCGTCCATGCCCGGCCGGTTGTGCCGGACGACGAACCCGGCCGCCGGTGTCGCCCGAGCAGCCTCGGCCATCTCGCGCCGGCGCCGGGACACGTAGTCCCAGACCGTGGTGTAAGCGACCTCGGCCCCCAGTTCCCGCTGCAGCCGGGTCAAGATCCGCTTCACGGTGTGACGCTGCTTCGGCGGCGCCTCCAGGTCCTGCAGGAGCCACTCGTCGATCGTCTTCTTGAACGGCTCCAGCCGCGGCGACTGCCGTACCGGCGTCTTGCGCGGCCTGGGCGACGGCGAGACCAACGCCTCCCGTACCAGCCGACGATGCACCCCGTACTTGCGCGCCAGAGCCCGGATCGACAGACCCTCCTGCCACGAATCACGACGGATCCGCAGGAACAACTCATCCTTCGACAGGTCCACCGGCCTCGCCCCCTCGTGGCGACCCGACTGCAACAGTCCCACCGCACCAAAGAGGGTGGGGCCAACTCGCCCCGGAACAACCCCTGAACGCCCCCAAGCGCCCCACCACTGGAGCCAGCTCAGGCCGGAAGAGTGGAGCCGCTACCAGCCGTTAAAGCCAGAGGGGGCGCAGGCGGCGGCCGTCGGCGTTGAGGTCGTAGCCGACGACGGTGTCGGTGACCTCGTTGGCGGCGAACGGCCGCTGTCCTGAGGGCTCCAGCCCGAAGAAGCGCGGCCGGATGCCCTGGGTGGAGACCCAGCCGACGGGCCTCAGGCCACTGTGGCGTTCGACGGCGAGGACGCCGATGGTTGTCAGGGCCGGGTCCTCCCGGCGTCAAGAAAGTCCATCGCCTGTCTGGGCGATCCATGGTTCAGCAGCCCTGGCTCCACTGGCTGATCTCGCCGAAGAGGTCGACGGTTTCCAGCCTCTTCAGGCCGCGTTCGTCGGGTTTGCCGAGTCGGCGGCGCGGCGGTGTTCGGCGTTGATGCGCTGGGCTTCTTCGAGCTGGTCTTCGAGGATGACGATGCGGCAGGCGGCCTCGATCGGGGTGCCCTGGTCGACGAGTTCCCGGGCGCGGGCGGCGATGCGCAGCTGGTAGCGGGAGTAGCGGCGGTGTCCGCCCTCCGAGCGGAGCGGGGTGATGAGGCGGGCTTCGCCGAGGGCGCGCAGGAAGCCCTGGGTGGTGCCGAGCATTTCGGCGGCCCGGCCCATGGTGTAGGCGGGGTAGTCGTCGTCATCGAGCCGGTTGAACGAGTCGTCTGCTGTCATTGCACCTCTCTGTGGAACGCCTGGAGGGGCCCTGGCGCCATTGGCGCCAGGGCCCCGAAGGAACTGCTACACCATCTGCCGGCCCTGGTACTGCGCCGGCCTTCTGTGTCCGCATGGCCACCCGGGAGAGGGCGGGGAATGCGGGGATCGCGGTTGCTTGACCGAAGACCACCTCACTATCGATGTCCTGCGGTACCCGGGCTCAAGACGTCCGCCCGGGCGATCCTGATGGCGCTCGGCTCCTCCGTTCTTCCCTCTTGATCAACACTTGCCAACGGGAACTGCGTACTGCTGGTACTGCGCACTGCTCTGCACTACTGGTGATGCGAACTGCTGGTGGCCTGGGTGAGCGCCACTCTTCGGCAGCCAGCCCCGTCGCCCGTCCTGCGTCTGCTCTGGCTTAGAACCCCACTGCCGAACCTCCCGGTACGCGCGCCCGCAGCCGACGCCTTCACCGAGGTGCTGCTCTCCTACTTCGCTGCTGGGTACTGCTCACTGCACTTACGGGTACTGCACCTGCGGTAACTGCGCTCTTGCTCACGGCGGCCCCTGATCACCGCGGGCCACCCGGTCCGGTCGTTAGTCCCGTCGCCGTCCTGCAACAATCCTGGCTTCAGCACTCCACCACCGCACCGTCCTGCGGTACTGCAACTGCGTACTACTGACCGGCAGTTCGTCTCTGCCAGGCCCCTGTTGATCTCGGCTACGAGAGAAACCATAACCACCCCACCGCCTAATGTCTACTCCGGCCAACATAGATTTCCGTGCGTTCGACGGGGAGGTAATCGACCTCGAACAGCGACGAGGCCTTCGTAGGCAGCCAGGCATGGTCGGGCGCAGGTTTGTCGCCCGCAACGCCGTCGAGTACCACCGCGAGCAGAAGGCTGCCGGCGTTCCCGGCTAACGGACCGACTGCCGGAACGCGTTGATCGCGGTGCGCACCTCGTGGGCGTGGTCCCACTCCGCGCCGTGCTCACCGGTGGGCGTACGCATACCCGTGGCACCCGATCCGCTCGACCGCACACGCCAGTACGTCGGTATGGGCGGCCGAGGAGGCGGCGGTGGTCACCTCGTGGGCCCCGGGGTGTCGGGTGGACAGCGACGCGGCAGTCGTTGCCCCGGGCACGCGCCTCGCCGGCTACGCGGCGGGGGTGAGTTCGGCGCGGCCGAACAGCAGGGCGTAGCCAGTGGGGAGCTGGCGCAGGATGCGGGTGATGAGGTCGGGGCCTGCGTAGGCAGCGAGGGCGGAGAAGACGGATCCGGTGTCCCAGCGGGTGGTGGCCAGGGAGGCGCCGGTGCGGGCGGCGAGGTCCTTGACGAAGGCCCAGCCGGTGAGGGGCTGGGTGTCAGGGATCTGCGCGGTGAGGACGCGGGCGGCCTCCAAGGGCAGACGAGCGGCGAGATCGACGCGTTCGTCGCCGGTCAGCTGGCGCCCCAGCCCCGCGAGGACCAGGCGGACGGCTTCGTCGGCCCGCTCGCGGGTGGGGTAGGCGCCTTCGTAGCGGACTTTGTCCAACATCTGCTCATACGCCGTCCCGTACGGCTGCTGGTGCTCAAGCGGTACGCGCGCGTCGGAGATCACTGCGGTGCATGCCTTTCGTGGAGTGGGGCGGTGCCGGGGTGGGCATCACCCGTCATGGCCAGGTGAGCTGGGGGCGGCCGAAGAGGAGGTCGTAGCCGGCGGGAAGCTGGAGCAGGATCTGTCCCAGCAGGTCATCGTCGGCTGCGTCGGCGACGGTGGACAGCACGGCGCTGACGTCCCAGGCCGCGGTCTGCTCGGTGGCGCCCTCGATCCAGGCGGCGGTCGCCCGGACGAACCGCTCCGGGGGGAGCGGTTCGGCGCTCTGCAGCGGGTTGAGGAGGATCAGGGCGTAGCCCTCCGGCAGGCGCGCCGCGAGATGGGCGCGGACGTCACCGACCAGATGCGCGCCGAGGAGGGCGAGCACCACGCGGGCCGCGCGCTCGGCTTCCTCCGCAGTTCCGTATTCGCCGCGTTCCTTCACGTGATCGAGGAACACTTCGCGTCGCAGAGTCATCCCGGCCGCCACCTCTTCCTCTTCGGACTGCCCACGGGGTGCGGAGGGCGGGGTGGAAGGGGGGAGATCAGGTGCCTGTCCTCCGCACCCGTCCGGCCGGTGTCAGCCGGTGATCTCGTTTCGGCCGGAGCCGACGCCGATGGAGATCTTGCGGGGCTTGGCGCGCTCGGCGATCGGGATGCGCAGGGTGAGCACGCCCGCGTCGTAGTCGGCCTTGATGTGCTCGGTGTCGAGGGTGTCGGCGAGCACGATCTGGCGGGAGAAGACGCCCAGCGGCCGCTCCGACAGCTCCATCTGCACGTCATCGGCCTTCGCCGCCGGCCGGCGCTCGGCCTTGACGGTGAGCATGTTCCGCTCGACGTCGATGTCAAGCGCGTCGGCGCTGACGCCGGGAAGGTCGAAGGCCACTACGTACTCGTCGCCCTCGCGGTAGGCGTCCATCGGCATCGCCGACGGGCGGGACCAGGTGCCCGGGCCCATCAGCTGCTGCGCCAGCCGGTCCAGCTCACGGAAGGGATCAGTGCGCATCAACATCGTGAAAACACCTCCAGCAGGTTCAGGCAGTTGCTGCCAATGCGCTTCACTGACACCGTTGTAACATGTCATCCAATGGATGACAAACACGGTGTCGTCCATTGGATGACAACCCGAGGAGGTGTCCGTGACCGCATCCGATCAACCGGCCACGACCAGCGCGAACGCCCACAGCCCGGCGTCGTTCCTTGCCGCCGCAGCGGCCCTCAACGCCATAGACGACGCCCTGCACGGCGCCAAGCGAGACTCTCCGGAGGCCCTTGATGCTTCCGGTCCCCGGCCGGAGCAGGCGCTGGCCTCCCTGATGCTGCTGCGCCAGGTGCGCGAGCAGCTCGCCGGATGGGAGACCGGCCTGATCGAAACCGCACGCGACGCAGGCGCCAGCTGGGCCGACCTCGCCCATCCCCTCGGCGTCGCCAGCCGCCAGGCAGCCGAACGCCGCTATCTGCGCGGCCGCCCCGGCCCCGCCGGGACCACCGGCGAGCAACGCGTGACAGCCACCCGCCAGGCCCGGGCCGCCGACCGCACCACCGCCACCTGGGCCCGCGCCAACGCCGCCGACCTACGCCGCCTCGCCGGACAGATCACCGCCCTCACCGACCTCCCCGCCGCAGCCCGCCGCCCGCTCAACAAGCTCCACGCGGCCCTCGCCCACGACGACCCCGCCGACCTCATCGCCCCCTTGGCCGCCACCCGCCCCCACCTGACCACCGCCCACCCCGACCTCGCCGCCCGCCTCGACACCCTCACACCCCCGTCAACGACCCGTCGCTAAGGGAGCATCTGATCTAGGTAGTTGGTGTTCTGGGATGGTTTTGTGACTGGCGCCGTTGGCGGTCGTTGGATGAGGCGTGAGTGTTCGTCGTCCGTACCGCAGTGATGTGTCCGACGCCCGCTGGGCCTTGATCGAACCGGTCTTCAACGACTGGCGGGCGAGACGGACCGGACCCGGAACGGCAGCCCGGTGCACGACCTGCGAGAGATCGTCAACGCGATCCTCTACATCAACCGCACCGGCATCCCGTGGGAGTACCTGCCGCGCGACTTCCCGCCGTACAAGACCGTCTACGACTACTACGCGAAGTGGGAAGCCGACGGCACCACCCAGCAGGTCCACGACCTGTTACGCGACAAGCCCCGCCGATTCCATGGCTGCCGTGCAGAGCCGACCGCGGCCGTGGTGGACGCGCAGAGCGTGAAGACCTCGGCAAATGTCGCCGAGACCAGCCAGGGCATCGACGCCGGCAAAAAGATCAAAGGACGCAGGCGGCATCTGATCACGGACACGCTCGGCCTGGTACTGGCCGTCCTCGTCACCGCCGCGAACGTGCACGACACCACCGGGGGCAAGCTCCTGCTCGACGACCTGGCCGCGGCACATCCCAGCGTGTCCAAGGTCTGGGCCGACGGCGGTTACCAGAACAGCATCTTCAACCACGGCGCCGGTCTGGGCATCGATGTCGAGGTGGTTCAACGGCCACGGGCCAAGAGGTTCAAGCCGCTGCCGAAACGGTGGGTTATCGAGCGGACCTTCGGCTGGCTGATGCAGCACCGCCGCCTGGCGCGGGACCACGAAGCCCTCCCGCAGAGATCCCGGACGATGATCCACTGGGCCATGGCTAACAAAATGTCCCGCGAACTGACCGGAGAAACTGCACCAACCAGGCGAAACGAAACGGACATCCCACTCGCATCAGCGTGAACACTGATCAGATGCTCTCTTACTGCCTGACTCGCTCCAAAGCCGAACCGAAGGGCGCGGGACAGTAGACCACCGCGACGCACCGCGGCTTCGTCGGTGCGCGGAAGACGATGCCGTCTCGCCCCGCACACAAGGGTCCGAAGGGCTTCCCGCCATCGTCGCGCGAGGGATTTGAGCCAGTCCTCGACGGCGGTACAACCGCATGATCTCCTACGGCCTCGACCTCCAGAAGGTCGTCATGCTCGGCTTCGCCCTCTCCCAGAGCGTCACCAGCCAAGACGTCCGCCTCGAACGGCATGCCTCCCACGAGGTCCGGAATAGTGGTGGACGGCAACCCTGACAAGGCCACCGAAGGGTGAATGCTCCCACGCCTCTCACATGTGGATTCCGGCGTTGGGGGAGATCGTCTGCCCCGTGTAGAAACCGCCGGTCTCGTCGTCGGCAAGGAAGACGATGGTCTCGGCCAGTTCCCGGGGAGACGCCAGACGCGGAATCTTCTGTGTTCCGACCAGGAATCGCACGACTTCTTCCGGCTGCTGGCGCATCAGCGGCGTGTCGACCGATCCCGGCGCGACGACATTGACCCGGATGTTGTAGGGGGCCAGTTCCGAGGCCGCCGCTCGTGTGAGGCCGAGAACGCCGGCCTTCGATGCCGGGTAGTACAGGGGCATCGCGACACCGGCGAGCGCGGCGACGCTTGAGATGTTGACGATCGACCCGCCACCGGTTCGCTTGAGCAGCGGCGCGGCCGAACGGATCGTATAGAACTGACTGAACAGGTTCACTTCCATGACGCGACGGAAGTCCTCGTCCGTGGTGTCCTCCAGAAAGTCGAACCTGGGCATCCGGCCGTTGCGCATGTCGTCGAGCGCCTTGAGATTCGCGTCGACGATCAGCTGGTTGGCCTCACGGGTCGGAGCGTTGACACCGGCCGAGTTGACCAGAACGTCCAGTCGACCGTGAACGTGATCGACCTGCTCGAAAGCGGCCTTCACAGCCGCGCTGTCGCTGACGTCGAGCGCGATCACGGTGACGTTTTCCTGGCCCTCGAATGCCTTTTCCAGTGTCTCCTTGTTGCGGCCGACGGCAACGGTGTGCGCACCGCGCGCAGTCAAGAGATCCACTGTCGCCCTGCCGATACCGGACGCCGCGCCGGTCACGAACGCGACCTTGTTCTCCAAAGACATGGTTACTCCTCCTGGGGTCCTGGCTGATCGGCTCGATCGCCGTGGTGACTCCGGAAATCCCGCTTGAATGCAAGTGGCTATCGGCCCTTGGGCAGGTCCTTGAAGGCGAGCTTGCCTGCCGTCGGCTACACCCTCACCATCAGCTTTCCGTCGTTCCGGCCGTCGAGCAGAAGCGAGATGGACGCCGGTGCCTTGTCGAGCCCTTCGATGATGTGAGAGCGCGCTGTGATGGACCCCTCGACGTACAGGGGGCGCAGGAGGGCGTCGAACTCCTGGTAGCGGTCGACGTACGCCGCTGCCACGAAGCCCTCCAGGCGGGCGCACTTGTAGAGCAGGAGGGGGAGGTTGGTGCAGCCATAGGCCGAGTCGGGGTCTTCGAGGTCGTATTGGGACATCGCACCGCAGACGACGATGCGGCAGTTCCACGCCATGTTCGCCAGGACCGCGTCGAGAGTCGGGCCGCCGACGTTGTCGAAGAAGAGGTCCACGCCCTGGGGGCATGTCTCGGCGATCGCCTCCCGTAGGTCCATGGCCCGGTAGTCGATGGCGTCGTCGGCGCCGAGTTCGTCGACGACGTAGCGGCACTTGCGTTCCCCACCGGCGATGCCGATGACACGGCAGCCCTTCGCCTTCGCGAGCTGCACCGCGATCGACCCCGTCGCTCCGGCCGCCGCGGACACGACGACCGTGTCCGAGGGCTTCAGCCGGCCGATCTCCACGAGACCGATCGCGGCTGCCCGCCCGACGTGGGAGAAGACGGACAGGTATGCCTCGTCCGGGATGCGGTCATCGCGGTCATGGCGTCCGATGAACTGCGGCGAGGCCATGGAGTACTCCTCCCAGCCCCACAGGCCACTGACCAGATCGCCTGGCTCGAACCCCTCGACGCGCGATTCCACTACCTCTCCCACGGCGGCGCCGATCATGACGTCACCGACCGCCAGAGGTATGTATGTCGTGTCGGGGTCCAGCTTCAGCCAGTTGCGCGAGGTGGGGTCTATGGAGAGCAGTGTGGTCTTGACGAGGACGTGGCCCTCCTTCATTTCAGGGAGGTCACGCTCCTCCCACCGAAGGCACTTGGGGTCGTACTTGCCGACGGAGGGCTCCGCCACCGTCCAGGAGTGGTTCTTCACGAGCAGTCACTCGCTTTCATAGGGATGTTTTCCGGTTCACGAGGGCAGTGGGGAGATTTGGGCTGTCAACTCGCCGGTGTTGCGGCCGTCGAACAGCAGCGCCAAGAGCCGGGGATCGCCTCCAGCCCGTGACCCAGGAGCCGAGTATGGGCACGGCGTACGAGCAGCTCGCCGAGGGCGGCCCTCAAGGCGCGACTCCTCGACGACACCGACGGTCTGACTCATGAGCATGTCGCCGAGCCCGGCGGGCATGCAGGGTGCCGTCCTGCGGATCCGCGTGAACATCGAGGGGGCCAGCGGCAGGTACACGGCGCGGATGCGCACCTCGCCGTCGCCGACCTGCGGCGGCGCTCGCTCTCCTGGGGCAAGGGCACTCTCGACGTCGATCTGCGGATTCGAGGTGATGTGGAAGAAGTGCTGGAACCCCCAACCGCCCATGAAGTCCGACTCCTTCACCTGCGCCCAGGACATGATCGGGCCGTCGGCGTCTGCCATGTCGAAGGAGGCCTCGGTGATGAAGATCCGCTTCTCCAAGGTGTCGTAGTCGGATCTGTCGACCGCGTGGACGTACCTCGCGTGAAGATCAAGGATCTCGACGCGTTCGCACCTCTCTTCGTGGCTCATCATGCTGAGTTGCTCCTGTCTGAAAGACCGCTCAGGTCACGAGGAATCCGCCGTCCGCCGCCAGGACGTGCCCGGTGACGAAGCCCGCGTCAGGGGAGACGAGGAACGCGACGGCGCCGGCGATGTCCTCCGGGCGGCCGAGACGTCCCACCGGGGTGCGTGCCTTGCGCAGGTCGAAGCCGGAGTCGTCGACCACGGCGCGGGCGCCCTCGGTCGGTACGGAACCGGGCATGACGGCGTTGACCCGTATGCCGTCCGCGCCCAGCTCGCCCGCCGACTGCAGGGTCAGGCTGGTGACGGCGCCTTTCACCGCCGCGTACAGCGCGCCGCCGGGGACGCTGCGTACGGCAGCCGGGGAAGACAGGTTGACGATCGCCCCGCTGCCCTGCGCCTTCATGAGGGGGATGGCGGCCTGCATGGTCCAGATCGCCGCCTTCACCCCGATCCCGAACATGCCGTCGACCGCTTTCTCGTCGAAGTCGACGAGGGGCGCGTACGTGATCCACATGGCGTTGTTGACGAGCGCGTCCACCCGTCCCAGGCGCCGGTGGATGCCGTCGAACGCGTCCTGTACGGCGGCCCGGTCGGTGACGTCGAGGGCCAGGGCCTCGGCCTGTCCGCCCGTTTCCCGTATCGCCTCGGCTGTGTCCTGGGCGCCGTGTGCGTCCAGGTCGGCCGCCACGACGTGGAAGCCGTCCTTCGCCAGTCGTACCGCCACGGCACGGCCGATGCCGCGGCCGGCGCCGGTCACCACGGCGACCTTGTGAGTGAGGGCCATTGATCGCTTCCTTGGGGAGAGGAGGGAGTTCCTCGGAGAGTCGGAGAGCTGGGCGGGGATCAGGTGAGCGAGACCCGGAGCCTGGTGACCTCGGTGATCGCATTGGTCTCCCGTGTCGTCCAGTCATCGGTGAGCCGCAGCCGGGGGAAGCGTTCGGCGACGGCCAGAACCGCTTCGTTGATCTCCAGGCGTGCGAGGTGCTGGCCCAGGCAGTTGTAGGGGCCGGCGCCGAACATCATCGGCCGTACTGCCGGGCGGTCGAGGCGCCACGTTCCGGGGTTGTCGAAGACGTCCGGGTCCCGCTGCGAGGCGCGGACCGAGACGTAGACCCAGGCGCCTGCTTCGATCGGGAAGCCCTCGATCTTCACGTCCTCGGCGGCGAGCCGGAAGACGGTGTTGAACCGGGGACGCAGCCGGATCGCCTCCTCGGTGGCGGCGGGGATCTTCGCCGGGTCGTCGAGGATGTCCTGCCAGCGGGACGGCTCTTCGAGGAGCTTCCCGAACGTGATGGCGGTCTGGTGGACCGTGTTGTCGATGCTGGCCTGCAGGATGGACAGCGCCTCCGCGTGGAGTTCCTCCTCGGTGAGGTCACCGGCCAGTTGCTGCCTGATCATCGCCGAGGTGAAGTCGTCGCCGAGGTTCTCGCGCCGGGCGTCGATGTGTTCGCGGACGAAGTCGAGGCCTTCCCAGAAGGCGTCGACGAACTCCCCTTTGCGGCCATGGTCGTTGGTGAGCAGCGGGCCGAGCACGCTGTCCGAGAGCCGGGCCACCGTGGGAGCCAGATCCATGGGCGCGGACACCAGGTGGCAGTACATGCGGGACGGGATCTTCCACGCCAGCGCGTCGAGCAGATCGACCTCGGTGGGGTCGTCGATCTCGTCGAGGATGTCGTGGACGGTCTTCCGTACCGTGTCCTTCAGCTTCGAGATCTGCATCGGCCGCAGCAGTTTCGCCAACGGCACGCGCATCTTCTTGCGCTGGTCGCCCTCAGTGGTCGTGACGACCTGGTCCCAGCGCCTGCGGATCTCGCCGTCGACGATGCCGAGGTCGTCGAGCCGCTTCTGGAAGGAGGGACCCTTGAGGAGCTTCGGGTGTTCGAGGACGCTCAGGCCGGGGCCGTACCGGAGGGCTTCGTAGCCCCTGCTGCTGCGCGCGACCCAACTCCTGTCCCGGGCCTCTTCCAGTTCGCGCAGGTCGGTGGTGTCCGCGGTGATCCACGGGATGTCGGTGGTCGTCATCGCCTGCCCCCGGTTCACAGTGCGGCGCCGACGACGATGTCGGCGAGCCGTTCGAAGCGTTCGATGTTGCGGGCCTGGCTGAGGAGGCCGGCGGTCATCCCGACGAAGGTGATGTCGAGAGCGGGGTCGATCCAGAACACCATGCTGCCCGCGCCGTAGTTGCCGAAGGTCTCCGGCGTCGTCAGCGTGCCGAGCTGGTGGTTGACGATCTGCGGGCCGCGGACGTTGAAGCCCAGGCCCATGTTCGCCGGGGGCGGGGCGTACCCCGTGCGCAGGGCGACCGCCTTGTAGAGCTCGTTGGGCAGGTCCCCGGTCCACACCTGCCGCGCCAGGCGGACGGTGCGCGGCGACAGGACGCGTGCGTCGCCGAGAGTCCCCTCGCTCCGCAGCATCTCGGCGAAGCGGAACAGGTCGGCGGAGGTGGACGAGGCACCGGCCCAGGTGGACTCGTTGTGCTCCGCGACGAAGAGTCCGTGGTCGTCGTCGTTCTCGTGGGACAGCACCGTGATCGGGATGGTGCCGCGCAGGTCGGGGACGATGTGCCGGTGCTTCGCCGCAGCAGGGACGCCGAGGTGCGTGTCGCGCATCTCCAAGGGGTCGAAGAGGTCCTGGCGCAGGATCTCGGCGAGGGATCGCTGCTCGGCGTCGGTGCGGACCAGGGCCGCGGCGAGGAGGGCGTGGTTGGCCATGGGCGCGTAGTCACACCGGGTGCCGGGTTCGCTGGTCCCGTGGATGAGCTCGCAGACGGCGGCGACCGTCTCGTCGAGCCGGTCCCACGGCTGCCCGGGCTTCGGCTCCCACACGCCCGGCATGCCGGTGGTGTGGGTGAGGAAGTGGAGGATCGTGGCCCGGTCGCGTGGTGCGCCCGCGAACTCGGGGACGAGGTCGACCATCTTCGTGGTCAGCCCGAACAGGCCGCGTTCCACGGCGCGCAGCACAAGGACGTTGATGAACGCCTTCGTCACCGAGAAGACGGAGAAGACCGAGTCCGTCCGGAGTGGGACCGTGTGGTCGGCGTCGCCGTAGCCGATCGCGGCGTCGAGGGCCGTCTCTCCTCCCCGCGCGATCCGGAAGGCACCTCCGTGGTAGAGACCGGACTCCACGTCACGTTCGACGACTTCGCGGAAGCGGTCGAGGCGGTCCTGGGCGAAACCTGTCTGGCCCATCGGTTACTGCACTCCTGTCCGTGTGTTGACGCCTGTCCGTCTGTTGGCCTGGCGGCGCTACAGATCGAGTTCGATCACGGGGGTCAGGGACCGGGAGACGCAGATCAGCATCGTCTCGTGGGTCTCCTGCTCCTCCGGCGAGAGCACCGAGTCGCGGTGGTCCGCCCGGCCGCTGAGGATCGCCGTCTCACAGGTGCCGCAGGTTCCCTCTCGGCACGAGTAGTCGATCGCCAGCCCGTGCTTCTCGGCCACGTCGAGGATCGAGGCGTCCGCCGGCACCTCCGTGGTGATCCCGGAGCGGGTGAAGGTCACGGTGAACGGACGCTCGGGTGCGGCCTCGCCGCCCGGATCCTGCGGTGCGAACCGTTCGACACGGAGGCTGCCCGTCGGCCGGGTGGCCATGACGGTCTCGACCGCGCGGAGCAGGCCCTCCGGACCGCAGGCGTAGACGAGGCAGTCGTCGGGCGCGGCCCCGAGGATCTGCCCGATGTCGGCGACACCGGACTGCTCGTCGCAGTGGACGTGCACGCGGCCGTCGACCCGGCCGACATCGCTGAGCCCGCCGACATCGCCGACATCGTCGAGCCCGCCGAGCCCGCCGAGCCCGCCGAGTTCGTCGAGCTCGTCGAGAAAGGCCATCGACTCGCGGGACCGGCCCAAGTAGGTGAGCCGCCAGTCCGTCCCCTCCTCCTGGCACCGTCGCACCATCGGCAGGATCGGGGTGATCCCGACGCCACCCGCCAGGAAGTGATGGCGGGCGCCCGACACCAACTCGAAGTGGTTCCGCGGCCCCGAGACGGCGATGTGGTCGCCTTCGTAGAGGTGCTCGTGCACCCAGGCCGACCCGCCTCGCCCCGCCGGTTCCAGGAGCACGCCCAGGCGGTACGTGCCGCGGTCGGCCGGTTCGCCGCACAGCGAGTACTGGCGCTCAAGCCCGCCCGGCAGGTGCAGGGTGACATGCGCGCCCGGCTCCCAGGCCGGCAGTTCGGCGCCCTCGGGGTGTTCCAGGACCAGCGCGGCGACCGTCGACGAGGCACGGAACCGGGTCCGCACCCGGAGCCGTAGCGCCGCCGTGGTCATGCCTTGGCCTGCTCGGGTGCCTGGCCACCCTGGAGCCAGGCGATGCGCTGCTCAAGCGCGGCCACGGAGTCCTCGGGCCGGACGACGACGAAGAACCGTTCCTTGTGGAGCGCGTCGACGACCAGCTCGGCGAACTCCGCGGGCTCCAGGCCGATTTGAGCCGTGACCGCGCGAATGGTGTCGAGGACCTTGTCGTGCACCGCGTTGCCCACGCTGGACGGAACCCCGTCGGGCCGGTTGCGTTCCGCGTCCGGCATACGGGTCTTGGCGATCGGCGCCAGGAACGACACACGCACGGGTTCGTTGCCCGCCCGCAGCTCCATGTCGAGGCTCTCGCTGAGACCCAGCACCGCGAACTTCGACGTGATGTACGGGGCGAAGGCCGGCAGCGTGGCGGAGAAGGAGGAGCCGGAACCGGTGTTCACGATGTGCGCCTCCTCCTGCTGCCTCAGCAGGGGCAGGAAGACCCGGCACCCGTGGATGACACCCCACAGGTTGACGTCGAGCACCCACTTCCAGCTCTCCGCCGGGATGTCGGAGAACTCTCCGCCGGTCTCGACGCCGGCGTTGTTGCACAGGACGTGCACACCGCCGAACGCCTCCACGGCCGCGTCCGCCAGCCGCTGGACGTCCTCCTCGAAACGGACGTCGGTACGCACCGCGATCGCCTCGGACCCACGCGAGCGGATCCGCTCGACCGCCTCCCGCAGTGGTGCCTCCTCGATGTCGGCCAGGACGACCTTCATCCCCTCCGCGGCGAACCTCTCGGCGAGGCCCAGGCCCACCCCGCTCGCCGCCCCGGTCACAACGGCGACCTTGTCGCGCAAAGACCTCATCGTCTTCCCTTCTGTCCTCGCTCAGCCGGTGATGCGCCGATCCTCGGCTTCGTGCCGTACGGCGCCGTAGCGCAGAACTACGCGTCAGCGGTACGCGCTTCGCCCAGTGCCGGGAACTTGCTCGGGATCACGGACACGTCGAACTTCTCGTTGCGGACCGGGTCCACCAGGTAGGGGAAGCGGGCGACGGTCGCGCGGATCTCCTTCTGGCGGGTGCCGGGATCGCCCCAGACCACCACGACCTCGGTCCCCTCCTCGGCGATCGCGGTCTCCACGGTGGCGAGCGAGAGCATCTCGCCGGAGTGCACGCTGAAGCAGCGGCCGGACGATGTGCCGATGTCCTGCCCGTTCACCAGGACCCGGTCGGCCCACAGGCTCTGCAGGTGCTCGCGGTCGCCGACCTCGTACATGAAGTGGTTGGGGAGGTTCATGTACGGGTGCTCCGCCCCCCGGCGGAACTGCGACAGATACACGTCGGCGACGTCCTCGGGATTCCAGACCAAGGTGACCATGGTCCGGGCGCCGACCGCGGTCTCCCGTTCGAGGGCCTCGCGGCCGATGAAGTCGTGGTCGAACCTGACCATGTGGCCCCAGCCCAGTTCGTACGGGCTGCGGTACCGGCGTGGCATGTCCGTGCCCGCGCTGCCGTGCAGCCGCAGGTGCTTGCCGATCGGGGGAAAGCCCAACCCCGCGAAGAAATCCGCCAGTTCCTCGTCCTCGCCCCAGGGCAGCGGGAAGTGGTAGTAGCCCTGCCCGAAGCCGCCCTCGGTGTGCTGGCACATGTACGCCTGCACACCCATCCTGCGGATCCCGTACTCCTCACCGGCCGCCATCAGGGCTTCGTAGACCGGGATCGCCTGCTCCACCGGCCCGTGCACCTCGTAGGCGAGCGTGCCCGACATGCCGATCCTGATGACGCGGACCTCCATCCCGTCGATCGACGTCGTCCGGTGGCGAAGGAACCTGACGTCGTGCAGGTTCTCCTGGGCGGCGGCCTCCAGGACCTCCAGCGACCTCGGTCCGCTGAGCTGGAAGAGGAACACCTGGCCGGTGAGGTCCTCGGCGGTCACGTCGAGGTCGGGGCGGCGGCTCAGCCGGTAGGTCAGGTAGGGCGAGAGCCAGTACGTCATGAAGTCGTCCTCGGCCAGGCGCAGCAGCATGCCGTGCGCGGCGACCCGGCCCTGCTCGTCCGTCATGATCGCGTGCCGGGACGCTCCCACCCGGAAGTTGGCGAAGCTGTTCACGCACACGCTGGACAGGAAGCGCAGCGCGTCCGGGCCCGTCAGGCGCAGCGTGGGCGAGGGGTTGAGGTGGCCGTGCAGCGAGGCGGACTCGGTCGCGGCCCGGAGCTCGTCCCGCCACCCCGTGTACTCCCACGCCTCCGCGTCGCCGCCGAAGGCCCACGCCTCGGTCTCGTAGAACTGGACGATGGGGTCGTACGGCACGAACGGGGAGTGCGGGAAGGTCTTGACCTGCGGCATGTCGGCCATGTCGAACCTTTCTGGTCGGTGCGGTACGACGCTGTAGGCGGCACCGGCGAACGGTTCCTCTCCTCGGGGAAAGTCCCGGCTCCAGGAGAAGTCCCGGCGATGCTGCGCCCGGCCGGAGCCGACGACATAGGGCAGAACTACGCGTTCGCGGTACCTGCTCCCCGTAGGAGCCGTCTTCCGGGCGTACGCGATGGGTTAGCGTGCGACGCAGACGACGGTCGGCTAGCAGCTGTCAGACAAATAATCATGCAGGCAGACAACTGTGCTGATGGCCGACCCGAGGACGCTTCGGAGGCGATGCATGACCGCAGGAACACTCGACGGCACGGACCTGGCACGCCAGGTCCGCGGGGAAGTCGCGAAAGGCGTGGAGGCTTACCAGGCCGCGGGCGGTACGGCCCCCGGTCTGGCCACCGTGCTCGTCGGCGACGATCCGGCCTCGGAGGTGTACGTCCGCAACAAGCGCCGACTGTGCGTCGGGGCCGGCATGCGAGACCTGCACCACCGTCTTCCGGCGACGGTCGAGCAGGGCGAGGTCGCCGCGCTGATCGACGAACTGGCCGGCGACCCCGCGGTCTCGGGCATCCTGCTCCAACTGCCGCTTCCCCCGCACCTGGACGCGCAGGCGCTGATCGAGCGCATCCCCGCGGCCAAGGACGTCGACGGGCTGACCACGGCGAGTGCGGGTCTGCTCGCCCAGGGCCGTCCTGGGCTGCGGCCGTGCACCCCGGCGGGTGTGATGCGGATGCTCGACGCGTACGACGTACCCCTGGAGGGCGCCCGCGCCGTCGTCGTGGGACGGTCGGTGCTCGTCGGCCAGCCCATGGCGCGGCTGCTGCTGCAACGCGATGCCACCGTCACCGTGTGCCATTCACGCACCCGCGACCTGACCAAGCTGTGCCGGCAGGCCGACGTCCTCGTGGTGGCGGCCGGTAGGCCGGGGATCATCGGCGCCGACGCCGTGGCCCCCGGGGCGACCGTGATCGACGTCGGGATCCACCGGGGCCCGGACGGCCTGCACGGCGACGTCGACGCCCGGGCGGTCGCCGAGGTCGCCGGTCTGCTGACGCCCGTGCCCGGCGGAGTCGGCCCCATGACCATCGCCATGCTGCTCGCCAACACCCTGGCGGCCGCGACCGCCGCGCACCCGAAGGACTGACCGATGACACCCGCACCCCCCAGCCGTCCCCTGTTCTCCGCCGAACGTTCGGCGGAGGTCGTGACCAAGGCCTTCCGCGACACCCCGGATCCCCGGCTGCGCACAGTGATCACCTCGCTGGTGGAGCACCTGCACGCGTTCACCAAGGAAGTTGCCCTGACCCAGGCCGAGTTGGACGCGGCGATCGACTTCCTGACCCGGACCGGGCACGCCTGCACCGACGTACGGCAGGAGTTCCAGCTGCTCTCCGACGTCCTCGGCATGTCGATGCTCGTCGACTCCCTGGACCACGGGGGACCAGGCTCGGTCCAGGCGACCGAGTCGACCGTGCTCGGTCCCTTCCACATGGTCGACTCGCCGCCGCGCACGCTCGGGGAGTCGATCTCCCTCGCCACGGGCGGCGAACCGACGCTGGTGACCGGGCAGGTCCTCGGCGCCGACGGGTCGCCGCTCGGCGGGGCGCTGGTCGATGTGTGGCAGGCGGACGAGAAGGGGTTCTACGATGTCCAGCGGCCCGGCGAAGTCCCCGACCGTAATCTCCGCGGCCTGTTCACCTGCGACGAGCGCGGCCGGTTCCACTTCCGGACGATCCTGCCCGCGGCCTACCCGATCCCCGACGACGGCCCGGTCGGTCAGCTGCTGAAGGCCACGGCCCGGCACCCCTACCGGCCGGCCCACATCCACTTCATCGTCGGTGCCGAGGGCCATCGGCCCCTGACCACCCACGTGTTCGTCGCGGGCTCCCCCTACCTCGACTCCGACGCGGTGTTCGCGGTGAAGGAGAGTCTGGTCCTGGACTTCGAGGAGGTGCGCGACACCGAACGGGCCGTCACCTACGGCCTGTCCGTCCCGTTCCGGCAGGCGCACATCGAGATCACCCTGCGTCCCGAGGAGGGATGAGGGTGCCCGACATCCCGGAGGACGGGTTCGTCCACGAGCAGCGCGCGATCCGGGTGGTCTTCCGCGACGGCGCGCTCGACGACCTGGCGGCCGAGACGGACGCGCTCGGGCTGACCCGGGTGGCCGCGGTCGTCGGCCCCCGGTATGCCTCGCGCGTGACGGACATCCTCGGTCCCCGGCAGGCAACCGCCATCGGGGACGCGCGCATGCACGTACCGCTGGAGCAGGCCGAGGCGGTGCGAGCGCAATGTGCCGACGCGGGGGCCGACGGTCTCGTCGCCGTCGGCGGCGGCTCGGCGGTCGGCCTGGCCAAGGCGGTCGCGCTCACGCTGAGGATCCCGATCGTCGCCGTACCGACGACGTACTCCGGCTCGGAGATGACCCGGGTGTGGGGGCTGACCGAGGGCGGCGTCAAACGCACCGGCCGGGACCCCGCGGTCGCGCCGCGCACGGTGCTGTACGACCCCGGCCTGTTCGCCTCGTTCCCGGTCGGGTCGGCGGTGCCCTCCGCCTTCAACGCGCTGGCCCACGCGGTGGAGGCGCTCTACGCACCGGACCGCTCACCGATGACCGACCTCGTGGCGGCGGAGGCGGTACGGCGGATCATCCGTGCCCTGCCACGGCTCGGCACCGACCCGGAGGCCCGGTCCGAGGTTCTTCGCGGAGCGTGGCTGTCCGGGGTGAGCCTGGACTCGACCACCATGTCGTTGCACCACAAGCTCTGTCATGTGCTCGGAGGCCTCGGTCTGCCGCACGCCCCGGCGCACACCGTCGTACTGCCGCACGTCCTCGCCCACAACGCCGGGGCCGCACCGGAGGCGGCGGCCGTCGTCGCGGAAAGCCTGGGCCAGCCGAACGCGGACGCCGGTGTCCTGCTGCACGAGTTCGCCGTGGGCATCGGGGCCCCGACCCGGTTGCGTGATCTCGGGTTGCGTCACGACACTCTCGACGACGTGGTCCGCGGCGTCCTCGCTTCCCCGTACGCCAACCCGGCACCGGTCGAGGCGGCCGGCGTACGCGCTCTCCTCGAACGCGCCTGGCGCGGCTCGGTTCCCGGCCACCCATGACGACGGCCGGGAGACGGCGAGGGCCCACCCGGGCAGGGTGGGCCTTCGCCGTGCGGGGACCTCGGCCACGGCCCGGAG
Source organism: Streptomyces sp. NPDC033178 (assembly GCF_055577685.1). Lineage (NCBI taxonomy): Bacteria > Bacillati > Actinomycetota > Actinomycetes > Kitasatosporales > Streptomycetaceae > Streptomyces > Streptomyces sp. NPDC033178. The sequence continues at coordinate 21,430 of NZ_JBVIPT010000034.1, forward strand.
CCCGGTCAGCCGACGACGGTGTCCCAGGGGTCGTCCGAGACCTGGACCATGAGCTTGCCCTGGTTGCCACCGGTGACGAGCAGCGTCAGCGCGGTCGCCACCTCATCCATGCCGTCCACGATGTGCGGGCGGTGCCGGATGGCCCCGGTCATGAACAACCGACCCAGTTCGGTGAACATCGCCTCGTAGCGGTCGGCGTGGGCCGGTGGGATGAAGCCCTCCATCCGGGCGCTGGCCAGCACGAGGCGGAACGTGTTCTTCAGGCCGTATCGCTGGGACGGGTCGGGCAGGTCGTACTGCGACATCTCTCCGCACAGCAGCACGCGCGCCCGCTGCGCGAGGTGGAGCAGCACGGTGTCGAGCATCTCGCCCCCGACGTTGTCGAAGTACACGTCGACGCCCTCGGGGCACAGCCGGCCCAGGGCCTCGTCCACACTCTCCCCGCGGTAGTCGATGGCGGCATCGAGGCCCAGGTCGTCGAGCAGGAACCGGCACTTCTCCTTGCCGCCGGCGATTCCGACCACCCGGCAGCCGTAGGCCTGGGCGATCTGGGCCGCCAGCATTCCCGCCGCCCCGGCGGCGGCCGAGACCAGGACCGTCTCGCCCGCCGAGGGTCGGGCGATCTCGCCGATCCCGATCATCGCCACCAGGCCGATGTGCGAGAAGACGGTCAGGTGGGCGCTCAGCGGTACGCCGGGCTGCCGCGCGATCCTGGCCGGCGGAACCGGACCCCCGGCACCGGTCGCGAGCACCGGATGCGTCGACCAGTCGGCGAGTGCGGTCACGACGTCGCCGGGCTCGAAGTCCGGCGCACGCGTCTCCTCCACGACCCCCAGAACCACTCCCTTCATCACGTCGCCGACGTCGAGCGGCACGACGTACGCCGCCTCCCCCAGCCGCAACTGTGTGAGATACGAGGGATCGAGCGACAGATACACGGTGCGTATCCGGATCTCACCCTCCTCCAGCGGTCGTTGCGCCCGCTCCTCCAGACGCAGACAGTCCGGCGCATAGCGGCCGACCGAGGGCTTCTGGATGATCCAGGCCTGTTCGTCGGGCAGTTGTCCGGCGTTGCCGCTCGCCGAAGCGGTGGCCGCCTTCATGAGGTCACCGCTTCGGGCTGGTCGGCGCCGATCTCCGCCATGACCGTCTCGGCGTAGCGGGCCAGTCCGTCGCGGACCTCCTCCTGCGAGAATCCGTTCGGGACGACGAAGACGCGCTTGACGCCGAGCTTCTCGTAGCCGTGTATGACGCCCGCGCTGAGGTTCTGCGTGGCGCCGGCGCTGATCTCGATCTCGTCGTAGTCGCGCCCGACCTTGTCGCACTCGGCCCGCAACGTCTCCAGCAGGGGTGCCAGGGCCTCCGGTCCGGCCACGGCGGGGAAGAACCCGTTGCCGTAGCGGGCGGCGCGCTTGGCGGCCAGGTCGGTGTGTCCGCCCACGTGGATCGGCACCCCGCCCGCCTGGACCGGCTTCGGTGCGGAGTAGACCGGCGGCCAGTCGTAGAAGCGGCCGTGGAACTCGCTGGGCGACTCGGTCCACAGTGATCGCATCGCCGCGACGGATTCCCGGGCCCTCGCCGCACGGTCGTCGAAGTCGCAGTCGAGCGCCTCGTACTCCTCGCGCAGCCACCCCATTCCGATGCCGAGCATCAGCCGTCCCCCGGAGAGCGTGTCGAGGGTTCCGCAGACCTTGGCCAGCTGGATCGGGTGGTGCTGCGGAAGGATGCAGACGCCGGTGGCCAGCCGAAGCCGCGTGGTGACCGCCGCCGCGTACGCGAGCGGCGTGAAGGGATCGGGCAGCGGGGCCTCCGAAGGCGCCTCGATCCGGCCCGTCGGGCTGTACGGATACGTCGAGACGTAGTTCTCCGGGATGGCGGGATGCTCCACGGACCAGATCGACTCGTAGCCGAGCTCCTCCGCGGTCCGGGCGAGACTGGCCAGACCGCCCGGCTCCATTGACGCACCGATGGTCGCGAATCCGATCGCGAATTTCATTCGTCCTCCTACTTACCTGGCTGGTTTGCCGGTTGCTGGTTGCTGGTTGCCGAGGAGTTGTCTGCCGCTTCGCTCGCTCACGCGGGACCCAGCGTCACCGGACCGCTGCCGTATCTCGCCCAGTCCTGCGGGTCATGGTTGATCCACACCCGTGCCCCGGTCGCGTCGGCGATACGTCGCATGCGCTGGATGGAACGGACCGACCGGTCTCCGCTGTGGTCCACGCCCATCGGCACGACCTGATCCCACGCCTGACGCAGGTGCACCGCGTCGCCGGTGAGGAGGAGATGTCCCTCCAACGTCCGCACCAGCAGGCTGAGATGACCGGGCGTGTGTCCCGGCGTCGCGAGGATGCGCACCGACCCGTCGCCGAACACGTCGTGATCGCCCGGCAGCAGGTTCCAGTTGAAGCCCATGGTCGCCTGGAGGTCCGCGAGGCGATACGGGGCGCGCAGCGCGGGCGAGGGTGGCCAGAACGCGTACGGCAGGTCACCCTCGCCGGCGAAGAGCATCGCCTTGGAGAACAGGTACAGGCCACCGGCGTGGTCGATGTGCGCGTGCGACAGTACGACGTGAGTGACGTCGCTCGTGCTGAAGCCGTGGCGTTCGAGCTGGCGGTCGACTCGTTGTTCCGGACGGAAACTGAGGTTCATGTGCGCCAGCGCCGGACCGTAGACGCCTTCGGGATCGTCGGCCGCGTCAGGGACCAGGCCGGTGTCGTACAGAAGCAGGCCCCGATCGTGCTCGATCAGGAACGTCGGGACCGGGATCGTCACTTGACCCTGTCCGAACAGTACGAGCGTCGAGGCGTCGAGGGTCATGGTGCCGCCCTCCAGCGCCCAGACCCGGGTCACGGTTGCCTCGCCAAGTGCCATGGTTCTCCTCCTCGTTGATCAGGCAGAGGACGTGGGTGAGACCGTCTCCAGCCAGCGCAGGACGACGTCGAGAACCTCGCTGTTGTTGAGTTCGAGGATCATGCCGTGGCCGTTGCCACGGACTCCGTGGTCGGCGAGCCGGATGTGGTCGGCGCGGGCGCCCACCTCCCGCAGATACGCCGCGACGGCCCCCGCTCCACCGCCCAGCGGCGACGCCTCGGCCTCGACGACCGCCACCGGCAGTCCCGCCAGCCCCGGCACGGTCCGCGTGGACGCCTGCCTCAGCTCCTCCGGGGACGTGACGGGCGGGTCGTAGGCCAGCGGAGCGGAGGTGAGCCCCCACTTGAGGGACAGACCCATCTGCGGGGCGTGCAGGAACGGCGGCCCCGGCGGTTCGAGGGCCACGACCGCCAGGACGAGGTCCGGGCTGGCCGCGGCGGCCAGCCAGCCGGCCGGCGCACCGAGGGAGTGGGTCACGACCACTGCGGGGCCGATGCTCTCCAGCAGCCGTACGAGTGCGTCACCGTCACGCTGTTGGGCGGCGGCCTGGTCGAGGTGGACGCCCGCCGAGCTCGCCGCGAGCTGGATGACGGCGTCGTCGTCCGGCCCGCCCGGACCCGGCCACTGGGTGTGCCGGGGGTCGGCGCCGGAAGCGAAGAGTCCCGCTGTCATCTCCGGTGTGGCCGCGGGTCCGCGCTTCCCGCTCTCCTGGCCGCCGATACCCGCGGCCCGCCCGTAGCCGGGCCGGTCGACCACGTACACGGGCCGGCCGAGATCCACCAGCAGCCGTGCCCATCCCGGGCGGCCGTCGGGGGTGCCGAGCCAGTCGGTGCCCTGACCGCCGCCGCCGTGGACCAGCACGATCGGGGTCGACGCGCCGAGCCCGTCGGGCTTCTCCCACTCGACGTACATCGACCCCACCCAGCGAAATCCTCGGCTGCTCATGAGGTCGCCGCCGTGGGGACGAGCTGCGGCGAACGCAACTGCGCCATGCCGAGTTGAGCGGACCGCACCTTCTCCGGATCGCCCGCGACCGAGCGGGGTCCGGCCAGATCCGACTCCAGCCGCTCGGGGTCGGTCGAGTGGTAGACGAGCCGCTTGAACTCGCTCGCCATGGGCGAGGCGATGTCGAGGAACTTCCGCCGCCGGTCGTCGGCGTAGCGGTCCAGTACGTCCGCCGGGGCCTCGCCTCGTACGACGGCGGCCAGCGCCGGGTGCAGCACGAAGAGGTCGAGCAGTCCGCAGGTCAGGCCGAGCCCGCCGGTGGGGTTGGTGGCGTGCGCGGCGTCGCCGGCCAGCAGGACCCGGCCGGCCCGGAATTGGTCGGCGGCCCGCTGGTGCAGGCGGTAGGGCGAGTGGTGCACCAGCTCGAACTCCTTGGAGCCCGGCATGAACGTGTCGAAGAACCTCGGTACCCGTTCGAGGACCCCTTCGGCCGGGAGCGCCGCGTCCTCGGCGTACGTCACCCGCCACAGCCCCTGGTCGTCGATCCTCGCGACGACCGCGCCGTACCGGGGATCGACGACCATGTTGGCGTCGTTGAACCCGTATTCGTCGAACGGGTAGCGGACGTTGGTCGCCACGAACCGCTCCGGCCAGGTGAGGCCGTCGAAGCCGAGCCCCAGGGCCTTGCGGACCGTGCTGCTCGCTCCGTCGGTGCCGACCACCCAGGAGGCGGTGAACTCGGCGGGCCCGTCAGGGCCGTCCGCGGTGACACGGACCTCGTCGTCGTCCTGCGTGAGGCCGGTGACGGTGGTGTTCCAGTGGACCGAGACGCCGGGCTGCTCCCGCAAGCTGCGCAGGGCGATCTCGCCGAGCCGGTCCTGGCCCAGGTGGATGTTGTTGTAGGGGCGTCCGGTGATCTCTTCGAGCGAGACCCGGCCCCACTCGATGACCTCCCCGGTGCGGGGGACCCGCAGGGTCAGCCCGTCGAGGGAGCGCACGCCCTCGCGCTCCATGTCGGTGAGAACACCGAGTTCGGCCAGGCCGTCCAGGACGAACCAGAGATAGGTCATGGCCCGTGGCGAGTCGCCGATGCCGACCTCGCGTTCGAGGACGGTCACGCTCAGGCCTGCCTGGGCGAGCCCGAGCGCGGTGAGCAGGCCCACCGGACCGGCGCCGACGATCAGGACGTCGGTGGATGGTTGGGTCACAGTCGTTTCTCCCAGCGGCTCAGAAGACGATGGTCTGGTTCTCGTGCCGGACGATCCGGTCCTCGCAGTGCCAGCGCACCGCTCGCGACAGCACGGCCCGCTCGACGTCCGCGCCCAGTCGTACGAGGTCGGCGGTGGTGTGGTGGTGGCCGACCCGGACCACGTCCTGGTCGATGATCGGGCCCTCGTCGAGGTCCTCGGTCACGTAGTGAGCGGTCGCCCCGACGAGCTTCACGCCCCGCTCCTTGGCCCGCTTGTAGGGCGCCGCGCCGATGAAGGCCGGCAGGAAGGAGTGGTGGATGTTGATCAGCGGGACGCCGACCTCGGCGAGGAAGTTCGGCGTGATGATCTGCATGTAGCGGGCGAGTACGACCAGGTCGACGTTGCCGCGCAGCAGTTCGAGTTGGCGCTGCTCGGCCTCGGCGCGGTTGTCGCGGGTGGCCGGGATGTGCACGAACGGCACGCCGAACGGGCGGACTTCGTCAGCGAGGTCGGCGTGGTTGCTGATCACCATCGCCACGGTCATGTCGAGCTCGCCGCGACGGTTGCGCCAGAGCAGGTCCAGGACGCAGTGGTCGGTCTTCGACACCATGATCGCGACCCGCTTCGGCTTGGCCGCCTCGGTCAGCCGGAACTCCATCTCGAAGTCGGTCGCCACCGTGTCGCGGAACTCGCGCTCGAACTCGGCGCGGGCGGCGGCGAGTCCGGGCAGCCGGAAGGTGGTGCGCTGCAGGAAGGTGCCGCCCACCGGCTCGGTGGAGTACTGGTCGAGCGAGACGATGTTCGCGCCGGCCTCCGTGAGGAAGGTACTCACGGCGGACACCACCCCGGGCCGGTCCGGGCACTTGATGAGCAGCCGCCCGAGATCCTGCGTCGGCGAAGCCGATTCCGGGGGCCTGGTGACCTTGACGCCGGTTTCGGCCAGGTCGACGGGCATGACGGTCCTCCTTGACTGTCGCTTACTTGGGGGAGCGGTGGTTCAGGCGCGGTCGCGCAGCCGGCTGGGCCAGATCCCGGACTTGCCGGGCGCGAGGATCCCGTTGGGGTCCAGGGCGTCCTTGATCGTCTCGGCGAGCCTGCGCTGTGCGTGGTCGCCGAACGCGAACTGCTCCGCGACGAGGTCCATGTGCTGGAGGTTGGTGCGGTACGGCGCGTATCCGATCGCGGCCAGCTCCCTGACCAGGTCGGTGTAGCCCTCGTAGACGGAGCGGGTCTGCTCCTCGTCGCGGGGGTCGAAGAACGTGGTGCTGATGTGCAGCGCGCTGCGGGCAGTGAGGTACAGGCCGTTGACGTAGGCGTGGCCGTGCCGGGCGTAGAGGGAGCGGATGAGCTTCTCGGTCCGTACGACCGCGTCGCCCTGGCAGGGGCCGACCGGCGAGAAGTCGAGGTGGCCGGTCACCTCGCCGTAGGGCAGCATCTTCGGGTCGAGCAGGTCCATGTCCGGGATGCCGCGCTGGACGCCTTCGTCGTGGTTCGAGGGGCCGGCGAGGTCCGTGGCGTCGAAGGTACGGCGGACGACCTCCACGCCGGGTATCGCGCGCAGCGTCTCCTCGATCACCGCGTACTGGGCGTCGACCATCGCCGCGCGGCCGTACAGGGCGAACCGCGCCGACCAGCCGTCGCCGTCGGGGTCGAGGGACATGGTGCCGTTCTCGTCGATCTCCACGCCGCGGTTGAGCATCGGCAGGTTCTCGATCGTGCGGTCGAGCATGAGCCCGCGCAGGGCGTCGACGACCTTGCCGAGGGTCTCGTAGCCGTGGAAGCGGGCCCAGCAGGCGGCGTAGGTCTCGGGGCGGGGCATGAGCCACCAGCCCGCGCTGGTGACGATGCCGAGGTTGGACTGCTGGAACAGGCCGCCGAAGGAGGGGCCGTAACTGTGCGGGTAGGTGTACCGGGCCGGGTTGTCCTCCATGGCGCCCATGCCCGTGCGCAGCAGGGAACCGTCGGGCAGGACCACCTCCAGGCCGCAGAGGTTGCGTGCGTGGTCTCCGGACGGCATGTAACCGATGCCGTATTCAAGGGAGTTGCCGATGACACTGCCCCAGCCCAGGTCGGGGATGGAGGTCCACAGGTCGCCGTCGGCCTGCTGCAGGCCGTCGAAGAGGTCCTGCCAGCGCACGCCGGGCTGGACGACCGCGTAGGCGAGTTCCGAGTTGATCTCCAGGATCTTGTTCATCTGCCGCAGGTTCAGCAGGACGCTGCCGCGCAGGCGGGGCGCCGGACCGCCGTAGGTGTTGTTGCGGCCCTGGCTGAAGGTCGACAGCGGCACCCCGTGCTCGCCCGCGATCCGGACGATGGCCTGCACCTGCTCGGTCGAGGTGGGCAGCAGCGCGGCCGAGGCGTCGAACTCGTCGGACTCCCGGTAGGTGTAGGGGTCCCGGAACTCGCGCAGCGCCGACGGTTCGCTGATCACGGCGGCGGAGCCGAGCTCGGCGGTGAAGGCGGCGAGTGCCTTGTCGAGTGCGGCCAGGGTGGTGCCGGTGGGAACCGTCGTCGTCATGCCGGTGCCTTTCTCGGTGCTGGGTAGGCGTGGTGGGCTGTTGGGAAAGGTGAGAGGTGATGGGCAGATGTGAAAGGTGAGAGCTGTCGTGCCACACGGACCGCGTCCGCCGTGGACGGGACGTCGTGCACCCGGACGCACCAGGCGCCGGCCGCGGCGGCCAGTGCGGACACGGCGGCCGTGGCCCGGTCGCGGTCGCGCGGTGGCGGTGGTGGGCCGTCGGGCGCGAGCAGCGTGCCCAGGAACGACTTGCGCGAGGCTCCGACCAGGAGCGGACGCCCGAGAACGCCGAACTCGTGGAGCCGGCCGAGGATCTCCCAGTTGTGCTCGGCGTTCTTGGCGAAGCCGAGCCCCGGGTCGAGCACCACGCGGTCCGGACAGACCCCGGCGTCGGCGAGAGCGTCGAGGCGTCTGCCGAGTTCGGTCACGACCTCCGCCACGACATCGCCGTAGTGGGCCCGCTGCCGCATGTGCGCGCTGTGTCCGCGCCAGTGCATCGCGACGTAGGGCACGTCCGCCTCGGCCACGAAGCGGGTCATGTCGGGATCCGCGAGCCCGCCGCTCACGTCGTTGACCAGCGTGGCGCCCGCCTCGACCGCGGCGGCGGCCACCCGGGCGCGCATGGTGTCGACGCTCACCACGGCGCCGGACGCGGCGAGTTGGCGTACGACGGGAAGGACACGCGCCCGTTCCACCGCCTCCGGAACGCGACCCGCGGACGGCCGGGTCGACTCGCCGCCCACATCGACGATGTCCGCGCCTTCCGAGACGAGCGCGAGACCCTGCTCGACCGCCCGCGCCGGATCGACGCAGTCACCCCCGTCGGAAAAGGAATCCGGTGTGGTGTTGACGATTCCCATCACCAGACAGCGATCGGCGATCGGCATGCCCTTTGGCCCGGGGAAAATCATGGATTTCCCCAGCCTTTCCCACAGGAACCGCTCCCGCTGTACAAGCGAGGTGAAATCGTCCGCCCCGGGCTCTTCATCTGCCTGAAACAATTGGTTAGGGTGCGAGCGTGGCACGAATGCAACGAGGCAATCTGCCCGCCGAGGTGACGAGTTTTGTCGGCCGCCGTGCGGAGCTGCCCACGCTGAAGAAATCGCTGGAACGCTATCGGGCGGTCACGGTGACCGGCACCGGAGGCGTCGGCAAGACCCGGCTGGCCCACCGGGTCGCCTCGGAAGTGGCGGGTTCCTTCGCCGACGGGGCCTGGCTGATCGAACTCGACGACCTCGCCGACGGCGCCCTGCTGCCCTCCACCGTGCTGCTCGGGCTGGGACTGCGTGACGACGGCGGCGCACCGGTGGAGTCCCAGCTCGTCGATCACTTCCGCACCCAGCAGGCACTGCTGCTTCTCGACGGGTGCGACGGTGTCGTCGAGGCGTGCGCCGGGCTCCTCGCCCGTCTGCTGCGCGCCGCCCCCGGCCTCAAGGTGCTCAGCACCAGCCGTCGGCCGCTGCACTTCGAGGGCGAGGCTGTCGTCTCCGTCGGTCCGCTGCAGGTCCCGCCCGACGACGGACCGCAGCCGGACGCCGCCGCACTGCTCGGATACGACGCGGTGGCGCTGTTCATCGAACGCGCCGCCGCTGTCCGGCCCGACGTGATGGACTCGGACGCCCGGCTGACCGCGATCGCACACATCTGCCGACGTCTGGACGGACTTCCCATGGCGATCGAGTTCGCCGCGGACCGCCTCGACGTCCTGGCCCTCGACGAACTCGACGAGCGGCTCGACGACGCCTACCGCGTGCTGGTCTCCGCGAAGCGGGGTGCTCCGCCGCGCCGGCGGACGCTGGAGGCACTGATCGACTCCAGCTACGCGCTGTGCTCGCCCGAGGAGCAGTTGCTGTGGGCACGGCTCGCGGTCTTCACCGGCCGGTTCGGCCTCCCCGCGGCGGAACACGTGTGCACCGACGAGTCGGTCCCCGAGCATCGCGTGCTCGACCTCGTGGCCGGCCTGATCGACAAGTCGGTGCTCGTCCGCGAGGAGCGTCCCGGCGGATCGTGGTATCGGCTGCCGCGGCTGCTCCGTGAGTACGGGATGCGCCACGTGACCGAGTCGGGCGAATGGGACCGGCTGCGCCGACGCCACGTGCAGTGGTGCCTGTGGCTCGCGCGGCAGGCCTCCGAAGGGCTGCTGACCGATCGTTCCCAGGACTGGGTCGGGCAGGTCCGGGGCAACCACGCCAACATCCGCGCGGCCCTCGAATACTGCTTCGAGGACAAGGAGAGCGCGCAGGACGGGCTGCAGCTCGCGGCGCTCCTCTGGTACCACTGGCTCATGGCCGGCCTGGTCGCCGAAGGCCGCGAATGGCTGGACCGCGGACTGGCCGTCACCCCGCCCGAGCCGACGGTCGGCCGTGCACTGGCGCTGACCGCCGCCGCGTATCTCGCTGTGATCGGCGGCGACCGCGCCGACGAACTCCTCACCACGTCGAACGAGATGGAGGCCGAGCTCGGGGCCCCCGCGGTGACCGGGAACCTGCGCTTCGTCGAAGGGCTCCTCGCGTTCCACCGACGTGACCTGGACACGGCCTGCGCGAAACTCGACCTCGCGCTCGACGCCTTCCGCTCGGCCGGGAGCATGATGAGCACCGGCAAGACGCTGTGCCTGCTCGGGATGGCCTGGACGCTGAACGGCGGCTGGGAGCGGGGCCGCGGCTACTGCGAGGAGTTCCTCGCCATGCCCGGCGCGTCGAGCGAGAACTGGGGGTTCGGCTACATCCAGTGGACGACGGCTCTCGCCGAGTGGGAGCACGGCAGCTTCGGCAGCGCACGGCGCGCCCAGGAACACAGTGCCCGGCTGGCGTGCCGGTTCGACGACCGGTTCGGCATGGGGTCCTGTGTGCAGAGCGGGGCGCTGTACTTCGCCTCGACGGGACGCCCCAGGGAGGCCGCGCTGCTCATGGGCGCCGCGGAGACCCACCGCTTCCCCGCCTTCACCGCCCTTGACGAACTGCGGCGCGACTGCGTCGACGACGTACGCGACGCGCTGGGCCCCGCCGTCTTCGGTCAACTGGTCGATGAGGGAAGGGCGTTGACGCTGAAGCAGGCCGCCGAAGTCGTCGCGGGCGGACGACTGGTGGCCGGGCCGGCCGCCGCCCCGGCCGTGCCGGACGCCCTGTCCGGCCGGGAGTGGGAAGTGGCGCAGCTGGTGGCCGACGGCCGGGGCAACAAGCACATCGCCGCCGCCCTGGTCATCTCGACCCGCACTGCCGAGGGCCACGTCCAGCGGATCCTCGGCAAGCTCGGATTCACCTCGCGCGCCCAGATCGCCGTATGGGTGACCGAACAGCGCGCGCTCGCCAGAGCCGGAGCGCTGGCCGGCCACGGCGGCTGAGCCGGTGATTCCACGCATGAGCACCCCTTTCCGAACTCCTCGCAGCCTGCCGTGCAGGCCAGGGCGGGTGAACGCGCGGAACTACCTGTCGCCTACCTGTTTTCGCCGCGCGGGCGGGTAGCGGCAGGCAGACGAAACGGCGATGGCCCACCCGGGGAGGGTGGGCCATCGCCGTCAGGGGACCGTGGGGCGCTCAGAGCCCGTGACGCGGACTCTCAGGCGGAGTGGAGATCGATCCGGCTCCGGTCCTGCTTGTACGGAGCCGGTGCCACGGTGGCGCGGATCGGCTTCTGGGGGCCGCCCGGGGTCCCCCAGTGGACCGTCAGGGAGGTTCCGATGTCGGCGTGCGCCACGTCGATGGTGGCCAGCGAGAGCATCTTGCGGAAGTAGTAGCTGTAACCCCGCGAGGTGGCCACCCCGACGAGATCGTCGCCCGCCGTCACCCTGTCCGCCCACATGAAGCCGCGCTGGTCCCGGGGCATGTCCATGAAGGGGTAGTTCGCCCCGGGCCGGAACAGCGACGCGTGCACGTCCTGGACGTCCTCGGCGTTCCATTCGAGGGTACGGATCACCCGCTTCGGCTCCGCCTTCTCGCGTTCGAGCGCCGCTCGGCCGAGGAAGTCGTGGTCGAACCTGATGTTCCGGCCCCAGCCGAGTTCGACAGGACTGCGGTAGTAGTCGGAGATGTGCTTTCCGTCGAAGCTCCCCGCGATATAGGCCGGTTGTGCGTACGCGGGCATCGAACTCCGGAAGATTTCCAGGTATTCGGCCATGTCCGCGTCGAAGATCGCCGGAATGTAATCCGTGGCAATCGTGGGAAAACAGGCCTCGAGGTGGTTGATCATGGTGACTCGGGCGCCGAGCCGCCGGATTCCGAATTCCTGCCCCGCCTCCATCACGGCGGCATGCACCTCGTCCCCGAATTCGCGGGGCCCCTGGAGTTCGAAACCGATCTCGCCGGCCATGCCCTGGCGCAGGGCCCAGATGTCGTGTCCGGCGATCCTGAGCGGGGTCACGTGCATGTACTTGGTCTCACGAAGCTGGTTCTCCCCGGCCAGCCGGTCGAGGACCCGGACCGCGGTGGGGCCCGAGACCTGGAAGACGAACCAGTCCTCCTGGGCGATCTTCGCGTCGTAACCACCCTTGCCCAGCCGGTAGTTCACCCAGAAACCGCCGCGGCCGTGCATGACGTAGTCGTCGTCGCCGAACTTGGTGACGATCCCCTCGTGGATGACCTTGCCGTCGGCGTTCGTGTGGACGGCGTGCTTCGACTGTCCCTGACGGAAGACGGCGAAGCTGTTCACCGTGGTGTCCGACAGCAGCCTGATCGCGTCGGGTCCGCTGATCCGGTGCTGCCACAGGAACGACCAGTCCCCGATGTAGCAGCTCTCCTTCCACGACATCGACTCGTCGAGCCAGTCGGTGTACTCGGGGGCACCGAAGCGGCTCCACGCGTACGTCGCAGGCGGCGTACGCATCCCCGCCACTGTGAAAGCCATGCTGTGCACCCTTCTTCGACGGACCTACATGTTCAGCTATATATAGAACAGCTAGAAGCTGTCAGACAATAGACAGGCGCAAAGAATCGTCGGGGGAGCGGGGCGGGCCCGCCGTGATGTGGGCCGCCAGGCAGCCGGGGATCAGGGAGAAGCCGGCGCCTCGGTGACAGCGTCGAGCATGACCCGGGCGGCCTCTTCCACGTGCGCCGTCGCGGCGGCCTGCGCCGCGTCCCCGTCCCGGGCGTCGACGGCCTCGACGATCGCCGTGACCTCGGCGGCACTGCGCTCCGGCCGCCCTTCCTGCGCGAGAGTCAGGGCACGCAGCCGGGTGACGCGATGCTGCAGGGTCTGGACGGTCTGGTGCAGTACGGGGTTGCCGCACCCACGGAAGAGCACGTCGTAGGCCCTGGACTTCGCCTCCAGCAACGTGGCGGCGTCGGCACCCTTCCCGGTCTTCTCCGCCAGCTCGGCGACCGCCTCGCGGAAGGCGGCCCGGTCCTCGTCGCTCGCGGTCTCGGCGAACAGACGGGCGGCGAGACCTTCCAGGGGAGCACGGACCTGGTAGACCTGCCGCGCGGTCGCGGTAGAGATCACGGTGACGCAGGTGCCGCGCCCGTTGCGCGACTCGACCAGCCCCTCCGCCTGCAGCTGCCGCAGGGCCTCCCGGACGGAGGCCCGGCTCGCCGAGGTCATCTCGCACAGCTCGCGCTCCACGAGCAACTGCCCCGGCGCCAGTCGCTGGCCGACGATGGCGTCCCGCAGGATGTTCGCGACCTGCTCGCGGATGGGGGCATGTCGTTGCACCTGCATGTCGGTCATGCGCCGAGGATACTCAAGCACTCAGCTGTCAGACACCACCCCAGCAGACCTCATGCTCTCATTTTGTCTGACAGCTGCTAGCTGCTTTCAGTCGAAACCTCGGTTAGGGTGTGCCCACCGAGGCTCTCCGCTGCAGAAAGGCCCTGGTGTGACCGCACACACGGATTCGACCGACCCCCTGGCCGCCGGTGACGCGATGCGTCGCAAGGTGCTCGGCGACGAGCACGTGGACCGCTCGCGCGCCAACGCCACCCCCTTCAGCCGACCGCTGCAGGACCTCGTCACCGAGTACTGCTGGGGCGCGGTCTGGACCCGGCCGGGCCTGGAACCCCCCGTGCGCAGCCTGCTGAACATCGCGATGCTGACCGCCCTGGGCAAGCCCGACGAGCTGCGTCTGCATGTGCGCGGAGCGCTCAACAACGGCTGCGGCGTGGAACAGATCCAGGAGGTTCTCCTCCAAGCCGCCGTCTACTGCGGGGTTCCCGCCGCGCTCGAAGCCTCGCGTGCCGCGCAGCAGGTCATCGCGGAGCTCGGTCATGAGTGAGACGACACCGACGGGTCACGGGGAGCAGCGGCCGGCGGTCGCGCTGGCCGGACTCGGCCGGATGGGGCTCCCCATGGCCCGCTGTCTGGTGGCTGCCGGCTACGAGGTGTACGGCTACGACGTCGACGAGCGGCTGCGTGCGGGCCTCGCGGCGGACGGCCTCATCCCGGTGGCCTCCGTGGAGGAGCTGGCGGACACCGGCGAGGACGTCATCCTGATGCTGCCCAACAGCGACATCGTGGACGACGTCGCGGGACGCATCGCCGCCGCCGTACGGTCCGGCGCCCGCTGCCGACGCATCGTCGACATGAGCTCGTCGGAGCCCGGGCGCACCCGTCAACTCGCGCAACGCCTCGCCGAATCCGGCATCGAACTCGTCGACGCGCCGGTCTCGGGCGGCGTGGGTGCCGCGGTGGCCGGCACGCTCACCATCATGGTCGGAGGGACAGCGGAGCAGTACGAGCGCGCGCGTCCGCTCCTGACACCGCTCGGCTCGTCGATCGTGCACGCCGGACCCGTGGGTGCCGGGCACGCCATCAAGGCGCTCAACAACCTGATGTCCGCGTGCAGCATGCTCATCACCGCCGAGACCATGACCGTCGCGACGCGCTTCGGCATCGACCCGGCCACCGCACTCTCCGTGGTGAACTCGGCGAGCGGACGCAGCGGATCCACCGAGGTCAAGTTCCCCAAGTTCGTTCTGACGGGGACCTTCGACTCCGGCTTCACCGCGGCGCTCATGGCGAAGGACGTCGGTATCGCCACGCTGCTGGGGAAGGACCTGGCCGTCGAACTGCCGCTGGCGGAAGCGGTGGAGGCCCGGTGGCGCGAACTCGCCGCCGAGCTGGCCCCCGACGCCGACCACACCGAGATCGTCCGCCCGCTCGAGGCACGCAACGGCGTCAGCATCCGAGCCGCTTCGACCGGCCATGACTGATCCCGCTGCGCCGACGCGGTGGGAGGCCTACGCCGTGCGCTTCGGCCGGCACCGGCTTCGCCGGAGCGCCTTCTATCTGAACTACGCCGGTTACGGCGAGCCCGACGGCGATGTCACGATGGACTACTACCTCTGGGTCGTCCGCGGCCCCGCCGGAATCATCGTGGTCGACACGGGGTTCGCCCCGGAGGTCGGCAGACGCCGCGGGCGCGAGGTCCTGGCGGACCCGATCGAGGCCCTCTTGCAGCTCGGCGTGGATGCGTCGGCCGTGCGTACGGTCGTGGTGACCCACGCCCACTACGACCACATCGGCAACCTCAGGCGCTTTCCAGCCGCCGAGGTCGTGATGAGTCACCGTGAATACGAGTTCTGGCAGGGGCCGTTCGCGCGCCGGCCCCACTTCGCGATCCCCACCGAGGCCGCCGAACTCGATCACCTCTCACAGCTGCGCACCACGGGCAGACTGACGCTGATCGAGGGGCGCCATCAGCTGGCGCCGGGGGTGGAACTGGTGGAGGTCGGAGGCCACACTCCCGGCCAACTGATCGTCCTGGTGCACGGAGCGACCGGTACCGCCGTGCTGGCGTCCGACGCGATCCACACGTACGAGGAGTACGAACGGGACCGCCCCTTCGGGATCGTCGCCGACGTCGCGTCGATGTACCGCGCCTACGACCAGATCCGTGAGATGGCGCAGCAGCCGGGCACCAGGATCGTCGCCGGCCATGATCCTGACGTCATGGCACGCTTCACTCCGCATCTCGCCCGAACCGTCTGCCGTGTCGTCTAGGGCCTGGAGACGCGCTTGAGCGGAGCGGAACACCGAGCGGGCCCTGCCTGCCCGATCAAGGAGGTCGTGGTCCATTCGTTGTTCTGCTCGGCCAGTACAGCGCCGACCAGGCGGATGAGGGCTGCGGTCGGGATAGCTCCCAACCACGTCGGTGCGGCGGCGGATCTCCTTGTCCAGCCGTTCTCGCGGGTTGTTGGACCAGATCCGATCGACTGTCGACGTCCGCGTGGGTTGCGAAGTGGTCGCCCTTCCAGATGCCGACCTTCGGTTCCTCGGTGAAAGCGGCCGCCAGTGATCCGTCCGGCAGGAACCAGAGCCCGTTCGTGGCCGATTCGAGCGGGAAGCGGTCCCAGGTCCCGGACGCGTCGGTCCACAGCCGGGAGCCCTGGGTGTCGGACACCCACAGTGCCCGGTGCGGGTCGTTCACGCCGGCACCTCCGATGCGACGAGCCGCTGGTGCAGCGCGAGCGTCGCGCTTTCCAGGGCGTCGCTGCCGCGGGTCAGCGCATGGACGTAGCGGTCGGGACGGACGATCACGGCGTCCGCGTCGTGTGCGTCGAGCCATGCCGCGAACTCGTCGCCAGCAGGCTGCAGGACGGTGATCTCCAGCTCTTCCCATGCCTTTCGCACACGGGCGCTGACTCCCGCCACCACATCCAAAGATGTGAGGACGGCGAAGTCGTAGCCCACGACGTCGTCGAGACGGACGCCTTCGGACGTGCGTGGCTGAGGGGCCAACCTGTTCACCGCACCGTCATCGGTCTCGACGAGGCCGGAGCCGAGCGGCGGCCGCAACTGGGGGACGGCTTGCGGCTCGGCGATGTGGAACCCGGTCTGCGCGTAACCGGAGGTCTCGATCATGTTGGACTGCCGCGCGGCCTCCTCGATGAAGGGACGCACGTGTGCCGAGCGTTCGGACTCGTATGTGTCCAGCAGGTCCGGCGCGCTGTGACCGGCCACCACCCGGGCCAGCTTCCACGCGAGATTGGTCGCGTCGCGCAGGCCCGAGCACATGCCCTGCCCCAGCATGGGAGGCATTTCATGGGCGGCGTCACCGGCGAGGAACAGCCTGCCGTCGCGCCAGCCGTGAACCAGGCGCGCGTGCCACTCGTAGACATCGGTGCGCTGGATCCGGTAGCTGCCCGGCGACAGCCACCGCCTCAGCAGGTGGTACACCGTGTCCGGACGTTCGCACTCGTTCGTGTTGTCATCTTCGGACAGCATGAATTCGAAGCGCAGCTTGGGCGGAGAGATCGGACAGTAGGTGACCGGCTTGTCGCGCTCACAGAGGACGAAGCCCTTCGCGCGCGGCAGCTCGGCAGGATGCTCGAACGGATGGATGTCGACGATCAGCGAGCGCTGAGTGCCTTGGAGATCCTCGACATCGCGTGCCACGTGACGGCGCAGGAACGACCCGGCGCCGTCCGCTCCCACTACGTAATCGGCCTCGATCCGGCGGGTCGCAGTGGTCGTCCGTTCGGTGACCTCGACGGTGGCCTGCGTCGCCGTCTGGCCGACCGTGGTGACGTGCCATCCCAGCCACAGATCGGCGTTGTCGTCGGCGGCCAGCAGCCCGCGGAGGCGTGATTCGAAGTCCGGCTGATGAAACTGGTAGTCGGAGTACCACTCCTGATCGGTTGCGCCTTCGGGGGCCACCAGCGAGACGAGGGGTTCACCCTCCGGATCGCACAGCTCCCAGCCCTCCATGCGCAGGAATCGCGGCTCCAGATCGGCCGTCCCGAGCGTCTGGAGTACGCGCATGATCTCGTCGTCGATGTGCGTGGCACGGGGGTGGGGGCACGCGATGCGGTTCGGGTCCACGACAGCCACCCGGAGTTTCTTCATCGTCAGTAGTCGCGCCAGGGTCAGGCCAGTGGGGCCGGCTCCGACGACGACTACGTCGTACCGCGCAGGACTGCTGTCTGCTGCGGTCATGGGTTCTGTCTGCATCCCTGTCTCCGTTGACGTGGAGCCGCGGGGGCTCGCCGGTGCGGTCCCCTAACTTGAGACCAGAGATGCGCATCTGTCAAGAATTTGCGCATCTTCCTTTGAGGTGCGCTGATGCCCTAGGCTTGGCGCATGGCAGAGGTCTCGAACGGCGGTCAGGCGACCAAGCAGAGGCAGGCTGAGCGCGTGTACCAGCGCCTGCGTGCCGACATCTATGACGGGAACCTGCCGCCGGGGCATCGCCTGAAGTTCCCCGAGTTGTGTGCGCGCTACGAGACCAGCGTCGGCGTGGCACGGGAGGTCCTGACCAGGTTGTTGGCCGAGCGGGTGGTGGTCGCCAAGCCGCACCACGGCTACGCGGTGATCGAACTTTCCGAGGCCGATCTGATCGATCTGACCACGGCGCGGGCGCGCGTCGAGTCCCTGGTGTTCGGCGAGTCGGTGCTCCATGGCGACACCGCCTGGGAGGCACATGTCGTGGCCGCGCACCATCTGCTGGCCCGTACCCCGCTGACGTCGGACATGGGCAGCGAGCAGACGCAGCATTGGAGCCAGGTGCACGCCGCGTTCCACGAAAGTCTGCTGGCGGGATGCCCGAACAGACGGCTGCGGGAAATCGCCGGTGCGCTGCGCGATGAGGCCGAGGTGTACCGGCGGTGGGCGGGGACCTTCGGCAACGAGCCGGACTGGGATCTGGCAGGCGAACACGCGGCCCTGATGGAGGCCGCGCTGGCCCGCGACACCGAGCACGCCACGCAGTTGCTCCGCGACCATCTCTCTCACACCGCTCAGGTGCTGCTCAACGGCATCACAGCCTCCGCCGTGGAGGCGGCCCCGACGGCCGGTGATTCCGTCCGTCGGCCGTAGCGGCGAACTGCTGCGCCGCGAGATCCTCGGAAAGGTGCGCCACGGTGGGGCGGCTGTCATGGGCGCCCAATAGCACCTCCAGTGCCCTCGCCTGCAGCACGTTGTACCTTTCAGCGAGCTCTCGCGCCGACGGCTCCTACCAGGCAGGCATCCGGGTGGCGTCCTGATCCCGGAGACTCATTGCGTCCTGCCCACCGCCGCGGTGGTGACGGGAATGGCGACGGACGCCGGTTCGCATCCTTCGGCGGTCGCGGTCACGGTCACCGACCCCATCTCATGACCGGCGCGGACCACCGCCACCGCGCGTCCGTGGTACGTCGTCGCACGGCCAAGTGCGAACTCGTCAATGGTGATCGGGTTGGCGCTGCCGAATCCGAGAAGGCTTCCCTGACCTTCGACGGTCACGCGAACCTCGCGGTCGGCAAGCGGCCGGATCACCCCGGCGTCGTCGGTGAGGTCGACCGAGACGTGGGCGAGGTCCGCGCCGTCGGCTGTGAGCGTTGGGGATTCGGGGGATACGCGGAGTCGCAGGCTCGCGCCGGCGCTGCGGAGAGTGTCACGCCCGATCTCCGCGCCGTCGTGGTCGTAGGCGATGGCGGTCAGCTCACCGGCGGCGTACGGAAGCCGGAACGTCGCGAGGTACGCGGAGCGCCCGTCCGCCGCCTTCGTCCCGACCCGGCGCCCGTTGAGCCACAGTTCGACGCGTGGTGCATCCGCGTAGACCTCGACCACAGCGGTACGGCCTTCGTGGCCCTCCCATGCCCAGCTCGCGATCGAATTGGTGGAGCGCCATCCGGTGTGACTGGTCTTCTCCCCGGAGTGGTCGACGGGCAGCACCGCGAGGTGCGGTCGGACTCGGGTTCGCCAGACGATCTCGTTGAGGTAGGACTGGGTCTGGCGTTGACCGTTGATGTCAATCACCGGCTCGCCGGCCAACAGCGCCGGGTACGGAGAGATCAGTCGTCGCGGCTCGTTGTACCGCTTGACGGCGATACCGGCTTCGCCGAGGTAGTCCCATCCGGTCCAGACGAAATCTCCGATGACATGCGGCATGCGTTCGATCTCGCGCCAGTACTTCGTCATCTGAGCGGAGGTTGTCTCGCTGCCCAGGATCACGCGATCCGGGTACTTCCTCGCATCGAGCGCGTAACGCGTCTGGCCGTAGTTGTACCCAGCGACGTCGAGGGCGGCGAACGCGTCGCGTGTGCGGCGGTCGACCGCTTTCAAGCGCATCAGCCACGGGAGAACGCGTTCAAGGGTGGTCATCGCGGCATTCAGGATGAAGATCAGGTTCTGCGCGGGGTTGACACCGCTCTCGCGAGCGCGCCGGTCACTCGCCTCGCGTTTCGCATCGGTCGGCGCGATGAGGCTGAAGAAGCCGTTGACGCAGTTCGCCACGGGTCGGCTGGGATCGAGTTCGCGGGTTCGCCGCGCCATCTCGCGGTTGAGCTCGATTCCGCGGGGTTGCGAGGTCTCGGCGATCTCGTTGCCGATGGAGTACAGGATGACGGAGGGATGGTTCCGGTCCTTCTCGATCATCGCTGCCAGGTCGTGCGGCCACCATTCGTCGAAGTCGAGCGAGTAGTCGTGTACGTGCTTCGGGCGGTACCAGACGTCCGTCAGCTCGTCCATGACGAACATTCCGTACCGGTCACACGCCCGTAGCAGTGCCTGGGAGACCGGGTTGTGCGCGCTCCGGATGGCGTTGTACCCCGCCTCCTTGAGAATCCGGATCCGACGGTCGGCCGCCGCGTCGAGCTCGTGGGCACCGATGACGCCGTTGTCATGGTGGATGCACGCACCGCGCAGCTTGACGGGCTTTCCGTTGATGCGAAGGCCTCGCCTCGCGTCGACCTCGATGGTCCGGATCCCGACCCGCTCGACGAGAACGTCGACCTTGTCGTCGGCAACAAAGGCCTTGACGGAGAGGTCGTAGAGCGATGGCTCATGCTCCGACCACAGGCGTGCGCGGGGCACGGTGAGACGCTCGCGATGCCAGCGCGTCTCCCGTGGCGGCACCGCCACGCCGGGACACTCGGCCGCGACGGCGTGTTCGTCAGCCGTGAGCCGGATATCGAGCCGGACATCCGTCTCCACGGAACGGCTGTTGACCAGCTCCACCGCCACCTCGACGATCGCGGTGTCGCCGGACACGTCCACAGTGGTCACCCTTAGCCCGTCGGCGCCGATGTGGACCTCTCCACCGACCAGCACGTGGACGGGGCGGTAGATCCCGCTCCCCGAGTACCAGCGAGTGTTCGGTTCATCCGTGTTGTGCGCGACTACCTCAAGGAGGTTCTCGCGATCGAACTCGAGCAGGTGTGTCAGGTTGGCGCGAAAGGTGGAGTACCCCGACGGCCGACCCCCGATCCGCGCGCCGTTGAGGAAGACCTCGGATCGGTGGTACACCGCCTCGAACTCCACGAGGACGCGCGAGTGCCGCCACGCGTCGGGAGCCATGAACCGCTTCGAGTAGCGGTACACGCCACCGGGGTAGTACCCGGTGTTCTGTGCGTTGGCGCAGTCGGGGTCGCGTGGCTCGAACAGCATCGCGTCGTAGGGCAGCGTGAGCGGCCCGGCCTCGTCTCCGCCGCCGGCCTTCTTTCGGCCGCCCTTCCTTGGGCCGTCCTCCCTCAGGCCGTCCTCCTTACGCACGAACCAGTCGTCGACAAAGGAAGTGCGGATCACGACGACTCCTGAACTAGCGGACTGAACGGATGAAGGCGACGGCCACGGACGCGAGCGCTGCTGCGGCGATGGCGACGAGATAGACGGCCGGGTACCCGCTCGCCGTGACCAGTGCCCCGGCGATGGCGGGAGCGATGACCTGGGGGCCCGCGTTCGCGATGTTCAGCACGCCGAGGTCTCTGCCGGCGTCATCAAGGTTTGGCAGGACACGCGTGATGAGGGCGCCATCGACCGAAACGTAGCTGCCGAACCCGAAGCCGAGGATCCCGAAGCCCACCAACGCGCCGGGCAACCCCGGTACGAAGATCAGAACGAGGCAGGCGGGGATGAAGAGGAGGGATGAACCGATCACGAACGGCTTCATGCGGCCGAAGCGGTCGGCCAGGATCCCTCCGACGACGGCGGACACCACCAGCAGGAGCATGCTGATGCCGACGACCTGACCGAGAGCGGCGTTCGCCGCTGCGAGGGAGCCGTCTCCCACCTTGAAGTAGTCACGCAGGGCGAAGAGTTGAAGCCCGCTTGCCAGCGTGTACCCGGAGAACGCGAGAAAGCGGCCGATGAAGGTCCACCAGAAATCGGGGTTGCTCCGGAAACCTCCGAGGCGCGCGGGCGCGGCCTGCTCGATCGGGCTCTTCGGCGGGACGTCTTTCGTCGCGAATGCGAAGACCACACCCACCGTGATCAGCTGCACGCCGAACAGCGCGTACGGGACGATCGGCGGCAGGCCGGTGGTGCTCAGCAGTGCGCCGACGGACGCGCCGATCCCGGCACCCACGAGCATGCCCATCCCGTTGACAGCCGAGAATCGAGAGCGGATCCGCATCGGCACGCGTTCCGGGATCGTTGCCGCGGCCGCACCCTGGAACGCGTTGAGCGGCCACATCGCGAGTGCCCACACAACGCCGAGGACAATCGTATTGGGTGCCAGGGCGGTGAGGATGAGCGCCGCGGCGCCGCAGAGGCTACCGATGAGGATCCAGAGGTTGCGGCGGCCGAGACGCACTCTGGTTCGGTCCGAGAGCAGCCCCATGACGGGTTGGGAGACCACCGACGACACCGCCGCCGCGGTGGTGATGACACCGAGCATCGCCGCCTGAGCCGTGCTGTCATGGCTGTCGAACGAGGCCACCTGATTGGCGAGCAGCGCCTGCAGCACCCCACCCCAGACAATGGAGACGCTCACCGCGGTCAACGGCACGAGCACCCACAGACGCCGCTGCATGGTCTTCGGCGCCTGAGCGTCCGCCTCATCGACGGGGGCCGGCCCACCGGGGACCGGAAGAGAAGCGGGAACCGTGGATACCGCAGGCTTCGCCATCGCCGACCCTTCGTCGTCGAAGTTGTCATGCTGTCGGTCCGGAGGCACAGGTCGCCGAGCAGCTTCCCAGCCACTCCGTCCACTCCGTGAAGACGATCCGCGAGGTTCGCACCAGCGATCGTCGCCGCGCTCGCGGAGTGTGTGGCAGTCAAGGGCGGCCACTTCTCGCACGGCGGCGTCCTACCGGAGAGTGACGGACGCACCACGATGGCATCTCAATATCCGTCACGGTGTCAATAGATTGTCGAGAATCCATGCGTCAATCGATATTTTCTGCGCGCTTGCAAGGCGGAACCCGCCTCGACGCGATCAGGCCTCCGCAGCCCGAAGCCGGTTGCTGTGCGCAGGGCGACGATCTCGCCGAGGAACACAACGACTCCGCCGGGCGGCCCGCTCTGGGCTGCGTCCCTGCCCCTGTCCCTGCCCTGTGTCGAGGAGGCCGCTGCTGAGATCGCGGGCGGCGATCCTTCCCGTCGGTGCCCCGAACTGGCATGCGTGCCAACGGAGTTGGGCCGACCGGCCGCGGCGCCGAACGGCATGCCCGGCCAACTGGAGACCGTCTTCGCCGCCTGAGCCGAGTCCGAGGCACGGATGAGCCGGTTCGTCGCCGACGCCGGCCGCGAGCTGCGTACCCCGCTCTGCGGCATCAGAGGCCTGACCGGCCTCCACCGCCCACTGGTACGGCCCGCAACATCCCGCCCGGACACCGGAGGTGCCTTGCCTGCGGCTGTCCTCAACAGGCTCTGAGCGGCTCCGGTGAAGTCCGCTGCGGTTCGGCAGCGCCCTGAAGGGGTGCGGGGCTGTGTCGATCTGCGGCTCCTCTCCCACTCTCGGCTTCGCTCGACCGGGGGGACCCCATCGTGGGCGCGGCCTGGGGGACCTCCCGGCCGAAGGCTGGGGCCCACGACGCACCTGCGGAAACTCACCGGACCTCCAGCGGAGCGCTCAGCTCGCGACGCCACGGGCGGCGAGTTCGTCCTTGACCGCGGCCAGGTCCCGGTCCGAGAAGTGAACACCACGACACACGACCCCGCTGACGGTGTGAAGGTTTGCCGCCGCCAGAGTGGGGTCGGCGTCGAGGAGGACGAGATCGGCCTCCTTGCCCGCCTCCACGGCACCGGCCACGTCGTCGCGGCCGAGGAAGCGGGCGGCGTCGCAGGTCGCTGCCCGCAGGATGCTGAGCGGATCGAGTCCTGCGTCGGCGAACAGGTCGAATTCGTCGTGGAGCGAGGCGCCGGGGACTACCCAGACTGCGCCGACCGTGTCGGAACCGGCCAGCAGTGGCACGCCCTCCTGGGCGAAGATCTTCACAAGGCGGAGCTGCATGGCGAACTGAGCCGCGAAGATCTCATGTTGCGCTTCGGAGAACTTCGACGCGAAGGCTTCGGCGGCGTGGTCCCAGGTCTTACGGACTGTGGACGCGATGTATCGCAGGTCGGCATCGGCGCGGAACGCCGGTTCGTCGCAGCGCTCCTGGGCCTTGATCCGGATGAGTGTGGGGCAGTTCCAGGTATCTTCGGCCGCGAAGTGCGCGGCGAGTTCGTGGGCCTTCTCCTCATCGAAGCTGTCCAGGGCATGGCGCAGGTTCTCCAACCCGGCGACGCTGGTCCGCTGCGCGGGGTTGAGGATGAACTTCTTCGCGAGCATGCCGACCAGCTTGTCCATGAAGGGAAGCTTCAGAGGCGGGAGCTTCATCGGAGGGCCGTCCTCGGCCAGGATCTCCTCCTCGTGGCACGAGCAGCCGGCGAGCACGCCCAGTCCGGGCCCCAGGTGCTCGATTGATCGGAAACCGGCCTGAGAGGCGGCCCTCACGTCGATGCCCGCAGGAAGGTGTCCGCCGATCGGGATGCCCAGCCGGGTGGCCTCCTTCTGGGCTTCGAAGTACACCTCTGGCGTGATCAGCGCCGCTTTGAGGAAGTCGGCTCCGTCCCTGGCCTGACGCCCGACCTCGGCGACTGCTGCCTCGGGCGTGCGCGCGTTGAGCGGAGTGAGCAGGGTTCCGGGCAAAGCCAGCAGCCGGGGTGTGCGGTCACCGAAGTCAAGTTCGCCGGTCCGGCGCCGCTGGAGCAGTTCGGGGCTGCCGCCCATCTGCCGGTAGCCGGTGATGCCGAAAGCCAGCATCAGCGCCAGCGTGTCGCGCGGGTCGGAAAGCCCCAGCGGGTGCGCGTGCATGTCCATATATCCGGGAACGACGTACCGGGACCCGCCCTCGATGGTGTCGAGGTCGCTCCGTTCGGCTGTGGCACCGATAGAGGCGATGCGTCCGTCGGTGATGTGGAGGTCCTGATGGGCGGTCCGGGAGCCGTCGCGCGGGTCGATGACCGTGACATCGGCGATCCGGTAGGGCAGATGGGTCATGGGATGGTTCCTGGTTCCTCGTAGCGGGTTCAGGCGGCTGGCCGGCCACTTGCTGTTCCGGCCACTTGCTGTTCATGAGGGTCCGGTGGAAGCGGGCGGCCGCTCCCCGTCGGCCATCGCCGGGGGAGCAGGCATCGCCTCACTGGGCTGGGAGCCAAGGTGTCGCGGGCACGGAACGGGGCGAGCGACTTGAGCGAGCCACACGTCAAGCTCGCGTTGCAGGGCCGAGAGGGCTGGGAGCTGGGCCTGTCGCACCATCGCGAGCAGATTGAGTGCTGCGCTGCTCGGGTCTCAGCGTGGATGATCACGCCATCGAACCCTAGCAGTAATATCGATATATTAGGCAAGTATCCTTTGAATGAAGGACTACCGAGAACTGATGGATGCGGCAATGACAGCTGCAGACCTTGAGCACCCCGGACGGCTGCCTGTCCTGCTCGATGATCGGGGAGCGATTGAGGGACGTGGCCGCCCGGGCTGTTCGAGACGGACGGTCTTCCGGTCCAGGGTCGACCCTTCCGGTCCAGAGCCGACCGCTACGGCCGGATCACCGTCAAGTTGTGCTCGTACGCCGTCCCGCTCCACTTCGTTCGCTTCACGACTACAGGCGTACCCCTCTCACGGCGGCCACGGCCGGGAGCACCTTGTTCTGTTTCACTGATTGGCATACAGGTTGCCGGCGAATGGGTGCCATCGCTTAAGTGTGACGAGCGCTGAGATGAGGTCTCGGCGGATCCGCAGAGCAGTGCGCCGCTTCTCCGTGTCGATTGAACGTCGCAGTCCGAAGGAGTCGAAGATCGTGACTCATTGGGAAATCGCTATCCCTTTTGCTTCCCGAAGCGGGCGACGGGGGATGCAGTTCTTTGCCTATCCCGTTGAGCTCTATCCCGAGGCTGGAGCGGCAGAAATGGCTGCAATAGCAGATGTGGCGAGCCCCGATGCCGTTCGTCACCGCAGGGGCGCCACGGTTCTTCCCGTGACGCTGGCGCCGGTCCTGCGAGAACAGACCTTCCGATATCAGTAGGAAGCGGTGCATGGCACTGTTTCTGCAGCTGGTTCGCCCTGAAGGCGGCCTGAATCATTCCACCGGACACAAGGCGACCCATCATGAGTTCATCGCCCCTTTCCGATTTCCCGTCCCATTGGGGTAAATGGGGAGCCGACGACGAACGCGGCACCCTGAACCACATCACGGGTAAGACACAGGCCAGGGGGGTGGCTGAAGCTGTCCTGGGGCGAACGGTTTCTCTCGCCTTCCCTGTCACGCCTGTTCCGGTCGCGGCGCCCATCCCCTTCGGCAGCAGCCCCATGCCGGCCGGTGTCCTGCAGGTGATGAACTACACCGGTTCTCCGGCCAGGGCGCTCACCGACACCCTCATCATCAACACGCACCACAGTTCCCTCACCCACATCGACGCGCTTTCGCATATCCCGGAGAACGGTCAGGTCTATCCTGGAAAAGACCTGAACCACGTCGTCCTCTCGGGTCCGGTCAACCACGGATCCACGGCTGCCTATGCGGAGGGCATCACCACGCGTGGTGTCTTTCTCGACCTTGCCCCCGGGGGCCGTCTCGAACCGGGACACCAGGTCACGAGTACCGACCTGGACGAGGCCGAACAGCGCGCGGGTGCCGGACTGGAATCAGGTGATGCACTCATCCTGCGTGGTGGTTGGAACGTCGCCGAGAGTCTGGGTGAGCCCCTTCCTCACATCACCCTGGACGCACTGGCGTGGCTGGTCGATCGGGAGGTCAGCGTCTACGCGGGCGACATCGGTGACCGTCCTCCCTTCCCTCCAGGCACCCTCATGGTCATGCATCAAGTCGCTCTCGCTCGCCTCGGCATGCCCCTCATCGACGGCCCGAACGTCGACCCTCTCGCCGCCACCTGCACCGAGCTGGGACGAAACTCCTTTCTCTTCGTCGTGGCGCCCATGTCCCTTCATGGTGCGACAGGCCTCCCGGTCAACCCGCTTGCCATCTTCTGACCACCGGCTCCAAGGACATACAGGTGACCTTCCTCAAAATCATTGTGGCCAGTACGCGGCCCGGCCGGATCGGCCCCTCGTTTGCTCAATGGGTCGAGGAGCAAGCAAACGAGCACGGCCAGTTCTCCGCTGTCGAACTCGTCGACCTGGCCAAGATCAACCTGCCTTTCATGAACGAGCCGCGCCATCCCCGCCTGCGAGATTACGTACACCAGCACACCAGGGACTGGAGTGCTTTGGTGGATGAGGCCGACGCTTTCGTGTTCGTCATGCCGGAGTACAACTACGGATATAATGCCGAACTCAAGAACGCAATCGACTACCTCCATCACGAGTGGCACTACAAGCCTGTAGGTCTGGTCAGCTATGGAGGCGTTTCCGCAGGTACACGGGCAGCCCAGATGATCAAGCAGGTGGTCACCACCCTTCGCATGGTGCCGCTGCCGGAAGCCGTTTCCATGCCGTTTGCTCCGCAGTTCATCGATGAAGACGGTGTCACGCACCCAAACGAAGTAATGACGTCGTCTTGCGCCGCAATGCTCCACGAATTGCATCGGGTTGCTGGTGCCCTGGCCGCATTACGGTAGTAGTGCGGGGCAGTGGAGAACTCTCTTGAGGTTTTGACCACGCAGGCCAAGCGCATAAGTGGAGTCATATGTCTGCTCTGATCGATGTTCATGCGCATTTTGTCACTGACAGGTACATCGACGAAGCCAAAGCGGCTGGGCACGAGCATCCCGACGGGATGGCTGCCTGGCCCAAGTGGAGTCCGGAAACGCATCTGGCGGTGATGGACCAGTGCCGGATCGGCAGATCGCTGTTGTCGATTTCGTCTCCCGGAACTCACTTCGGTGACACCGAAGCGAGCCGATCGCTGACTCGGGCCATGAACGAGTACGCGGCTGACCTGTGCCTTCAGCATCCCACCCGATTCGGTCACTTCGCGTCCCTCCCCCTGCCTGATGTCCTGGGAGCGCTGGAAGAAGCCGCGTACGCCCTGGACGATCTGAGTGCGGACGGCTTGGTGGTGGAGAGCAATTCGCACGGCGTCTACCTGGGGGACCCGCTCTATGATCCCTTGTGGCAGTCTCTCCATGACCGCCAGGCCGTGGTGTTTGTTCACCCCACGTCCCCTCCTCACGCAGAGGCGCTGTCGCTGGGTCGTCCTCGGCCAATGATGGAGTTCCTCTTCGATTCCGCCCGCAGTGCCAGTGACTTGGTACTGCGCGGCGTTCTGACCCGCTTCCCCGGTATTCGCTGGATCTTCAGCCATGCCGGTGGCGTACTTCCGTTGCTCGTCGATCGCCTGCAGTTGTTCATGGACATGTTCCCCGCTGCGGGCCCGTCTCGTGACGGTGGCCCGTTCGCGTCCGTGCACGAGCAGGTGGCTCAGCTCTGGTTCGACATCGCTGGGACGCCGTTTCCGCGCCAAGTGCCGGCATTGGTGGAGGTGGTGGGGAATGAGAAACTGCTCTATGGCAGCGACTTCTGCTGGACTCCTGTCAGGGGGGTTACCTCGCAGGTGGCGTCCATCGACGGCGCGTTTCAGCCCGAGGGGGAAACCTGGCGAGGGTTGACCACACGTAACGCTCAGCGGCTCCTGAAATGCTGATTCCGCAGACGGTCGGCTCAGTCATCGGTGCGGCTCACACTGCCGATTGGAACAATGGATGCATGGCGCCTTCACAACCTGATGTTGCTTCTGCCGACGCTACGAGTGCTGGACGGGGGAGGAGGCCGCCGGTCGGTGAGGCTGTGATCGACAGGGCGTTCAAGCTCCTGCATTCGTTCGACGCCGACCATCGCGTGCAGTCACTGGCAAGCCTGGCCCGACGTACGTACATGCCCCGAAGCAGCGCGCTTCGACTCGCACGCAAACTCGTCGATGTCGGCGCGCTGGAGCGCCAGGCGGACGGGACCTTCGTCGTCGGTCTGCGCCTGCTGGAGGTGGCGACTCTTGCCCCGCGCGGGCACGGGCTGCGTACCGTCGCAATGCCTTATATGGAAGACCTCTTCCACGTCACCCGGCAACATGTGCTGCTGGCGGTGCGCGATGGAGACGAGGCCCTCCTGGTGGAACGGCTGTCCGCGTACGACGCCACCCCTGTCCGCTTCCGGGTGGGAGGGCGTATGCCGCTGGAAGGGACTGGTGTGGGCCTTGTCCTGTTGGCTCACGCTCCCGCCGACGTGCAGGAGAGGTTGTTGAGTGAGTTCAGACAGCAGAGGGAGGCAGGTCTGGTGCGGTTGCGTTCCGCCGCTGAGCTACGCCGTGCGTTGACGGAGGTGCGGAGGGGCGGCTATGCCGTGGCGCAGGATACCGGGCCCGGAGGGCTCAGTACTGTGGCGGCCCCTGTGCGCGATGCGGGCGGAGTGGTGGCCGCGCTGTCCGTGGTCGTACCAACCGAGGAGTTCACGGCCAGCGCATATGTGACGGCCGTTCGTACCGGTTCGCGGGCGATCTCCAGGCAACTGGGGGCCAATGGGCCGGAGGAACGCTGATGCCCGGTCTGATGCGCGCCCGCCACGTATGCCCTTGCCGATCGCCGGGGCTGCGGTCGTCGGCGCCATGGCGCCTGGATCACGACAGCGGGGGCGGCGATGGTGGCGCACAGCAGCGTTCCTCGACTCCGCACGCAGACGATCAGCACGCAGACCATCCGCAGCAGGGGGTGTGTCCGGTCAGCCGGCTGTCTCGATGCTCGCTGAGGTCTCCATGGCCATGGCTCTCAACGACTCCGAGGTCCGGTCGATATGCCTGGCCAGCAGATAGGCTCCGCGGTCTGCGTCACGATCGATCACCGTCTGGAGCAGCTCGGCGTGTTCCCCGGTTACGTCGCGCCCGTAATCGTGGCCCACGGGGTGCGACCAGTGGCGGTAGATGGCGGCCGAGTCCCGAAGTGCCATGGCCACGTCGAGGAGTTGGTCGTTGCCGCAACCGTTGAGCAAGGACTGGTGGAACTGCTCGTGTACGTCGAACCACTCGCCGTTGGGTCGGCCGTCGACGGTTGTGGGGAGAGCGGTCAGGTGGTGGTGGACAGCGACCGCCTGGGACTCCCATGCGATGTCCCCCCGCCGTACGGACAGCCTGAAGACCAGCGGCTCGATCTCCATACGTGCTTCGGTGAGCTCGTTGAGGTGCTTCAGAGTCAGGGCCATCACGCTGAAGCCCTGTTGAGGGGTCGCGGTCACCAGACCCTGGCCGACGAGCCGGGTGAGCGCTTCCCTCACCACGGACTGACTCACTGAAAAACGCCGCGCCAGCTCGACGAGCCGCAGACGCTGTCCAGGCAGCAGGACGCCTTGGAAGATCTCTTCGCGAAGCCTGGCGTGAACTGTGCCTGCTCGTGTCACCTTGGCATCCACCATGGAGACGCAGCCTAGCAGCAGTGCCGCCATTTAGAATAAATTGCGTTATTTCTTTGTTCTATCGTTAATCGAGCGCCGTGCAGCGCGTTCCACGGCCTGGGCGCCACTGGAGTGCCGGAAGCGCGGTTGGCTGTCTTGGAGTGTCCGATCTCTGGGTGTCGTCGGCGCCCCGGAGGCCCTCGGGTCGGACGTCGCTGCCGCGACGGGGGCGCGACCGGCCGTGTGCCGCGTCGGCGCGGTCCGTGCGTGCGGACGCCGCAGCTGCTTGGGATCGCCCGTCGGCGGGATGGCGCTCGCCCCGTGCGGTCGTTGGCCGGGGTCCCGAGCGCCATGTGAGCGGCCGGCCGCCGACGCGGAGCCGGCCGGGCGCGGCACTGCTCCGTATCGATTGCGGTCGATGTGAATCTCGATATCTACGGCTTGCATGAGTGAAACCTGAGAATTTCGAAGAAACCTTGTTCTGGCGTTGATCCGATGCCAGGCTTTGGTCGGCCCCTTACCGAGGAGAACGCATGCGTATCGGCAACCTGGACGGCCGCTTGGTCCTGCACGTCGGCCGGGGAGCGGTGGATGTCGCCGTGGCCAGCCGAGGCGAGTTCGGTCCTGACCCGCAGGAGGTCTTCGCCCGGTGGGAAGCGTTTTCTGCCTGGGTGGCCGGTCTGGACCCGAGTACCGCCGTTGTGGAGCCGGTCGACCCGGAGCGGCTCGGTGCCCCGGCGCCCAGACCGGGCCAGCTCTTCGCGATCGGCCTGAACTACCGCGACCACGCCGCGGAGGCGGGCTTCGCCTTGCCGGAGGCTCCTCCGGTCTTCACCAAGTTCCGTGGATCGATAACCGGACCGTGCGGCCAGGTCGTACTGCCCGGGGAAACGGTCGACTGGGAGGTGGAGCTGGTCGTCGTTCTCGGCCGTCGGGCCCGGAACGTGGCTGCGAAGGAGGCCTGGGACCACGTCGCCGGGCTGACTGCCGGCCAGGATCTTTCCGAGCGGACCGTGCAGACGGCCGGTCCCGCCCCGCAGTTCAGCCTCGGCAAGTCCTTTCCCGGTTTCACACCGATGGGTCCCTGGCTCGTCACCGTCGACGAACTGGTGGCGGAGGGCCTCGACCCGGACGCGCTCGACCTGGGCTGTGCTGTCAACGGCGAGCCGGTCCAGAGCGGAACCACCGCCGACCTCGTCTTCTCCGTGCCCACGCTGATCGCAAAGCTGTCGGCCGTACTGCCGCTGGAACCGGGCGACGTGATCTTCACCGGTACACCGGCCGGGGTGGGCATGGCCCGCACCCCTCGCCGGTTCCTCCGCCCAGGAGACGAGCTGGTCACCGCCATCCCCGGGATCGGGGAGCTCCGTCACCACTTTGCTGCCGCACCAAAGGAGTTCTGACATGCCCTTGCATCGACTGACCTCGATCACGCTCGGCGTGCCGAACGTCGAGGAGACCGCTGCCTACTACGCGGAGTTCGGCCTGCGCCCCGAAGCGACGGACCATCGCTTCTCCACCCTGGACGGCGGCGAACAACTGCGGATCACCGGCTCCGACCGGCGTCGTCTGCTGGAGCTCGGCGTGGGCGCCGATGATCCGGACGACCTCGACCGGGTCGCCGCCGGGCTGAGCCGGCTCGAAGTGCCGATCGAGCGCGGCATCGACGAGGTGGCCGCCACCGACCCCGGCACCGGTACCCGGGTGGTGGTCCGGATCGCGTCCCGTCTGGAGCAGCCGGCCGTCCCGGCACCGCGCTACAACGGCCCCGGACGCGTGGACCGGCCCGACACGCGTGCCGACGGCGTCCTGCGCGAACAGCCGGTCCGGCCGCGGAAGCTCGGGCACGTCGTGCTCGGCTCCACCGACCAGGAGGCCAGCCAGCGCTTCTTCACCGAGGGCCTGGGCTTCAAGGTCAGCGACACCGTTCCCGGGCTCGCGGCTTTCATGCGCTGCTCGACCGACCACCACAACGTCCTGGTCCAGCAGGCCCCCCTGCAGTTCCTGCACCACACTTCCTGGCAGGTCGATGACGTCGACGAGGTGGGGCGCGGGGCCGGCGCGATGCTCGCCGCCGATCCCAGCCGTCACGTGTGGGGCCTGGGGCGGCACCATGTCGGCTCGAACTTCTTCTGGTACCTCAAGGACCCGGCGGGCAACTTCTCCGAGTACTACTCCGACCTGGACTGCATCGTCGACGACGCGCTCTGGAAGCCCGGCGTCTGGGAAGGCGCGCAGAGTCTCTACAACTGGGGGCCGCCTCCGCCGCCTTCGTTCCTGGCCCCCGAAGACCTCGCCGGCATGATGACTGGAGCGCACAGTGGCTGACACGGCTGTGAACAGCGAGTCGCGTGGCGCGGCTCCCGAATACGACGTTGCGATCGTCGGCGGCGGCCCGGTCGGGCTGACCCTGGCCAACCTGCTGGGCCGCCGCGGCCACCGGGTGGTGGTCCTGGAACGGTGGCCCCAGCCGTATCCCCGCCCGCGTGCCGTGCATTTCGACGACGAGACCGCCCGCGTCCTGGCCGAGGCCGGCATCGGCGAGGCGATCCCAGAGATCGGCCACCCCGCCACGTTCTACGAGTGGCGCAACGCCGACGGCCAGGTGCTGCTCCGGTTCGACTGGTCCGGTATGGGACCGGCCGGCTGGCCGATCGCGACCATGTTCCATCAGCCCGATCTGGAGCGAGAGCTGGCCGTGGCGGCGGACGCTCGCCCTTCGGTGACCGTGCTGACCGGCCACACCGTCACCGATCTCGATGCCGACGACGACGGTGTGACTGTTGTCGCCGACGGTCCGGACGGTCCGCGTCGGTTGCGGTCCGCCTGGGTGGTCGGTTGCGACGGCGCGAACAGCCTTGTCCGCGACCGCATCGGCACCGGTGTCACTGACCTCGGGTTCATGTACGACTGGCTGATCGTCGACGTCCTGCCCCACGAGCATCGCCCCTGGGAGCCGACAAACCTGCAGATCTGCGACCCCGTGCGACCGACCACCGCAGTCTCCGGCGGCCCCGACCGGCGGCGGTGGGAGTTCATGCGGATGCCCGAAGAGAGCGTTGCCGATCTGAACACCGAGGCCACCGCCTGGCGGTTACTCGAATCCTGGAACGTTACGCAGGAGACAGCCGACCTGGAGCGGCACACCGTCTACACGTTCCAGGCCCGCTGGGCCGACGAGTGGCGGGCCGGTCGGCTGCTGATCGCCGGTGACGCCGCTCACCTCATGCCGCCGTTCGCCGGCCAGGGCATGTGTTCGGGCATCCGCGACGCGGCCAACCTGGCCTGGAAACTCGACCTTGTCCTCGCCGGACAGGTCGGTCCCGAGCTGCTCGACACCTATGCGGCCGAGCGAAAGGCACACGTACAACATGCGATCGGCATGTCCGTGGAGCTGGGCAAGGTCATCTGTGTCACCGACACCGATGCGGCGGCAAAGCGGGACGAGTTCATGCTCGCCAACGACGCCGATCCGGCGCGGGTTCTGCCTCCGATACCGCCGTCCACGCTGACCGACGGTGTCCTGCGCCGGGATGCCTCCGGCCGGCCGCTGCCGGGCTCGGGCGTGCTGGCCTTCCAACCCCGCCTGAACATCGGCGGACGCGTCGGTCTGCTCGACGATCTGGTCGGACCGGCCCTGGTCGTGGGCGCTACGGTCGATCCGCACGAGGTGCTCACCGCTGACCAGTTGGCCCGGCTGCGTGCACTCGGTGCCGTGGTGCTGCACCTGGTGCCCGAGATGGACGTCGACGGCGCGCTGCTGGCGCACCTGGCCGACGTGAACCATGTCGGCTTCGTGCTTCGGCCCGACCACTATCTGTTTTCCACTGTGCCAACGCCGTCCGAACTCGTAGATGCCGTTACCGACCTGCTGGTTCAGCTGCCGGAGCCGGTGGCACGCACTGCTCCTGCTGAGCCGCGGTGAACGTCGAACCGATCTGGCGTCCGGCCGCCGCCACCGACACACGGATCGACCGGTTCGCGCGTCTGGCGGAGAGCCGGTCCGGTCGGCCGATGCCCGGCTACCGCGAGTTGCAGGAGTGGTCGGTCGAGGACCTCGAAGGCTTCTGGGCGACGGTCTGGGACTTCTTCGACGTCATCTCGACGTCCGGTTACGACCGGGTGCTGGCCGACGAGCGGATGCCCGGTGCCCGCTGGTTCCCCGGGGCTCGGCTCAACTACGCCGAACACATCCTGCGCGGCGACTCCGACCGGCCGGCCCTGCTCACGGTCACCGACGACGGCAGGACCACAGCACTGACCTGGCACGAACTCCGCGCCCAGGTGGCGGCGTTCGCCGGCTGGCTGCGTGTGCACGGTGTCGGCTCCGGTGACCGTGTCGTCGGCTACCTGCCGAACGCGGCGCCGGCCGTGGTCGCCTTCCTCGCCACCGCGAGCCTCGGTGCGATCTGGTCGGTCTGCGGGCAGGACTACGGAGCCGACGGCGCCGCCGCCCGGTTCGCGCAGCTGGAACCGTCCGTGCTGGTCACCGCGGACGGCTACCGGTTCAACGGCCGGGTTCACGACCGGCGTGCCGACGCCGCCCGGCTGCGCGATCTGCTGCCGACCGTCCGTGCCACTGTGCTGGTCGACCACATCGGCACACCGGGCGATCCGACGATGGTGCCGTGGGCGCGGGCCATCGCCACTCCGGCCCCCCTGCGTTTCGAACGAGTCGGCTTCGACGCCCCGCTGTGGGTGCTGTTCTCGTCGGGCACCACCGGGGCGCCGAAGGGGATCGTCCACGGCCACGGCGGTGTGCTCCTTGAGCACTTCAAGCAGACCGGACTGCACCTGGACCTCGGCGCCGGGGAGCGCTTCTTCTGGTACACCACGACGAACTGGATGATGTGGAACCTCGTCGTCTCCGGGCTGCTCGTCGATGCCACCGTCGTCCTCTACGACGGCAGCCCGGCCTTCCCCGCTCCCGGCAGGCTCTGGCAGCTTGCTGCCGAGTTCGGTGTCTCGGTCCTGGGCGTGAGCCCCGGATATCTGCTCGCCTGTGCCAAAGCCGGCATCGAACCCGGTGACACGCTCGACCTGGACGCGCTACGCGTCATCGGCAGCACCGGCGCACCGCTACCGGCCGCCTGCTACCACTGGGTCGCCGAACACGTCTCCGGCACCGTCCAGCTCGCCTCCACGACCGGCGGCACCGATGTGGTCAGCGGCTTCGCCGGAAGCGCCCCGAACACCCCGGTGTGGCCGGGGGAGATCTCCGCACCGCTGCTGGGCGTCGCACTCGAAGCCTGGGACGGCGACGGGAGGCCGGTGGTGGGGGAGGTCGGTGAGCTCGTCGTCACCAAGCCGATGCCCTCGATGCCGGTCGGGTTCTGGAACGACCCGGACGGGGCCCGCTACCGGGACGCCTACTTCGCCGCCTACCCCGGCGTGTGGCGGCACGGCGACTGGATGACGGTGACCGAACACGGCAGCGTCATCGTCTCCGGACGCTCGGACTCCACCCTCAACCGCCACGGCGTCCGGCTCGGCAGCGCCGACGTCTACGCCGTCGTCGAGAAACTGCCGGAGATCCGCGAAGCCCTGGTCATCGGCGTCGAACTGGCCGACGGCGGGTACTGGATGCCGCTGTTCGTCGTGATCGAGGACGGCCATGTGCTTGATCAGTCCCTGAAGGAGCGGACCGCTGCTGCCATCCGTACCCAGGCCTCGCCGCGGCACGTCCCCGACGTCGTCATCGCAGCACCGGGGATCCCGCACACCCGCACCGGCAAGAAACTCGAAGTCCCCATCAAGCGCCTGCTGCAAGGCGTACCCATTGAGCAGGTCCTCGCCCGCGACGCCGTCGACGACCCGACGCTGCTCGACTTCTACGCCCGGCTCGCTCCCCCCGCCGAGACCGTCTCCGAACGGAAACCCGCACGATGAACGACTCGGAAGCCGATCCACGAACGGACGCGGACACCGGCCCGAAGCTCCCAGCCCGACGCTGGTTCGCCCGGCATACGTGCTCACCGGCGCGGCAGGAGCCGCGGAGAGGCCCGGCCATTCCGTGCTCCGGACGACGCCGGGCACCATGAGCGGGCCGGCCGGCGGTGCGACCAGGGCCCAGCCGACGAATCTGCCGCGCAGCGCTGAACAGGCCGTCGTCGTCGACGCGGGCGACGGCGTGGTCGACCGGCTCAACAACGTCGGTGTGCCGCTGGAGAAAGTTCAGACGGCCGTGGTCGGCCACGTGCACATCGACCACACCGCCGGGCTTCAGGGCAGCGTCTGCCGGCGCCTGCGGACGCTGGTCGGCACACCGCTGACGATCTACGGACCGCCCGGCACCGAACACAGGAAGTCACCGAAGGCTCCACGTTCGACGCCGGTCCGGTGAAAGCCACCGCAGCCGGCAACTCCCACTACTCCTTCGACCAACCCGATTGACCAACCCGATCGGTACTCCGACAGGTACTCCGATCGGTCCCTGGTCGGACCGACAACGACACCGGACGGAAGAATCAAGTGACCTACCTCGAGTACACCGACCATCCCGAAATCTTCAGCGAGCACGCCTACTCCGAACACATCGTCGATCTCGGCGAGGTCCGGATGAACTACGCGGTCGCGGGCGAGCCGGAGAACCCCGCCCTCCTGCTGATCCCCGGCCAGAGCGAATCGTGGTGGGGCTACGAGGAGGCAATGCGACTGCTCGCCGACCGCTACCACGTCTACGCCGTCGACCTGCGGGGACAGGGCCGTTCCACCTGGACACCCGGCCGCTACACCCTGGACCTCTTCGGCGGTGACCTGGTCCGGTTCATCGACCGGGTCATCGGCCGCCCGGTGGTCGTCAGCGGCCTGTCCTCCGGTGGTGTGCTCTCCGCCTGGCTCTCCGCCTACGCCGCGCCCGAGCAGATCCGCGCCGCCGTCTTCGAGGACCCGCCACTGTTCGCCTCGGAGACCAACCCGGCCGTCGGCCAGTCCATCCGCCAGGGCATCGCCGGTCCGATGTTCCGGCTCTGGGCCAAATGGCTCGGCCCGCAGTGGTCGGTCGGCGACGAGGACGGCATGAAGGCGGCCCTGGGCCGCGAGATCCCCGCCTGGGCGGTCGCGGCGCTGCAAGCCGCAGGCGCCGGCGCAGGCGGCGAGCTGCCGATGGGTGCGACGACGAATCTGCGTGAGTACGACCCCGAGTGGGGCGACGCCTTCTGGTCCGGTCGCGTCGGGGCCAGCTGTGATCACGAGGCGATGCTGACTCAGGTGAAGGTGCCGGTTCTGTTCACTCACCACTTCCACCAGATCGACCCGGCCACCGGCAACCTGATCGGTGCCCTCTCCGAACAGCAGGCACATCATGTCCAGCGGCTGGTCGAAGGCGCCGGGAACTCGTTCACCTACCGCGCTTTCCCGGCCATGCCGCACTCCATGCACGGCGCGGACCCGGCCACCTACGTCGCCACCGTCACCGACTGGCTGGACAGTCTCGATGCGCGGCCGACGTCGGCGGTGTGAACCGAGCGGCTGTATGACGCCCGGTTGCCCGTTGTGGTCGGTGAACCGGGCGTGGCGGTCGAGAAAGGCCAGCTGTCGTCGGATCGCCTTGAACCAAGGAATATTTCGAAAATTTATCAGTATAGCGAAAAGTCCACTATATTTCTAAAATCGTACTAAGGTGCGGGAGTATGATCACCCAAGCTGTCACTCGGAGCAACGCCGTTTTCGACCGGATCCGCGCCGACATCCTCGCCGGGCAGCTCGCGCCCGGCTCGAAACTCAAGCTCGCCGTCCTGGGCTCACGCTACGAGGCAAGCTTCTCGGTCATCCGCGAGGCACTGAGTCGCCTGGCTGAACAGAAACTGGTCGTCGCGCACCCGCAGCGTGGATTCAGCGTCGTCACCCTCAGCCCGGAAGATCTCACCGACCTGACCCGAACTCGCATAGACATCGAGACGCTCGCCGCCCGGCGCTCGGTCGAGGACGGCGACCTGGCCTGGGAGACCTCGCTGGTCGCCGCCCACCATGTGCTTGCCCAGACCCCGGCGATCACCGCTACCGGTGCTATCAACCAGGAGTGGATCAGCGCGCACCGGAATTTCCACCACGCCCTGATCGTCGGCTGTGGAAGCCCACGTCTGAGCGGCATCGCCTCCGCACTGCGCGACGCCGCCGAGCTCTATCGGGCCTGGTCGCACTCACTCGCACACGACGAGGACCGTGATGTCGCCGGTGAGCACAGTCGGCTGACCTCTCTGGCCATCGCCCGCGACGCCGACGGGCTGGCCGCCGCATTGACGGCACACATCCAGAACACCACCGACGTCCTGCTGCGGTACGCAACCTGTGCCGAAATGGGTGAGTCCTAGTGCCGCGACAGGCGAGGAACCGCCCGTGGACAAGCCGTACACCCACTGAGGATGAGGAGAAAAGTAGCGATGACGTGTATTTCGAAAGCTCTTGTGATCGGGGGCGGCATTGCCGGTCTGTCGACGGCGATCTCGCTGGCCAAAGCAGGTGTGCAGTGCGAGGTGGTCGAAACCGTTGACGGTGCCGACGGTGCCTCCCTCGGGATCATGGGCCGCGCGGCCGAGGCGCTGGGTGAACTGGGCGTCTACGACAAGATGTACGACATGAGCACTCCATTCGGCGACAGCACGACGGCGGGCTCCCAACGGGATGTGGAGGGCCGCCTGCTCAGTCCTGGACCGCAGCGGCCGCAGTGGCCGGGAGCGCGGGACGGTCTCGGGGTGTTTCGGCCCGTTCTCATCGAGACGTTGACAGACGCGGCCCGGGATCTGGGCGTCGAGATCCGGATCGGCGTGACCGCGCAGCAGATTGACAATGGCGAGGACTCGGTCTCGGTCAGGTTCACTGACGGTGGCACTGGGCAGTACGACCTCCTGGTCGGCGCCGACGGCATAGGCTCGGCAACCCGGTCCGTACTGTTCCCGGAGGCCCCTCGGCCGGCGTACTCCGGGCAGATCAGCATCCGCTGGATGGCGCCGGGGCCGGCCATCGCAGATGAGGGGTGGTACCACGGCCCAGTCGGCCGGTTCGGTTTCTACTACCTTCCGCAGGGAATGGTCTACGTTCCGGCCGTCCTGGACATGCCCGAGCGCCGGCACCTCACCGACCAGGACGTGCGGGAGATGTTCACGGAACTGCTCGACTCCTATAGGGCTCCTGCGGCGAGGGAACTGCGCGCGCGGCTCACCGCGGACGCCGACCTGATCGGACGGCCCTTCGAGTGGATCCTGCTGCCTTCACCCTGGTATCGAGGGCGGGCGGTGCTGGTCGGCGACGCGGCGCACGCGACGACCGCGCACATGGGCATGGGAGGGGGCATGGCGCTGGAGGACGCTGTGGTGCTCGGCCAGTGTGTATCGGAGGCAGCCAGCCTGCCCGATGCCCTGGAATCCTTCATGGAGCGCCGTTTCGAGCGGGTCCGGACCGTCGTCGAGACGAGTCTGGCCCTGTCTCGACTGGAGTTGGAGAACGCCCCTGTGTCGGCCAACGCTGAGCTCTTGACCACGGCGTTCAAGACCTTGGCCGAGCCGTACTAGTGCTGTAAGGCCTAGTGCTGTAAGGCCTGCTGCGCGGTCGGAGACCACGTCGGCGGCGACTCCCGCGGTGAGATGCGAAGCCAAGGGCCGACCCCGGCCGTCGGCTGCGGGATGAACCTGCGGGATGAACCTTTGTGGTGGCCCGCAGCGGGGTCGGCCGACGGGGTGGTCCGGCCGGGGTGCGAATTGTGTTGACCGTGACTGCGTGCTCGTGAATGCGCACGATCGGGGACGCAGTGAGACTGCCCCGCCGAGTCCGTGTCCTGGGCCGGCAGGACCCGAGAACCCGGCGCGCTCATGTGCCAGGGAAAGCCGTGGTCGGCCCCCTTGACCGGGGGGGCCCGCTGGGCACCCGCTGGGCACCATGGCCCGGGAGCCGGAGTGCTTGTCGCCCGTCGCGACCACAGCAGTCGGCCGGGCTATGTGGTGCGAGGAATTTCTGCCTCGTGACGGGTCTGGGTGTGGATGGCGGCGCGGATCTGGCGGCCCTTGGCCGGAGGCTTCTGGCCGCCAGCGACCGGCCGGGGCTTGGTGTTTACGACTGCTTGGCTGTGTCTGACAGTTGTGGAGAGCTAATGAATTATCCCAACGCGAGCCACTCCGGAAAAAAGACTGAGGCCCACGTGAATGCACCTTCACGTCGCGTCCGAATGCACTACATTTTTTTCGGCCTGGTAATCGGCGTCATATGTTCAGTCAGTGGTGGCATCCCAGTGTCTCTACTGGCTGTCAAAATGGTCGTAATCTTCGCTCTCATACCACTGGTGAATGTGCTGCGGACGCGACTTCTGCTTCGGCGGGGTGTTCCGGCTGGAAGTCA
The DNA here is from genome assembly GCF_055577685.1 of Streptomyces sp. NPDC033178. Lineage (NCBI taxonomy): Bacteria > Bacillati > Actinomycetota > Actinomycetes > Kitasatosporales > Streptomycetaceae > Streptomyces > Streptomyces sp. NPDC033178. The sequence continues at coordinate 61,730 of NZ_JBVIPT010000034.1, forward strand.
GATCTCGCTTGTCCGGCTCGTTTCGGCCAAAACGGCAGTGATCGTCTCGGCACTGCTTGTCGGACGTCTCCTAGAGGGTCACATTCCTGCTTCTGACTACGTGGTCGGGGTCACGGCGGCTGTGGTCGTGGCCGCCGTGGGGCCACGACTGGACCGGAGGCTCTACAGCCCGCGAGTCCCACCAGCGGCAAAGACCAGTGCATAGGGCGCTCTCTTCTGCAGGAGCCTTGCTCTTGCTCTGGCTGCCCTCGATTTCCTTCCGGACAAGGACGCTGCTGAGTAAGCGTTGACCCCTGATCAGAGGAGTAACCCATGTCTTCCGAGCGCAAGCTCTCACGGCGAACCTTCGGAGGCGCTGTCGGAGCCGGGGCCGCCGCAGCCGTGGTCGGCCTGCCCGAAGCCGAAGCCCACGCCGTGTCTGCCGCATCGGCCACCGCCGCGGAGCAACCGTTCCGGGCGGCGGCGGATCGGGACTCTCCCCGGCCGAACGTTCTCTTCATCTTTGGCGATGATCTCGGATGGGCCGACCTCTCGTGCTACGGAGCGCAGGACATCGCCACACCCAACCTTGACCGGTTGGCTGGGCAAGGCGTGCGGTTCACCGATGGCTACGCCGGGTCGTCGACCTGTTCTCCCACCCGGATAAGCCTCTACACCGGCCGATACCCGGGGCGGGTGGAGGCTGGGCTGCATGAGCCCATCCAGTCGGATGTCGGCCTCGACCCCACGCACCCCACGCTCGCTTCTCTCCTGCGTGACGCCGGCTATACGACCGCGATGTTCGGAAAGTGGCACTGCGGTTCCCTGCCCGACTACGCTCCCACGAAGTCGGGCTGGCAGGAGTTCTTCGGGAACTTCACCGGAGGCCTTGAATACTATTCGAAGCTCGTCCCCGGCGGCGTCTACGACCTGTACGAGGGGGAAACCCCCTACAAGGATCTGCGCTACTACACGCGGATCCTCACGGAACGGGCCAGTGATTTCGTCGAGCGCGACCACCAGCAGCCATGGCTGCTGAACCTCAACTACACAACGCCGCACTGGCCCTGGATCGCTGAGGGCGATATCGAAGAGGCTGCCCGGATCGAAAAGCTGCTGTGTGAACTCCCGCCTGAGCAAGGAGTGCTCGCCCTTGTGCATTTTGACGGGGGGTCACTCGATACCTACCGGCGGATGGTTGAAAGCATGGACGAGTCCATCGGTAAGGTTCTGGAAGCACTCGAACGGTCTGGTCAGGCAAGGGACACTCTCGTCGTTTTCTCCAGCGACAACGGGGGTGAGCGCTTCTCTCAGAGTTGGCCACTGCAGGGTGGCAAGGGTTCGTTGCAGGAGGGTGGGGTGAGGGTGCCGAACATCCTGCGGTGGCCCGCCCGGATAGACAGTCAGCAAGTGAGTCATCTGCCGATTTTCACCCCGGACTGGACCGCCACGCTGCTCGACATCGCCGGAACACGCCCCGACCCGGCCACCCCACTGGACGGGGTGAGCCTGTCCGGATATCTGCTTCGCGGCGAAGACGCCCCGCAGCGGGATCTGTTCTGGCGGCTGAAGAACGAGCGAGCACTACGCCGTGGGAAGTGGAAGTACCACCGTGCGGCCAATGCAAAGATCGAAATGAACAACGACAAGGATCTGCTGTTCGACCTGGAGCAGGACCCGGGCGAATGCGCCGACAAGTCGACGCACGAACCTGATCTGCTGATCCAGCTCAAGGAGTCATGGGAGAAGACGAACACTGATCTTCTTCCCTACCCGTCCTAAGGATTGTCCCGTAAAGATCTACGAGTTGGTGTGGGTGTGGCTCTCGCGGCCGCTGACGGCACCTCTAGCCGGTGAGGTTGAGGTTGTGCAGCCGGGCGATGCCGAGCATGGCGTGGTGGACGCCGTCGCCTTTGAGGCGGCAGTCTCGGAGGATTTTCCAGGTCTTCATGCGGGCGAAGACGTGCTCGACTCTGGCGCGGACTCGTTTGTGTGAGCGGTTGTGCTCCTGCTTCCATTGGGGCAACTCCTCGCCCGCGGTGCGGCGGTGGGGCATGAGGAGTCCGGTGCCCGGATAGCCGCCGTCGGCCATCGTTAGCGATTTACCGACGGCGGCCTTCGCACCGGATTCCTCCCAAGCCTTGCAGTCGTTGCGGTTGCCCGGCAGGGGCTCGCCGACCACGACGACCAGGCGAGTGTCTGCGTCGATGACGACCTGATGGTTGGTGGAGTAGCGGTAGTTCTTGGACTGCTCGCTGATGCTGTGGTCACGAGTGGGGACCAGGGTGCCGTCCACGATCAGCACGGTGCCCTTCGCGAACCGGCGCCGGGGCCGGAGCGCGAGAAGCGGCCCGAGCTGATCGATGATCCGGTCGGCGGCCGACTTCGAGACGCCGAACAGCGGGGCGAGCTGGCGCATCGTCAAGTTCGTCCGCCAGTAAGCGGTGACCAGCAACACTCGGTCCTCCAGCGGCAAGCCCCACGGTCGGCCCCGCCGTGCGGCGTCCGCACCCTCACGTCGCAGCGCGGTCACCAGCTTCCCGAAACGGCAAGGGCTCAGCCCGGTGAACGGGGCTATCCAGGACGGCTCCGACGCCGTGATCACACCAGTCACACGAAGATCATCTCGCTCGTGGCCGGCGCCTACGAGACAACCCAAGAGTGCGGAGGCTCACCTCGCCGTTGCGGTTCGAATCCCCAAGCTGACCAGCACAACTCCCGCCAGACGAGTCATCCCACGCCGGAACCGAGGCGTGTCGATTGCTGTGCGCGCGGCGGCAACCACTGACGTCCAGAACAGCAGCCAGACAAGGACGACAACCACATGCGCGACCGCAAGCGTCGCGATCTGCAGTGCAATGGGACGGCTGGACGTGAGGAACTGCGGAACGAGGGTGAGATAGACCGACGCCGCCTTCGGATTGAGGATGTTGGACCACAGACCTTGCCCGAAGCCTCCAAGCTCAGCCCACGGCAAGCTCCGTCGCACCCGTCTCGGTGCTTCGATGCCCCGACGTGCTGAGCGCCACGTGGTCACGCCCAACCAGATGAGATAGATCCCGCCCAGAATCTTCACCACCGTCAACGCCTGCGCCGACGACATGACAAGGGCCGACAAGCCAACTGCGGCGAACGCCGCATGCACCAGGAGCCCGCACGCCGAGCCGAACGTGACGAGCACGCCATCAGACCGCGAACCCGCGATCACCTGCTGCGTGACAAGGGTGAAGCTGGTGCCGGGAATCAACGTGAGAGGTGTGACTGCGGCCACGAAGCCGAGTACCTGATGCCACTGCACACAACGAGCATAGGCAACGGGAGCACCCTCAACCACCCCTTCCCCGGCGGCTCTTCCAGCCTGGGCGGAGACCGCGGCGTCTACTTCGACTCGAAGATCATTACGGGACAAGCCTTAGCTTGATCTTTAACCTGGGGTCTCGAACGGCGTGTCGTACTTGATCACTCGCGTTGGTAACTGCCGTACGTGCAAGCGGCCTTCGGCTGACCATGT
>NZ_JBVIPT010000035.1:0-59117 GCF_055577685.1 Streptomyces sp. NPDC033178
CGGGGGGGAAGGGAGCCCGCATCCCCATGAATGACGAAGGGGGGGGTGTGGGGGGCTTGCTTGGGGGGGGGGGGGGGGGGGTGTTTGTTTTTTTCCCCCCCCCCCCCCCCCCCCACCCCAGGTCACTTCGACTTGGACGCGCGCCGACGCCACGCCCGCACAACGGCCCCGAAGACCCCGATCACGGCAGCCGCGACAAGGTCCGCGGAAAGCTCGGCCACAAGCCCATGAGCTGCGACAACCATCAGGTCATGCACGGGTTCAACCTCCTTCTCTGGCACCCGGCGGGTGCCCTGGAAGGACTCTCCATCTGGTCGTGGGACCCCGAGCCAGTGCTGGCTGGGCACCTCCAGCCCTCGGACACCGGTCGCGCAGGGTCGGCCGCCAGCCCAGTAGCCCTGTAGAGTCCTGGACAGTTCTGGACACTGAATGGGGAGTGAAGCGATGGGGCGGCCGGGCATTCTGAAGAAGCCTCAGATCGACGTCGGCCCGCTGAGGGATCTCATCTACGGCCTTCACGACCTGCACATGTCGGTGGGACGCCCCAGCCTTTCCAAGATCTCCAAGAGCTCGGGGCAGACGACCGAGTCCGGCTACCTGAGCACCAGCACGATGAGCTACGTGCTGTCGGAGTCCCGGCTGCCGGACTCCGAGACGATGCAGCGGCTGATCGCCCTGCTCGTAGAGCGCGCACCCACCGGCCGCAAGATGGACTTGGACGCGACCACCAGGCGTTTCCTCGACCTGTGGGAGAAGGCCGCGAGGGCGGAGGCCGATCCGCCGCCCAGCCTGCGGGTCCAGGCGCTCAGGAAGACGGGCAACGCCTACCTACACCTCGCCGACCAGTACCAGAAGGCCGAGCGCATGGAGAAGACCGTGTCCTCGAAGAACACCGTCGCCAACCACTGGGACTACATCGCCAGGCTGGCCGGCGAACTCCTCGGCGAGGACCACCCCGATGTGGTCGAGGCCCGCGAGCGTGCCGAGGACCGGGAGTAGCAGCCCCGCCCAACCGGCGGCCAGCTCAGCGCCGGGCGTCGCCGGGCGTGAGTAGGGCGGTCACCTCGGCGATGGCTGCGCATCGCCGGCGCCCGGGAAGCCGTCCAGCGGGTCCTGGCCACCGTCGGCCACGACCAGCTCATCGACTGCCACCCCACCCTCATCCAAGCCCTCGACAGCTGACCTCCCGGGCATCCACACCGCAGCTGCGCAGTACCTGGTGGTGAGCCAGCTGGTGACCAACGCGCTCCACGGACTTGTGGCGGAGCTGCCCGCGAACCTTGTCGCGGCCGCCGTGATCGGGGCTTCCGGGGCCGTTGTACGAGCATGGCGCCGGCGCGTGTCTAAGCCGAAGTGACCCGCGATGTGCTGCCGGGTCCGCTCTCGCGATCATCAAGGCCGATCCGGAGGTGGCAGCGCTCCCGTACACCCTCAATCATGGGGAGCTTTTAGTCGACCGCGCCCACGGGCTTCTGGACTGGGGAACTCACCGGTGTGAAGACGAGCACTTGCACCAGCGGCTTCCCGGGACGTCCGTCCCGGGAAGCCGCTGGTGCAAGCCGGCACTGTGCGAATATTCGGGAGGATGCGCCGACCACGACGGAGCTTTCGAACCCAGCGGCTCATGCCCGGCCCGTCCGGCGCACACGGTCAGAGGCGTGCCAGAACTCGCTGCAGATCATCTCGGTTGAACGCGTGGCCGGAGGCGAGGAGAGTTCGGGCGTAGGCATCCAGAGCAGAGATGAGCTCTTCCGAGAATCCCACTGCTGCGGGGAGATCCCAGGCATTGGTAAGCGCCTTGTCGAGATCGCTGGGGTCCACCGGGGGGCGGTGGGTGTAGATCTCCCACGGCAGGACGTCGTTTAACCTGCCTCGCTCGGAGCGTGGGACTTTGCGCTTTCCCGCTCGCTCCAGAGCCCGCAGCACCGCCAGTTCCGATGCGGCTGTCATGTCCAGTGCCATCGCCATCGCAGTCCGGTCCATCCACTCAGATGCAGTGACAGCGGTCTTCCCGTCGGGCGCCTCTGTCCTGGTCGCTACCGGCACGACGCTAAGCGCCGAGCAAGAGGAGCCGAACAGGATATGCAGCACTTCAACTCGAACGAGTGGACACGCAGCCCCGACCTGAGGGATGTCGAAGACGACGAAATGGGCGGGCATGGCCTGGGCCAGCTGCTGGATGGTCTGGCCACCGGAGGATGCGCGGCGTCCCGCGGCAGGATCAGCTCCTACCTGGGCCATATCAGCACCACAACCGGCCGTGGGCACCTCCAGCGTCTGCAAGCCGACGTCGACATCGCGGAGCAACGTGTTCAAGAACTCGAAGAGCAGCTCGACAGCGAAGCCATCGACGACAAGCTCGCCCACAGCCTCGGCTACATCAGCGGCAAGATAAACAGCCACGCCAAATTCCTGAGACTCGAGCACGGCGACGGCCTGGTCCGCCTGAACCTGAAGAGGATCACCGTCGGCACCGACACCCCGAACGGCATCACCGAACTGCTCCGCATCGGCAGTGGCAAGAACCACGTCGGCTACCACCTAGGTCGTCACCGAACTCTCCCCCGGCTTCCAGATCATCGTCAGCGACCACGCCGACCTGCCACACCCCTGGTACCAGGACTCCGTCCGCAACAACTGGCGCGGCGGCGAAAAACTCATCCCCACCACCTGGCTCGACACCAACCCCACCCCACCACCTACCGGGGATCACTGAAACTGCGCAGCACTCAACCAACCTGCACAGCCACCCCGGAGCCAGAAACCCCGCGGGTCAGACGGCCGGGCCTTCCCAACCCTGCGCAAGTTCAGTGAGACACCCAGCCAAAAACCCGCTCACCCAAAATGCACAACCCCAGGTCAGAATCACGGCCCTGTGCAGATTCACCGACCGGCGACATTCAACCAGAAAAGATGGCATTACTTTTTGTCCGCTGCTGCATCAAACCATTCCGGGAAACTGATTTCCATTCGATGTCTCGCGTTTTCCGATTCCCAATTATGACGCAACGCTTGACGGCATTCTTCTTTACTGAATCCAAGTTGTCGAAGTAGTACGAGTTCAGCGAACAGACAAGTCGATCTAAGCAAGGCCACCATCTGCTCTACAGTGTAGTCATCGCTCGAATTCAGTACATGCCCAATGCCGTCTCGAATTTGGCGTACTTCCTGCAGCCACTTTTCCTCATCGCCTACAATTTCGACCATCAGATGATCTGTGTACTCAAGCAGCTCGCGCCCCCGGAATACATATTTCTTTCGGTGCGCGAACTGGATAGCATCCGCTAGCCACTGATGGTGCTCCCGACATTCCCTCTTCACCACCGACAGAATCGCCTGGTTTCTGGCACGATCATCATCTGTCTTCTCTTCATGTTGGGGATTGAGGCCTCGGTGCAGCGCTTCAATCGCCGAAGCGATCGTGAATACCTGTTGCTGCAGATATCCTCCGACTTCGGAATGCAGAGAGAAGACCCAATCACATTGGGATGAAAGTTTTGCCTGTAGCTCGTACCAGTTAGGGACCAGGATGCCAAATTCAACGTTTGGCGGAAAATGCTGGCTATTCATTCCGAAGCGCATACGCTCGCGGATCATAGGCTTACCTGGTTGTTTCTGGTCGGATTCCTTCCGACGGACTTTGTGAAACCTGAGGGGCCAAGTGTCGCGCCATTCCTTGGTTTCATCGTAGTTGCCTACCCTCAGAGAGAAGGCTTCGCAATGCTTTCCCGTGGCCAGGGTAAGCATTTGTTCAATCGGTCGAATGAACTTGTGCTCCAATTCTTCAAGAGATACTCGTTCTTCGATTTTGAGTTCAATCACTTCGTGGCTAGTGAATCCCGCGTCCGTTAGCCGGCCTCGATTGACAGTTGTACTTCGCTTCAGCGATACCTCGCATCCGGGTATACGGGCCGTCAGGTCTGGCAAATCAAGCGCTTCAACGGCGCTTTCCGAATGCTTGTACATCGTGCGATTGCTCCACTGATCCAAATTGAACAAGCGGAAGTGGGCACGGTTAAAGCGGCACTCGTCCTCGTTAAGAGGTTCATCCCCGATCAGTACGGTGTTTGCTATGAAGACATTGTAAGTTTCTTCGTTCTCGCCTTGCTGAGTGCTGCGCTCGCTGACTTGGCGACTGTCCAGTAGGGTCACGTCAACGCCCATACTTCTGCCGTGAATAATGGAGTGGTTCGGCTCCTTTGCGATACCCTCTTGACCAAATGGCAAGCTTTCGTAAATCGCAAGTTCTGGGTGGCTTACGCCAATTTCTAGACTGCCGTGCATTACTTGCTCGGGACGGTGCGGCAGCCACCACTGCCCCACATAGGTTGATTGCTCACTCTCGTTCTTCATGGCACGAAAGCATAGGCTGCCCCGGTACGTTCCCTCTCCCAAATATCTTGTTGGACGCAACCTGCGGGCCACGGAACGACGTCCTGAGCGAACTGTGCCGCCTGGCAGTGCCTTCCGAACCACCCCTATCGGTCGGCTAGACCTCGATGTACGCCACGACCACGACGGTGCGCAGGGCGGTGACGAAGTACAGGACCCGGACGGACTCGACTTCGTCGGTGTACTGGCGTAGCTGGGGTCCGGTGGTGTCGCCGGGGATCGGCTCGCCGGCGTCGGAGTCGACGGAGATGACGACCAGGGCGCGGTCCAGGGCGTGGATTTCCGCCTCGTTGGTGATGTTCTCCAACTGCTTGGCTGCGGCGTCGGAGAAGGCAATGCGGGCGCGGCGGGGGCCGTGCTGCGGGGGCATCAAGCGACGGCGGTGCGCTGCGCGGCGAGGCGGGCGAGGTGGGTCTCGCGCAGGTCCTCCCACGGGGTGCAGTCCTCCACCGCGGGCAGCCCGTTCTCGGCGATGTCCTCCAGAACGGCGGCGAACTGGTCGGCGCTGGCGCGGGTCTTGGCCGCGTACGCGCGCAGCCCGTCGGCGGCCGCGGGCTCCAGCTGCTGCCGCGCGGCGGTGTCGGCGGGGGCCGGCTGTTCGCTCATCGAGGGCTCCAGAGGGCAGAACTGGCGTGTTCCACCACGGTAGCGCCCGCTCGGGCCGTGAGACTCATTCCGGGCGAATCCGGTCCGCCCAAAGGGGTGGGGCAGGCATGTTTGTCGGCAGCTCACCGAGTACGCGAACGGCGCTGCGCCTTCGGCTGCAGCGCCGTTCGCGTACTCGGTGAGCTGCCGACGTTCGTTGTGCCAGCGTCAACGCATGAGGGAACGCAGCACCGGCACGCTGAGGCCTGTGGCACCCAGCCCCGCCAAGACCGCCCCGGGGGCGGAGAAGTCGGAGAGGAAGGTCAGCCCGCCGACGACCAGCCCGATGACGACCGAAGTCAGGAGGACGACGGTGGTGTGCATGCTGATGAAAGGGGGCTCAGGCGGCGAACTCACGTGCGCTCCAGCGGTTGTTGGCGACGATGACTTCCGCTCATACGTCACGGTCGGCCCGATACCCCACGGCCGACTTCCGCCCCGGGCCCCGCCCGAAAAAATCTTGAAAAGGTTCGTGGGGTGCCCTGAGGGGCGCGACGTACAAGGGGTCGTCTTCGACGACGACCGGAAGGGGAGGCAATGAGGGGCGACGACGAGGCGGTGGACCAGGAGTCCGCAGCCCCGCTCGCCCGGCACCTACAACCTGTTGTAGGCGAGCAGGGGCGCCTTCTCGGCGCTCCCGTGCCTCTCGAAGCTCAGCATGAGATGAACGCCGTCGACACACGGCGGGCCAGGAAGCTGCAGGAGAACCTGGACCGGCGGATGGCTGACCAGCAAATGGTCCGGCTGCTGTCGGAGAGCGGCTTCGCCGGAACCCACTACCACCGCTTCGAGGAAGCGCTCGCCCGGTACGGGATCTCGGTGCTAAGGGGCTGGCTGTTCTCCGGCTACGTGTTCAAACTCGCCGCTTCGCGAGGCTTCGACCTTAAGCCAGACGAGCGGGAGCTCGAGGAACTGGCCCGTGACAGCGATTTACGGGAGGAACTGGCGATGATGACCGTCGCCCGGGCCCTCCCGGTCTTCCGGCGGCGGGCCCTGGTCGAGGCCGGATGGCAACCCGATGGCGGCGCCAGCATCGCCACCTATTTCATGGGAGCGTGCGCCTACGAGTTCCCCAACGAATACCGGCGCCACCGCGTGCAACAGAAGCGGTGGCACCGCGGCCAGGCCACCCAGGAGATCACCACCGAGGACAGATTCGCGGTGCAGGGCGTCACCGAGGAGGTACTGGGCAACCTGCGGGTGCTTCAGCGCCTCCGGGACATCGACGACCCACGGACCCAGGCCACCGTCGCCCTGACAGTCGACGGCTACACCCAAGAGGAGATCCAACAGCTCCTGGACGCCAAGTCGATCCGCGCGATCGAAGGTCTGCTGTACCGGTGGCGGACGAAAGCGAAGCAGCGCGAAGAGGAAGGAGACTTCCATGGCTGATCAGAACGACGACTTCGACGCGCTGCTGGAGGGAACGTCCCTGGGGAGCCGGGGGGCCCGCCGCCTCCGCGCTCGCACGCCGGCCGTTCGGGCCCACGCTGCACGAGCGCTCGCTGGCTGGTGGCACAACTACTCGGACGGGCTGCCAAGTTGGTTCCCGACGTACCTCGCCCTAGAGCACGAGGCCTCGCTGATCCGCACGTACGAGATGAACTACGTGCCCGGCCTGCTGCAGACAGAGCCGTACGCTCGCGCGAATGTCCAGCAAGGCATGAAGAACGCGAGCGACAGCGACGTCGAGAAGCACGTGACGCTGCGCTTGGAACGGCAGAAGCGCCTTGTCTCCGAGAACGCCCCGCAGGTCCACATCGTCCTGGACGAGGCTGCCCTGCGTCGCCCGTACGGCGACCGTGAGGTGATGCGCGGCCAAATCCGGCATCTGATCGAGATGTCCCAGTGGGAGAACGTGCGGCTGCAGATCATGCCGTTCAGCTTCGGCGGTCACTCCGGCGAGTCCGGCACCTTCACCATCCTCGGCTTCTCGGAGTCGGACCTGCCGAACGTGGTCTACGTGGAACACCTCACCAGCGCCCTCTACCTGGACAGGCAGGTGGACGTGGCCCAGTACAAGGCGGCGATGGAGCAGCTGCAGGCGGACAGCCCCAGCCCGGACGAGAGCCGTGACCTGTTGCGGGGACTGCTGCAATTGAGCTGATGCCATTGCCGCCGAACGCCGCCCCGGAGAACTGGATGGTCTCCGAAGCGGCGACTCGTTCACAGCAGGCCGATGGCCATCAGCACGAACACGGCCAGTGTCAGCGAGCCTCCGAAAGCGCCGCTTCCGTAGAGCACAGCATCGCGCTTGCGTGCGCCCGGCGTGTGACTCATCCAGCCAGCCCCCAAGCCGATAAGAGCGGAGAGCAAAGCGCAGATGATGACCAGCAGGACTTTGACACCGAGAGAGAGGTTCAACGGTCCGAAATACCCTTCTGGTGATCGGACCGGGTGTCAGACCTCAGCCCGACCACCACGTGAGACACGTGTGGTCTTGCTGAGGCCCACCGACGTTTGGGGCTCATGGGGGTGGCCTGGCTAGAGCCGTAAGGTCGCCGCACTCCCTTTTTCACCGTGCGTATCAAGCGTAAGGCGACAATGGCCTTGACCTGGAACGTCGGGTCCAGGTCCGCTCTACCGCTGTTGCAAAGACGAGGCGACTATACCGGTCCGTGTCATGACGGTCGATCAAAGTCTGTGGCTCGTAGGGACCGACGCCGAGAGCAGTTTTAGGCAGCAAACCCCACGTTGCTGACGTACTCGTACTGGCCCCACTGCGAGCCGAGGCCGACAACCTGGTCGACCCACGCCTCGTCCATCTCCTGATCGTCGCCGGCCGCCAACGCTGCGGTGGTTGCGCCTCTCAGGTGGAGGTGTCGGGCGAGGCGGGGACCGCACGACCTGCCCCCAGGGTGCGCCGGGTTCTCGGTTGTGCAGGGGGAAGGTGTCCAACGACTCCACGGTCCCGCAGTTCGCCGAGATCTGCGATGCGGACACCGGGGAGGGTGTCAAGAAGGTCGGCCTGGGTGGCGCGGATGCCCTGGGCAGGAGCCTCGGGGCCGGCGCCGAGCGTGCGGCGCGGGTGGTCACGGCGATCATCGTACGGCCCGGCCGACCACGGCTGATGAGCCGCGTACCGCCACCCACGCGTCGTCCAGCTGGCGTACACGCGGGCCGCAGCCTCTCAGTTGCTGCCGCGCGCTCTGGCGCCATTGGGCTCAGCAGCACCCGTGCGACCGCGTCAGAAGGGGCTGGGTGTCAGTGACCGATCAGCTTGTGCAGTCCGAGGATGGAGGCACCCCACGCGGTGAGCCCAGCCAGTAGGGAAGTCGCTAGGTTGCCTCCTCCAAGAAGAGAGAGGCCGCCCGCAAGCCCGCCGATAACGAACGCAGTCACCAGTATCAGGGCGGCGCGCTGGCTCAGCAGCGGCCCCTCCCCTGGGTCGGGCGGTCCTGGGGGGACAGACGGGGACGCCATACCAAGCTCCTTCTCACAGCGCGCCAGCCGCTGCGCTACACGGGCTGAGCTACGCCCTCATCGGCCGTATCTACGAAAGTGTGCAACCACAGTGACGTGTCGTCAGAGTGTTGCGGGAGCTGGCACAGTTGCCGATTGACGGCAACACCACGAAGGACAGCCGATGAAGAGTCTTGAGCCTCTCAGCAATACCCTGGGGACGGAAGCGGGGGAGCTGGCCGCTGCGTTGCGGCGACTCTTCGAGTCGCTTGGTATCGGCGTCCGACGCTACGCGGCCCGGCGTAACCGCGATGCCGGCGCCGTTTCTCGCTACCTGAACGGCACGCGGGTTCCCACCTGGGAGTTCGTTGCAGACTTGATCAGGGATGTCTCAGAGATCCGCGGAGCGGTGACACCGGATGCGGTGGACCTGCTGCGGCAGCTGCACGGTAGTGCCCTGGCTGCAAGCGGTTCACCTCAGCATCGTGTGCAGCTGCTCGAACTGCAGCTGGCAGATGCTGACCGCGCGGCACGCCGCAGCGCATTGCGCGAGAGGGCGTTGGAAGACGCGTTGCTGGAGGCGCAACACCGGATCGCTGACGTGGAGCTACAGCTGCGGCAGATCACAGCAGCTCCGGATGATTCACCGTCTGAAGAGTCCATGTGGGGTCACAGCGACGAATTTTTCAGCCTTCGCCAAGAGCGGGACCTTTTGAAAGATCAGGTAGAAGATCTCCGCATTGAACTAAGGGACGTCCATATCCGTAGAGTTGCCGCAGAACAGCGCTGCGAGGAGCTCGAACGGGAAATCGACACCGCCGAAGACAAAGACGACTCTAATCGCGAAGCAGGGCGGGCGGAGTTGCTGCCCGCCGGAAATGCGTCAGCCAGAACTGCGGCCAAGAATAGCGAAATTCTCTCTGTCGGATTGAACCACAGATACACTTTCGAGAATTTCGCCGTGGACTCCAGAAATCGCTTCACATACGGCGCGGCATTAAAGGTAGCGGAGCTGTCATGGAAAACCAAAAACCCTATCTGCCTGCTCGGTAATACAGGTCAAGGGAAAACCCACCTATTGCACGCAATAGGGAACTATCATCGCACTCTCTACCCGAAGTCGAAAATCTTCTACGGCAGCATGAGCGACCTGGTAAGAGAAATCCGCGGACAGTACAGTCCAGCACCTCCTGGGAAATCCTGGCGCCGGACCAGCGCCAATCTCATAATGGCTGACCTCGTATTGATCGACGACTTCGAGGACCTGCTGTGGAACCCCCAGCAGGAGCTCACAGACCTGCTCCGACAGCTCCGAGATGGTTCGACTCAGATCGTCTTCGCCTCGCCTAATCCCCCGAAGGAACAGTCTGGACTAAGCACAGATGCTGCCTCATTCCTTCAGGAAGGGCTGACTCTCGGCATGGAACCCCCCGAACGAGATCAACTTATAGAAATCGTCAGGAGAGACCTCCAGGGAGAAGTAAGCGATGCCTCAACGGAGGCGATGGCACTCATCGCTGCTATTTCAGGGGCGACCATTAGAGAGCTGGAAGGAGCAATAGCACGCGTAATCGCCCACTCGCGAATCTACAAGCAACCTGTAAATGCGAAGCTAGTGCGTAACGTACTCAATCCTTTCCAGGCGGAGAGTAGAGAGATTACGGCAGAAAACGTCATCAGGGGCGTTGCAGATCATTTCGACATCACGGTAGAGGAATTGCGGGCGAAGGACAGGAGCCGCGCCCTGGTGGGAGCTCGGCAAATCGCCATGTATCTGTGCCGCGAGTTGACGGATCACTCCGTACCCACAATCGCGGCGCTGCTCGGAAGTAAGGATCTAGCCGCGGTGCTGCACGCTGACAAAAAGACCCGGCATCTAATGCGCGAACGGAAATCTCTCTACCATCAGATTACCGACGTAACTAACAAACTTTTGGCTTGACAGCCGACATTCCGCACCCATTCATGTAGCCGACGTACCTGGGGTCGCGTGCAGGTGTTGCCACTGTCGCAACACCGGAAGAATCACGCGGCGAAGCCGACGTTGGTGACGTACTCGTACTGGCCCCACTGCGAGCCGAGGTCGACGACCTGGTCGACCCACGCCTCGTCCATCTCCTGGTCGTCACCGGCCGCCCACGCGGCGACGATGCGGTCCCAGCGGCGGACGTTCATCGTGCGGAACTCCACCGCGCGCTGGCGGGGCCGGTCGACAGCGGACTGGTTGATGGGGTGGATTTCCACGCGGGTACCGCGGCCTTCACGGTTGAGGCGGGCGGTCAGGTAGCGGGCGACGTTCTCCCGGCGCACGGTGCGGTAGGCCTGCTCGATCGCGGCGAGGTTGCGGCGGGAGGGTGTACGGGGGCCAGCCGTCCAGGCGCGCAGGGTGCGGTCGGTGACGGTCAGTCCGGCCGCGCGGGCGGCCTCGCGGGCGTGGGTGCTGCGGGTGAGGTAGTGCAGGCGGGCGAGGAGGCCGCGGCGGGCGGTGACGGGGGTGGCGATGTAGCCGGCGAGGGCGTCCAGCTGGCGGGCGACGGCTTCGTGGCCTTTGAGGCCGCGGGCGCCGTACTTGCCGAACTCGATGTTCCGCTCAGGCATCGTCTCTTCCGGACTCTCGGGAGTGGATCACTGTACGGGGCCGTGAGCGCCGTTCTCCCGTCCCGGCGGGGAGCTGGCGCCGGGACGGGAGAACGGCGCTAGGAGGCGCCCTCAGGAGGCTCGTTGGCGGTGTCAGGGCCGGTGCCGACGGTGTAGACGTCCTTGACCTTCACTTCGGTGACGCCGCGGCCTTCGGGGAACACCGTCCGCCAGTCGCCGGTGACGTGCAGCTCGTCGGTGCCCATGGCGCGGACGACCATCAGGCCTTCGTCGTAGGCGCGGTGGGCCTTCCACCACAAGTTCGCGAACGCCTGGGAGCGGATGAGGTGCATCCAGTCGGTGCGGTAGAGCTCCCGGTTGAAGTTCGACTCCCCCAGCGTGGACACGAACTTCGAGTACATCGCCTTCACATACTCCAGCGTCACCTCGTCGCCGTCGGCGATCGCCCGGTCCCGGGCGTCCTTCAAAGCGATGCGGAACTTCTCCAGCAGCCCCTCCGTGGCCCCCGACGTCCACGACTCGTGAATCTGAGGCGGGTCGCACAGGCCGTACTTCGGCCCGGAAACACGCAGCAGCAGGCGCAGGGTCGGCTCGGTCACCCATAGGGGGCCTGGTTCGTCGCGGTTGCCGATCGGGTCCGGCAGGTAGGCGCCGTGGTCCCAGGCGGGCGGGGTGATCAGGTGCAGGCCGGCACGGCGCCGGTCGTGGTGGTCGCCGACGGTGTGTTCCAGCTGGCCGAGCGGCAGATGCGTCTTGAGCGCGGACAGGTAGGCGCCGTTGATGTCGAGCGCGGTGATCTCGTGCTCGCCTGAGGGAAGTTCCGGCCGGCTCCACTTCGGCCGGGCCTCCCACACCTGGTCGGCGCCGCGGGCACTCTGCTTGCGCAGGATGTCCGGCAGCCACGGGTGCGCGACGACGTCGTAGCGACCGCCCTTGCGTGTGTGGTCCAGGAGCGCCATCGCGTCCGGAATCGCCCGCTTGATCAGCGCAGCCGTCGCCGCTTCGACATCACCAGAGTGTTCTGCGAGCGCGGCCGCGACCGCGGAGCCGATCAGGTCCGGGGTGTCGGAGGCCGCCTGCACCCGCCTGCCGACCGGCACGACCTTCACACCGCCGGCTGCTCGCTCCGGCTTCCCGGCCGGCGCCGACTGCCGCGGCGCTGTGCGAGGCGCGGGCTTCTCTGCCTGCGCGGGTACGGGCCCGGCCGGGGCGGGGGCGCACTCGGCAGGGTCCAGATGCTGGGGGAACCCTTCGACCTGATGCCGGGCCGGCTGCCCGCACAGCACACACGGCTGCGCCACGGCCAGGACGTCGGTGTCGTCCTCGGTCTGCTCGGCTTCGGCCGGCTTGTCGTCCGTGGCCTCACTGGCGGGCGCGGCCGCGGTGGTGGCGTCCAGCTTGGTGCGAGCGCCCTCAAGGAAGTACGCGTACCTCTCCCGCATCTCGCCGCCTGGGTCCCGCCCCGACTCCCAGCCCCCGACCGTCGACGGGCTCACGCCCAGGGCCTGCGCAAGCTGTGCGCGCGAGAGGTTCAGATCTTCACGCAGGGAGCGTCGTTCTCCTGCGGGGGGCAGCGGTGTCTCCTGCCTGACGGCGGCAAGGAGGGCGTCGATCGCGTCGAAGTCCGCCATCAGGCTCCCCCGTCCACGACAGCGGAGCGGACACCGCCGACCGGGCGGCCCGACATGCGGCGGCGCTCCGCCGGGAGGGCTTCGACGGCCCGGGTCGGACCGGCCAGGAGATCGTACGCAGTGATGCCGTAATGCGCGGAGACCGCCTCACAGTCGGCCAGGCTCCACGCAGCCGTACCGGACTGACGCCGACTCACCTGCGCCTGGCTCACCCCCAACGCAGCGGCGAGGTCGGACTGGGACTCGCCGACCGCGTGAAGCAGGGCAGCAACGGCTGATCGCACCCGCTCTTCCAAGCTCATACTCACGTCGACACTTTAACACGAATAACGCACTTCTTATGCTGAATTCGCATAGCGGGTGTCGAAAGTCGCTGCCCATTGCTCAGTCGTCGCCGTGTAGTCCTGCTTCTGCTAGGTCCTCCGGCGGATCAAAGGTGTCGTTGAGGACCTCGGCCGCTAGGGCATCCCAGATGACTTTGCCTACAGGGCGAGGCATGTTCGGGTCTGTCGGGTCGGTGGTGGGGTGGGTGAGGAGGTCGCTGCTGGCTGCCATGACAGCGAGTGCGCTCTGGCGTTGCCCGAGGGTGGGCAACAGGTGGGCGTGGAGCCGTTGGAGGCGGGCCGTCGCGCGTTGGATGACTCGGATGTCGACGTTCCAGTCCGCGTCCGGATGTGGCAGGTTCAGGCGTTCGAGTGCGCGAGGGATGGCGTTGGCGTCCCAGGCGTCCGGGCTGGTGGCCATCCATTGGAGAGTGATCGTCACGTCGTCGAGATCGCCGAGGTGCTGGTCTGCAATCGGTGCGGCGGGTGAGACGTCAGGGTCGATGGCTGGCTCGGGCAGGGAGTTCTTGATGTCCGGCAGGCTCGTCTCGAAAGGCGACCGGTCGAGGACGGTGTAGAGGAGGGTCCTGGTCATCGCGGCGAGTGGGCAGGAGGAGACTTCGTTGAATGGGTTGATCTCGAAGCTGCTGTCGGCTGCCGCACGGTGAGCGTGGGTCTCGAATTGGTTGACCGCGTGGGTGCTCATGTTGATGCGTGGGGCTCTGGGGTTTTTCTGAGCCGCTTCGGCGGCTGCGCGGGTGGAACGCCAGACCAGGTTGTAGAGCTCGCCGAGCGGGCGGTGTGCTGCCGCTTTGGACGCGGCGTCTTCAAGTCGTTGGCGGTGCGTTTCGGTGATGGCCGGCAGGTTCACCTCGTCGAGCCGGTGCTGGAAATACCGGACGGCTTCAGCGGTCAGGAGCTCCTGGGCCAGTGCGAGCAGGTCGTCCTGGCGGCCTGAGGTCAGTCTTTCGGGAGCGAGTGCAGTGTTGAGGAGGTCGTCCAGGAGGGTCGCACCGGTGCCGGCACTGGTGCCGTAAGGAGCGTAGTAGTGCGCCAGGAGAGGGTAGAAGCGTGAGCCCTCCTGCGGTTCGGCCACCGCATCAAGGTCACCTTCCGCTGATGCGAGAGCGGCCTCAAAGGACTTCGGCTCCCAGACAACTGCCTGTACCGGGCTTTGGGGATGAATGGCGATCAGGCCGCTGCGTACGAGTTCTCCGAGCAGGCTCGGCACCTTGTCCCGGTCGGGGTGCAGAGGGCCGGGCCAGTCACCGATGTTGCGGATCTGCGTTGTGGAGGGGGCGTAGCGCAGGAGTGCCAAGGTGGCGAGCATCTCGCGCACCGGCAGCTTCAGGTCTGCGTCGGTATTGAACCGGAAGGCGTAGTTCACGGCCATGGACTGTCGCTGCGCGGCCGTCCACTCATCACGAGCCGCAGTGATGATCCGTTGTTCCTCTGCCTGCTTCCGAGCGATGTCCCGCTTCGCCTTCCGTCGCGGGTCCAGGACCGCTTGCACAGCGGTTTGCAGGGAGTCGGTGCATTCCACGCAGGGCGGGATCTGCCCGTTGCACACCTGTGCCAGAGCCGTACGGCTGGTCAGAGTGGCCGGGCCCCCGCACTGGGGGCAGGCCTGGTCAGCGACGGTGGCCCGCACACCGGCAGCTGCGACGACATACAGCGGCTTTCCCCAGCCCTGGCTGTCGATGTCGGCAGCCTTTTCGCACCAGGCGGGAGTGGCGAGATCGGGGTGAAACCCGGCCATTGCCCAGTAGCGCTCTCCGATGGCCACCAGTTCTGGATCTGCACCGTCGATGGCAGCGACCGTCGGGGTGAGGTGGCTCAAATCGCTGTTTACTGCGGCAGGTTGGGAAGTGTCACTCACAACCGACCAGCCTAGACAGAAACGGGAGACCGCACGCCCGGATGTCAGCGAAAGCTCCACGTAACGTGCCGGGACACCATCGCAGTCGATGCCTCAGTTGGTCCCTCGGTCTCTGGAGGTGGCGGCGGGCGATGGGCGTTGTGCGGCAGGTTCAGCCTTTTGCATTGTGGTCTATGTGTTGGGCAGGTCCACCAGCCGGTGGTACTCGGGCTCAAATCTGACTGCAGCCGTCCCGGTGGCCCGCCAGCCGCGTGCTGCGATCAGGTCAACTCGGTCTCGGGTATGAGGTGCGGCAGGCCGGTGCAGCACGACCGCGGTCTTCACCTCGGAAAGCACGGGGTCTGACAGATCATCCATGCTGGGCACCTCATGTTCCGGGCCACCGTCTGGCGGCCTCGAAGTCCTCCAGCGAGTCGAACGCCCGATAGGCGGACGCGAAACACAGATAGGCGACGAGGTCGAGCTCTTGCAAGGGGCCGAGTATGGCCAGTCCCACGTCGTGGGTGGTCAGTTCGGCGCTTCCGGTGGCCCGCACCGCCTCCTCGACCCGCTGGCCGAGCTGAGCGAGTGCGTCCTCCGTGACAGGCCTTCCCTGGCATGCCTTGCGCACGCCGTTGATGACCTTGGTACGACTGAAGGGCTCGGTGACTCCGGACCGCTTGACCACCATGAGCGAGCACGTCTCCACGGTCGTGAAACGACGGGAACAGTCCGGACACTGGCGGCGCCTGCGGATCGACGTACCGTCGTACGACTGTCGACGACACGGCTGTCGGGGTGCCTGCAGAAGGGGCAGTGCATGAAGTCCCAACCCTCCTCACAGCAGAATCAATAGCCTCGCCAGGCTTCTTGGGCCCCCCTCTTCACGTGTGTTTGGCGCAACCTTTCGAAAGCAACGACCACTCTCCGCCAAGGAAGCCATCGAGAAGGACCGACGTCACCACCACGCAGACAGCGCCCACCGTCACCGCCCAGGGCTGACTCGAGCCGGTGTATGCCGTCGATGCGGGAGATCGGACAGGCCGTCGGCCTCTCCAGCACCTCCTCGGTCGCACACCAACTCATGGCACTGGAGCGCAGGGGCTTCCTGCGCCGCGACCCGCACCGCCCACGCGCATACGGGTGCGCGGCTCCGACCAGGCCGCCTCCACGCAGCCCACCGACACCGCCGGCAAGCCCGCCGCGTCCTACGTCCCGCTGGTCGGCCGCATCGCCGCCGGCGGCCCGATCCTCGCCGAGGAATCCGTCGAGGACGTCTTCCCCCTCCCCCGACAGCTCGTCGGTGACGGCGAGTTGTTCGTCCTGATCGTGGGCCCGATGCCGACGCGGACGTCGACCCCGAGCCGGGACAGGGTGCGCACCCGCAGGATCTCCCCCAGGTGGCGGGCGCCGGTGCCGTGGTAGCGCAACACCCCCTTCAGCTCCACCAGAGCCGCGGCCGGAGGAAGAGGCCGAGCAGCGGCGGATGGAGGCCTGGGTCGAAGACCTCACCGACGGCGAACTGGAGGAACTGCAGCAGCGGGCGCGGGACACGGCTGGCGCAGGACGGGACAGTCTCAGCGCCGAACTCGCCGCGCCCAGACTCGGTCAACCCGCCAATCGCTGACTTCGCCCGTAAGACGGAGGTCAGCACGTTCACGGTCAGCTTCCCGGCGGAAGGACCTGCTGTGCCCAGTGCGGGAACGTCGGCGGCGCCGCAAGATCGATGCCGATGCTCAGCACGTCCTCAGCGCTCTCTCCCACGGTCACTGGCACGTTCCGGGCGTACGACCGGATTTCCATGACCAGCATCAGCCCCACCCACGGCGGGGTGTCGGCTCCCTGGACTCCCTCGGCCAACTCGGCGTACTCCGTGGAGACGTCCTGCGGAACCGGGTCTCGAAGGATCACGGCCTTCGCGCGCGTCGTACTGCTCGCGCGAGACAGACGCCCACAAGGCCGTGACGGGTACCTCCCCCAGGACCATGGACGCGTGGCTGAACGGCATCACGTAGTTCCCGATGCGGTGCCGCAACGTAACCGCCAGGATGGCGCGGTCTCCTCTGCGGAATCGGCTCCGAGCACGAAGAGCGGGGTGTCGTACGACAGCGCATCATCGAACCTGGCATCACGAAGGTCGTGTAGTGAATCGTCATGGCCAGAGCGTAGGGCCGAGCATCGACAATACGGTCCGGCCCGGGAAACGACTGCCCGATGAGGCTTTGACAGCACCTCCACCGAGCCACCTGCACGGAGAGCGAGCAGCAGCTCGAGCGGTGAGGCGGGAGGGCGCCACCTGGGGACGTCAGGGCGCCAGGCGCTGCACCAGGTCGACCGAGGGACCCACGAGCCAGATCTCCTGGAACCCGACGCCCGTGGCCCACCGGCCGTGCTGTCGGCGGAACGCCTCCGCGACGGAACGCAGCGCGTGCGCAGGGGCATGAACGGCATCCAGTGCGAGATGGATCTCGGGATCGGACCGTGTCCGTTTCGCCTTGATCGCGACGCGGAGAGCCTCGACCAGCGCCTCCGCGCTGGTACGAGCGCGATATTCCGATCCGCGTGCGAGCTCAGGCCATGCCGCGCGCTCGGGAGTCGTCACCTGGATTTTGAGCCGCTGTTCATTCGGACCACTGGCCTCGCAGTCGACGCCCCTCTCATCGCGGGCGCTCGCGTTAGTCAGTTGCGGAGGGGCCCACTGCGCGCCGGCTTGATTGAGTCGCTGTACAAGAAGCTGCGCTGTTCGCAGTTCTGACTCGGGCGTGGAGGGTCTACGGCCCACTTGTACGTTGACTGGCCCTGCGGGATCGGCCTGGACGCTGGTGTCATGTCCGTCGCCGCCCGTGACGATCGTGTCACCGCCTTCGCCGAAGCCGTCGACAACATGCGACTCGGTGACGCTGACCGTGTCGTCCGCGTTGACGTAGTGGACGTCGCCGGCTGGCTCGCCCTGTTCCTCGGGCTTCTCCGCCTCCATATCTAGGCCTCCGTCCTTCAGCGCCGCGACTCTTCGCCGTCCAGCATGACCGGAAGAAGCTGCTTGGGCCCCTCAACCGCCCGCACCTGGTGCGTCGGCCCGCTCCAGGTCCAGCCGGTCAAACGGTAGGCGCCGAAGCGCGTACCCGCCCCTCGCGCCGTCTGAAATTTTCGGCACGGTACGACATCCGCCTGCGAAGCTATCGGGTCGGATACGTCGGATCAGACCGGTACGAGACCAGGACACGCACCATGCCCACGAACACGCCCGTCACTTCCGCAACACACCGCCGCGTGGACTGGAAGGTCCTCGACCGCGCCCTGGCCCCGTACTCCACCGACTCCCTGATCGTGCTGCTCCAGGCCGCCCTCACATCGCCGGACTTCCAACGTCTTGAGGACCACCTCCTGCTGATGCTCACCCGCGTGCTGCGCACCCCATCCCGCCCAGGCGTGCACGCCGAAGCCGACGACCTGCCCGCACTGGTCGACGCCATCGTGCGCGCCGCCCCCGGACGAGGAGTCCTCACCGACCGCGATCCCAGCGACCTGCGCGCAGGAGTGGCCAGCACCACTGCTGGCGAGCTGCTGCTGGTCCACCCCGGGCAGCTCGCCCACCCCTTGCTCGTACTGCGCACCCTGGAGCTCACCGCCCTGGCCGTCGACCAGCCGCTGTGCGAGACCATCGGCTTCGGGATCAGCGACGTCCTCGAACTGGCTCTGCGGATCACCGACCGGGCGCTCGACGCACTCACCCCCGCATGGCCCGAGCCGTATGCCGCGCCGGACGAGCCGGAATTGGACCAGGTTGCCTGCCGTCTCACCTCCGCCGAGGTCGACGCCGCCCGCGCGATCGCGACGGCCGACCCGGTCGATCTCCTCCCCTCCTGTCGGCACCCGGAGCGCGCCGGACGCGCCCTGGACTGGCTGACCAGCCGGGTCAAAGACCTTCCGCTGCGCTACCGCCCCGACACGCCGCTGCTCGGCCCCGTCTTGGCCGTTACCGCGCACGGCCGGCGTCTGCCTGTTCCCGCCGGTGCGGCGACGGACGCCATCGCCCCGGCCGCCACCCGGCTGCTCGCCTTCCTGCCGCCGGCCGAACTCCCTGCCGCTGAGGAGCGGTTGCAGGAAGTGATCGTCGCCCGGCTCGCCCAGCTCCTCGGCCTGGACCACATCCCCGCCCGCCCCGGACCGGTGTGCCGCATGACCTCGCCCACCCACCGCTACGACATCGCCGTCGTCAGCGGACTGACGGACGGCACCCTGAGCGGACGCATCAAGGAAGGCCGCGCTGCTCTCGCCGCCACCCCGCCGGGCCGCGGGCGCCTCGTCGTCTATGGAGGCCCCCGCGTCCTGACCCGCGAGCTGATCCGCGACACCGCCTTCCTTCACGTCGAGGAACTCGCCGAGATCCTCCAGCAGTCCAACGGCGACCCGACCCTGGCGGCCCTGTTCGTCCTGGAGCTCACGGAACACCCCGGCGTCCATGGCGTGGCCTACCTCGATGCCCTCGACGCGTGGTCACACTGGCACCGCAACGCCACGCTCCTGCTGCCCGGCCCCGACAGCGACGACATCGCATTCGTCCCCGCAACGCCCTTGGACGAGGTCTGGGAACACGCCGCCGTGCACGCGGCCACCGACCGTGTGCTGAGCGCTGCCGGCCTGCCGGGCGTCCGGGACTTCACACGCGTCACGCTGGTCCCTCCCGAGCCCGGGGCCCACGGGACAAGCTCCCGTCTGGAGTACCACAGTCCGGAGGGCACCCTGCTGGCCCGTACGTCAACCGTCCCGCCGATGGTGATCGTCGCTGTCCCCTCCCCGCAGCGCGGCGGCCCGCTCGACGCACGCGGCATGGACGACCTAGCCGACGCCCTGCACACCACGCTCACCACCATCGCCCCGGCCGCCACGCACGCGACCCTCCCCGACGGCGCACCCCTCATCGTGGACGTGACCGTCTCCGACGAACCTCACCAACTTCCCACCGGAAAACCGGAGCCGGCCGATAACGCCGACACGGAAGAGGGGCTCCTCGTGCGGGCGGGCGCCGACCCCGCCACCGCGCGGATCGGCCTCGTCATCGACCCGCCGCTCCTTGCCTCCTTCGCCGGAGACGGCCAACAGGGACACCGCATCCTGGGCCGGCTCGTCCACGAACTCATCACCCAAGTCCGCACCGGCCGCACTGCTGGCCCCGGCACCGACATCGACACCTTCACCGACGCGTGGAACAGCGCCCATCCACTGCTGCTCCTGACCGGCATCACCACCTTCTGGCCCGCCACCAGCCCCGCCTACATGCTGCCGCGCACGCCTCACCTGCACGTGCGCGCCCTGCGTGCCGCGGCCGCCGCCGTCCGCCGCCATAGCGTGCAGGCCGGCACATGGCATCGCGCCGAGGCATGCCGTCCGGGTGGGCCCGCCGAGCAGCTCCTGCGTGCCCTGGAAGCCGAACTCGCCGACCAGATCAGCGCCTACCAGCCGGCCCTGTTCGGCGAACTTGCCCGGCACCTGAACGCCGCCTGGTCGCACCGCACCCGCTCGCACACGTCGATCGCGGTCAACCTCTCGGCCCCCTGGGCGGACAACTGGGCGGACGAGTCCCGGCGCCAGCAGCAGGACGCCATGGGCGCCACCACCGCACTGCACCTGCTGCTGCAGCAAGCGCTCGTCACCCCGCCCGTCGGCGATCGGCCCGTCGACATCCTGGCCGTCGCCGAGCTCGCCGCGCTCGCCGACCTCGTCTTCAGCACCGGCACCACAGCGGTGGCAGCCGCGCGCCGTCTGCATGACCTCGCCCTGACCATCGATCCCAGCGGGCTGTTCACCCTCAGCGCCGACGCCGACGAGACGGACGCTCCCACCAGCCCGGAACAGACCGCAGCTCCGGGCGTTCATCTCGGGTTCGACGCCAGCGCCTACCACTACGCCCGCCACGAGCGGATGATCGCGGCCACCGCTGACACCGAGCTCGAAGCGATCGACGCGACAGGCCTGCCCGCCCGCCCACACGTGCGCACGCCCGTCGCCTTCACAGCTGCAGCTCTTCCCGCCGGGAGCGCACTCGCCACGGCCGACCAGCTCCTCATCCAGCACTGGGGATGCAGTCTGGACGCGATCACCGCGGTCCTCGCCACCGCCAGCGACTGGCCCACCGGCGAGAGCGGCACCACCACAGCCACCCCCGAGGAACTGGTCGCTGAGAGCGCCGCATGGTCCGGGCTCCCCTCCGATCACCTCCATGCGGCCGTCGACCGGCTGCGCCTGCACCCCGGCAACGCCGCTGGCCCAGGCGAGCACTCCTACACCGAGGTCGAGCGCCGCATCCGGCCGCTGACCCACCCCCTCATCGCGCACGGCGAGGAGCTCCTCGTCCTGCCCTGGCTCGCCCATGTCTCCCTGGAGATGTACGCCGCCAACCTCGACGACGGCCACCTCCCGCACCCCGAACTCCCCCACCCTGTCCGCGACGCCCTCTTCCGCCACCGCCAGCAACTCGACCAGCGCCTGGAAAACGACGTACGGGACGCCGCCCGCCATGCCGGACTGCCGCACCGCTTCCGCCTCCTGGAGAAGACCGCCGCCACACTCGGCATCCCCGGCCTGATTGGAGAGATCGATCTCTTGGTCGCCGACCCCGACACCCACCGACTGTGGGTGATCGAGGCAAAGAACCCCACCCGCGCCGTCGCGATCCACGCCCTGCAACAACACATGAAGAAGTTCACCACCCGCTACCGGGACAAACTGCTAGCCAAAGCCACCACCGTCGCCCAGCACGCGACCCACGCGGCAGCAGCCTGCGGTGTCGACGGCGAACACCCCTGACGCGTCCTGCCGCTGATGGTCACCCGCACCATCGAGCCAGCCGCTTTCCTCGCCGACCCCCGCATCCCCTACACCACGGCCGATCACCTCACAGTCATCCTGAGCCAGCCCGAC
Source organism: Streptomyces sp. NPDC033178 (assembly GCF_055577685.1). Lineage (NCBI taxonomy): Bacteria > Bacillati > Actinomycetota > Actinomycetes > Kitasatosporales > Streptomycetaceae > Streptomyces > Streptomyces sp. NPDC033178. The sequence continues at coordinate 21,771 of NZ_JBVIPT010000035.1, forward strand.
AACCCCCAGCCCGGCTGGGCCACCGGGCGGACCGTGTGAGACCCGGTGACGGGCGCCCCGCTGCATCATTCCTGTGCCGCCGATGTCGTATTCGACGGATAGCCGGCACGCGCCGGCGCAACGCCGCTGGGCTCGCGTGCAGCAGCCGGACGGCCCTCGCGCGCGGTATCGGCTGGCGGACATCGGCGGGACCCTCCGTGAACGGCGAGACCGCGCGCGACGGCCTCCAACACGGTTTGATGGACCAGACGGCGTGGGAGGGGGACGGATCCGCTCACCCGCGCGTCGACCACGCGCAGACACCCGCCTCGCCAGCCCTCAGCTCCAACAAGCAGGCGCAGTTCGGCCCCGCCGGTGCGGTGACGGACGCCAGCGCGGCGCCGCCAACCGACCCTCTCGATGATCCCGCCTCCGAGGAGTGGAACAACCCCGTGTGGAAGATCGCATATTTCCCCATGCGGAACTCCTCGTAATTGGCCATGGGGAGGACGGAGGCGCGTCGTCGTCCCCACGGCGCCAGGGTTCCCGGGCCGCCCGATAACCCGCCGGTCGTTCGGGCTGGTCAGGACTGTCCAGGGTGGCCGCAGGCCAGCGCAGAGCGCCGCCGAAGGCGCCCTTGACTGGTCTGACCAGCCCCACACTCAGCAGTCGGGCGGCCCGTCACCGGCCTCGTCCGAGATGGGGAATTACGCGGTGCTGGAGGTGCCGTTGATGGGGAATTACGCGACCGCTCACAACCCCGCGCCTTGAGCCGGTGAACGCCGCTGGGCGCCGTACGGTGCCCCTGAACGCCTTGGTGCATCAGGCTCAGCCCGCCCGGATACCGCTATGGACCTCCTTGAGATAGGCCGAACAGCGTCTTCCCGCGATCTCGGCCGTCTCCTCAGAGGTGGCCCCGGCCGCCGGTACAAGCCTGCGCGGCGGCCCCGGGCGCCCGCCCTTCTTCTTCCCCACACCACTCCCCTTGCTCTCGGTCAGCGGCGTAGGGCAGGAGCCCGACAGCGCATCACGAGCTGCGGAAAGTGCCACCCATCGGCGGAACGAAGCAGACTGGGTGCCGCGGCACTCGCGGCGGGGACGTTTTGTCGGCAGGTGCGGTTCCAGGTGAGCCCATTCGGCATCCGAGACATCACCACTACCCGACGGGCCGCCGGCTCGTGGGCGCAACCCGGCGGCCGCCCGGGCTTCCCACGCCCGGGAAGGACATCTGCAAGTCCCCCGCCAGCATCGAGAGGACGTCGATGGCGAGTTGCTCGGGTTGGGGGTCGGTCATAGCGAATGCCCGCAGGAGGGCCGCGAAGCTGAGCCCGAACGTAGCGCTGCTTGGACCCATCGGCATGCGCTGGTAGCAGGGCGGAGCGGGACGCCATAGTTGTGCCGAGGCCTCCCGCACGGGCGCCAGATGAGCATGCTGCCGGCCAGAAACGGGGGCGTTCCATCAGCGCTCGTATTCCAAAGCAGCGGTCAAGCTGTAGGCGCCTACTTGGGCGAGTCTGTCGATGATGTCCAGGCAGCGGATCCGTAGGGATTGTGGGCTTTGCCGATACAGGCGGAGGACGACCGAGATCAAGTAGTGGCCGTCTGCTGCGCGGTGCGTCCTGATGTCTGCGAGGTCGCGGCCCGCGTGCTGGACGATGCGCTCGCATGCATCAACCGCGAGGGCGGGAAGGGGCCCGGTGTGCTCGTGGAGAGCGAAGACCAGATGCTCAAGGTGGTCTGGGAAGGCCTTGCTTTCAAGGAAGGCGTTAATGAGTTCCTCAGCTTGGGCGGGAAAGAGGTCAAAGACCTGTCGCATCGCCTGAGATGCGTTCTTTCGCACATCGGCGTCTGCGTCGTCGAATAGCGGGATGAGATGCGGATAGTGGCTGATGTTGGCGGCGAGCTCTGCGGCCGCGCCGCGGCGGGCGGTGACATTGAGGCCGCCCGCGGTCCCTGGAAGGTCTGGGGTGAGAGATCCGTGAATGGTGGTGACGGCCCATGCCCCGCCAGCGAGTTCGGCGGCTGCGCCTGGGGCTTGAAGAGCGCAAGCCAGGTGGGCGGAGAAGCGTGAGGGTTCACGGATCAGCGCGTTGATGAGCAGCCGTTGTGTGGTGGAAGCGTTGTGAACGTTGACGTCGTGGTGGTCCAGAAGTTGTTCAGCGGTGTCGAGTGCGCTCTGCGGGTCGTGCCTCATCAGGGCGAGCACGGCCTCCGCAGTGCAGACTCGGACAGCAAGCACTCGATCGTTGGCCAGTCGGGTGATCAGCGGTGTCAGCACGCTCAAATGCTCACTGCCGTGAAAGAGCAGGGCGGCGACAGTCAGTGCTGCCTGGCCTCGGGTGGCGTTCATGCCGGCGGTCAGCAGGTCCGTGCGAGTCCCGTCGGCCTCGCGGATGTCGTGTTCGGGGTCGGTGGCGGTGGTGTAGCTGTCGAGCACCGGAAGCGTTGCGTCACTGAAGTTCTGGGGAGCCGACTGCAGGGCGTGACAGATCGTGGACGCGGCGGCGGAGCCGTGCATCTGGTGGGTGTGAAGAGCCAACTGTTGCCAGCGTTCGTCGTCCAGGTGAGGCGTGACCGCGGCCACGATCGCGCATAGGTAAACGGCCGGGGAGTCCGTGCCGAGGGTGAATGCGAATCTGCTGAAGCTATCGGGGTCCTGCTCGGCTCGCCTGCCGAGGGTTTGTGCGAGTTCGTGAGCGCCTCCCTGGGGCGGCCAGCGCCGTTCTGGTTGCGGCTTGGCGTACTTGTCCAAGGCTCGGTGCCACTGGGCGTCGGTCATGTTCCCGGCAGCCTGATCGCTGATCGGCGAGCCGACGAACCCGGCTTGAATGGGTGCCGGCGGCGATGGGAGCTGACCCGGGAATTTGCGCTCCCACTCTGAGAGCTGTCGGCTCACCGCTTCACTACGGCGAGCGGGGCTGACCGCGGAAAGCAGTTCGTACTGGGCCCAGCCCCATGAACTGCGCTGTCCCTTCTGGCGTCTGCGCTCCCACGCTGTGTAATAACCGAGGAGCACCGTGGTCAGACGTTCCAGCGTCTCGCCGGTGCAGTGGGGCGTGGCTGCCTCGATGAGTTCACGCGAGGCCCAGCTCGGACTGTCCAGCCATCCCAGGCGCAGATTGCGCTCATCGCTTACCAGCCACGCGATCGCCTCATCAGGAACATCCATGACGGTGTAGGTACGGCATGCAAGGAATCGCAGTTCCTGAACGGGTGATGCGGCCAGTTGCTGCAGCGCGGCGTCGGCGGCTGTCGGGGACTGGGCGGCCAGGGAGCGCAGTGCCAGGTCGAGAGCAGTCAGAAGTGCGGTGTCGACGCCGTGGCCGCCGATGTGGCGGTAGGCCCAGTGGCCTGCAAGGGCAGTCATCCCAGCGCGGTGGGTGCTGGTGGCGGTGGCTACGTCTATGACGAAGGGCAGGACCTGCTCTACATAGGTTGCCGGTTCGGCCTTGGCGATGCGGGAGAGGACCGTGTCGGCGACCTGGGACCGTGTGGACAGGTGGTCGGACGCAAAAGGATCGTCGGATCCGTCGGCGCACGCCCGGGCAAGGTGACGGTGCAGATACGCACCGGCGAGGCGCGCGGCGGGGGCGGGGGCGGTCTCGGACAGGCTGTACAGCAGGGACCAGAAGTCGCTGTTCACGGCGATCGGTCCGCGGGCCTCGTCGGCATGGCCGTTTTCGATGAGCTCGACTGCAAGATCGACGAGGTCGGGGGTGAGGGCCCACTCAACGAGCCCCAGAAGGCGCTGCCCCCACTGCGTGGTGGTGCCCACATACGGCCGCACCAGCTCCGCGACGCGCCGGGGCTGGTGTCGAGCGGCGACCAGCAGTTCCCGGAATGCCGCATCGGAAGTCTGCGGCGTGCTCAGCCAGCGTTCCCAGTTCTGATCGTGGTCGGCGGCGGCGAACCATTGCGGCCGGGAGAGCAGGCCGCGGACCTTGAGGGCCACGGGAGCCTGGCCCCAGGCGACAGCTTCGAGGGCCTGCCAGTCAGCTTTGGTGGCGTCGAGTTGTGCGAGGACGGCGATGACCACATCGTGCAGGTGGGAGCGGATCCGGCTCGAAGTCAGAAGCTGGACCACCACGATGCGGAAGCGTTCGCGATACGTGCCGGCGAGGTGTTCGAGGATCTGCCGGGTCTGGGCCCGCCGGAACAGGTGCTGTCCAGACTCGGCGAGGAAGTCGTGGATGTCTTCGCCGGTGGCGATGAAGGACCGGGCGAAGAGGAAGTCGAAGTAGGTCTCGTGGAAGAACCCGATCTGATCCCCGTCGCCCACCAGCACACCGTGTGACTTCAAAGCCTTGACCTGCTGGCGGGGAAAGCCATCGAGGAGGGCCACCGGTGCGTGCAGCTCTTCGCGTTCGCTCATGGAGGCGCACAACAGGCCGGTGATACCGGACCAGTCCAGCGTGGCGACCTCTCGCTCGAGGGCCTCGCGAACGTCGTCCGTGTAGCGCGCGTACAGCTCCTGCAACGTGCGGTACGGCACAGCACGCGCGGGGGCAGAAAGGCGGTCGAAGACGGACAAATGCAAGGGAGTGCGCAGCAATTCCAGGGTCACGGGGCCCAGTCCGTCAGGATCCGTGCCGCTCGAGGACAGGACCGTGCGCACCGCGTCCACGTCCAAGACACCGAGAGGGAAGCGGGCTGCCCGGGTGGCGTCGGCGACCAGACGGGACAGTCTCCGGTCGTTGTCGATGTCGACGGTGCGGGCCACCAGGAGCACCTTGACGTTCGGGGCCACAACCAACTGCGTCAAGACGTCCTCGACGGACTCGTAGGCGTCCGACATCCTCCCGTTGTAGGTACTGACCGCGTCCAGCTGATCAATCACCAGCAGTGCCGGCCCCTCGGCGGCGACCCCGGCCAGCAGCACTGCCGGGGAATCCGGCAGTGTCATAGCATCCCCCAGCCCCACGGCTGTCTGAACACTCGCGTCGACGCCGTCCATACGGACCGCGGCCGCCGGCCAACCCTGCTCGGTCCACCGCGCCAAGACATCGGCGACGACTGCCGACTTGCCCAACCCGGCGCCGCCCTCACAGACCACGATCTGCGGGCCGTCCTTGAGGCTCAGACGCTCGTACAGCTCCTGCGTGTGCGGTCGGGCGGCCATGCCGAAAGCGGGCTGGCCTCGCCGTACACGCCGAACCAGGCGCTCGACGGTAGCGGCCAAAGCGGAAAGCGTTCCAGGGTCACCGGCCAGCAACCGTGGGCGCACACCCGGCATGGTCAGCAGATGGCTGTAAATCTGTGAGCCGGTCAGGCGCTGATGGGGGCGCCCATCGAGATAGCTGCTGAGCTGTGTGACGATGACTTCCGGATCCCCGACAAACAGCAGTTCATAGGTGGACACGACCAGTCGGCGCAGGGCCTCTGGTGAGATGTGCTCCACGTGCACGGCTTTCAGGTACCGCCAGCCGACCTCCCGGTCGACCAGTGTCCCGTCCACTTCCCAGTTCGTGAGCACGGATGCGAACTGGGGAACCTGGGCCTTGGTGAGGATTCCTTCGAACTCCGCCAGCGTCTCGGCAGCCCGTGCCCGCTCGGCAAGGTCATCCAGTTCAGGCGCCCCTGTGGACAGCACGAGGCGTACCTTCCTGCCCTCCGCAAGATGCCCCGTGACCGCCTTGAGGATTTTCCCTACAGCCGTCAGAGTCCATGCACCCTTTGAGGGGACGTCCTTCACCTGTTCGCACCAGATGCCGTCAGGCTCCTCGAGTTGGAACTCGATTCCCTCGCCTGCCGGCCCCGGAGGCTCCGGCCGGATCCACGATGCCCGCCCCCGCACAAGCTCGGCCGCACGCAGCGCAGTCCACCAGTCCTCGTACCGGTTACCTGCCTTGTCCGCAGCCCCACCCGGCAACCCCACCCAGCCTCACTCCCCACGACACGACAAGGGGCCTCCCCCTCAGAAACCCGTGCCCCGCGACCCTACTTCAAGCCACCGACAAGCACTCATAACAACCAGAAACGAATGAAAGCCGACACTCTATGGCGGTGGCGGGGGCAATAACACCCCGCTGGCACTCTGGGGTCTGCCGCACGATCGGGTGACATCTGAACTGGCTTGCCCTGTGGGGCGGGTGGGAAGGATGTCGCTGTGCCCAACCCTTATCCCGAAGAGTTCCGTGAGGACGTCGTGCGGGTCGTGGGGCACCGTGGCCCGGGCGTGGCACTCGAGCAGGTGGCCGCCGACTTCGTCGACACAATGGGCTGAGGCTCTGTCAGGCCCGCTTGGGCTCGTACGGACTCCAGCCGTGCAGGTACGGGCGCAGGTCTTCCGGTGTGGTCGTTGGGGGTTCCGGCAGTCCTGGGTTTAGGGGTACGGGGTCGATGCGGTCGGCATAGGCCCGGGCCCACGTGGTCCAGGCGGTGACTGCTTCGGCCGCGCTGGGGGTGGCGTGGTGGTCTTCGAGTGCGTCGCAGTAGGCGCGGATGGCGGTGGCTTCCTGCCAGGCCTGCACCTGCGCGCGCAGGGCTTTCAGTCTGTGGTCTTCCAGCAGGGCAGTGCGAGCCTGCTGCATCGCGGTCAGCCAGCGTTGGTGTGTCTCTTCCTCTTTGCGCTGCTGGGCCTGCCGTCGTTCGTACTCGACGTGTGCGCGGTGGGCGATCTCTTGCAGGAGGGCGGGGAGTTTGTCTTCCAGGCGCCACCGTTGGCGGTCTCCCCAGTGGGAGCGCCGGCCTCGATGGGCGTAGGTGTGCTCAAGGCTGAGCTCGAGTTGGTGAGACGGACGCGTGGTGCGCGCGGTCACGCGTTGCCAGGCGTACTTCGTCCCGCTGGGGTCGGGGACCTCGTAGGCGCCTTCGTAGAAGGAGAGCCGGAAGGAACTGTCGCCGATGCTGATCACCAAGCTGGCTGCTGAACCGGACTCGGGGTTACTGACCGTGTAGTTCTTGGCTTCGGCTGCGTGGCAGAGGGCGTGGAGTATACGGCGGGCGCGGGGCTGGCAGTCGGGGCAGGCCGGGACGTGTGCTGCCGCGGCTACGGAGTGCAGGAGTTCTGAAGGCAGGTTGTCGGGAACCGGGACGCTCTCGTCTGGGGGTGTGGAGCGTCGCGGCGGTGGCCCAGGGCACAGGGTGATGACCAGGTCGCCTTTGTCACGTCCGGTGTGCTGGAGGTGGTGGCCGTCGGGGATCAGGTGGTCTGCGCGTGCGGAGTGCAGGGCGCGGCGCCAGTGGGCCCGCTCGCCCGAGGCGGGGTTGGCGATGCGCAAGGTGCCGCCTGCTTGCTGAAGTCTGCTGATCAGTTCGGCCGCCTCGGGTGCCGTCGACGGGGTAGGAGCGCTCAGGCGTGGGGTGGGCGCGGCGTCCGTGTGAGCAAGGTACTCAAGGCCGGCCTCGGTGGGGGCTGCGCTCCAGCGGCCATCGGCCCGGAGTGTGGTGACCAGGCCCCGATTGCGCAGAGCGTAGACGGTCGGGGCGAGGCCGGAGTCATCGGAGGTGACAGGTGTCTCGCCGTGGCAGATGCGGCGCAGGACGTCGAGTTGGCGCTCATTGATCTTGGTGCGGGCCACGGATCTTCCTGTCGTCGATGCCAGGACGGTCGGGGTGTCAGTCGTCGCGCTCGGCCTGGCGCAGCGTCTCGAGAGGAACGCCGAGTTCCCGCTCGAAGCGGTCGGCTGCCTTGGCCTGCCCAGCCTGGCGAAGGCAGCCGATGGCCTGCTCCATGAGCTGGCCGATACGCAGGACCTCGTCCCGCAGGGCTTTGAGTTCTTCGAAGCTCTCGACCACGTCCGCACCGCACCACTGGCGCAGCAGGTCGTAGGCGGGTTGGGAGCTGCGGTCGACCTCTGCGCAGATCTCGGGGCTGATGTGAGTGCCTGGGTTCTTGCCGCGGCCGGGGTAGTAGCGGCCGTAGATCGCGTCTTGGCGCGCCTGACGTTCGTGTTTGTCTACGAGGGTCATGAGGTGGTCGGCCCGAGTGCGGGCCAGGAGCCGAGCCACCTCAACGGTAGTGGGCCAGGGCGCAGTCAGTGAGCCGTCGGTGTCAGTGAAGGTCCGCGGGTCGCTGCAGAAGAAGCTTTCGGGGACATCGAGGAGCTCGGCCAGTGCGGGCACGTCGTCGACGTACAGCAGGCCCCGGTCACGGGAGTTGACGCCGAAGGACACCACCCCCTCCCACAGGTGCTCATCGAACAAGATGATGACCGCCCGGAACGCGGGATCCTCGTCGTCCGGGCTGTCCCGCGTCAGTTCGCTCCACCGCTCCTCACTGGCCAGCCAGGCGTCCTTGTCCTTCCAGGCCGCGCGCAGCCGGGCCGGCGGTACCCACTCCTGCCGGCCTTCCGCTTCCTCCGCGACAAAGCGGATTTTGACCCGCACGGGGCGTTGCGTGCCCAGTTTCAGGACCTCGACTTCTGCCACCGGTCCGTGGTGCGGCGCCGCCCGGTACGCCCACCGCTCCCCCACCTCCACAGACCGCTCCTCTCCCCGCCGACATCCCTCCAACATCCTGCTCCTGATCACGCATCCGAGGGCGGATTCCTCCTGAGCCGCTCCCCGCAGCGATGCAAGAAGAACCGGCCCGATGGCGTCTTCGACGGTCGGACACGGATTCCTGGTAAAGGCGACGGACAGCCGGACGCCGGCTCTTCGTGGAGCCCTCTGTTTGACCATGTCAGGCGGCGCGTTCCTGGACGCTGCCGGTCCCGAAGACCTCGTCGAAGGGTAAGGCCCGCCGGCTGTTGACCAGGTGGTAGGCGCCGTGGGTGGGGCGGAGGGTGTGGAAGGCGTCGTAGAGGACCTCGGCGGGCGTCAGGACACGGAGGTCGCCTAGGACGTAGTACAGCGGCACCGGCGCATGGACGCCCATGAACTGCAGTCCTGCCAGGGCGCACTTGTGGGAGATGGCGTAGTTGCGGGAAGCGGTACTGGGCATGCGCGTTTTGGCGTCTATGGTCACCAGTTCGCTGCCGCGGGCGGCGATAAGGTCGGGAAAGTAGCGCAGTGGAGAGGGCGTGTGGCGCAGGGCTTGCTGGATGGGTGCCGGGTAGGTGCCCTGTCCGCAGGAGTGGACGGTCCAGCCGCGTGCTTCAAGTGCGTTCTTAACGGTGTGTTCGTGCTGGTCTCCGATGATCCGTCGTGCCTGCCAGTCGGCCACTGCTGTGCCTCCTCGTCCGCAGCCTCTTCGCGTAGTACGAAGTGCCACTGTTTTGTATTACCACCGTAGCGGCTATGATGCCGCCATGACGGAGTACGTTGACCCACGTTTTCGTCCCACGCTGTGGCCCGGATCCACCATCCCGGTCCCGCCCCTGATGCGACGCATCAAGAACGTGCGCGTCAAGGGCGATTGGATCCTGTGGACCCCCGCTCCCTTCGAGGACCGCACATCCGTAGAGCTGCCCGAGGACTTCTACCTGCGTGAGCTGATGGAACTGCCGGCCGACGACCTCGAGGGCGCAGCCCGGATGATGGCGGCCTACGGACCCCTCTTCGGTATCGACCGGGATGATCTGTCCTTCGACCGCGAGGATGTGTACGAGAAGCTGCAGGACATCCCCGAAGCCGGCGGCGATCAGCAGCCTCATCCGTTCGGTGTGCATCGCGATCTGGTGGCCATCTACGTGCAGACCGCGCAGGACGCGATCACGACATGGCTGGCCTGCCAGCGCGAGGGCGGACTCGAGGAACTTGTCCGACAGCACGTCACTGAGGAGACCCTGGCCGATCTGCGGTCACAGACCCAACACCGCGAGCAGCCCTGGCCACAGTCGCTCGAGGAACTGCAGGAGATCCTCATCGACGCCGAACTCACGTCGCTGGAGGAGGTGTTGAACCGGGCTCTGGGCCGCTTCAGTATCGGTATCGGTGATCTCTCCGACCGCTACCCCACCGTCTGCTCCGTGGCGTTCCTGCAGATGTACAACCACCTCGTCGAAGGCGCCACCGTCCACCAGTGCGCCAACGAAAGGTGCGGCCGCGCCTTCGTCCGCCAACGCGGCCGGGCCGCATACCGCCAGCACCGCACCACCGGGGTGAAGTACTGCTCCCGCGAATGTGCCCGCGCCCAGGCCCAGCGCGAACTCCGCCGACGCCGCAAGCAGGAGCCCAGGAGTCCCTGAGGGGTGCGCGCAGGGTCGCCGGATTCTCCTGCGGTCGCTCGCGCGGCAAAGCACAGAACGCAGCCGAACCCCTATCGGCTGGTCTCGAGGTCGTTGAGGACGGCGAGGACCGGGCCCCAGCACATGCCGACGGTGTCGCGGTCGGGTGTGACGCCTCGTTCTTGCTGGTTGCGCAGGTGGACGAAGTTTCGGTAGTCACGGACGATCTTCATGAAGTCGTGGGCGTCCATCTGGATCCAGCCGCGGGTCCGAGCGGTGTCGAGCAGGAGGGAGAAGCTTGCTCGTTCGGGAGCAGCCCGCTTGCCGTTCGGCAGGACGAAGCCTTGCAGCAGGGTGGGGTCGCGGTGGGTGAGGACGTCCAGGAGCAGCGCTTCCGCGAAGCTGCCGATGCCGATGATGGTGAGGCCGTAGGCGCCGTGCTGTTCGCAGATCTGTGTCTCGGTGACGCGTTCCATGAGCTGCTGGAGGAAGTCCTCGCTGCTGACGAGTGGGCGTATGCGGGCTTCGAGGTCGTCGGGGACAGTGATGACGGTGGTGTGGCCGTCCGCGCCGAGTTCGCCCAGGACGGGTCGCCTGGAGACGTAGGTGATGGCGAGACGCTCTGCGGCCAGGTGGGTGTTGAGTTCCTGACGGATGAGGTCGGCGGAGGCGAGGCCGTCGTCGTATTCGAGTGGGTCGCAGATACGGCACAACAGCCGGTGGACGGCGGACGGGTCGTCTGCACTGGTCAGGATGTCGGTGAGCCAGCCGATGCGGGGGGAGCCGTCGTATTCCTCGGGCTTGGGCCAGGCGGCGCGTTGCAGGAGCTGGGTGAGTTGGTAGCCGCGGCGTTCGAAGGGGCCGTCGATGTCGACGATGAGGCGGGCGACGCGTTCGAGCGTTGAGGGGTCGAGGGGTTTCATCGCTGGGGCTCCTTGTCTGCCGCGTGCTGGGCTTGTTCGAAGGCGTGGGTGAGGCGTTCGACGATGACGCGGCCGCGTTTTTTGAAGCCCAGTTCGGTGATGGCCTGGGTGATGCGGGTGTCGCGGTCGAGTTGGAATCCATCGCTCAGCAGCCAGGAGGTCAGGGCATGCAGGTCGGCGTCGGAGTAGTCGCTGATGCGATCCCCATCGGGCAGGGCGGGGCGGGGGCCGCGTGTGTCTGCTGGTGGCGGCGTTGCTTTGGGCTGGGGGGTAGGTGTGGGGTGGGTGGGGGCTTCGTCGGCCTGTCGTACAGCGTCGCGCCAGGTGGCGAGGAGCTGGTCGAGTTCGGTGTGCGGGTCGGTGAACCAGTCGGAGGCCCAGATGCGGTGGAAGCGCCAGCCGAGTCGTTCCAGGTGTGCCTGCCGCAGGCGGTCGCGGTCGCGGGCACTGGGGGCGCGGTGGTAGCGGTCGCCGTCGGTTTCAACGGCGAGGATCATCTGGCCGGGGCGTTGGGTGTGGCCGAGGGCGAAGTCGATGCGGTAGCCGGATACGCCCCACTGTGGTGTGACGGGGACTCCGGCGGCTTCGAGGGTGGCGAGGACCTGCTGTTCGAACGGGTTGAGGTTCCAGTCGGTGCGTGCGGCCCCGGTGTGCTGGAGGTCGCCTCCGTGGGAGCAGTACTCGAGGAAGTCGCGCAGCAGTTCGGGGCCGCGGTTGCGGGTGCTCTTGAGCTTGCCGGGGTCGAAGTCGTGATGCGTGAAGGAACTGACGACGGTCATCGACTGGCGGGCGCGGGTGATGGCCACGTTCAGGCGGCGCTCTCCCCCGGCGTTGTTGAGCGGGCCGAAGGTCATGGACAGGCGACCGTTGGCGGCTTTGCCGTAGCCGATGCTGAGGATGATGGCATCGCGTTCGTCACCTTGGACCTGTTCGAGGTTCTTGGTGAAGAAGCGTTTTCGGGGGCCGGCGTCGGGACTGAAGAACTCCTGGAGGTCGGGACGGTCTTCGAGGGCGTCGCGCAGGGCGAGGATGATGCGGTCGGCGTGGTGTTGCCCCATGGTGATGACGCCGAGGCTGAGGTGGGGCTGGTGGGTGGCATGGCCGAGTGCCAGTTCCACGACACGTTCGACTTCCTCGTCGGCGGAACCTTTTTGCCCGGGTCGGGCGTGGGCGTCGACGGTTTCGAGGCGGATGGGGCTGTCGAGGGTGGTGCCGGGGAAGGTGACGAGCCGGTCGTCGTAGATGGTGTGGTTGGAGAAGGCGATCAGGCGTTCGTCGCGGCTGCGGTAGTGCCATTTGAGGGTGTGGACGTGGGGCAGCCGGCTGCAGAGCATGTCCAGGAGCGACTCGAACAGGGCGGGTGCCGAGTCGTCGTCGAGGTCGTCGTCCGTCTGGTTGTCTGTTCCGCTCAGGACACGTTGGAAGAAGGCGGTGGGCGGCAGTTGGTGGGGATCTCCGGCGACGATGACCTGCCGGGCCCGCATGATCGAGGTGATCGCGTCGTGGGGCATGACCTGGCTGGCCTCGTCGAAGATGACGACGTCGAACAGGCGGGTGGCCGGCAGGACTCGGCTGACGACGAGGGGGGACATGGCCCAGCACGGTTTGGCGGCCAGGAGGACGTCGGGGGCCTTGTCGACGAGTTTACGCAGTGGCAGGTGCCGGGTCTTGCGGTGTGCCTGGGTACGGATCAGGGTGTTCTGGTCGGGGTGGGCGTCGCGGACCTTCCGTAGCCGGGTGGCGACCTCGTAGCGCACGCGGGCGGGATTGCTCTTCAGGTGGATGGCGTCGTGGCGGCGGAATTGCTCGACGACGTGATCGTGTTCGGTGCGGGTGAAGGACCGCAGGTGGGGTGAGCGCATTTTGGCTTCGTCGAGTACCGACGACCACCACAGGTAGTGGAAGGTCTCGACCGCCGTGTCGGGGTCGGCGTCCTGATGTGTCAACTCGTCGAGGAGGTGGCCGAGTTCGGCGGCTTCGAGTCGGTCGGCGAGCTGATTGAGCTCGGGCATGCGCAGCAGGGTGTCGCGATCGTTGTCGAGGCGCTGGATGGCCTTTTCTACTTCGTCGGTGGGTTCGGTCTCCCAGCCTTCCCAGCGCACACACAGGGCTATGGCGGCCAGCCGGTCCCTCAGGACGGTGAAGGCGGCCAGGGTGCTGGAGAGTCCGGGAACGGTCCAGGGGGTCGTGTTGGTGGCCGACTGTGACTGCCACCGTGTGTGCTGGTCGGCTGCCTGCAGGAGTGCTGCATGAAGCGGACGGCGTTCTCGCAGTCCGTCCTTGGACAGGCTGCGGGCCCGTTTGATGAGGGTGCGGCGGCGCCACCAGCCGATGGGGCGGTCGTGCTGTTTGCGCCAGGCCCGGTCGGCTGTCGCGGTGATCAGGTCGTCCAGGCCGGGTTCGAAGACGGCTGCTTCGAAGCGGGCCAGCGTGGCGGTGACGTCCTGCAGGAGGGTGAACAGTGCCTGCCAGCCGTTGAGGTCGTCGGCCCGGCGCAGGCCCGCGGTGTCCACCAGGTTTTCGAATGTGCGACGGGTAGCGGTCAGTGTGGTGCCGGTGAGCTGGTCCAGGCCCTCCACGACAGCGCGTAGTTCGTCGTCCGTGCGGGCCTGGGTCTGGGACCAGGGGGAATCGCCCCGGCGGACCGTCAGGCCTTTCTTGGCGACGAAGGCGCGCAGGTCCTGCTCGGTCTGGCGGTAACGCTCGCCCTGCATCCGGCGGAGTGAAGGGCCACGCAGGCGGAGGCCGGTGCGGTGGGCTGGTGGGCAGCCCATGAGGTAGGTGATCGCCTGGTGCGGGCTCACCTGCCAGGGCGTGAGGGGCTGGTGGAACTCCTGCACGTGCCGGATGGTCTGCTCGCGGTAGTGGGCCAGGCCGTCGTGCAGGTCGGCCGGGCGGGGCGGGGTTTCTTGGCCGGCGCGCTCCAGGGCGTGCTGCAGTTGTTGGGCGATCTGGCGGCGGCTGAGTTTGTTGCCGTGGAGGTCAAAGACGAGGCCGTCCAGGTCTACGAGGGCGAGGCTGTCGGTGACGGCTTCGATCGCGGCGCGTTTCTCGGCGACGAACAGGACCCGTTTGCCCTGGGCCGACAGGATGGCGATCAGGTTGGCGATGGTCTGGCTCTTGCCCGTGCCCGGCGGTCCTTCGATGACGAGGTGGGAGCCGGCCAGGGCGGTGCTGATGGCCTTCTGCTGGGAGGCGTCTGCGTCGTGGACCAGGTATTCCGACCGGGGCGGGATGCTGTCGGCGCCAGCCGGCTCGGGTCGGCCGGTGTCTGCGGTCAGCAGGCGGTTTGCTTCCTGATCGCCGGCCAGGGCGGCGATCACCGGGTGGTCGGCGAGCAACTCGGCGGAGTTGCGCAGGTCGTTGGCCATGGGCAGTCGGTCGAAACTGAAGACGCCAGCCACGATGCGCTCCTCCAGCTCCACGGTCAGCCCGCTGCGGGCGAGGGCAGAGGCGAGGATCTCGTAGGTGACGCGTATGCGGTCGGCCGGATCCGCGCATTCCTCGATCGCGGTGGCTGCTTTGTCGGCGAGAGCGTCGGTGTCGCCGTCCATGCCGTACTGGCGGCTGAGCGCATACAGCAGTACCGGGTTGATTTCCGTCTCGCCGGCCGCTTCCAGGACGAAGTCGTTCTCGGAGGCGGTGCGCGGCTGGATGGCCAGGGGCTGGAGCAGCAGCGGGGCGCGCAGCGCGGGCACGGGCGTGGTTCCGCGGGTGGCCGGGGGGTTGACGCGCAGCAGGCCGAGGGCCAGGCGTCCGGCCTCGATGCCTTGTTCTTCGTCGAGTTCGACGGTCTTGCGGCGCAGGCTCCTGGCCCGGGTGCAGGCGGGTCCGTGCTGTGCGGGGTCGGGGAAGAGACTGCCCAGGCGGGTTTTGCGGCCGGCCAGCAGCGAGGACAGTGCTTGCGGCGCGGCGTCGCTCACGTCGAGGGATGCGGTCTTGGTGTCCTTGAAGTGCAACAGCGTGTTGTAGGGGCCGAAATCGATCAGCGCGTCAGCCCATTGTTGTGCCTGGGCGGCCACTTTCTCCTTGCGAGCGTGCCGCACTATGGCGTCCACGTGTCACCCCTTGCGATTCGTGTTCCGAACCCGGCCACACGTTGCCGGAGCCCGCCCGCTCAACAGGCGAACAGACCAACATAGAGGGGCCAAGGCCACCTGAACCAGGCGGAGTTGGAGCGCTTGTGGGGCGTGAAAGAAGCACAACCGGCGCGGTAGGGGCGCCTACCAGTCGCCGTCCGTGTCACAGTGGCCCGGATCGGAGATCAGTCCTGCGGCGTACGCGATCAGTAGCCAGGGGCGGTTGGCGCTTGAGGCGCCCGTAGGTGACGAGGCAGGGCAGCCAGTTCGTTCTAAGCGTCTGCCGAACTCTGCGCCGAGTTGGCCACACCTGCGCTTTGCACGAGGCTTCGGCTCCATGCTCCGGTCTGACCGTTTCGGCTGGCACAAGCTGAGGGCTGGTGTCATCGGGGCGGAGCTGAAGCGTTGAGCTCCTGCGCACAGCGCTTTGCCGTGACACCCAGGGGCACCGAACCTGCGCTTCTCGTGCCCCGCCGCGATTCCGCTCAGCTTCGGGGACGACCCATGACGATCGTGGCCGTACTCAAGAACGCGGAGCCGATCACAGCCACGAGGATTCGCAGAGTGAGCGAGGAAGCCGGGCCCAGGATTGCCGGCGTGGCGACCAGGATTGCTCCCACCGCGCTGATGACTACACGTGAGATCAGGCGTATGCGGGAGTGCTTGATGATGACGGGGAAGCGCACGGCGGCAACTGGAGTCGTGCTGGCTTCCTCGGAGCCTAGTCGGATCGTGACGTGGGTGAGAGCGTCGAATGATGAAGCGTCGGGCTGGAGCCAGAACTCGGTGGAGTCGTAGCGCAGCGCCACGTCGTGGGAGTCGTCCGAGGAGACACGCAGGAAGCGTCCGTCGGTGGAGCAGGTCAGAGTGATCTTTGGTGTCTCGGTGTAACGCTGGGAGTAGAAGCTGACCGGAAGCCGTGCGGGCTGTAAGTCCCCTAAGCTCAAGCGTCCTTGCGGCTCAAAATCAAAGGCTGCGGCACTCGTGAGATGGGCTGGCTGATCAACTCGCATGAAGTACGAGTTCTCGAAGGTGGGGTGGAGTGCCAGGCGTCGCGCGACACTGATCCACAGCTGCGCTTGGTCCCCGTTCGTACGGATGGGGAAGGCGGGAAACTTGAGGACAGCAGGGTAGTAGGAGCCACCGTTCCCCTCGATGATCTTGTCGATAGCCTTGCGGCTCTCGATGCTGATCTCCCCTCGCGACAGGGAGTAATCGTCAAGATCAACGTGGTCGGTGACACGCAGCCTGAAGAGGAAAACCTCGGCAACACACTCTGCGGCCACAACATCGGCAACCCTGACGGGAAGCAGAAAGCTGTCCGTCGATGACGTGGCGTCGGCGATAAAGCCGATGAGCGCGCGCTGTTGAAGAACGGTTCCGTTGGCCACCTTCTGCTGCAGAGAAGGGGCTACATACTGCGCCTCGTAGCGGAACTGAACGATGGAGCCTCGAGGTAGGGCTAGCGCGGTGAGGATGTCCTCGGCGTACCGGCGCCGCAGGTTCGATGACAGCAGCAGAACCTGCGGGCGCTCTTCCTGGTTGTTCACGTCCCCCCTGGCCTGATCGCGTGGACCTCAGACTGAGTCGCACAGTTTCTGCATGCCCCATTTGGCGAGCATGGACTCTTCAAGGCGTGTGTAACGTGACCAGACGCGGTCGTCTGGAAGGTCGTCGACGGCCAGACGCGTCACAGGCTCATAGCGGATGCCGACACGGGCAAGTTCGTCATGTCGACGGTAGATCACCTTCTCTTCGAAGCCATCGGCTTGGTCACAGGTCAGGTCGATGACTTGCCGGGTGGCATCGGAGGACGATCCGATCTCGATCCAGCAGTGATGATCTACAGACGAAATCGATGGGTTGTCGAAGCTCAGCCTTCCGTAGCAGTAGGTGGATTCGATCTCACGCAGCCGCAGCTGGCGGGCCAACCACACCGAGCTGACGCCGCACTGCCCTTTCGACGACAGAGGCTCCCGGGCGTAGCTCGGGTGTGCCGTGCTGAGCGACCAGGCGGCTTCCAGCCGCTGGCGGTAGTGCCGCAGTTCGTCAGGGTCAAGCGTTGGAGGTTCGCCGACGGACGTGCCGTTCGTCGGCTCTGCTACGTGCTGCAGGGTTTTCACTTTGCGAATTTCTTTTCTCGCTGCGCTATCGGTGCCGAGTACCACCAAGAGGTTTCGATAGTTTCCGGCTTGACGATCCATGCATTTATCCGAAAACGACTTCCGCCGCGTCACATAGCTCCCGAATTGGTCGTAGAAGTAGGCTACTGGCGCGGTCGCGAAGGGGGTGAAATTGGTAGCATGCAGCGCCGAACCAGTGAATCCAAGCAAGGGATTGAAAGCTGTCACGATAAATTTACACCCCATTGCCCGTAAAGACTTTACAGCCTGCCCAACGGTAAAGCTCATCAGGTTTCGCACCGCTCCTGACAACCCTAAAGCACGGGTGAGGATAAGCAAGTTGCCGCGCTCAGCAGGAATTCCCTGCAGTCGCAGTGCCTGCACAATGCCGGGCCTGTCACAGACAGAGAAGGCGAGGTAGGTGACGGGATGGGACGCTCCCTGCAGATAGCACCCGGCCTCAACCATCGTGTCAGCCCTGGGGCTGAGCATGTAGTGGAGCTTCGATTGGTAGAGATAGCCATGACCAGGGGGCACCAGATCGAAGTTCACTCCGACGGAGGAGCCGTCCGGGCGACGCACGGTGAAGTTCCGCCGGGCCTCACCACCCCCCAGGAGCAGAGAACTGTTGGCGCCGAGATCTGCATCTTTGACGTAGCTGGATATTCGGCTACAGCGAGCGATAAGCCGCGGACGCATCTCTCCGTAAAGGGACGCATAGGACTGCGAGCATCCCGCCTTGAACACCAGCGGGGCGTGTAAGCGTAGTTGAATATCGAAGTCTCGGGCACTAATTTCGCATAACTCGGCATCGGCCGCGACGAACCCCCGGCATTGCCTAGAGAATTCGTCAATAAGGGGGTCCCTGAGCTCGCCCACTAACGCCGACCATGTCATTGAGGGTTGGTCGAGGTGTTGAACTGCTTGAGCCTGCCTTGGCATTGACGACAAATATGGCAAGCGACTTGAAGTACCTGCTTGTAAGGTGTGGCCGGAATCAGCAGGGCCGAGGGCGGTACTGGCCATCAGTCGTCTCCGCTATCGGTCGCCAGCAGGACTGAACATCCTACGGGTACTGCTGTTGCGCTGTCAGCCAGATGACAGTGCAACAGCAGCGCAGACAGTGGACTTTCACCAGCACACAGCGACGGTCTATCCCGGATGTCTCCCTTGGTACGAGAGCAGCACAAGCAGACACCGTGGGCGAAGCCGAGTGGACAATGCCACAGCACCGCGACTCGCCCCTTCCCCACGAATGCAGTGCGTTGGCGGTCTGGCACAGGACGTATCGGGGGAAGCTGCCTAGGGTCCATGAGCGATGGTGCGGTTGTAGGCGAGCAGCGATTGCGGCGCTTGACGGTATGGGTGAGCAGGCCAGGGTGATGGTCTTACCGGCGTCCGCGGTCCCTGGAGCACTGGGCCACGGCCCGGTGACGGCCCCTGCTCAGCGTCGCCTTCCTGCCCTCCGTGCACACCGCCAAGACGAAGAGCAAGCCCGCGCCTGGTCCAGCCTCAAAGCTCGCTGCCAAGGCCAGCGGCGAGAAGGCCTCCGCCCAGGTAATCGACGGGCAAACCCGCAGACCGACACTGCCCACGCTGAGGGACCTCATCAGTGGCCATCTCGCCAGCGGAGGGAACAAGTCTGACGGCAACGCCCGCGTCAGCTGCCACTACAGGTACGGACGCTGCCAGGAATACGACCGCTGCGGAACAAGCGCTCTCCGCCAGTACGCACCGAGTCCGCATGGAGCAGCTGACGGCTGCGCTCGGTCCTCGGATGCGGACCGCAGCGGATCCTCTGCTCAGGCCTCTGATGCTGCGCCGTGATGGGGTATGCGGCGGTAACGGTCGTACGGAAGCCCGCAACGGGCCGCAGCTTTCACCGGCGCGTTCGGTTAGCGTGGATGGGCGCGCTCAAGCGCAGGATCCGCATCCCCCGGGGGGTAGTCATGGATCCAATCGTTTTGGCGGCAGGTACGGCGCTCGTTGGGGCCATCGCCACTGATACATGGGAACAATCCCGTGCCGCCCTCCTCGCTTTCTGGCGACGGCTGCGCCCTGAACAGACCGAGGCTGTCGGCGAGGAACTCTCCGATACCCGGGCCCAGTTACTGGCGGCTCGCCGGTCGTCAGACGCCGACGCTGAACAAACCCTGGTGTCGGACTGGCAGCTGCGGCTGCAGTCTCTGATCCGTCACAACCCGGCGGCCGCCGAGGAGTTGCGGCACCTGCTGGCCACAGAACTGATGCCGGCCCTGACCGCTGACGAGCGGGTGCACATCGGCACTCTGACGATGAAGGCCGAGGCATCGGGCCACGCCCGCGTCTACCAGGCAGGCCATGACCAGCACATCAGCGGGGACTGACGGTGCCCGGTGACCCCGCTGGGGCGTCCGGTCCAAACGAGGATCCCGGCCACCCGCAGCGATTCGAGGCCACGGCGTCCGGCTCTGCCCGGATCTACCAGGCGGGGCGGGAGCAGCACATCGCCGAGCGCGATCTACATCTGCACTACGCGGACGGCACCGTCGGTGCCCGCCGGGTCGTGTTCGATGACGAGGTCGGCGCCCATGACTGCCCCTACCCGGGTCTGCCCGCCTTCGAGGGAGAGCAGGCCCAGTGGTTCTTCGGCCGGGACCGGCTCACCGCCGAGTTGTTGAGCCGTCTTGACGAACGGCTGCGCGGGGGCGGGGCCCTGGCTGTCGTCGCCCCGTCCGGGGCGGGTAAGACCTCGGCGCTGAAGGCCGGGCTGCTCCCCGCCCTGGCCCGGGGGGCGCTACCCGTGCCAGGCTCGGCCCGCTGGCCACGCCTGCTTTTGACGCCCACTGCCGATCCAGTCAGGATGCTCACCACCCGGCTCGCGGACGCGCTGGTCCTGGACCCACGGCAGGTGGCCGGGCCCGGTGCGGCCGTGTCGCGGTCGTGGGCGACGGCAGCCCGTGCCGCCCTGGGCGCTGCGGTCGACGGGCAAGGTCAACGCCTGCGGGACCACCGTCTGGTCATCGTGGTGGACCAGCTGGAGGAGCTGTTCACCGCGTGCGAGAGCGAGCCGGACCGGCATGCCTTTCTCGACCTGCTGTCCTCACTCGCCCTCGCCGACCCGCGCGGTGGCCCTCCGGCGGCCCTGGTGGTCTTCGGGCTCCGCTCGGACTTCTACACCTCCTGTGCCCGATACCCGCAGCTCCGGGCCGTGTTGAGCCACGGCCAGGTCCTGGTCGCGCCGCTGACCGAGGCGGAGCTGCGGCAGGCGATCCTCTTCCCGGCCCGCTCGGTGGGCCTGGACATCGAGCCCGGCCTGGTCGAGCTGCTGCTGCGCGACCTCGGGATCCCCACGTTCCGCACAGACACCAACGGCCTTTCACTTGCGGACGAACATGATCTGCCCCTCGCAGAAAACTCATCGACGCTGCCCACGGAGAACTACGAGTCGGGCCGGCTGCCGCTGCTCGCGCACGCGCTGCGCGTCACCTGGCAGCAGCGGCACGGTCACACCCTCACGGTGGACGGCTACCGCACCACCGGAGGCATCCACCAGGCCGTCGCCACCACCGCGGAGCGCCTGTTCACCGCTCTGGAACCGGCCGCGCAACAGGCCGCCCGCACCGTCTTCCTGCGCCTGGTCAAGCTCGGCGACGGCCTCGACGACACCCGCCGCCCGCTCCCCCACGACCAACTGCAGGCCATCGGCAAGGATCCGGCCGCCACGGCCGCGGTCATCGAGTCGTTCGCCCGCGGCCGCCTCCTCACCCGGCGCCGCGACAGCGTCGAGATCACCCACGAGGCGCTCCTTCATGCCTGGCCGCGGCTACGCCGCTGGATCGACACCGACCGGGCCGGGCACCTTGCCCACCAACAGCTCGAAGAGGCCGCGGCCGACTGGTTCAAGGCACACCACGACACCGGGCTGCTCTACCGCGGTCACCGCCTCGAGGCCGTCCGCGCCTGGGCCGACGGCCCTCGCCGGGAGAGCCTCAGGGCGACCGCGGCACGCTTCCTGACCACCTCGACGCAGCACCAGCGGCGGGCCACACGCCTGCGCCGCACGCTGATCACAGTCGTGACGGCGCTCGCCCTGATCGCCTCGTTCGCCGCCGTCGTCGCCTTGCAGCAACGCGCCACCGCACGCGACCAGCGCGACGACGCGATCTTCAAGCGCATCACTGCGGAGGCCGACAACGTCCGCTTCCCCGAGGCCGCACTCGCAGCCCAACTCGACCTGGTCGCCCACCGCATGCGCCCGGACGCCGCCGTACGTCTGCACCTGATCTCCGACGCGAACGGACCGCTGGCCACACCGGTGACCGGGCACGAGGGCGTGGTGCGGACGGTGGCGTACGGTCCGGGTGGACGGCTGCTGGCCAGCGGTGGCGGCGACGGCACAGTCCGGCTGTGGGACGTGACCCGCCCGACCCGGCCCAAGGCCCTGGGCACGCCCCTGAAGTGCGGCGCCGAGACGGTCACGACGGTGGCCCTGTCCGCCAAAGGGCACCTGCTGGCCTGCGGCGCGTACGGCGGCCGGGGCACGGTGCGGCTGTGGGACGTGGCCGACCCGGCCCGGCCCACAGCCCTGGGCGGCCCCCTGGCATCCCTCAAGAGTGCCGCGATGACCGCGGCTTTCAGCCCGGACGGCCGCACCCTCGCCGTGGTCAGCGGGGACCGGAAGCTACGGCTGTGGCAAGTGGGGCCCACCGGGGCGGCACAGCCGCCGGCCGAGCAACTCGCCACCTACCCGGGGTACTTCCCCTCTGCCCTGGCGTACAGCCCGGACGGCAACACTCTGGCCACCGGCGACACGAACGGCGAGATCCGGCTCTGGGACGTGGTCGGCCAGCCCACGGCCCTGGGCACGCCGGTGAACGCCGCCGACCTCGGCTCAGTGCTGTCCGCAGCCTTCAGCCCGGACGGCGACACCCTGGCCACCGGCGGTTCCGACGGCACCATCAGGCTCTTGGATGTGAGCAACCGCGACCGCCCGAAGGCGCTGGCCAAGCGGCTGACCGGGCACACCGGGGCCGTCCGGTCAGTGGCCTTCAACACGGCGGGCGACACGCTCGCCAGCGGCTCGGAGGACTGTGCCGTCCGTCTCTGGGACGTCGACCAGCCGGAGTACCCCGCACCCGGGGGAAGGCCACTGAACAGCCACACCGCGCCGGTCAACGCGGTCGCGTTCCACCCTGACGGGCAGACGCTCGCCAGCGGTGCAGATGACCGGGCGATCATGCTGTGGACCCTCCCCACAGCCCTGCCGGACAACGACACGGGCGCCTTCACACTGGCCTTCAGCCCACGAAGTCCCTTCCTGGTGGCCGGCACAGCCCTCGGGGTAGCCAGCGTGTGGACGCTGAAAGACCCCTTCCGCCCCCGGCTACTGACCACAAATACGGCCAAACCTTCACCCACAGAGGCCGAAACCGGACCAGCCATCGCGCTCAGCCCGGACGGACGGATCCTGGCCGGCGGCAACAAACTCACCGTCGGGCTGTGGAACGCCACCGACCTGCCGCGCCTCACCCCGCTCGGCAAACCCCTCACCGGACACACCGCCACGCTTCAGGCCGTGCGGTTCAGCCCGGACGGGCACACCCTGGCCAGCCTCGACCAGAGAGGCACGCTGCGACTGTGGGACGTCACCGACCCGCGCCACGCCAGGCCTCTCAGCTCCCCCCTGCCCGGTCAACCCGAGACGAACAATGCGCTGGCCTTCAGCCCGGACGGGCGGACGCTGGCTACCGCCAACCGTCTGCATCACATCCGACTGTGGGACGTCACCGATCCGGCACACCCCCGGCACGGCCAAATCCTGAAGGGACACACCGACATGGTGTCGTCCCTCGCCTTCACCTCTGACGGCCAAACCCTCGTCAGCGGCGGACACGACGGGAAGGCACGACTGTGGGACGTCGCCAACCCAGACAACCCCAAAGCGCTCGGCAAGCCCCTCACCGGCCACGCAGGCGACGTACTGACCGTAGCGGTGAGCAGGGACGCGCACTTGCTGGCGACCGGCGGCAGGGACACCGCTGTGCAACTCTGGGACATCGCGGACCGCGCCCACCCGACGTACGTCGACCGCTCCCTGACCGGTCACCGGGACCCCGTGTCCGCACTGGCCTTCAGCCCGGACGGCCGATCCCTGGCCAGCGGATCGCTGGAAGGCTCCGTGTGGCTGTGGCACCTGAACGCCCAGGACAACAAACGCCACATCTGCAACACCACCCGCGACGCCCTCACCCGCGACGCCTGGCAACAACACCTCACCGGCCTCGCGTTCACCCCACCCTGCACCTGAACTCAACACCGGCACCACCAGCCACTCCGGCGTGACCCGCGGTCTTTCCAGACTCACGCCCCCGCATCACAGACAGACAGCTTCATTCATCAGTCAGTGCGTCAGTCCAGGAATTACCGGGCGGCGGAACGAAGAAGTACCCGCCACCAGTGGTCAGGAGATATTGGGCCATGGACTCGTGCTGCAGTCGCTTCTGCACGGCTTCGAAGCCGCGTGCCAAGTCCCGTTGGAAGCAGGAGAAGAGCATGCCGGTGCTTCCCTGGCCTCGGTCATAGCGGTAACCGCGACGTACGAGAGGAGGCGGATTACGGCGGTCGGGTGCGGCGAGCCGGACGTGGGAATCCAGGGGTGTGATCTTGCCGCGGGGGTCGGCTGCGAAGTCGGGGCGTTCGTTGGCGGGTGTGCCGTCGAGCCAGCGACCGTCTCGGCGGCGGCCGATGATCTGTTGCTGTGTGACGAGAGTATCCTTTTCCCAGAATTCGGTGGCCAGCTCGATGACCCGTACGACCTGATAGCTGCCTCCGACTGCCCACGGCGGTTCGTTCTGGTCAGCACGCACGAGGGCTGTATCGGCGATACTGCGGAGGTCTGGCGGGTTGCCGAAGCCTTCCTCGAAGTGGAAGGGGTTACGCGTGAGCGCCTTGTTGTTCTCGATCCGGTTGTCCGGCCGAAATCCTGTGGCCTGCCAGCGCACCGTCCAGCCCGGGAGTTCAGCCAGCAGCCGTTTGCGGGCGGTGCGGGTCCTCTCGGCTGTGGGGCCGGCGATCTGGATCAGGATGTCTCCGTGACTGCGGGCCGGATCAAGCACGTCGCCAGGGTAGGCAGGCATGGCCCGCAGTTGCCGGGGGCGGGTGGCCCCGTCGGTGAACATTGAGTGACCGATCCCGAGATCCACACACAGGTTGTGCCGACGTGCCTGCTGAAGGGCATCGGCCAGTTCACGCGTGGCGTGGCGTAACGGAGTGCCGGGTTTTCTGTCCAGGGCCGCCAGGGCCAGGTGGGGTTGGGGCAGAACATCGCGCAGAGTCTCCGGCGCGGTGGGCATCGGTGTGCCGTCGTTCCTTGTGGCGGAAACTGCTAGGCCTGCGGCGCCCAGGGGCACGACTAGGGATGGTATGAGTATGGCTGTCCGCCTTCTCACTGACTCCCCCATCATTCTTTTTCGTCGGGACCGTGCTTGCCCTGGTCTGTTGCCTGCCAATACGGCACTGCAGCGCCGAGCTGAACCCAGCTCCAACCTCCTAGGTATAGGCCGTCGGGGTTGCGGTGCTGTCAATTGAGCGCAGAGGAAGCGCACTTGGCTGAATCCTCGTCTGGTGGCCCGGCAGGAAAGCGACATGAACGTCTGTCCTGACCGCACCTTGCGGTGAATGAAGCCGTCACGGCCACTGGGCACCGCATCATGTATCCGCGCTTTTATGCCACTCACGGGCTCCGGCCCGGCGCATCAGGGTCTCCGCTGCGGCTCCTGCAAGGAACGGGTGGACGAGCCGGACGTACTCTGCCTGGCCCAGCAGAGATTTCCTCAGCTGCTTCAGGTTACGGGCGCTGCGCGAGATCCCTCCCGGCCGCTCGACAACCTGCGCGGCAACGGCCAGCGCCTCGATGTCCACCGTGAGCATCACCGAATCCGTCTCGGTCTTGACACTGCACTCCACGGTTCCTTCCGCGGCATCAAGCCGTACCCGGTATTCCGCACCGTTGCCCGTGTATGTGACGACTGGCATGACCCGCTCGGTCTCACTCGGGCCGGCCAGTCGCAAGCTGTCGGCAATCTCGGTGTAGGCCGCGCGTACCTCTGCGAAGAAGAGCCTCGTTGCAGGGACCATTCACGCCTTCCAACTCTCATCTGCCGGTCCGACCTAGGGGCGGATTCTGAAGACTTCCCAGTAGTCGCCGACCTGCCGCCATCCGTACCCCTTGTCCCTCAAGTACTTAAGCTCCCGCTGGTAAACGTTCCCTCCGCGATACAGCGGCTTGTTCGGATCGGTGACCAACCGAATCGGTGTTCCGCTGGCCAGAGCATCATCCATGTAGCGCTTGTTACGGGTCCAGTTCCATCCCCCAACACCCTTCTTTCCATTGGCCATAGTGCCGCGGATGTTGAGGAAGTCGGCATCGAACCCGCCGCCCGGCCTCGCGGCGATGTAGTCCTCAATGTCTGTCTTACGCCCGAGGAGGCATGTGGCGTTGTGAGCCAGGAGGTCTTGCGTGCCCACTCCAACGAAGTAGGTATGCAGACCATCAACTGTGAGGTTGAAGACCTCGACGGAGGCGGTGCGCCGCTCGACCGCGGTTACCTGGACCCATGCGCCAGCGCTGGTCTGCAGCCATTGGCCGGAGTGAAGGTCCCCTGCATCAACCCATCGGCGCAGGTCTGGCACCCAGAAGGGGTGCCCTTCCGTCGCTGTGACAGAGGTGGCCTTGGTATCCCTTGGGCCGCTAGTGTGGAGGGTGATGGTGACGAGGCGTTTCTCTCCCTGGCTCGCGATGAGTGTGGTGACCTTGCGAGGTCCGCGTTCACCGGTCTCCGGGTCAGTGGCGAGCACTTGTTCGCCGATTCGGATGTCCTGGATGGGTTTGCGGGTGCCGTCTGCCATGACGACGGGTGTGTCGGTGGTGAAGCTGTTTCCTGGCGTGCACATCCCCCGTGCCCCCAAGGCCCCTTCCAGACATCCGACCGCAACGGCACCACCGACTTGTCCCCAGTTCACTTTGCGTCCGGACAGTCGTTGTACGCCCCAGTCGAGGACGCCTCCGAGCACACCGCCCACAGCACAGCCCGCGAACAGCGGGCTGTCTCCTGTGGGATCGGTGTAGGCGGTCGGGGAGGACAGCGCGTACTCGTAGAGGTTGGGGCCGCCTTCGTGGCCGATGGGGTCTTGGGAGATGAAGCGGCCGGTCTGTGGGTCGTAGTAACGGTCGCGGTAGTAGAGGAGCCCTGTTCCATCGTCTTCGCGGCCGGTGAAGGTGTGAGGGTTGGAGCTGGTGGCGCCACTGGGGGTGGGCTGGCCTGCGGGGTCGTAGGTGTAGCGGGTGGCAATGGAGCCGTCGTCGTCGGCCAGGCCCCGCACGGTGCCCAGGGCGTCGGTGAGGTAGATCTGGGTCTTGCCGTTCTCCGTCCGGGTGAGGAATTGATCCAGTCCCGACGTGGTGACGGTGGCGGTGGTGTCGCCGGAGCCGTTTTGCTCGATGAGCGGGTTTGAGGCGTCGGTGAGGAACTTCTTCTGGCTTCCGGAAGTGGTCAGACCAGTGCGGTTGCCGAGGGGATCGTAGGTGAACGCGGAGGGCTGGCCGGACTGCGAGGTGAGGCCGGTGAGCTGTCCGCGGGCGTCCCAGTTGTAGGCGCGCAGCCCGTCGGTCTTGAGCTGTCCGTTCCTGTCGTAGGTGAAGTCCCGGCCGTCGAAGGTGGTGATGCGGTTGTCCTTGTCGAAGGCCGTGCCTGTCTCGGGGGCGGGCAGCGCGGTGTTGGCGAGGCTGCCGGTCAGCGAGGTCTGCAGACCTCGGTTGTCCCGGTCGTAGGTCAGGTTTCCGATGTTCGCGGTGCCGCGGGTGTAGTCCAGCGATGTGGGGATGCCGGTCTTGTCGTATCCGGTGGTGCGGGTGAAGCCGCCGGGAAGGTGCGCTCTTCGCTCCCGGCCGACGGTGTCGAGGTCGAAGGTGATCTGGTCGGTGCCGCGCTGGAGGGAGGTGAGGACGCCTGAGTCGTCGTATGCGTACAGCGTGGTGGCTCCGGCTGCCGTCATCTGCTTGCGGCGGTCGGCGGCGTCGTAGCCGTAGGTGACCGTGCCGGTGGGCCCGGTGGTGGAATCGAGCCGGTCGTAGTCGTCGTAGGTGAAGGTCTGGGTGCCGGACTGGGTGTCGTTGATTTCCTTGAGCCGGTCGGCGTCGTCGTAGCCGTAGGTGACCTTGGATTGGGCTGTGCCCGCCGTGACGCCGAAGCTCGCTTCCTTGGGGCGGCCGAGCAGATCGTAGGCGGCGGTGGACGTCTGCCCGGAGCGGTTGCTGACCGTGGCGAGTTGGCCTGTCCCGTCGTAGGCGAAAGCCGCCTGGGCTCCCATCGGGTCGGTTGCTGTCTTGGGCCGGTCGGCGTTGTCATAAGTCCATGTGGACGTGTTGCGCCGGGCATCTGTCAGCTGTGTCAGGTTGCCGTTCTCGTCGTAGCCGAAGCTGACTGCGTGTCCCAGGGGGTCAGTCGTCAGCTTGATCTGGTTGAGCTCGTCATAGGTGACCGTGGTGGCAGAGCCGGCGGGGTCTGCCACGGCAGTGGGACGACCGGCCGCGTCCGTGAATTGGCTACTGGTGTGGCCTTCCGCGTCCGTGACGGAGACAAGGTCACCGTTCCGGTAGGTGTAGCGAGTGGTGGCGCCGGAGGCGTCCGTGACCGTCTCGACTTGGCCTTCGCGGGTGAAGGCGAACGTCAGAGGGCGGCCTTCGGGGTCGGTGATCTTCTGCAGTTGGCCGGTGCCGTCATATCCGACGGTTGTGGTGTGGCCGAGCTGGTCGGTCAGAGAGTCGACCTGGTCGAAAGGGCCTTGGTAAGTGGTCGTGCCAGAGGAACGGGCCTTGGCCGTTCCGGCGAGCTGTGTGGTGGCGGTGACATGTCCCTGGGCGTCGTAGGTCAGGTCGGTGCGACGCCCATAGGGATCGGTGATTCTCTCGATGCGGTGATTGGTGCCGCCACGCTGGTAGGCAGTCGTGCGCGCAAGGGAGGTGCCATGAGCCTGGGTGTCGGAGGTGGCAAATCCACCGGTGCCGAACTGCACACGTCTGACGGCACCTCCCGGCTGCGTGACCTCGGTGGCAGTGATCTTGCCGTCGGTGCCGGTGGTGTAAACAAAAGAGTAGGCCGCACCCTCGGTGAGTCTCTGCTCTTCGACCCGGCCGTCCGCGTAGTAGTCGTTGGTCATGTAGGTGACGCCGCGGGCATCTACCGCCGTCCTGATGCGGTTGCTTGTGCCGTCGTAGGTGTACCGGCTGGTCTTTCCGGCCGGGTCGGTCACTGTCTCGAGGCGGCTGGCGGCGTCGTAGGTATAGGAGACACCGCGGCCGGCATTGTCCTTTGCTGAGGTGACGCGATGCTTGTCGTCGTAGGCTAGGTCGATCCACCGACCCGTCGGCGTGGCAATGTGTGTCAAATCGCCGCGGCCGCCATTGGATCGGGTGAAGCGCAGGACGTTGCCGTAGCGGTCCCGCATTCCGTTCATCGGGCCGTATTGCGGGAAGAACCAGTCGGTGCCATCACGCATGCGTAGGCGCCAGAACCCCCAGTTGACGTCGTAACTCGCGGTGATCTTTGCACCTTGGAGTGCTGTGGCATTGCTGAGCGGTTCGAAGACGGCGTCAACGAAACCGTCACCTGGTGATGTGCGTTTGAAGGGGACGACCCTTCCTCCAGGAAAGATCATGTCGAGGGACTGCCGCCGCCTCTGGGAGGTGTCGTACAAGCTGATGTTGTACGAGAGGTCCCGGCCCACTCCGAAGGCGCGGGTGCGGCTGTCCCCCTGCCAGTAGGTCCGGTTCACCTCGCCGGGGAAGAAGGCGTCTGCGACCGCGAGGTCGGTGCGGGCGTCGGTGAGCAGGCCGGTGCCGAGGTCGACTGGGTCGCCGGAGAGCCAGTCGATGACGTCGTCGAGCATAGGGATGTCGAACGGGAGCAGGTCGGACGTGCTGATCATGGCCCCGGTGAACTGCCAGACCCGGGTCTTGTCGTCGGGGATGACCTGGGTGCCGTCCGCGGAGACGGTGCCGTGTCCGTAGACGTGCCAGCCCTTCTTTTTGGGGTCGTAGCTGATGAAGTCGGTGCGCTGCCCGGGCGGTTGGTGGGTGTAGTTGGGGTAGATGATCTGGGCGCCCTTGGGGAAGACGTAGGTGCCGCCGGGCTGGACGGTGAAGTAGACGGGGACTTCGCTGTTCTTGGGCAGTGGGAAGGGCGGCCGGTCGATGGGGATGGCGGTGATGCCCAGTTCGGTCACCGGTTTGCCGTCCTGGTCCCTGACGACGCTTCCCTTGGGGATGCGTACTTCCAGCCCGGGGATCTTGGGAGTCTTCAGGACGGTGTCGTGGCGTGTGGGCGCGTCGAGGGCGACCGTGTGCTTGGTGTCCAGCGGGGTCATCCATACGGGGAAGCCCAGCCGTGTTGCTTGGCCGTCGCGCAGGCGGATGTGGATGTCGAAGATGCCGTAGTGGCGGGTGCGGGTGTTGGCGGTGCGTCCGTCGACGGTGAGGGTGGTGGCCTCGGGTTTGAGGCCGTCGAGGACGAAGCGGCCGCGTGTGTCGGTGCGCCGGGTCGTGCCGCCGATGCGGACGATGACGCCGGCGAGTGGTTTTCCGTCGAGTTTGAGTACCCGGCCGGTGAGCGCGGTCGTGCCGCGCCGTGCGGGCAGTGGCGCCGGGGCGGTTGGGGTGTGGGACCGGCCGGTACTCCAGGTGCGCCCGGCCAGTTGAGCCTGTCCGGGCTGCCAGGTGTCCGGGCCGGTCGGCACGCTACCGCTGCGACGTTCCGTTTCGGGCCGGTCCTTGGGGCCGGTGGCCTTCGGACCGGTGGTCATGCCGCTGGCGGTGATGGCGTTGTCGCGCGGCCGGACCGGCTGCGGTGAGGTGGCCGCTGAGGCTGCGGCGGTGATGCCGACGGAAAGGGTGCCGGTGGCCTGGTTGGAGGGGTCCACCGTGAGGGTGTAGGTGCCGGTGGCCGGCAGGGTGGTCAGGATGAGTGAGGTGGTGGTCTGGGTGATGCGACGGGCGTCGGCCAGCCAGGTGCCATCAGGGTTCGCGACGGACAGGTCCCAGGCGTAGGGCGGGGTGTCCGTGGTGACGGTGACCTTCTGCCCCTGGGTGCCGGTGAACGTGAAGTGGGCGTTCTGACCGCCGGCTGTGATCGC
The DNA here is from genome assembly GCF_055577685.1 of Streptomyces sp. NPDC033178. NCBI lineage: Bacteria > Bacillati > Actinomycetota > Actinomycetes > Kitasatosporales > Streptomycetaceae > Streptomyces > Streptomyces sp. NPDC033178. The sequence continues at coordinate 52,094 of NZ_JBVIPT010000035.1, forward strand.
GGCGGGCCGTTTGGCTCCCCCGGCTATGAGAGCTCCCGCATCGATGTCGCGGATCTGGGTGGCTGTGGCGGCGCCGGTGACGGGTTTGTCGGGACGCAGCAGTACCCGGTATGTGCCGGCGGCCAGGGGGGCGCGCAGGTCCACCTCGCCGGTGGCGGCGGTGAGGGTGGATGCGTTCTTGGTGATGCTGCCATCGGGTGTCTCGGTGGCGATCCGGGTGGATCCCAGGGTGCTGTTGGTGAAGGTCACGGCCTTCCCGCTGCCAGCTGTCGCGGGCACGAGGAAGACGAGTTGCTGTCCGGGCCGGGCGAGGTTGCCGGTCACAGTGGGGGCGCTGTCGGAGAGGGTTCCGGCGGTGACCGGGCTCGACAGCCACAGGGTCAGGGAGCCGGTGACGGCCTTGTTCGGTTCCAGGAGCAGGGTGTAGGCGGCTCCTGGGATCAGGCCCGCCATGTATTTCGCGCCGGTGCTCGCGCGAGTGACCGTGCCGAGGTCTTCGGCCACCGTGCCGTCTGCCGCGAGAAGCGCCACGTTGAGGGTGTCGGTCAGGGTGTTGTCGGTGATGCCGATGCCGATGGTGCCGCCTGGCGGGGCGGTGAAGTCGGCCCTGAGGTGCTGTCCGGCCCGGTTGATCGACACCGGTGCTGAGGCGCCGTCAAGCGGCGGGGAGCTGTGCAGATCCGCCGACAGCAGGAGGCTGACCGCGCCGGTGGCGTCCTGGAAGGGATCCAGCACGACGCGGTAGGTGCCGGTCTCCGGCAGATCGCCGAGGGTGAGGGAGGCCGCTTGGCCCGCCGCGACGACTCTGCCGTCGATGACGGCGGCGCCGGACGGAGCGAGGACGGTGACGTAGAGGTTGCCGGTGAAGGTGTTGGACGTCAGGCCGAGAGAAAGGTCGTTGCCCGTGCTGGCCGGGAAGGTGGTTTCGGCGTCCTGGCCGAATCGGGAGATGACGGCCCGGACGGGCTCGGTGGCAGTGCTGGACAGCTGCGGGAGGCTGACGGGCCGGGACAGGGTGAGGGTTACGGTGCCGGTGCCCAGCCGGGATGGTTCCACGTAGATGCGGTAGGTGCCGGTGGCCGGGAGCGGGGCCAGGTCCCATTCCTTGGGTCCGCCCACGGCGCTGAGGCTGTCGACCTGTTTCCCGTCGGGGCCGCGAATGTCCAGCGCGGCCAGGGTGTCGAATCCGGTGATGGTCGCCGCGAGCGAGAGGCGCTGGCCGCTCTGGCCGGAGAAGCGCGTGATGCCGTTCTGGCCGGGGCGGTCGATGGTGACCTTCGTCGCCGCACCGTCGGTGGTCAGCTGGCCGGCGTCCGCGTAGTGCGAGGCGGACACCTTCACGGTGCCGGTGGCGGCGCTGCTGGGGTCCAGGACGAGCTGGTAAGTGCCTGTCTTGTCCGGCTGGTTGATGTCGATGGAGCCGACGTTCTTTGCCGCGATCGTCAGGTCGTCGACCTCGGTCCCGTTAGGCCCGTACACGGTGGCGGTCAGTGTCTGGGGCAGGGTGAGGGCGTCGATGCCCAGGCTGACGGGTTCACCGGCGGTGGCGTCGAAGGTCCAGCGGCCGTTCTGGCCCTGCCGCTGGATGTCGGTGGCGGCAGGGGCGGCGGCGAAGTCCAGTTTCCCGCCCACGGGGTAGGACAGGGTGGCCTTGGCCGATCCCACGCCGTTGGAGCCGGGGACGAAGAGCAAGGCGTAGGTGCCCGAGAGCGGAAGATCACGCAGGTCCCAGTCGTAGGCCGCGCCGTTGTAGGTGGTGGTGCTGCCTATCTGGGTGCCCTGCGGGTCGATGAGCTTCGCGGACACGGAGCGGAACGTCGACTCGGTCAGCGCAAGGGAGATGTCTTCGCCCTGGTTGGCGTCGAACAGGATGCGCGCCCGGAAGCCCGGCTGGGTGACCGCGAACGGGGTGGGCTGTGCATCCGTGGCCTCGGCCCGCAGCGACATCTCCAGCTGCTCGTCGGTGAAGGGGACCGTGAAGTCTCCTGCGGTAGTGGCACGTCCGTCCGACGTGTCCAGCGTGACGCGCCCCGTTGTTGCGCCCTGGGGCACCCGCACGGTCAGCGAAGTCGCAGACTGGCCGGTTACTTCGGCGACGATGCCGCCGTTGAAACGGACCACATTGTTCGTCCGGGTCTCGGCGAAGTTCGCCCCGGCGAGAACAACCTCCGTCCCCGCGGCACCGGTTGCGGGTGTCATGCCCGTGAGCTTCGGCGGCACGGTCGGCGTGAATGTTTCCGCCGACGGCTGCGTCGTCCCGCCGACGGTGACCGACACGCTCCCCGCCGTCACCCCGTCGGGAACGGTCACCACCACACGCGTCGCCGTACTGCTCACCACGTCGGCCGGTTTGCCGTTGAAGGAAACGGTGTTGCCTGCGGGCGCGGCGGAGAAGCCGGTGCCCGACAGCGTCACCTTGGCTCCCGCCGCGGCACGCGTGGGCACGACGGCAAGCAGCGACAGCTGGCTCGTCGGGAAGCGGTCGATCCCGAGCCGGTTGCCGGCCCCGTCGTAACGGTAGCGGGCGGTCTGCCCGTCAGGATCACTCACCCCGACCAGACGCCCGGCCGCATCGTGGGCGTAGACGGCGTCGTTCGTGGTCGGCTCGTCTGCCGCGTCAGCCTTCGGGCCTACTGGGTCAGCCGCGGCCTGCGCGGCCGCCGGCGGCTTGGCCAGGGCCGCTTCCGGGGAGGAAGCCGCCGCGCCGGGCGGGGCTTGTGCGGAGACAGTGCCCGCAGCCAGTGCAAGTACCAGCGCTCCAGCGGCGATCGCTCTGGAGCGCGCCGACAGCAGTCCTCTGACGAGTCGTTCGCTGTGCATGCGCACAGAGCCCTCCCCCAGGCACGCTCACGCACCCCGCGAGGCACGTGAGACCGCACTCCCCACACGAGGCGTCACAACGTACACACAGAAGGACAACAGTGCGAGCACGACAGCACACGTTTCCCACACACACCGTCATGACGTGGCCACTTCAAGCCATGATCGGAAAACACGGATGTATTCGCCCCACACCACGGCAACTATCCGGCCTGATCAGTCCAATCGACAGGATGCATCCGTGCGAGCTTGTGGTTGGCGAACTGCCCACACCGCATCGGGGCCAGTTGACGGCGTAGGCCTGCGAATTCGCCGGGCTGCCCCTCAGGCGCATGAGCAGTTCACCAGCCGCCCGAGCCAGCATCACCCATGAACCGGGCCCGCCGCCTTTCAACACCCTCGCTTCAAAACAGCTGGTGAACTAAGGCACTGTGAGCGCTCAGCAACCAGGACATGCAACGGCGGAAAGCTGATCCAAGCACGCCGCGCGCGCCCAAGCCCTTGAGCTGAACAGCCTGAACGCCTCAGAACGCGGCAGCCCACGGCACTACAACCGCAGAGCCCGGCGCCGCGCTCTGCGCGGATAGCAGGATCCCGTCGTCAATACCCTCCAGCGATACGGACGGCAAGCAGGCGCGCGGTGTCTGCCTCTTGGGGCACGGCGCACCGTAGTTCCTGTTGAATCTTCCGAACTGCATTTTCGTAAGCTTCTGAGCGGTCCCCGCTGTCGATAGCCTCCCGGAATCCGGTGAGTTCCTCAAGAGTTGCCGGGCGCTTTCCGTAGTCATGCTGAGGGAAGAGCGGATCGAAGGAGGAGAGGATCTCGCTGTTTTTCGCGTACGAGATCCACGTGGATCCTGTTTCGCTCAGTCTTACAGACAGGGCGACTGCGTCGCGGGAAACGGAGGCGAGGATTTCGTCACTCGCAAGGTACGGTCCTTCCGACTCAACAACGAAGGACCAGTCGCCGTGGGTTCCGGCACGCAGCAGTGGACCAGTGCCGTCGAGCATGCCGCTGCTGTGCAATTCATCCATGTTCAGCTCGGGGACGTCGTCTTCGTCAATGTCTTCCCCGAGCGCTTTGATGGCATCTGCTTCGAGACGGGTCAAAGGAATCGGCTGAATCTCTCTTCCTGACACCCTGGCCAGAAGCTCGGTGGGGGAAATCCCTCTAACGAAGAGGGCACAGTACCCGGTTCCGTAGAGTTGCGAGTTCGGGAAGATGCTGGTGCTCACGGTGCTACCTCGTTTTATTAACCAACCACCACTGCGCGGTCCGGACCGCTGAACAGCGTCCGGACCGCGTATTCCGCGCGGATCTTAATTTACCGGCTGGCCGGCGTCCACCCAGTAGGCGTCGCCCTCAAGGAGACGCCACTCCACTGTCCTCCTGCCGAGGTCGCCGCCCACGCCCTCATTCTGGTTCTTCGGCATGCTGGCACGGGCGCACTTTGCGTTTGCGGCAGGCATCTGGCCCTGGTTGAGTCCGGGCCAGGTGAGAGACAGGTACTGCTTGCCCTCGATGGTCTGGGAGGTGACCATGTACTGCTGGCAGGACGCTCCAGAGGTGACCCCCAACTGTCTGCCGCTCTCCTTCGTCCTGGCGAACGGGAACTCGTCGCACTGAACTGGCGGCGGAGTACTCGTGTGCGGCTTGAACGTACTGTCGCAGACCACGGCGCGGTTCTTGCTCACGACGCTCTCGTCCGACTCGCGGTGCAGAGGCTGCCCGCGGCCCTCCCAGCCCGGGTGCGTGGCCATGCTCGCCTGGACCATGCCGATGAACTGACGGGCCTCACTGTACTTCTGGTCCACCACAAAGGTGGGGGTGAACGCCGGTACGACACACCCCTTGGTGGAACCGTTGATCTCCTTGTCGCAGCGCACCATGTACTGGCCGGCGCTCGGCTCCCCCGCGTCTCCCCACCTGGCCGTACCGTACGTCCCTCCGATGTTGACGGTCAGCGCATAGCTGATGAGGAAGGACTTGTTCCCCGCGTTCTCGGTCCACAGGCGGGTGAAACCGCCGTCGATGGACCCACCGACCGTGATCGGTCGAGGAGCGTTCCACGGGTCTGCGTTCTGCTTGCAGCTGGCGTTGAGCGAGCAGACCGCGTCCACCTTCACTGTCATCACACTCGACGTGATGTCAGCCGATGTGAGGTCGAACTTCATGTACTCGAAGAATTCGGGGTTCGTGTTCTGGGTGTCGATCTCCTGCTCAAGGGTGCCGTAGGCCTTGCCGAAGATCATGCCTGTGACCGTGTCCATCAGGACAATGACAACGCCACGCCGCGAGCAAATGGAATCGCGCGTCACATAGACCTGATTCTCTGCCTTCTCTCCGCACCACACCACGCTCGCCGCAGACGAGGCTGACGAGCCCTGCGTCTTTGCGAGCTCCTGCGGGGTCTGCCATTCGAAGCATACGGCCCGCTTCTGGCCGGACTCCCTGAGAGCCTTCAGGTTGCGCTTTGTCTCAGCACAGTTGGACTGCGGTGAAGCCTGCTCTGTTTCAGGGAGAGCTTGGAAATCCGATGGCTGATCGCCTACCTTCTGAGCAGCCAATCCGGTGCCGGTCCGTCCGTCATCCGCCGTTGCGGATACCGGTCGAGCCGAAGACGTTGTATCGGCACTGGCCGTGATGGGCACAAGTAACGCGAGGACTGACGCTGCGACCACTGCCAGAGATCTTCTCGTTCTGGTGTGCAAAATTTCCCCCAGGTCGTCGTACGGACGCTTGAGTCCGTCTCGACGGATCAGGCAATCACGGCATGATCACTCCGTCAACGATCACTTTTGGACAGCAAACGACAGCGACAACAGCAACGAATACCGGCCATCGGCGTCACCATGCGCATCTCCAATTCTGGGGCGCCGGGCCAGCAGCCACACTCTTCTGGTCCGGCCCTTTCCTGATGCAGGAACACTTCTGACATCGCATCCGCCGCCGGCAGTCGGCTACAAACCGAAGCCCACGGGAAGTACTCCGCCGTCTGGACCCGCCGGGTTCCGCAGCTCGTTGTGCGGAACCGGCAAAGGGCATCCATCAGGATGCTCCTGAATCCAGGACAAGCCGCCCATGTCGAGACGACGGCGAGTGCGCGTGACCGCGACGTAGGCGAGGCGGGCCTCGCCGAAGGGAGCAAGGTGGAAAGTGAAGAGATCGCCGAGCGCGTTGACGGCTCCGAAGCCGGCCAGGTCTTCGCGGCGTTGGAGGATGTGCGGGTCGAAGCGATCGAAGTACAGGCCCCGTTCCGGGCTGGGTATTTCCCGCAGCACGTAGCCGTGCTCTCCCCTGCCGCCCTGCCGGGTCAGCAGCCGCTCGAAGTCCTTGACGACAGCCGTCTCGTCGAGACGGGGGCGCGGCACCTGAAAGACTTTCAGTACCGGCATGGTCTGCCCTCGCGCCCGCAGGAAGACAACCGCCGATTCCACACTCGCATGCATCTGCGTCAGCGTGCCCGACCCGTAGACCACGAGCAGGGTGTCCCAGGGCTCGGCCACCTTCGTCCGCATCTCGGCCGCCCAGGGTTGATCTGAGACCCATCCGTGTGCCGGAAGCAGCACCGCCATCACGGCGTCGGGTGAAGGCGGGCGGCACGAGGCCATGACCTCGGCGTAGTAGTCGGGAGCGGCTGCACGGCGGCTGTCCGGAGTTGTCCTTCGCTCCCACGTCGGCACCAAGAACAACGGCCCATCGGCGAGAATCGCTCCAGCACGTGCGGCCAGTTGCTCCCATGACGGCTCGCGCTCGCTCTGCCAGCCCTCCGGTGCGTTGAAGGCCAGCTCGCGGGCGAACAGGGAAATGCTCAGCATGGTCGGCGCGCCCTGGGCAAGCCGCTCAAACCCGATACCAACCAGCTGCTCACTCAACGCCGACAGCTGCACGGTCTCTGCCACGCTCTCCCCCACGCCTGCCATGCGGTCCCCCTTGTGGAAGGGAAGTTTAAGGGCTCGCTGATCACCGGATGCTTCCTCCGCAGCGCAGATGTTCAAGGATCATGCGGCTCAGGGGACTGGCGCTGCCCATCCCCTTCTTCGCCGAGGCCGGTACAGCTCATGACGATTAGCCACCCGCTGGCTGGGCGCACGCCCCTGGATCTATAGGGTGAGCTGGGCGGAGTGGGGGGGGGGGGGGGGGGGGGGCGGGGGGGGGGGAGGAAAAAACAAATCCTTCTTCGCCAAGCCTTTCGCCCTCCCC
>NZ_JBVIPT010000035.1:59127-61908 GCF_055577685.1 Streptomyces sp. NPDC033178
TCCCCTTCTTTGCTGGGGCCGCTACGCTTAAGGACGGTCACCCCCCTTTGGGTGTGCCCCCCCCCCTTGGGTGGGGGGGGGGGGGGGGGCGCTTTCCCCCCCCCCCCCCCCCCACTCCTGGGTGAGACCTCAAGAAGTCACTTCTTGCCGGAACGCTTCTTGACCGTCTCGACTACCGTCTTCGCGGGGTTACGCCTGGCGTAGCCCTTCGTCACGAAGCGGCCGCTGTCGGCGCTCCGGGCTCGTGTCCCGGAGCTGCCGCGGCTTCCTCTCCTGGGCATCGTTGCTCACCCCCCTTCCCTCTGGGCACAGTTGTGCCATTTTGGAGTGTATGGCCCGGCACTGACAGTCCAGCGCCCCGCAGACCGGTGGCCCGGTAAGGCGAATTCGCTCGGGGCACTGCGTCGGATCGCCAGCACAGTGGCAGGCCGGTGCCCGAAGCCCAGTCACAACAACTCCCGAACGATGGCGTGCCATGTGCGCCCTGACCAGCCGTCACCTTGCAGGCGAGCGGGGGTGTCAGTGGTGGCGCCTACGGTGACCTTCTTCCCGGCAGGGCGGAGCCGGACATAGTGAAGCAACCACGCAATGGGAGGTACTCCGTTGAGATATCACCAGATCACAGCAACCAACGCGCCTCGATCGCACGGAGGCCAACAAGCACACCCGCTCCACGCGGCTCGTCGGCACACCGGGAAACGGTCGCGCACACCCACACGATTATCGTCACTCTGACGATTTCACGGTAGGGTGCATCCGTCAGTTCAGACCCCGGAAGGACGGTGCTCGATGACCACTGACGACCAGCCCCTCAGCTCCGCAGCCCCCTCTCAGGCGGTTCTGGCCTTCGAGAACCACAACGAGTTCGAGGTACTGACCACCCCCCGCGGCCTGACCGCCAGCCTGTTCCATTACACGAACGACAAAGGGCTCTTCGGCATCTTGGCTTCGGGCGAACTCCGCCTGTCGCCTTATCAGTCCACCAATGACCTGTGGGAATCACAGCCCCACTACCCAAGCTTCAGCAATCGCTCCCATGCGGGCTCCGGACCCGACCTGGCCTTGTGGGACGAAGTCGACCGGCAGCTGCGTCTGCACACCAAGGTCGGATGTCTGACGCAGGACGTGACCTTGCCAGACACCGTGGCCAACCCCGACGCACTGCGCGGCTGGGCGCACCTGGCGCTGTGGGCCCATTACGGCGCAGGACATCGGGGGGTGTGCCTGAAGTTCGACCGTGCCCGGCTCGTCGAGTCGTTCCTTCACCACTCCGGTCCTGCTTCACTGACCTTCCATGGCCCCGTCCGCTACCTCAGCAGCCAGCACAGTCCCGCCATTGTCGGCATCGACCTGGAGCAGGTCGAAGAGTTCGGGATCGACGCCGTGTCACTGGCCTACGCCGAGGCCAACAAGGACCAGCTGTTCTTCCGCAAGCACATCGACTGGAACAGCGAGGCCGAGTACCGGCTGGTCGCACTGAACCAATCCGTTGACTTCGACTACGTCGACATCCGCGGCGCCCTCACAGGCATCGTCCTGGGCCATGCCTTCCCGCCAGAGAACCTGCCGGGCCTGCTGGCCGCGCTGGAGCCCTACCCGGGCGTCGCCATCGAGCAGATCCAGTTCTTCAACCGCGGCCTGTTCATCGTTCCCTTCAAAGGCGCTGCCGAGCGCGCCGTTCGGCCGGTGTCTGGTGTGGAGTGGCCCACCGCGCGCAGAATCGAGTCCCTGGCCGAGCGTCTGCAGGCTCTGCGTTCGGCAGAAGCCGAGGCCGAGGCTCGCACCACAGCTGGAGCGCTCGCGGCCGAAGACCACGTCAGGACGCTGCAAGAAGGCATCGAGGAACTGGCTGGCGAGCTGAGCGGCTGGCCTGGCACCGAGGTGGAAACCCATCCGCAGGCCAAGGCCATCAACGCGGAAGACTACAAAGCCAGTCCGGGAGTCCCCGGCGAGGTGATCCATTACCAGCGTGGCTTCATGTGTGTGATGGAGAACCTGCCCAAGTACTCCCACACGCTGGTGGTGTCGGCGTACACGTGAACGTACAGAGCCGCGTACGGATGAACGTGCAGAGTTCTTGATGTGCTGAGGGCTGGTGCCCGGCACTCTGCTCCTGTCCTGTTCGGGGGTGCAGAGGGGGTGGGTTGTGGTCTTGGACCCGGAACGCTGGCTGGAACTCCGGCGTTTTCGCGGCCTGGTCGAGTCCGGTGCGATGAGCTTGTCGGAGGTCGCCAAGGAGACCGGGCTGAACTGGCGGACCGTCAGCAAGTACCTGTCCGCCGACGGGCCCGCGTCGCCTCCTCGCCGGTCGCCGAACGGGCGGGTGCGGGCGAGGGTGATCGACGAGTTCGCGCCGCTGGTCGACTCGATGCTGCGGGCGGAGATCCTGATAAAGGCCGCAGTCATCCACGAACGCCTCGCCCAGGAGTACGGGTTCACCGGGAATTACCAGCGGGTCAAGCTCTATGTCCAGGAAGCCCGCCCCCGGGTCGCGGAAGAACTCGGCATCACTCCGAAGGAACTGGCGGGCATGCACCGCCGCTTCGAGGTCATCCCCGGCGCCCAGGCGCAAGTGGACTGGGGCGACGAGGGCAAGGTCCTCACCCACATGGGCATTGCGAAGGTCTACTCGTTCCACATGGTCCTGTCGTACTCGCGCGACCCGTTCTGCTGCTTCACCACCAGCCAGACACCTCACGATGCCAACGCGTCAAGCTGCGGCGGCGAGTTCGGTGGGGAACGCGGCGTGTTCGTCGAACAGCTGGCGGTGCTGCAGGCAGT
>NZ_JBVIPT010000036.1:0-61001 GCF_055577685.1 Streptomyces sp. NPDC033178
TCCTCAAACGCCGGAGGGGCTGATTTTCAGCCCGTCCGGCGTTTGAGGACGAGGCCGTTCAGGCCGAAAGGGGGGTCTGGGGGCGCAGCCCCCAGGGACGGGAACGGGTAGGGGCGGCGGGGGCGAGAACATCCCCGCGTCAAAAGCCGCCGCACGCCGGAGCCCGGCACCCGCGAGTCCGGAGACTCGCCGGTGCCGGGCTCCCTCTTCCCCCGTGACCCCCGTCCACGGTGGCTCTGGGGCGGTGACGGCGGCGGAAGGGACGGCGGCCGCCGCTGCCGCGGCTATTCCGTCGCGATCGCGTTCAGCACGTTCATGCGACCCGCCCGGAACGCGGGCACAAGCGCGGCGAACAGTCCCACGAAGGCCGAGCCGATGAAGACGCCGATGATCGTCGGCCAGGGGATCTCCAGGACCTTCAGGCCCTCCAGGGCGAGGAGCTTCTGGGCGGTGGCGCCCCAGCCCATGCCCAGGCCGAGGCCGAGCAGCGCTCCGAAGAGGGCGATGACGACCGACTCCAGGCGGATCATGCGGCGGAGCTGGCGGCGGGAGAGGCCGATGGCACGCATCAGGCCGATCTCGCGGGTCCGCTCCACCACCGACAGCGCCAGGGTGTTCACGACACCCAGGACCGCCACGATGATCGCGAGGGCCAGCAGGCCGTAGACCATGTTCAGGAGCTGGCCGATCTGGTCCTTGAGCTCCTGCTTGTAGTCGGTCTGGTCACGTACCTGGTACTGCGGGTACGGGTCCAGGGCCTTCTTCAGGGCCGTGTACGCCGTCTTCTCCTGGCCCTCCTTGGCCGTGGCGAACATGATGTCGTTCGGCGGGATCTTGTCGGCCGGGACGTACTTCTCCATCGTGGCGATGCTCATGTACCGCGCGCCCTTGTCGATGGCCACGTCGTCGTTCGTGATCGCCGCGACCTTCAGCTTGGCGGTCTGGCCGCCCTTGAAGGCGACGGTCATCGTGTCGCCGACCTTCACGCCGTGCTTCTTGGCGTAGTCGGAGCCGAGCGCCATCGCGTCCTTGCCGTAGGCCGCCGACAGGTCACCGGCGGTCGTCTCGCGGCGCAGGTCGCTCGCGTACGTCGGGTCCGCGGCCGTCACGCTGCTGTCCTCGGTCTTGCCGTCGGGCGAGGTCAACCTGGCCTCGACCTCCTTGTAGCTGGTGACGTGCTCCAGCCCCGGCGTCGACTCGATGGCCTTCTGGGCCTGCGGCACGATCCGCTGGTTGCCCTGGACGATGAAGTCCGTGCCGACCGACTTGTCGAGCTCCTCGGTCGCGGAGGCCACCATCGAGGAGCCGACCACGGAGAGGCAGGCGACCAGCGCGAGGCCGATCATCAGGGCCGCGCCGGTGGCGCCGGTGCGGCGCGGGTTGCGCAGCGCGTTCCGCTCCGCCAGTCGTCCCACGGGTCCGAAGCCGCGCAGCAGGACCGCGCTGATGGCCCGGACCACGACGCCGGCGAGCAGCGGGCCGATGATGACGAACCCGATCAGCGAGAGCACCACACCGGCGCCGAGCATCAACGAGCCGTCCGCGGCCTTGTCGGCGCCGGCCGCCGTGAAGAGCGCGGCGCCGCCGGCTCCCGTGAGGAGGAGGCCGATGATGCCCCGGATCCAGCCGGCCTTGCCGTCGGCCGGCGTACCGGCGTCGCGCAGCGCGGCCATCGGGGAGACCTTGCCCGCGCGGCGGGCGGGCAGATAGGCGGCGAGCACCGTGACGACGACGCCGAGGACCAGGCCGATGACCGGGGTCGTGGTCTTCACCGTCAGGTCGGCGGTGGAGAGGTTCATGCCCGCCATCGACATGAGCTTCATCAGGCCGATCGCGATTCCGACACCAGCGGCGACACCCAGGATCGAGCCGATGACGCCGAGGAACAGCGCCTCGACCAGCACGGACCGGTTGACCTGCTTGCGGGACGAGCCGATCGCCCGCATCAGGCCGATCTCACGGGTGCGCTGGGCGACCAGCATCGAGAAGGTGTTGATGATCAGGAAGATGCCGACCAGGAAGGCGATTCCGGCGAAGCCGAGCATGGCGTACTTGATGACGTTCATGAACTCGCCGATGCCCTCGCGGTTCTCGTCCGAGAACTCCTTCTGCGTCTGGATCTTGTACGCCCCGGTGGCCTTCTCGGCACCGGCGAGCGCCGTGGAGACGTTCTGCTTGAGCTGCGTGTCGGTGACGCCCTGCGCCGCCGAGACGTTGATCTGCGTGAACCGGCCGGTGGAGCCGAGCAGTTCGCGCTGTGCGGTGGCGGTGTCGAAGTAGACGACGGCGGCACCGGGGTTGGTCACCTTGAAGGTGGCTATGCCGACGATCTTCGCCTTGAAGTCACCGGTGACGGCGATGGTGCGCAGCTCGTCACCCATCTTGAGGTCGTGCTTGTCCGCGGTGTCGGCGTCGACCATCACCTCGGTGGGCCCGCGCGGGGCGTGCCCGGAGGTGATCTCCATCGAACGCAGGTCGTTCTTCGTCCAGTTGCCCGCGATCGTCGGGGCGCCGGTGCTGGACCCCATGTTCTTGTTCTTGCTGTTGACGACGGTCACGTTCATCGAACTGACCGCGCCCTCGGCCGACTTGACGCCCTGTGCCTTCTGCGCCCGGGCGACGGTCGACGCGGGCAGCGACTCCGGCTTGCCGTTCTGCGGGGTGTCGTCGGCCTTGGCCGCCTTGGGGGAGACCGTGACGTCGGCCGAGGTCGTCGCGAAGAGCTTGTCGAAGGTCGTGTTCATCGTGTCGGTGAAGACGAGCGTGCCGCACACGAAGGCCACCGAGAGCAGGACGGCGACGGCCGAGAGGGCCATCCGCCCCTTGTGCGCGAAGAAGTTGCGCATCGAGGTCTTGAAGACGGTCATGACGTGCGCCCCCGGGCGTCGAAGTCCTTCATGCGGTCGAGGACGGCGTCCGCGGTGGGCCGGTACATCTCGTCGACGATCCGGCCGTCGGCGAGATACAGCACACGGTCCGCGTACGAGGCGGCCACCGGGTCGTGCGTGACCATCACGATGGTCTGGCCGAGCTCGTCGACCGAGCGGCGCAGGAAGCCCAGCACCTCGGCGCCGGCGCGGGAGTCGAGGTTTCCGGTCGGCTCGTCACCGAAGATGATCTCGGGCCGGGCGGCCAGTGCCCGGGCCACGGCGACGCGCTGCTGCTGGCCTCCGGAGAGCTGGTTGGGCCGGTGCTTGAGCCGGTCCTTGAGCCCGACGGTCTCCACGACCTGGGCCAGCCAGCCCTTGTCCGGCTTGCGGCCCGCGATGTCCATCGGGAGCGTGATGTTCTCCAGCGCGCTCAGCGTCGGCAGCAGGTTGAACGCCTGGAAGATGAAGCCGATACGGTCCCGGCGAAGCTGCGTGAGCTTCTTGTCCTTGAGGCCGGTGATCTCGGTCTCGTCCAGGAAGATCTGCCCGGAGGAGACGGTGTCGAGTCCGGCGAGGCAGTGCATCAGCGTGGACTTGCCGGAGCCCGAGGGGCCCATGATCGCGGTGAACTGGCCGCGTGCGATGTCCACGTCGACCTGGTCGAGGGCGACGACGCGGGTCTCACCGGACCCGTACGCCTTCACGACCTGCCGCGCCCGTGCCGCGACGGCCGTACGTCCTCCAGTGCTGCCGTGCCTGGGAATGGTTACAGCCGATGTCACGGTATGTCTCCTAAGTCGGACGCCCTTGAGGACGACGGGATCTGCGGTTGTCGTGTATGTCGTGCGGTCGCGTCGTGCGGTGTTCGTTCACACCGTGCGGTGACGGTGTTCGTTCACGCCGTGCGGTTACAGCGATAAGTCTGGTGGCGGCGGGTGGTCCACCGCGCTGGTGCCCAGCGCAGTCTTCTGCTGGGGTAAACCCCACCCCGGCAGGTGCGGTACGCCGCCCCCCAGCGGCATAAAGCCAGGTTAAGGAGCGGTTTCGCCCCTCTCCTCCTCCGGCGGTACGAACCCTCCCCGGGCCGTAGTACGGAGAGCCCCCTAGGGGATCTCCACCCTTCGGTGGACCCCCTCTCAGGGACGCCTCCACCCACCAGCCCCGGTCAGCGTCCGCCCTCCCCCGACGTGAGGATCAAGTGGGAGAGTGGCTTCCGGCAGATAGGTGCAGGGGGAAGGAATCCAGTGGGCCAGGGGGAAGACACCGAGATATCCGCCGCGAAGGAGGACGAGCCCGCCGCCGTGCGGGCCGGGGCCCGCGGCCGCCGAGCCGTCGTCGCCTCCCTCATGCTCTGCATGGGCCTGGCCGCACTCGACTCCACGATCGTGTCGACGGCCGTCCCGCAGATCGTCGGCGACCTGGGCGGCTTCTCCGTCTTCTCGTGGCTGTTCTCCGGCTATCTGCTCGCCGTGACGGTCACCCTGCCCGTCTACGGCAAGCTCTCCGACACCTTCGGCCGCAAGCCGGTGCTGATCGCCGGCTCGATCCTCTTCCTCCTCGGCTCCCTGCTCTGCGCGGTCGCCTGGAACATGGCCGCGCTGATCGCCTTCCGGGTCGTCCAGGGCCTCGGCGGCGGCGCCCTCCAGGGCACGGTCCAGACCCTCGCGGCCGACCTCTACCCGCTCGAACAACGCCCCAAGATCCAGGCCAAGCTGTCCACGGTCTGGGCCACCTCGGCGGTCGCGGGCCCGGCGCTCGGCGGGGTGCTCGCCGCCTACGCCGACTGGCGCTGGATCTTCCTCATCAACCTGCCGCTCGGCGCGGTCGCCCTCTGGCTGCTGATCCGCCACCTCCACGAGCCCCAGCGCGAACGAAGGACCACCGATCGCCCCCGCATCGACTGGGCCGGCGCGCTCACGGTCTTCGCCTGCGGCGGCGTACTCCTGACGGCGCTGGTGCAGGGCGGGGTGGCCTGGCCGTGGCTCTCGCCGCCCTCAATGGCCTTGTTCGGTACGGGACTTGTCCTGATCGCCGCTCTCGTCCTCATCGAACGCCGGGCCGCCGAACCGATCATCCCCGGCTGGGTCTGGCGCCGCCGCACCATCGCCGCCGTGAACCTGGCACTCGGCGCACTGGGCCTCCTGATGGTCGCCCCGACGGTCTTCCTCCCGACATACGCGCAGTCGGTGCTCGGACTCGCCCCGATCACCGCCGGATTCGTACTCTCCGTATGGACGTTGAGCTGGCCGGTCTCGGCGGCCCTCAGCCAGCACGTCTACCGTCGCATCGGCTTCCGCAACACGGCGATGCTCGGCATCGGCACGGCCACGCTGATCCTGTTCGCCTTCCCCTTCCTCCCGTACCCCGGCGAGGCCTGGCAGCCCACGCTCCTGATGCTCCTGCTCGGCGGCGCGCTCGGGCTCTTCCAACTCCCGCTGATCATCGGCGTGCAGTCGACCGTCGAGTGGAACGAACGCGGTACGGCGACAGCCTCCATCCTCTTCTGCCGCCAGACCGGCCAGACGATCGGCGCCGCCCTCTTCGGCGCGGTCGCCAACGGGGTACTGACCGCCCGGCTCGGCGGCGCGGGCGACCTGGACTCGGTGACCAAGGCGCTCGACTCGGGCACCCCCGGCGAGCACGTACGCCGAGCGGTCGCGGAGGCCGTCCACTCCGTCTACTTCGGCGCGGCCTGCGCGGCCGGACTCGCCTTCCTGGTCCTGCTGTTCGTGGCGCCGAGGCGCTTCCCGGTGATCAAGGACCCGGAGGACTGAGGGCGCGGTCTCCGCACGTACTCCGTACGTGCTCATGTCACCGATATGTCATCGGCATAGCGCTGTAACAGTCCTGAACGAGGCTCGTGGAGCACCTTCCGGCTCACCAGCAACTCACCCCCCACGTGGCCGGGTTCGATCGGACGATGTGCCCAGCCCACGCAAGTCGCGGGCCGAGGGCTGCGGGTGAGGAGACATTGATGACCCACGAAGCATCCAGACGCAACTTCCTGAGATCCGTCGGAGTCGCGGGCGGCGCCGGAATGCTCTACTCGGCGATGGGCGCGCTGGGGCTGGCCCCGGTCCCGGAAGCACGGGCGGAGGCGTACCGGCCGCCCCGGAAGAGCGACTTCACGCTCACCGGACAGAGCGGCAGGAACGGCAAGAAGGTCCTGATACTCGGCGGCGGCATAGCCGGCCTGGCGACCGCGTACGAGCTGGGCAAGGCCGGTTACGACTGCCGGATCCTGGAGGCGAAGGACCGCCCCGGTGGCCGCAACTGGACGGTCCGCGGCGGCACCACGCTGACCGACCTGGACGGGCGCACCCAGACGGCGTCCTTCTCCAAGGGCCAGTACATGAACGCGGGCCCGGCCCGGCTGCCGCAGTCCCATGTCACGCTCGAGTACTGCCGTGAACTGGGCGTCCCGCTTGAGGTGTTCACCAATCAGAACGCCAACGCGTACATCTACCACGAGAACAGCGCCGCCCTGGCGGGCAAACCGATCCGCTGGCGCACCGCGAAGGCCGACGCCTACGGATATGTCTCCGAGCTGCTCGCCAAGGCCACCGACCAGGGAGCCCTGGACAAGGATCTCACCGCCGCCGACAAGGAGCGGCTGATCGCGTTCCTGCAGAACTTCGGTGCCATCAAGGGCAAGGCCGACGGCTTCGCCTACACGGGCTCCGACCGGCGCGGCTACTCGGTCGAGCCGGGTGCGGCCTTCGAGGAGGGCACCGTGCTCGGCCCGGTGCCCTCGCTGTCGGACGTCATCGGGAGCGGCGTCGGGCAGCGCTTCTCCTTCGAGTTCGGCTACGACCAGGCCATGCTGATGTTCCAGCCGATCGGCGGGATGGACGCGATCCCGTACGCGCTGGCGAAGGCGATCGGCGAGGACCGGATCATCTACGGCGCCAAGGCGACGGAGGTCAAGGACCTCCCCGACGGTGCCGAGGTCGTCTACAAGGACGCGACGGGCCGAACCCGCAGCCGCCGCGCCGACTTCGTCGTGGCGGCGGTCCCGCCCATGGTCATGGCCCGCATCAAGCACAACCTTGGCGCGGACATCACCGCGGCGCTGAAGTACCCCGTCGCGACGCCGGTCGGCAAGGTGGGGCTCGAGTACCGCAGCCGCTGGTGGGAGACGGACGAGCACATCTACGGCGGCATCACGCCGACCGACACCGACCTGGCCACCATCTGGTATCCCTCGTACGGCTACCAGGGCCGCCGCGGCACGCTCATCGGCTACTACAACTTCGGCGCCAACGCCATCGCCTACAGCGACCTGCCGCACGCCGAGCGCGTGCAGCGGGCGGTGAGCCGTGGCGTCAGGATCCACGGCGAGAAGTACCGCACCGAACTCGACCGCTCCTTCAGCGTGGCCTGGCACCGCACGCCCCACATCGAGGCCGGCTGGGTGGGCTGGCCCTCGCAGACCGGCCCGGAATACAGGCTGTTGAACAAGCCCGCAGGACATGTCTACTTCGCCGGCGACTGGCTCAGCCATGTCATCGCCTGGCAGCACGGTGCGTTCACCTCGGCCCGCAAGGTCGTGACAGACATCCACGAAAGGGTGATGGCCGCATGAAGCAGATGAGGCAGATGAAGCGCATGAAGCGGCGTACGCAGATCCTTGCCGCCACGGCGCTGACGGGCGCGTTCCTGAGCGGCTCCGTCACGCTGGCCGACGCCCAGGGCTGGTGGTCGCCCGGCCCGAAGACGGTACGCGTGATGCTGCCCGAGGGGCAGACCAACCCGGCCATCGCGAACGGCGTGGCGACAGGCGGCGAGGTGGCCGTCTACCAGGGCAGCGGCCTCGGCCCGACCGCGCTCAACCCCAGCGCACCGGAGGGCACGCCCGAGCGGTACACCGACCCTTCGCTCACCGAGGGCGCCACGGGCGTCACGATCACCGAGGCCCAGGCCCTCGTCGTCCTGCGCAACATCAAGACCAACCTGGAGGCCGCGGGCCTGACCCCGGCCGACGTCATCACGATGAAGGCCTATCTTTCCAATCCGCCGGGCACGGAGATCGCCGACTACGCGGGCTGGAACCGCGCGTACCGGCAGTACTTCGCCAACATCGACCTGAAGTCGCACGAGGTCGTCCCGGTCCCCATGGGCACCTCACCCGCCAAGGCCCCGCTGCTCGCCAACAACGCACGCCCGGCCCGGGTGTCGGTGGAGGTCGCCTCGCTGCCCGTCCCGGGCTGGCTCGTCGAGGTCGAGGTGACGGCGAGGTACAAGAAGCGATAGCCGGCATCCCTGAGGCCTGCCCCTGAGACCCTGTCCGGGTACGGTCCGCCTCCCGCAGGAGGCGGACCACAGCCCCGCCCGTGTGTCCTTGAGCGATGGGCTTCAACAGGCGTACGGCGATGAAGGCGGGCCTCCTGACGACCGCGGTGTCGGCGACGGGGCTGAACCCGGCACGGGCACAAGGCACTTCGAGGGCAGCCGCGGTGCTCACGGTCCAGGGCGAGGCGGCGACACGGACCAACATCCCGGTCGTACGGGACCGCCGCGCGTCCGGAGGCAGATACCTGGCCCTGGCCACCACCAAGAAGCCCCCGCGGGCGGGCTGGTACGCGACATACGTCGTACACGCCCCGCAGCCCGGCCTGTACGCGCTGACCGCCGTCGCAACCTCCCCGGTCGAGGTACCGCACACCGAGACAACGGCCTCGTACCTCCAACTCTCCCTGAACAACGGCCCGTTCACGGAAACCGCCCGCTCCCAGCCGTACTGGTACGAGTCGAAACCCGCCTGGGGCGACCTCTCCGTCCTCGACCTCGGAGAACTCGAACTCCGGGGCGGCGACAACACGTTGACGTTCCGGGTGACCGAGCCGACGGTCCGGGAGGCCGGGACGGCGTACGCACTCTCGCTGGACCGCTTCACGCTGAGGCGGCGGAAGGGGGCGGGGCTCCGCGAGGTGTCAGTGGGCGAACGGGGCACGTACCGGCACGGAGAGCTCGCGCACCTGCGCCTACGACTCGACGGCAGCGCCGCCCAACCACACCGCGTGCGCTACAGCGTCACCGACTACTTCGGAAATCGGGCCTCCGAGGGGTACGCGACGGTCGCGACCGGAGAGACGACCGCGATCGTTGCCCTGCCTGAACTCCCCCCGGGCAACTACCGGGTCGAGGCCGCCGAGACGACGGGCCACTTCGCCTGTCTTCCCCCGCGTCCCGCCGTCACCGGCCCCGCCAACCGCTTCGGCGTCAACGTCTGGGCCACCTCCCTCGTACCCCCCTCCCGCCTGGACGCCTTCGCCGCCGCGATGCGGGACATGGGCGCGGGCTGGATACGGGACGGCCAGGCATGGCCCGCGGCCGAGCCGACACCGGGCACGTACGACACGGAACACCACGACCGGGTCACGCGGACGATGCGCCGCCACGGCCTGTCTCCTTTGGAGGTCATCTCGCCGGCTCCCGAGTGGGCCATGACGGCCGCCTCGCTGCCCCTCCCGGCGGACCTGCGCCACGCGTACCGCTACGCTCGCCGCCTGGCCTCCGGCCACCCCGCCGCCATCCAGCTCTCCAACGAGCCCGACGTGGACGTCACCAGCAGCACCGGCGATGCCCACGCGGCCTTCGTGAAGGCGGCGGCACTGGGCATCGCGGACACCCCCGACCCACCTCTCGTCGTCCTGCCGGGCATCGCGCAGGCGGGCCACTTCCAGGACCTCCTGCTGGCGAACGACGTCGTACGGTACGCGGACGTGTGGGCGTTCCACGGCTACCCGGACCCGGCCGAGCAGGACGAACCGGCCTTCCCGGGGGCGGCGGACGAGCAGCGCGAGCTGGCCGAGCGGCTCGGTGCGGATGACGTACCGCGGTGGATGACGGAGTGCGGCGCGTTCTTCCCGGTGCGGCCGGGCGTCGATCTCACACCCGCCCAACAAGCCGTCCAGGCACGCTACTTGGTCCGCTCGATGGTGCAGGGGCTGGCAGCGGGGAACGCCAGGCAGTTCTGGTTCGCGGGTCCGCCGCTCCACGACGACGGCGTGTACTTCGGGCTGCTGAGCCGGGAGTTCCAGCCGCTGCCCGCGTACAGCGCGTGCGCGGCGCTGACGTCGTTGCTGGGCGAGGCGCACTTCGTCGGAGCGGTGAGCGGGCTGCCCGCCGGGGCCGTCGGCTTCGAATTCGACTCGGGCCGGGGCGAGTCGGTGAGGGTGCTCTGGGCGGCGGAGCCGGTACGGGTGCCGGTCCCGGGGGCGACTGTGTACGACGTGATGGGCAGGCGGGCGACGACGGGCGCAGACACGGTGACCGTCTCCCGGGACCCGGTGTACGCGGTCGTCGAGGGCGCCCCTCGCGAGCAGCGCCCGGCCCCACACCACCGCCCTCCCCTCTCCCCCGCCGAACACATTGTCCTGAGCCAGCGCTACTCCGCCCGCAACGCCGCCCCCAACAAGGACAACGGCGACGCGGAACCCCCGCTGGGCTACCGCCTGTCACGCCGCACCCGAATGTCCCTGGACGTCTACAACTTCACCTCCACCTCACGGACGGTGATCGTGAACGCGCCGCGTCCCACCGGAGGTTGGTCGGCACGGGCGGAGGGTCCGACCCAGGTCGAGGTCCCACCCCAGGGACGTAAGACGGTCGACTTCACCGTCACGGCGGCCGGCGGGGTGAAGCGCCGGACCGACCACCACCTCGCGTTCACGGCGACCCTCGACGGCGACGAGGTGCCGCCGTCGGTGTCGCTGGTCCAACTCAAGTAAGCGGGCCGCACTTGGGGCATTGGCACAGCGGGTAACGCGTCGGCGACTCGATCGGCGGGGCCTCCCGCGCGGGCTCGTACGTCACGCGCGGGCCCCAGGTCCGTCCGCTGTCCCGGGAGACCCGGAGGGTGATGTACGGGCCGGGGGCCTTCTCATCCGTCGCTGCCACTGCCGCCGCCTTTCACTGTCTGTGTCGATCAGGACACAGAGTGGCGTCACCGTGGGTACGCTCGACAGATAGCGGAGCGTGACAAGCAAACCTGCACGTACGGGAGTTGCACACATGGCGATCGAGGACAATCCGCAGTCTCGGGTGAAGTACGGCGAGGAGCTGCGGCGGCTCCGCGAGGCGGCGGGCCTCACGCAGGAGGAGCTGAGCCAGCGGGCGGTGATGTCACGCACGCACATCGCCCACATCGAGGCGGGGCGGCGACGGCCGGACGTGGATGACGCGCGGCGGCTGGATCAAGTGCTGGGCACGGGTGGGTTCTTCGTACGGTTTCTGCCGACGCTGGATGGCAGGAAGGTGGCGGAACACTTCAAGGAGGCGCTGGAGTTCGAGGGCAAGGCGACGGTAATCAAGGAGTACGCACCGACACTGGTGCCAGGCATCTTGCAGACCAAGGCGTACGCGTACGAGGTGCTCAGTTCCGCCTATCCGCGCACGAGCGACGAGGAGCGTGACAAACTCCTGGCCACCCGACTCGAAAGAGCCCGGATTCTCGACAACTTCCACTCGCCCGAGGTCTGCGCGATGCTCGACGAGGCAGTGCTTCGGCGTGTGGTTGGCGAGAACGAGGTGATGTGCGAACAGCTCCGTCACATTGTGGAGTTGAGCGAGAGCCGTCGTATCCGCGTGCACGTACTCCCCTTTTCCGCAGGCGCGCACCCTCTGCAGGAGGGCTTCCTCACGCTTATGTGGTTCGCGGAACTGCCGCCCATCGCGTATGCGGAGGGAGTGAACAGCGGGCGGATCCTGGAGCTTCCGTCGGTGGTACGCGATTGCCAGGAGATCTACGATCATGTGCTGGGCGACTCCCTGTCGCACCGTAAATCCCTGGACCTCCTCAGGGCCGTCGCGGAGGATTATGAGCATGAAGCGCAACGAGCACAGCATCCCTGACGCCTCAGTGCTGACCTCCTGGCGCAAATCCACCCACAGCGGCGGAAGCAGCGGCTCCTGCCTGGAAGTCACCGACCCCGCCTCGTACGCGGCCTGGCGCAAGTCCACATACAGCGGCGAAAGCGGCGGCGACTGCCTCGAAGTGAACCACTCCGCCCTCCCCACCCGCATCCCCGTCCGCGACAGCAAGAACCCCTGCGGCCCCGCCATCACCTTCTCCGCCCCCGCCTGGACGGCCTTCGTCACCGCCCTCGGGCGAACCATGAACTGAGGCTTCGCGGGCGGCACACCAACTGGACATGAGGAATGGCGTGCCGCCCGTACGGGGATTCCCGCCGAGGAACTCCAGTCCCGTGGCCGAAACTCCGAGCTGAGTCCGAACTGCCCCTGGTCTACGCCGAGTTGGCGACGGACAAATCAGGAACAGAAGCACTACCCACGTAAACGTGGTTAACGACGGTAACACCCGAGGTCAGCGAAGTAAGCGCATACCGACCAGACAGTTTGGTGAAACGCTCGCGCAGCCCTGCTACCTGCGAGTAGCGTGCGTCCTCGCTCACCCCCCGCTCCCTGCGGTCCGCACCGGGCCCGAGCCACGCAAGGAGAACCGGGATGTCTTACGACACGTCCCCGTCGTACCCCGTTCCACCGCACCATCCGCCCCACAACTCGTCACCGTCCTACTCGACATACCCGTCGCAGCCGACGTATCCGTGGGCTCCGCAACAGCCGGAGCCCGAACCCGCCAGACAGCCGAACCGGCATCGCCACACCGCTCTGGGGCACCACAGCGACCTGCGGGTGCTGCGCACCGCGTACCGCTGGCAGCGGCGCGTGGCGACGCTGACCGCGCTCGGTTACTTCACGCTGTTCCTCGTCCTGTCCGCGTCGGCGCCGTCGTTCATGACGAGGGAGGTGGCCGACGGGCTGCCCCTCGGCCTGCTGCTGGGGCTGTTCCAGATGCCCGTCACCTGCGTGGCGATCGCGCTGTACGAGTACACGGCCCGCCGGGGCGTGGATCCGATCGCCGAGCGGATACGGAAGCAGGCGGAGCTGGACACCAAGCGGGCGGAGTCCGGCCGATGACGGGTTTCAGCAGTTCCGCCCAGGCGATGTCGCTCGTGGCGTTCACGGTCGTGGCGACCATCACGCTGCTGCTGTGCGTGATGACGGGCCCGGACCGGGACGACCTCGACGAGTTCTACACGGGGTACGGCTCCCTCTCCCCCATGCGCAACGGCCTGGCCATCGCGGGCGACTACATCTCCGCGGCCACCGTGCTCGGCACGGGCGGTGTGATCGCGTTCTTCGGGTACGACGGGGTCGTACTCGCCCTCAGTACGGCACTCTCCCTCATGCTGCTGATGTTCCTGCTGGCCGAACCCCTGCGCAACGCGGGCCGGTTCACCATGGGCGACGCGCTGGCACGGCGGATGCCGGGCCGGGCGGTACGCATCACGGCGTGCGCGGCGACGCTGGCCGCGCTGCTCCCGCTGATGCTGGTCCAGCTCGCCGGAACCGGCGACCTGCTGGCGTTCATCCTCGGCTTCTCCAGCGAAGGGCTGAAGACCGGCTGCATCATCGGGCTCGGCGCGCTGATGATCAGCTACGCGGCGATCGGCGGCATGAAGGGCACCGCCCTCATCCAGATCCTGAAGATCGTGATGCTGCTCGGCTCGGGCGCCGTCATCGCCGTACTCATCCTGAACAAGTTCGACTGGAACCTCGGCGGCCTGTTCGACCAGGCGGCGCGGAGCAGCGGGGCCGGATCCGCGTTCCTGAGCTCGGGGCTGCAGTTCGCGGGCGGCCCCAACCCCCGCCTGGACATGATCAGTTCGGAGCTGACGGTGGTGCTGGGCGGGGCCTGTCTGCCGCACATCACCATGCGCATGTACACGGCGGGCAGCGCGCGTCAGGTGCGCCGTTCGATG
This sequence comes from Streptomyces sp. NPDC033178, assembly GCF_055577685.1. Classification (NCBI taxonomy): domain Bacteria; kingdom Bacillati; phylum Actinomycetota; class Actinomycetes; order Kitasatosporales; family Streptomycetaceae; genus Streptomyces; species Streptomyces sp. NPDC033178. The sequence continues at coordinate 13,658 of NZ_JBVIPT010000036.1, forward strand.
TCCTGGGCGGTGCCGGCCGTGGCGCTGTTCGTGCTGATCATCACGGTCGTCGGGTTCGGGGCGACGGCGCTGATCGGGCGGGAGGCGATCGCGGCGGAGGACCCGCAGGGCAACACGGCGTATCTGCTGGGGGCCCGGGCCGCGTTCGGGGCGGACGTCTCGACGGCCGAGACACTGCTGTTCACCACCGTCACGGCGGCGATCTTCCTGACGGTGCTCGCCTCTGTCGCCGGGATGATCCTCGCCTGCGCCAACTCCCTTGCCCATGACGTCTTCGCGCACGGCAGGAAGCAGTTGTCGCCGCGCCGGGAGATGACACTGGCGCGGGCGTCCGCGGCGGCGGTCGGCATCCCGGCGATCCTGCTGGCAACACTGGTCCAGCACCACAGCCTGCAGCCGCTGGTGACACTGTCGTTCTGCCTCGGCGCGTCCGCCATAGCGCCGGCGCTCGTCTACAGCCTGTTCTGGCGGCGGTACACCCGTGCCGGGCTGATGTGCACACTCATCGGCGGCTCGGTGAGCACGCTCGTTCTGATGACCGGTACGAATCTGGTGTCCGGGTCTCCCATTTCGGCCTTCCCCGGCCATGACTTCACCTGGTTCCCGTTCACCACGACCGGGATCGTCTCCATCCCCCTGGGCTTCCTCTTCGGCTGGCTCGGCACGGTGGCCTCAGGCCGGGGGGCGGCGGAGGAGCAGCGGAAGCAGTACGAGGCTGTGGAGGGGTGGATTCTTGCGGGGGCGGTGCGGCGGGACTGAGGGGTGGGGCTGAGGGGTGGGGCTGAGGCGTGTGTGTTGGCTGCGGGCCGGTGGGGGTTGTTCGCGCAGTTCCCCGCGCCCCTAAAAGAAAAGAGCAGGGGGCGCCCCCCTCTTTTTAGGGGCGCGGGGAACTGCGCGGCCCGCCCCCGCCGGGCCGCAGCCGACAACGCACCCTGGGCTACTCCGCCGTCGCTCGGCCCGTCAGGGCTGTGAGGCTGTTGCGGACGTGGGTCATGTGGGCGCTGACGTCGTCCCATTCGTCGCCGTGTTCGCGCAGGACGCGTTCCGTTTCGCGGGTGATGCGGTCCTCGTGGAGACGCGCCTCGGCGAGGAGTTCGGCGGCGCGGGCCTCGGCGTCCTCCTGGAGATGGCGGGTGGACTCGTGGGCCTCGGCGAGAGCCCGTTCGGCCTCGGCCAGCTCCGCCGCCGCGCGCGAAGCCCGCTCCTCGTGGCGCGCGTCGAGCGCCGCCTCCCGTTCGGCCGCCTCGCGTTCGACCCGCTCCCAGCGCTCGGCGTGTTCCTTCTCCTGCTCGGCGAGGAGCATCTCGCTGCGCCGTCTCGTCTCGCGCAGCGCGGCGAGCGCCTCACCGCGGTTCTCCTTCACGTCGCGCCGCGCGGCGATCCGCATCTCGTCGGCCTCGGCCTGCGCGGCGAGCAGCCGGTGCCGGATCCGCTCCTCGGCCTCCCCGCGCACCGCGTCGGCGTACGCGCCCGCGGCCGCGCGCAGTTGCCCGCCCGTCGCCTCGGCCTCCTCCACGACCAGCCGGGCCTCCCGCCGCGCGCCCTCGCTCACGGCCGCGGCCTCCTCCTCGCCCAGTTCGAAGAGCCGCCTGGCACGGTCGCCGAGCGTCTCGTACGTCTGGGGAGCCAGCCCCGCGACGACCTCGTGCAGCCGGTCGGCCTCGGTCTCCATCTCCCTGGCCAGGACGGTCAGCCGGGCGGCCCGTTCCCAGGCGGCGTCACGCCCCCGGGAGAGCGCCGCGGCGTACGCGTCGACCTGGTCGGGACGGTATCCGCGCCCCCGTACGGCCTCGAAGCCATGAGGCGACACCGATGCGTTGCTCATCCTCGAATCCCCTCTCCGGCGTACGACATGATTTGTCGCACATCTTGGCGGATCAGGCAGAAGCGTTCATAACGCGACACTCCGGACTTGCGTCAGGCAGGAATATGACGCAAAAGGGCCGGGCCCGGTCAACCGACCGGGCCCGGCCCTCTCAGGACGTTCGCAGGGTTCAGCGACTCGACGTCACAGCAAGCCGTCCCACATCTGTTCCAGCAGCACCGACCACCAGCTCTCCGGCGAACCGAGCGCCGCCGGGTCGAGGGCGGCCAACTGCGCCTGGAAGTCGACGGTCCAGCGCCCCGCCTGCTCCTGGTTGAGCCCGAAGCGGAGGCGCCACATACGGCCCAGCAGCGCGAGGCTGCGCGTGAACTCGGGCAGCCCCGTGTTCACGAACTGCGGCGGTACGGAAGCGCCGCCGGGCCCCGCCTCCACGGGCACGGCCACGATGTGCGCCGTCCCGTACTGGACACAGATCGCCTTGCCGAAGTCGCTGCCCATGACGAGGTACGAGCCCGCGTCCGCGGACGGCTGAACGCCCCGCTCCTGCGCCAGTTCGGCGAGCGTCGGCACCGGGCGGCCCGGCTGGGCCTGCGCCCAGAAGAACGGGTTCATGTCGACGGGCAGTCCGGCCACCACCAGCGTGTGCGCCACGATCGGCGGCACACCCTGCCGGGACACGGCCGCCTGGTCGAACCGGAACAGCCCCGGTCCGAACGCCGCCGCCAGCTCCTGCCCGATCGCCTCCGGCGGGATCGGCGGCGCGGGCTGCACCGGCGGCAGCGGCGCCCGTACGGGTCCGGGCCGGGCCGGACCGTCCGCGACCTGGTGCAACTCACCCTGGTGCGCGAGCAGTTGGGCCATGCCCTGCTGACGGCTCGCGTGGTCCGTGCCGTACGAGGCGATGCTGGTGATCCGTGCCTGCGGCCAGCTCTCCCGGATCATCCGGGCGCAGTACGCGCCGGGCAGCTCACAGGACTCCAGCTCCGTGTGGAGCTCCAGCACCTGCTGCGGCGGCACGTTCATCGCGCGCAGCTCGTGCAGGATCTGCCACTCCGGGTGCGGGGTGCCCGGCGCCGAACGCCGGATGAGCTGCTGCTCGCTCCCGTCCTGGGCGCGGTAGCGCAGGACCGCCTGGTAGCCGGGGCCGACGGTCGGCTGCGCCTGCTGGGGGTAGCCGTAGGCCGGGGGCTGCTGTCCCGGCATCGGCTGCCCCGGCATGGGCTGCCCGGGGAAGGGCTGCTGACCGGGCGGCGGCATGCCGGGGGCGCCCGGCGGCATCCCGGGGGGCGCCTGGGGCGGCGGGGCCGTGCCCGGGCCACCGCTCGGTGGACCGGACAGCATGGTCTCGGCGTGGTGGACGGCACCGGGGGCGCCTGGGTTGCCGGGAGCCCCTGGCCCACCCGGAGCACCCGGAGCACCCGGAGGCTGTGGCGCGCCGGGGCCGCCCACCGGCGGACCGGCGAGCATCGTCGCGGCATGGTGGACGCCACCGGCGGGCGTACCGCCGGGGTTGTTGGGCGCGCCCGGAGCACCCGGTGCGCCGGGCACACCGGGAGGCTGCGGGGCACCCGGAGTACCGGGCGCGCCAGGAGGCTTGGGCGCGCCGGGCTGGTTCGGGTCGGCGAGCATGGTCGCCGCGTGGTGGACACCACCCGGGGGCGTACCGCCCGGGGTACCCGGAGCGCCAGGGGCACCCGGGGCTCCAGGAGGCTGCGGGGTCCCGGGCCCGCCCGGCCCGTCGGGGCCGAGCTGCGAGACGAGCTGCGTCGGTACGTACCCACCGGCCGGCGTCCCCGGCGCACCGGGACCGGACGCGGGAGCCGCACCACCCGGCCGCGCGCCGGGCGTTCCGGGCGCCCCCGGAGGCGGCGGCGTACCGGCCGCACCCGAACCACGGGCACCGCGCGGCGGAGCCTGCGCCTTGCTGGTGGCGGCGTCGGCGATGTCACCGGCGTTGGGGGGCAACGGCCGCCCGGGCGCACCCGGACCGGCGGGCGGCTGCGGCGGATTGGGCCCGGCGGGCGACTGCGGAGCACCCTGCGGGAAGCCGTACGAGGGACCACCGGGAGCACCCGGAGGCGGCGTACCGGGCGCACCGGGCGGCGGTGCGCCCGCGCCGGAACCCTGCGGATAGCCATAGGACGAAGGTGCCCCGGGCGGCGGCGTACCAGGCGCACCGGGAGCACCGGGCGCACCCGGAGGCGGCGTCCCAGCGCCAGGACCCTGCGGATAGCCGTACGAGGACGGCGCCCCCGGCGGGGGTGTACCCGGCGCACCGGGACCCTGCGGATAGCCGTACGAGGACGGCGCCCCGGGCGGCGGGGTGCCCTGCGGACCAGGCCCGCCAGGGACGGCCGGAGCTCCCGGGCCCCCGGGACCCTGCGGGAACGAGGGCGCGTTCGTGCCGCCCACGGCGGGTGCGACGGCCGTGCTCGGAAGCTGGCTGCCGCCCGAGATCAGCTTGGTCTTGGCCTCGGGTGTCGCGTCGGGCTCCGAGGGCCTGCCACCGGCGCCCGCGTCCCCGACGTCCCTTATCTGCGGCGCGTACACGGTCGCGGGGAGCGGTACCGAACGGTCGTCGCCCGTCTCGGCGTTGGTGTCGGTCCCGGCCCACGGCGTCGCGTCGGCGGGCACCCCGGAACCGCCCGAGGCCTCCCCGCCGGCGGCGGGCCACGACGTACCGCCACCGGGAACGGAGGCTGCCCCCTGGCCACCGACGGGCCCTGGCAACGTCTCGGGAATCGCCCCTCCGGCCCCGGCCCCTCCATGGGCGGGACCGGCAGGACCGCCGGGCGGAACCGCGTCACTGGCGGCGGCAGCGGCGGGACGGGACCCGGCCCCGTCCGACGCCCTGTCCGGAGTCCTGTCGGACGGACGGGGCGAACCGCCGCCCGACGAACCGCCCGACGCCCCGCCGGACGTCCGGTCCCGCCGGTCCGGAATGCCCATCCGGTCCGCCGCCTCCTGGAGCCACTCCGGAGGAGTCAGCAGGAAGGACGTCTGGTTGAGGTCGACGCGCGCGGGAGGCGCGGGCGCCGGATCGGGCGCCGCGTCCGGCAGCCCGTACTCCTCCTCGTACCGGCGGATCACCTCGCCCACCGGCAGCGAGGGCCACAGCGTGGCCTCGCCGCTGTCACGGGCGATGACGAGCCGCTGGGCACCGCCGTCGGACCGCGGTCCTTCGGCCCGGTCCTCGGCCCACACCACGAATCCGAGTTCGAACTCCCGCACCCGCACCTCGCGGTGCTGGTAGCCGGGCACATCCCCGTTGATCCACTCTTCCGCGCGCTCCTGCGCCTGCGCGAAGGTCACCATCGGACGCTCACTCCCCCACCGAAGACACCGCGGACACCGACACAGCCCGCGCGAATCCACCGTCCACCATCAGGTTCGCCACGGTCTCCAGCTCGGGCGGATTGCCCGCGAGCCGGGCCAGGAACTGGTCGAAGTCGTCCCCGCAGGGCAGCAGCAGCCGCTGCACACGCTCCGGGGGCGCCCACAGGTCCTGGTCACGGGCGTCGTCGTACGCGCAGAACCACACGGACCCGACCTTCTCGCCCTTGACCTTCACGGCCAGCAGGCCGCCCTGGACGAAACCGACGCCCAGATAGTCCTTGGTGAGGTGGTCCCGCAGACATTTGTTGACGTACACGAGGTCGTTGACGGCGGCCTCGTCGCGCACGGTGAAGAACGGCTGGTCGACCAGGAGTCCCAGCTCGGCGTCGAGCGCGGCCCCCATCGGGGCGCACCCGCCGGCGGCCTTCAGGAACGACCGGTACGCGCCGGGCAGCCGGTACCCGAGGTCCTCCTCGACGCCCAGCACCTCCTGCTCGGTCACCGCGACGGCCGCCTTGGGCAGCACGAAGTGCGCGGGCCGGGTCTCCTGCAAGGGCCGGGTCCCGCGCTTGTTCTGGTCCACGGCGGCCGTGGCCAGTCCACCGTGGTGGCGCAGAAGCGCCTTCACCTCGACCGGCACCAGCTCCAGCCGCCGGGTCCCCGGCACGTGGTGCCAGGTCCAGCCGTGCGGAGTGGCGACGGACGGGATGGTGTCCCACAGGTCATGACCGTCCGCGGCCATGGCCGCGTTCGCGGACACGTAGTCCGTCAGCCGGAGTTCGTCGACCCCGAAGCCCTCGGGCGGCTCGGCGATCTCCGCAGCGGCACGCGCATAGAACGAGAAGTCGGGATAGCCGCGGTCGTCGACACTCACACCTCTCGGGTGACGCGCCGCCCGGACCGGGTCCGGGAAGTGCACGACCTGCCCGGCGTAGGCCGCGTTCGGCGGCGCGGCTTGTTGCCCGAGCCGACCTGTCGTCATGGCGGTTGCCCCCTGCGGCGTTCTGAAGGATCGCGGATATCGACAGCCTATGCGGTTGAACGACACCGGTCACCGGGCCTCCGGTTCCGTACCGGTCAGCGGGACTCCGGTTCCGTGACCTGCCGTCATCGCGCCGTGACGGTGCGGCGAAGACCGTGCGTGTCGCGACGCCCCAGCTTCCGCACCAGCCACGGAGTTTGGCACTCTGTCGGAGCACCGGGGGATGCGGTAAGGGGAGGAAACAGGACGATGAACTCAACGCAGACAGGCAGGTCTGGTGATCCCAGGGTGGGCTGGAGCAACACCGAGGCGCCAGTCACTCCGACTCTCCTCCACCGCCGTGACGGCATACTTCCGACCATCGCCGCCGCCCTGTCCGTACGGGGCGCGACGCTCACCGGCACGGCGGGCCGGGGCGACCAGCCGCCGCCGCTCCACCCGCTGGTCCGGGACTTCCTCGACACGCTGACGAGCGGACAGCGCGACCGCTTCACCGGCCGCTGCGCCGAAGTGATCCTCATCTCCCGGCACATCACGGCGGTGGACGCGGACCGTTCCAAACGGGCCGCGCGAAAACCCATGACCAACGGAGAGGCCCGCAAGTCCCTCAAGCAGGCCAAACTCACCGCCCGCCGCATCCGCGAGGACGGCGACCCGCTGCACGGCAGCTTCGCGCCACCCTGCCGCTCCTGCACGGCGCTCAGCGCCCACTTCGGCGTACGCATCGTCGATCCGACGGCACCGGGGGACTGAGAAACCCCTCTTCCCCCACACAGGGCGTCACCGGCGCCCCTTGCAGAAGCCGCCGAACCACGGCCGCGGCAGCTCAGACGAACGCGAAGGTCCGATGCACACCGACCGCACCTCTCCCTCCCCCACACCGACCTCGACCCGGTTCTCCGCCGTGGTCGACGCCGCGCTGCGCTCCGCGGGATGGCAGCCGGGACGCTGGGACATAAAGCAGGCCGAGATCTGGGCCGACGCCCTGCGCAGCCACGAGTCACCGGCCGGTCACCGTCACTCGGTGTTCCCGGCGGCGGTCGAGGCCTGGGCGGAGTTCGGCGGTCTCCACGTCCCCGTCACCGCCCCCGGCCGCCAGATCGCCCCGACCCCGCTGCACCTGGACCCCCTGCACGGCCTCCACATGGCCCGCACGCTCGTGGACCTGGGCAGGGCCCTGGACAGCGAAGTGGCCCCGCTGGGCGAGGAGTCCGACACCAGAGCCCTGCTCGCCATCGACGCGGAGGGCCGCACCTACACCCTCGACCACACGGGCGACTGGTACCTGGGCGCCACCATCGACCAGGCCCTGACCACCCTCGTCTCGGGCCTGGAACCGGTACGCCTGACGGCCGGCTGAACCGGCCCGGTCTCACCACGACCGGCGGCCCGACGAACTCGGTCACGGCCGGACTCACCCCGTCCCGGCTCGACCTGGCTCGGCCTCGCTCTGGACTGGATTACTTCCCGGACCGGTCAACCCGAGACCGGTCAACCCCGGACCAGTTCACCCCAGCCGGCCTCACGCCACCCCGGACCGGCTCACGCCACCCCGGTGGCGCTCACGCCTCCGCCGGGATGACCGCCGAGACGCGGAAGCCGCCGGCGTCGGTCGGGCCGGAGACGAAGACGCCTCCGAGGCCCAGGACCCGCTCCTTCATCCCCACCAGGCCGTTCCCCCCGCTGGGCAGCCGTGCGTCGGAGGCGGCGCCGGGCTCGGGCGGGGGGCCGTTCTCCACCTGCATGGCGATCTCGGCACCGCGGTGCGCGACCCGCACCCGGGTCTTCGCCCCCGCCGCATGCTTGTGGACGTTGGTCAGCGCCTCCTGCACCACGCGATAGGCGGTCTGCTCCACCGCCGCCGCGTAGCCCCGGGCGTCTCCCTCCACGAACAGGTCGACGACCATCCCCGCGGCGGCGGACTGCCCCACCAGCTCCTGGAGATCGTCGAGGCAGGGTCCGTCCCCCGTGTCCTCGTCCACGGCCCGGGACGCCGCGGCGGCGGCCGCGACTCCCACCGCCGCGAGCGGCACGGTCTGCATCCGCACGGAGGAACCCCCGTAACCCCCCTCACCCGTACGCAGCACCCCGAGCATCTCCCGCAGCTCGGTCAGCGCCTGCCGGCCCATGTCGCCCACGAGCGAGGCGTTCTTGACGGCCTTCTCGGGGTCCTTGCGCGCAACGGCCTGCAGGGCCGCCGCGTGCACGACCATCAGACTCACCCGGTGCGCGACGACGTCGTGCATCTCGCGGGCGATCCGGGTCCGCTCCTCGTTACGGGCCCACTCCGCCCGCTCCTCGGCCCGCTCGGCCAGCAGCTGCAACTCCCGCTCCAGGGAGTCGGCCCGCTCCCGCAGACTCTCCATCAGCCGCCGCCTGGCCCCCACGTACAACCCGAGCAGAATCGGCGGCGCGGTCATCCCGAGCGAGGTGGTGATGGACACGAAAGGCACGAACCAGTCGCCCACCATCTGCAGGTCGCCCCGCACCATCCCCTGGTGCGCGCGCACGTACGTGACGATGAGCATGCCCACCATCGACATACCGGCCAGCGCCCCGATGATCCGCCGGGGCATCTCGGACGCGGCGAGCGTGTAGAGCCCGACGAGTCCCATCAGGAACCCCATCTGGGCCGGTGTGATGGCGATCGACACCAGCACAACGGCGATGGGCCACCGCCTCCGGAACAACAGCACGGACCCGGCCACGGCCCCGAACACCATCCCGGCGGGCACCGGCACCCCCGCCGCGTCCGCGAAGGGATACCCCTCGATCGCACACTCCACGGCGGACACCAGCGCGAGGCTCCCGTCGAGCACCGCGCTGCGCCACCTCGCCCACCACCACGGCCCGGTCAGGGTCGCGGTGTGGTCTTCCCCCGTCGTGGTCATGCCTCCAGCCTACGGTCGCCCCCCGCCGCTTTTCCGGTGAGTTTCGCGTACTGGCCTACACCACTCGCCGTAATCGAACAGACACGAAACCCGCCGCAATCCGCCGAAAACCCAGAACCACCCCAAGCCGCCCCGGAGTCGCCCCACGCCCGCCCCACACCACCCGACTCCACCCCGACTCCACCCCGGCACCGTCGAAGTACCGTCGCACCGAAGGCACCCGGTACGGCATAGTGTTGGATGTCGACTCGGCAGCCCGACCGGATCTCCGGTCCCGTCGAGTTCCATCCCCCGTGGTGTAATTGGCAGCACTGTGGCTTTTGGTGCCATCTGTCCGGGTTCGAGTCCTGGCGGGGGAGCCCTACTCGAACCGGGTCCCGACCGCACTGTCAGGGCCCGCTCCCATTTCTCCCTCACAACGCCCCGGTATCCTGCGGATGTCCACTCCCCAAAGGCACCCCAGCCATCCGAAGCCGAAGGGCATCCCCGTGAGCGCCAACCGCCCGGCAGCCGTCGTCGTTCTTGCAGCGGGTGAGGGCACCCGTATGAAGTCGGCCACACCCAAGGTCCTGCACGACATCTGTGGCCGTTCTCTCGTCGGCCATGTACTCGCCGCCGCACGCGAGTTGGAGCCCGAGCATCTGGTGGTCGTCGTGGGCCACGCCCGCGAGAAGGTCACCGCGCACCTCACCGACACCGCTCCGGGTGTACGGACCGCCGTGCAGGCCGAGCAGAACGGCACCGGTCACGCCGTGCGGATGGCCCTGGAGGAGCTCGGCGGCGGCATCGACGGAACCGTCGTGGTCGTCTGCGGGGACACACCCCTCCTCAGCGGCGAGACCCTGCGCGACCTCGCCTCCAACCACACCACCGACGGCAACGCGGTCACCGTGCTCACCGCCGAGGTCCCGGACGCCACCGGCTACGGCCGCATCGTGCGCGACGGCGTCTCCGGCGCGGTCACCGCCATCGTCGAGCACAAGGACGCCTCGGAGTCCCAGCGCGCGATCCGTGAGATCAACTCCGGTGTCTTCGCCTTCGACGGACAGCTCCTCGCGGACGCGCTCGGCAAGGTCCGCACCGACAACAGCCAGGGCGAGGAGTACCTCACCGACGTCCTCGGCATCCTCCGCGAGGCCGGGCACCGCGTCGGCGCCTCCGTGGCGGGCGACCACCGCGAGATCGCCGGCATCAACAACCGCGTCCAGCTCTCCGAGGCCCGCCGCATCCTCAACGACCGGCTGCTGGAGCGGGCGATGCTCGCCGGCGTCACCGTCGTCGACCCGGCCTCCACCTGGATCGACGTCACCGTCACCTTCGAGCAGGACGCGATCGTGCACCCCGGCACCCAGCTCCAGGGCGCCACGCACCTCGCCGAGGGCGCCGAGGTCGGCCCCAACTCCCGCCTGAAGGACACCAGGGTGGGCGCGGGCTCCCGGATCGACAACACGGTCTCCGACGGCGCCGAGGTCGGCCCCCAGGCGAACGTAGGTCCGTACGCGTATCTCCGCCCCGGCACCCGCCTCGGGCTGAAGGCCAAGGTGGGTACGTACGTGGAGACGAAGAACGCCTCGATCGGCGAGGGCACGAAGGTCCCGCACCTCTCGTACGTGGGCGACGCGACGATCGGCGAGTACACGAACATCGGCGCCGCGAGCGTCTTCGTGAACTACGACGGCGAGGCCAAGCACCACACCACGGTCGGGTCGCACTGCAAGACGGGTTCGGACAACATGTTTGTGGCGCCTGTCACGGTCGGGGACGGCTCCTACACCGCCGCGGGCTCCGTCATCACGAAGGACGTGCCGCCCGGTTCACTGGCCGTCGCCCGGGGCCAGCAGCGGAATATCGAGGGCTGGGTGGCCCGGAAGCGTCCGGGAAGCGCGTCCGCGAAAGCGGCGGAGGCGGCTGCCCGGGAGTCGGCCGACGAAAGCTGACCGGAAAGCGGTGGGTCGGACTCGGCGTACCGTGATAGATGCACACCCGCACACCCAGCTGGGACCGCATCTGAGAACACATCTCAACATCCAGCTGAGACACCTCTGAGGAGACAGTGCTGTGACCGGGATCAAGACGACCGGCGAGAAGAAGATGATGTTCTTCTCCGGCCGCGCCCACCCCGAGCTTGCCGAGGAGGTCGCCCACCAGCTGGGTGTCGGGGTCGTCCCGACGAAGGCCTTCGACTTCGCCAACGGCGAGATCTACGTCCGCTACGAGGAGTCGGCCCGCGGCGCCGACTGCTTCCTCATCCAGAGCCACACCGCTCCGATCAACAAATGGATCATGGAGCAGCTGATCATGATCGATGCTCTGAAGCGGGCCTCCGCCCGGAGCATCACCGTGATCATGCCCTTCTACGGTTACGCCCGGCAGGACAAGAAGCACCGCGGACGTGAACCGATCTCGGCCCGTCTGATCGCCGACATGATGAAGACGGCCGGCGCCGACCGCCTTCTGACGGTCGATCTGCACACCGACCAGATCCAGGGCTTCTTCGACGGCCCGGTGGATCATCTGTTCTCGCTGCCGCTGCTCGCGGACTACGTGGGCCACAAGGTGGACCGCTCCAAGCTCACGGTCGTCTCGCCCGACGCCGGCCGCGTGCGCGTGGCCGACCGCTGGTGCGACCGCCTGGGCGCGCCCCTGGCGATCGTGCACAAGCGCCGCGACAAGGACGTCGCGAACCAGGTCACGGTCCACGAGGTCGTCGGTGACGTCGAGGGCCGGGTCTGTGTCCTGGTCGACGACATGATCGACACCGGTGGCACGATCTGCGCCGCCGCGGACGCCCTGTTCGCGCACGGCGCGGAGGACGTCATCGTGACGGCCACGCACGGTGTGCTCTCCGGTCCGGCCGCCGACCGGCTGAAGAACTCCAAGGTCAGCGAGTTCATCTTCACGGACACGCTGCCCACCCCGGGCGAGCTGGAACTCGACAAGATCACCGTGCTGTCGATCGCGCCGACGATCGCCAACGCGGTGCGCGAGGTCTTCGAGGACGGCTCGGTGACCAGCCTGTTCGACGAGTAGACGGGAAACAGGTCCACCGGTCCCGCGGGGCCGCGTAGATCGATTTCTTGTACGGCCTCCCCGCCCCGTAAGCTGTCACAGTTGCTCGGCGAGGGAGGCCGCACTCTTTGGTGCGGCGGTCCGTTATCGACGCGCTCTTCGTAGCAGGCCGATGTTTTGGCCGGGTGACCACCTTCCCCTTCTGCTCTACGAGGAGTGACCATGGCCGACGTCAAGCTCGCCGCCGAGACCCGCACCGAGTTCGGCAAGGGTGCCGCCCGCCGCATCCGCCGTGAGAACAAGGTTCCCGCGGTCGTCTACGGCCACGGCGCCGACCCCGTCCACATCACGCTCCCGGGCCACGAGCTCCAGCTCGCCCTGCGTACCCCGAACGTCCTGCTCACCCTGGACATCGAGGGCAAGACCGAGCTGGCGATCCCGAAGGCCGTCCAGCGCGACGCCATCAAGGGCTTCCTGGAGCACGTCGACCTGCTCACCGTGAAGCGCGGCGAGAAGGTCACCGTCGAGGTCTACGTCCACACCGAGGGCGAGCTGGCCCCGGGCGCCTTCCTGCTTGAGCACGTGCTGAGCACGCTGACGGTCGAGGCCGAGGCCACGCACATCCCCGAGTCGGTCACCGTGTCCATCGCGGGCCTGGAGGCCGGTGCCTCCATCCTCGCCAAGGACATCCCGCTCCCCGAGGGCACCACGCTGGTCATCGACGAGGACGCCGTCGTGCTCCAGGTCCTGGCCGCCCAGGCGGAGGAGCCCACCGAGGACGCCGCGGGCGACGAGGCCGCCGAGGCCTGATCCCGCACCGGATCACCGTGCGCCGGCCGCCGCTCCCGAGGGGGCGGCGGCCGGTGCGTGTCCTTGATCCGGACAGCCCGTCGATCGAGGACCCATGGGAGACACGGACGTGACCACGGAACCAGGCGCCCCCTGGCTGATCGTGGGGCTCGGCAACCCCGGCCCCGAGTACGCCAGGAACCGCCACAACGTGGGCTTCATGGTGGCCGACCTCCTCGCCGAGCGGATCGGCGGGAAGTTCAAGCGGGCCGGCAAGGCGCAGGCCCAGGTGATCGAGGGGCGCCTCGGCCCGCCGGGACCGGCGAACCGCCGGGTGATCCTGGCCAAGCCGATGTCGTACATGAACCTGTCGGGCGGCCCGGTCACGGCCCTGCGCGACTTCTACAAGGTGCCGACGGCGAACATCGTCGCCGTCCACGACGAACTCGACATCGACTACGGCGTGCTGCGGCTGAAGCTCGGCGGCGGCGACAACGGCCACAACGGTCTGAAGTCGATGACGAAGTCGATGGGCCCGGACTACCACCGCGTCCGTTTCGGCATCGGCCGCCCGCCGGGCCGTATGCAGGTCGCCGACTTCGTCCTCAAGGACTTCTCCGCGGCGGAGCGCAAGGAACTGGACTACTTCGTGGACCGTGCCTCGGACGCGGTGGAGGCTCTGGTGATCGAGGGCCTGGAGCGGGCCCAGTCGACGTACAACTCCTGAGAGCTCCGGCCGGCCGCTGAGAAACCCGGCGGGCCGCCGGAAGGTCCGCACAAAAGGTCCGTACAACGCGGGACTTGTCCCCCCACGGAGCCCCACCGGAGTTGACCGAGCGCAGGGTCATGGCCAAAGATCGCCGCCATGCCTGCCCTCGCCTCCCGTCAGAACGCGTTCGCGGCGCTGCGGTTCGGGCAGCTCGCGGCGATGGGTACGGTCGCGGCGCTGATCCTGATCGCGGGCGTCTGGGCCTCCTGGGGCACCGCCCAGCACGTAATGCTCACCAAGGGCCGTGAGCGCGGCACGATGACGGTCGCGCGATGCGCCGACGACCGCTGCACAGGCCCGTACCGGCCGGTGTCGGAAGGATCCACCGCCCGCGACCGGGTCGTCCTCGACAGCGAGGTCGCGGTGGACAAGGGCCGCACCTACACGGTCGCCGTGAAGCCCGGCAGCGACGAGGTCGTACGCACGGGCACCGGCGGACTCCTCTACGCCTGGGCCCCGCTCGGCGGCGCACTGCTGCTCGCCTCGATGGTGGTAGCGGGCGGCCTACGCCTGCCCCGCCTCGCCTGGGCCTTCGGCGGCGCGGGCCTGACACTGCTCACGGCGGCCTTCGTGACCCTCTGAGGCCTGGCAGCGGGCCCGCGGTCCCCCGAGCCCCAAAGGGGCGCGGGGAACTGCGCGACCAGCCCAACGGACTCGCAGCGACCCACCGGCCGCAGCGGACCGCTTCCCGACGGAGTCAGCCCGTGTTGCGCAGACCGGCCGCCACGCCGTTGACCGTCAGGAGCAGGGCCCGCGACAGCAGCGGATCCGGCTCCTCACCGGCCGCCGCCGCGTCGCGCTGCCGCTTCAGCAGGGCGACCTGGAGGTACGAGATCGGGTCCAGGTACGCGTCACGGATGGTGAAGGTCTGCTTGAGCACCGGGTGGGCGTCGAGGAGGCCCGGCTCGCCGGTGATGCGGAGCACCTCGCGCACGGTCAGCTCGTGCTCGGCCCGGATGGTCTCGAAGACGTGCTTCAGATCGTCCGGGACCAGAGTGTCGACGTAGTGCCCGGCGATCCGCAGGTCCGTCTTCGCCAGCGTCATCTCGACGTTGGAGAGGAAGTTGCGGAAGAAGTGCCACTGCTCGTGCATCTCCTCCAGCACGCTGTCGAGACCGGCCTCGCGCAGTGCCTTCAGACCGGAGCCGACGCCGAACCAGCCGGGCACGATCTGCCGGGACTGGGTCCAGCCGAACACCCACGGGATGGCGCGCAGACCGTCGAGCGAGACGCCCGAGCCGGGGCGGCGGGAGGGCCGCGAGCCCAGGTGCAGGTCGGCGAGCTGGTCCACCGGCGTGGAGGCGAGGAAGTACGTCGGAAGGTCCGGGTCCTCGACCAGCCTGCGGTAGGCCGCGTGGGCGGCGTCGCTGACCACGTCCATGGCCGCGTCCCAGCGGGCGAGCGCCTCGTCGGACTGGCGGGGCGAGGTGTGCAGGGCGGACGCCTGCAGCGTGGCCGCGACCGTGAGTTCCAGGTTCTCCCGCGCGAGCGACGGCACGAGGTACTTGTCGGAGATGACCTCGCCCTGCTCGGTCACCTTGATCTCGCCCTCCAGCGTGCCCCAGGGCTGGGCGAGGATCGCGTCGTGGGACGGACCGCCGCCACGCCCCACCGTGCCGCCGCGGCCGTGGAAGAGCCGCAGCCGTACGCCGTACCGGTGGGCGACGTCACGCAGCCGCCGCTGCGCCCGGTGGATCTCCCACTGCGAG
Source organism: Streptomyces sp. NPDC033178 (assembly GCF_055577685.1). Lineage (NCBI taxonomy): Bacteria > Bacillati > Actinomycetota > Actinomycetes > Kitasatosporales > Streptomycetaceae > Streptomyces > Streptomyces sp. NPDC033178. Next base: position 28,968 of record NZ_JBVIPT010000036.1, read on the forward strand.
GTCGTGATGCCGCCGAACTTCGACGAGTCGGAGTACCCGAGCATGACCTCCTGGACGTCACCACGCAGCGCCACGAGCCGCCGGTAGGACGGGTCGGACAGCATGTCCTCCAGAATCGTGTCCGCTGCCTTGAGCTCGTCCGTCGTCTCCAGCAGCGGCACGATGCCGATCTTCGCCCAGCCGGCGTGCAGATCGATCAGCCCGGCCTCGCGGGCCAGCACCGCCGCGGCGAACACGTCGTCCGCGCCCTGGCACATCGAGATGATGTACGACTCGATCACCTCGGGTCCGAACACCCCGAGCGCCCGCTTCACGGTCTCGAAGACACCGAGGGTCTTCTCCCCGGCCGCGTCCAGCGGTGCCGGGGTGGGCCCGAGCGGCCGCCGGGACCGCAGCTCCTTGGCGAGCAGCTTGTGCCGGTACTCGCGCGGCATGTCCTCGTACCGCCACGACTCCTCGCCGAGCCGGTCGAAGAGCTGCCCGAGCGCCTGGTGGTGGGCGTCCGCGTGCTCCCGTACGTCCATGGTGGCGAGCTGGAGGCCGAAGGCGGCGAGCGTGCGGATCGTACGGTTCATGCGGCCGTCGGCGAACAGCGCGCCCCGGTGCTCGCGCAGCGAACTCTGGACGAGGGTCAGGTCCTGGAGCAGCTCGGCGGTGCCGAGGTAGTCCCGGCCGTCCTCGTGCGGGGTGCCCTTGGCGAGGCGCTGCTTGGTGTTCTCCAGCTTCTGCCGGATGCAGGTGGCCTTGAGCCGGTAGGGCTCCTCGGCGTTGAGGCGCTTGTAGCGGGGACTGATCTCCGGAAGCAGCTCCAGATCGGTCCGCAGGGAGTCCAGGAGCTCCTCGGTGGCACCCGTGTAGCGGATGGAGTTCGACAGGAAGCCGCGCAGTTCGTCGATCAGCTCCAGCGCATCGTTGATGCCGTGCTCGTGCTGGAGGATCAGGACGTCCCAGGTGACCTGCGGGGTCACGTTCGGGTTGCCGTCGCGGTCGCCGCCGATCCAGGTGCCGAAGGTGAGCGGGCGGGTCTCGACAGGCAGCGTCACCCCGACGCGCTCCAGCTCCGCCGTCAGGTCCTCCAGGACGTCCCCCACGGCGCCGGCGTGCAGCTCGTCCAGGTAGTAGATGGCGTTGCGGGCCTCGTCGGCGGGCTCGGGACGCACCACGCGCAGCTCGTCCGTCTGCCAGACGAGGTCGATGTTCTCGGCCAGACGGGTGTCGTAGCGACGCCGGTCCGCCTCGATGACGGGCGTCTCCAGCAGGGCGGCGATCCGGCGCAGCTTGTTGAGGACCGAGCGCCGGGCCGCCTCGGTGGGGTGCGCCGTGAAGACCGGGCGGACGTTCAGGTGCTGCACGGTCGTGCGCAGGTGCTCGGGGTCGGCGTCCTTGAGCCGGTCCGCCGTGCGGGCGAGCAGTCCGCCCTCGGCGGCCCGCCTGGCGCGCAGCTCGCGGCCACGGTGCACCTGCTCGGTGACGTTGGCCAGGTGGAAGTAGGTCGAGAAGGCGCGGACCAGCTTGGCCGCGGTCTCCAGTTCCGTGCCGCGCAGCAGCTCGGCGGCGGCCTCACCGTCCTCGCGGGTGAGACGGCGGACCTTCTCGACCAGCTCCAGAAGCTCGGGCCCCTCCTGACGTACGAGGGTCTCGCCCAGCAGATCGCCCAGGCGGCGGATGTCGGCGCGCAGCTCACTGCCGGTTGTCGTGGTCTGGTCGTCGGCACTGCTCACAGGTGCGGCTCCTTGCAGTGTTGAAGCTCGTCTGGAGGGGAACCCGTCACCTTGGCGGCGGGCGCGCATCGGCGACGGGGCATCCGGGAATGAAACAGAGCGGACCGCGCTGTCCGACCGACCTTAAGGATAGGTGTCCATACGGACGCGCAGTCTCTCGGGCTCTTGCCGCCGGGCGAGGCACTGCCATACTTACGACGCCGTAGGTTACGGAACCGTAGGCGCGGTTTCCGGCAACCCGGCAGGCGCGATTACCGGCCACTCTCACAACCCTCGACCCCACAGGGGACGCTCCCATGACCACGAGTTCCGATGTGATCGATGACGCCCCCGAGGCGAACAACGACGACACCGCACTCCCCTCCGCCACGCTGGGCGGCGAGAAGAAGCGCTCGATCGAGCAGATCACCCTTCTCCTCTTCATCACCGTCCCGTTCCTCGCCGTGCTCGCGGCAGTGCCGCTGGCCTGGGGCTGGGGCGTGAGCTGGCTGGACCTCGGCCTGCTGGTCTTCTTCTACTACCTCGGCTGCCACGGCATCACGATCGGCTTCCACCGGTACTTCACCCACGGCGCCTTCAAGGCGAAGCGACCGCTGCGCATCGCCCTCGCGATCGCGGGCTCGATGGCCGTCGAGGGCCCGCTGGTCCGCTGGGTGGCCGACCACCGCAAGCACCACAAGTTCTCCGACGCCGAGGGCGACCCCCACTCGCCGTGGCGCTTCGGAGAGACGGTCCCGGCGCTGATGAAGGGCCTGTGGTGGGCCCACATCGCCTGGATGTTCGACGAGGAGCAGACACCGCAGGACAAGTACGCGCCGGACCTGATCAAGGACAAGGCACTCCGTACGATCTCGCGCCAGTTCCTCCTCTGGGCCGGACTCTCCCTGGCACTCCCGGCGCTGATCGGCGGCCTGGTGACGATGTCCTGGTGGGGCGCGTTCACGGGCTTCTTCTGGGGCTCGCTCGTCCGGGTGGCGCTGCTGCATCACGTCACCTGGTCGATCAACTCGATCTGCCACGCGGTGGGCAAGCGCCCCTTCAAGTCGCGTGATCGCTCGGGCAACGTGTGGTGGCTGGCGGTCCTCTCCTGCGGAGAGTCGTGGCACAACCTCCACCACGCCGATCCCACCTCCGCCCGGCACGGCGTGGAGCGCGGCCAGGTGGACTCCTCGGCCCGCCTGATCCGCTGGTTCGAAATGCTCGGCTGGGCGTACGACGTGCGCTGGCCGTCACGCTCACGTATCGATTCCCGCCGCAACCCGGACGGGAAGGGTTCCCGACGCAAGGCGGAGACCGCCGACGCGGCATGATTGACGGCGTGGCCGACTCCAGCACACCCAGCAATGAAAAGCCGCGGCGCGCCCGCCGCACCCGGATGACCGGTGCGGAGCGGCGGGCCCAGTTGCTGGAGATCGGCCGCACCCTCTTCGCCCAGAAGGGCTTCGAGGCGACATCGGTGGAGGAGATCGCGGCCAAGGCCGGCGTCTCCAAACCGGTGGTCTACGAGCACTTCGGCGGCAAGGAGGGCCTGTACGCGGTGGTCGTGGACCGAGAGATGCGCCGCCTGCTGGACGGCGTGACGAGCTCACTCACCGCAGGCCACCCACGCGAGCTCTGCGAACAAGCAGCTTTCGCCCTCCTCGACTACATCGAGGAGTACACGGACGGCTTCCGCATCCTGGTCCGCGACTCCCCCATCCCCCAGTCCACAGGCTCCTTCGCATCCCTGATCTCGGACATCGCGACACAGGTGGAGGACATCCTGGGCCGCGAGTTCAAACGCCGCGGCTTCGACCCGAAGCTCGCCCCTCTCTACGCCCAGGCCCTGGTCGGCATGGTCGCCCTCACCGGCCAGTGGTGGCTGGACGTCCGCCGCCCCAAGAAGGCCGAGGTGGCAGCCCACCTCGTAAACCTGGCCTGGCACGGCCTGGACGGCCTGGAGGCCAAGCCACGCCTGATAGGGCGCCGGAAGTCGTAGCAGGCTCTACGCCGGGAACGCACGAGTCCGCACACCTTCCCACCGAACGAGTTGAACCAAGCGACCGCAGGCTCGACTTTGCGATACCTATGTGCCCATGACTGAGATTGCGATCAGCGCGGCTGGCTCCCAGCTCGGTGATCTGGTCCGCCGGGTCGCTCACAGCAGCGAGACCATCGCCCTCACCGACCATGGTCACGTGGCCGCTCTCCTCGTATCACCGCAGGTGGTAGAGGATCTCGAAGACGCCCTGGCAGTCGCCGACTATCAGCGACGCAAGGCTGAGGGAACGCTTGAACCCGGTATCCCCCTGGAAGAGGTGCGCAGGCGACCGGGGCTCGAACAGTAGTGACCTACAAGATCACCTTCGAGCCGCACTCCCTGAGGGCCGGCTCCAGGAACTCCAGCCGATTGCCCACCGGGTCCTCGGAGTAGAAGCGGCGGTGCCCCGGAAGGCTGTCGTCCCAGGTCACCGCCACTCCCCATGCGGCGAGGCGGGCCGCGTACGCCTCGATCCCCGCGGCCCGCGGGCGGCTACCCCTTCCGGGCGACGACGAACAGCCGCCGGAACGGAAGTACCGTCCCGTACGGAGCCGACGGGTAGGCCTTGCGGAGAAGATCGCGGTACTCCTCGACGAAGGTGTCCCGCGCCTCGGGATCGTCCGCGAGGGCGGTGAGAGCGGGCCGCAGCCCCGTGCCCTTGGACCAGTCGAGTACCGGGTCCTCGCCGAGCAGGAGCTGCATGTAGGTCGTCTCCCAGACGTCCACCGCGCACCCAAGACGGGCCAGTCGGTCCAGGTAGAGGAGCGGCGGATGGACGGAGTCCGTGTGGCGGAGGACGCCGTCGAGGTGGCCCTTCCAGCGGGCGGACGCGGCGAGTTCGCGCATCAGGGCGTGCAGGGGCGCATCGATGTTGTTCGGGACCTGAAAAGCGAAGGTCCCGCCGGGGGCCACCGCGTCGAGCCAGCCGGGGAAGGCGTCCAGATGCCCCGGCACCCACTGCAGTGCCGCGTTGGAGACGATCAGGTCGTACGTCTCCGTGGGCGCCCAGTCCGTGAGGTCCGCGTGGGCGAAGTCCAGCCGGCCACCCCCCGCCGTGGGCCCCGCGTGCTCAGCCGTCCTGGCCAGCATCTCCGCGGAGTTGTCGTACCCGGTGATGCGCGCGCCCGGCCACCGCTCGGCGAGCTGGACGGTCACGTTGCCCGGACCGCAGCCCAGATCGGCGACACGCGCCGGGTCGCCGGGCAGCGCCGGCACCCGCGCGAGAAGCTCCGCGAAGGGCCGGGCGCGGTGCTCCGCATGGCGCAGATACTGGCCCGGGTCCCAGGTGGGTGTGGTGGTGGCAGGCATGAGGCCTCCTCGAAGTCACGATCGACGCCGCACCCGACGTCCCCAAGGAACTCCAGCCTCACACCCCCACTCTCTTGACGTCAAGAGACTTTACGTCAAGAGACTTCATGTCGACACAACCACTACACTGATCGCCATGGAGGACGAGGTCGATCGGCTGGTCGCTGCGTGGCGTCGGGAGCGCCCTGACCTCGACGTGGAACCGCTCGAGGTACTCAGCCGCGTGAGCAGGCTCGCCAGGCATCTGGACCGCGCACGCCGGATCGCGTTCGCCGAGCACGCCCTGGAGCCCTGGGAGTTCGACGTCCTGACGGCGCTGAGGCGCGCGGGGACCCCGTACCAGCTCTCCCCCGGCCAGTTGCTCACCCAGACGCTCGTCACCTCGGGCACGATGACGAACCGCATCGACCGGCTGGCGAAGAAGGGCCTGGTGGAGCGCCTCCCCGACCCCAGCGACCGCCGCGGCGTGCTCGTACGCCTCACCGAGGACGGCCGCGACCGCGCGGACCAGGCACTGTCCGGACTTCTCGACCAGGAGCGCGCGATCCTGGCGGAACTCAGCAGGGCCCAGCGCGGTGAACTCGCCGGGCTGCTACGCCAGTTGACCGCCCCGTTCGACAACATCCCCGGCTAGGTCGACGGGCCCGACCCCGGCCCGGCGGGCGAGCGCCACTGCGGCGAGGGTCGAGTGCACGCCGAGCTTTCCCAGCACGTTCTGCATGTGCGTACGGACGGTGTGCGGCGAGAGGAACAGGCGCTCGGCGACGGCCTTGCGCCCCAGCCCCGCAACCATGCACCGCAGCACTTCCCGCTCCCGCGGAGTCAGCGACTCCACCAGGCGCTCGCTCTCCGTACGGTGCTTCCGCGCGGCGGTCAGCTCACGCAGCACGCCGGTGAGCAGCGCGGGCGGCAGATGCGTCTCGTCCCGCAGCACGCCCCGGATGACGGTGAGCAGCCGGGACAGCGAGCAGTCCTTGGCGACCCAGCCCGAGGCACCGGCCTGCAGGGCGAGCGCCGCGCGACGCGGGTCGTCCTTCTCGGCGAGCACGACCGTACGGACGGTGGGCTGGCCCGAACGAACGCCCGCGACCAGCGAGATGCCGTCGACCAGGCCCTCTTCGTTGTTGTCGTGGACGGGTACGGCCGGGCGGGCGCCCGGCACATTGCCGCCCAGGTCTGCGTCGACGAGGAGCACGTCGAATCTGCGGCCTTCGGCGGCCGCCCGCTCCAGGCAGCGCAGCGCGGCGGGACCGCTGCCGGCCGCGGAGACATCGACATCGGGCTCGGCGGCCAGGGCGGCGGCGAGCGACTCGGCGAAGATACGGTGGTCGTCGACGACCAGGACACGGATGCGAACCACTGAAACCCCCACTGCTCGGGGGACGGCCGACGCAGGTACGGCGCCCGGAGATCCCGAACTCCTACGCTCGGAAAACGGGGTGCCGCAGCCGCACGGCCGCCGCCGTGCTGGAACTGCTACCCCCACTCCGGGCGTCGTACCCGACTGTCTCGCCCCCTGATCAGCACCGGCCCCCACCGGTGCTGCTCATCAGAGTACGGCCGGGCAGCAGGAGCGGAAGGTGATTTGCAGAACTGATTGGCCAGCGCGTTTATGGTGAGCCGTATGTTTCGTATTGAGACAGAAGTCGACAAAGAGCGTAGTCAATTCCTGCGTTCACGGCTACGGGACGCGAACATCGCTGCGTCTCCCTTGTTGCGTTCTCTGCGCGGAACCCCTGGTGAACGGGAAGTTCCGCTCCAGGTATGGGCGTTGGATCCGGGCGGGGAGGTCGTGGGAGGGCTGATCGGGCACGTCTGGGCTACGTGGCTCCATGTGCAGTACCTCTGGGTCGACGAGCGCCATCGGGGCTCCGGCCTCGGTTCACAGCTCCTGTCCCGGGCGGAACATCTGGCCCACTCGTCCCATGGGTGCGTCAGCGCGCGGCTGGAGACGTGGGACTTCCAGGCTCCCGAGTTCTACAAGAAGCACGGCTACGAGGTGGTGTGCGTGATCCCGGACTATCCCCCGGGGATCACGGAGTACACCCTGACCAAGAGCCTCCCCTGACCAGCAGTTCCTCGCCCCCGCCGCCCCTACCCATTCCCGTCCCTTTTCGGGGGCGCTGCCCCCGAACCCCCGCTCCTCAAACGCCGGAGGGGCTGATTTCAGCCCGTCCGGCGTTTGAGGACGAGGCCGTTCAGGCCGAAGCGGGGGTCTGGGGGCGGCAGCCCCCAGGAACGGGACGGGTAGGGGCGGCGGGGGCGAGGAACCCCCAGGTCAGCCCACCCGGCTGGCGCCCTCGGAAGGTACCGCGGGAAACACTCGCGGCGCGGTGAAGCCCGCGGCCGCGAAGGCCTCCTCGACCGCCTTGGTGACCGTGTCCGCGTCCGACGACTCCACCAACACGATCGCCGAGCCCCCGAACCCACCCCCCGTCATGCGAGCGCCGAGCGCCCCGGCCTCGTTCGCCGTGGCAACCACCAGATCCAGCTCCGGACACGAGATCCGCAGATCGTCCCGCAACGAGGCGTGCCCGTCCGTCAGGACGGGCCCGATCGCGCGGACGTCCCCGGCGTCCAGCAGCGCGATGACCTCGTCGACCCGGTGGTCGTCCGACACGACATGGCGTACGTAGCGACGGACCCGCTCGTCCGACAGGCGGGCGAGGGACGCCTCCAGGTCCTCGTACCGGACGTCCCGCAGGAACGGGACGCCGAGCTGCCGCGCCCCCTCCTCGCAGCCCTCCCGCCGCTCCGCGTACTCCCCGTCCCCCAGCGCATGCTTCACACGGGTGTCGACCACGAGGAGCCGCAGCCCGTGCGCGGGCAGGTCGAAGGGGACCTGGCGGATGGACAGGTCACGGCAGTCGAGGTGGAGGGCGTGGCCCTCCGTGGAGCAGGCGGACGCCGTCTGGTCCATGATTCCGCAGGGCACGCCCACGAAGTCGTTCTCCGCGCGCTGGGAGACCCGGGCCAGCTCCGGACGCGTAAGGCCAAGGTCGAACAGGTCGTTCAGCGCCAGGGCCGTGACGACCTCCAGCGCGGCCGAGGACGACAGGCCCGCGCCCGTCGGGACCGTCGAGGCGAGGTGGATGTCCGCGCCGGTGACGGCGTGGCCGGCCTCGCGCAGGACCCAGACGACCCCCGCCGGGTAGGCGGCCCAGCTCGTGTTCGTCAGCGGCGCCAGCTCGTCGACGTGCAGTTCGACGACCGGGCCCTCGATGTCGGCCGAGTGGATGCGCAGTACGCCGTCGTCGCGGCGCGAGACCGCCGCCACCGCCGTGTGCGGCAGCGCGAGCGGCATCACGAAGCCCTCGTTGAAGTCGGTGTACTCACCGATCAGGTTGACCCGGCCGGGTGCCGCCCAGACACCGTCGGGGGCCGCCCCGAAGAGCGCCTCGAAGCCTTCTCGTACCTGCTGTGCCCCCACTAGCTCTCCTTCGACTTCGACTTCGGCTGCGACTGCGACTGCGCGATGTTCTGCGCGAACTCCCACGCGTCCGCGACGATCCCCGCGAGATCCGCGCGGGACGGGTTCCAGCCGAGCCGTTCGCGGGCCGTGGCCGCGGAGGCGACGAGGACCGCCGGATCGCCGGCGCGGCGCGGGGCCGCGACCTCGGGGATCGGGTGTCCGGTCACGCGGCGGACGGTCTCGATGACCTCGCGGACCGAGAAGCCGTTGCCGTTGCCGAGGTTGCAGATCAGGTGCTCGCCCGGCTGCGCGGCGGCGACGGCCAGCAGGTGGGCCTCCGCCAGGTCCGCGACGTGGATGTAGTCGCGGACGCAGGTGCCGTCCGGGGTCGGGTAGTCGTCGCCGTAGACGGAGATGGCCTCGCGGCGGCCCTGGGCGACCTGGAGGACCAGCGGGATGAGGTGCGACTCGGGGTCGTGCCGCTCGCCGCTCGCGCCGTACGCGCCCGCCACGTTGAAGTAGCGCAGCGACACCGCCGCGAGTCCGTGCGCGGCCGCCTCGCCGGTGATCATGTGGTCGACGGCGAGCTTGGAGGCACCGTACGGATTGGTCGGGGACGTCGGGGCGGACTCGACGATCGGGGTGGTCTCCGGCTCGCCGTAGGTCGCCGCCGTGGAGGAGAAGACCAGCTTGCGCACGCCCGCCGAGCGCATGGCCGCCAGCAGGGCCATCGTGCCGCCGACGTTGTTGTCCCAGTACTTCTCGGGCTTCACGACCGACTCGCCGACCTGCGAGAACGCGGCGAAGTGCAGCACGGCGTCGAACGAGGAATCCAGCCACTTGGCGGCGTCGCGGATGTCGCCCTCGATGAATTCGACGCCCGCCGGGACGCCCTCGCGGAAGCCGGTGGAGAGGTTGTCGAGGACGGTCACCTCGTGGCCCGCCTCCAGCAGATGCTGGGCGACCACGCTGCCCACATAGCCCGCACCGCCGGTGACCAGGTACTTCCCACTCATGAACTCGCTACCTCTCGCAGTCGCTGGGCCGCGGCCTCCGGCGGCACGTCGTTGATGAACACACTCATGCCGGACTCGGAACCCGCGAGGAACTTCAGCTTGCCGGAAGTGCGGCGGATGGTGAAAAGCTCGAGGTGGAGCGCGAAGTCGTCCCGCACCACACCGTCGAACTCCTCCAGCGTGCCGAACGGCGCCTGGTGCCAGGCCGAGATGTACGGCGTCGGAGGCTCACCTTCGCCGAAGATCCGGTCGAAGCGCCTCAACAGTTCCAGATAGACCTTGGGGAACTCTGTGCGTGCCGCCTCGTCGAGCCCGAGCAGGTCCGGCACGCGGCGGCGCGGGTAGAGGTGCACCTCGTACGGCCAGTGCGCGGCGTACGGCACGAAGGCCACCCAGTGCTCGGTCTCCAGCACGACCCGCTCGCCGGCCAGTTCCCTCTCAAGCACGGCGTCGAAGAGGTTCTCCCCGCCCGTCCCCTCCTTGTGTGCCGCAAGTGACCGCAGCATCAGGGCCGTTCGAGGCGTCGTGAAGGGGTACGCGTAGATCTGCCCGTGCGGATGTCCGAGCGTCACGCCGATCTCGGCGCCGCGGTTCTCGAAACAGAACACCTGCTCCACGGAGGGGAGATGCGACAGCTCGGCCGTGCGGTCGGTCCACGCCTCCAGGACCAGACCCGCCTGCTCCTCGGTCAGATCCGCGAAGGACGCGTCGTGGTCCGAGGTGAAGCAGACGACCTCGCAGCGACCGGAGTCCCCGGCCAGCGACGGAAAGCGGTTCTCGAACACCGCGACGTCGTACGAGGAGTCCGGGATCTCACTCAGCCGGTCGCCCTGGGAGGGGCACAGCGGGCATTCGTCGGCCGGCGGGTGGTAGGTGCGGCCCTGCCGGTGCGAGGCGATGGCCACCGCGTCGCCGAGCAGCGGATCGCGGCGTACCTCCGATGTGGTGACCGTCCGGTCGAGCGGGCGCCGGTCCACCGCGTCGCGCACCGTGTCGTCGCGCGAGTCGTAGTAGATGAGCTCACGACCGTCGGCCAGCCGGGTCGAGGTCTTCTTCACGCCGGACTCCCCATCCGTACCCGATCAAAGCATTCAACAGAAGCAAACACATCAAACCACAAATCCCCACGTCCGTCACCACCACAACCAAACAAAGAACACCACAGTGAAGTGAAGTGAGTGCTGAATGCAGACCCCCACATATCCAGCTCCCACATATCCGGCCCCCGCGTCGCCCGTGCACCTGGCGGCGGAGCTGCGGCTCCCCACCAACTGGCTCGACTACACGATCCTGGCGATCTACTTCGTCGTCGTGCTCGGCATCGGCTTCGCGGCCCGCCGCTCGGTGAAGACCAGCCTCGACTTCTTCCTGTCCGGGCGTTCGCTGCCCGCCTGGGTGACCGGTCTGGCGTTCATCGCCGCCAACCTGGGCGCGACCGAGATCCTCGGCATGGCAGCCAACAGCGCCCAGTACGGCGTCTACACCGTGCACTGGTACTGGATCGGCGCCATCCCCGCCATGGTCTTCCTGGGCCTGGTGATGATGCCCTTCTACTACGGCTCGAAGGTCAGGTCCGTCCCCGAGTTCCTGCTGCTGCGCTTCGACAAGGGGGCGCATCTGCTCAGTTCGATCCTGTTCGCGTTCGCCGCGATCCTCATCGCCGGGGTGAACCTCTACGCGCTCGCCATCGTCGTCGAGGCGCTGCTCGGCTGGCCGCAGTGGGTGTCGATCGTCGTCGCGGGCTTCTTCGTGCTCGGCTACATCACCCTCGGCGGTCTGTCGTCCGCGATCTACAACGAGGTGCTGCAGTTCTTCGTGATCCTCGCCGCGCTGATCCCGCTCTCGGTGCTCGGGCTGAAGAAGGTCGGCGGCTGGGACGGTCTGACCGACTCCCTGACGGCGTCCCACGGCGCCGACTTCACCACCGCGTGGGGCGGCACCGGCATCGGCAGCGACAACCCGCTCGGCGCCAACTGGCTCACCATCGTCCTGGGCCTCGGCTTCGTGCTGTCCTTCGGCTACTGGACGACCAACTTCGCCGAGGTGCAGCGCGCGCTCTCCGCGAAGAACCTCTCCGCGGCCCAGCGCACCCCGCTCATCGCCGCGTTCCCGAAGATCTTCATCGTCTTCCTGGTGATGATCCCGGGGCTCGTCGCGGCCGTGCTCGTACCGAAGATCGGGACATCCGGGTCCGACCTCCAGTACAACGACGCGATCCCGTACCTGATGGAGGACCTGCTGCCCAACGGCGTCCTCGGCATCGCGGTGACCGGTCTGCTGGCGGCCTTCATGGCGGGCATGGCGGCCAACATCTCGTCCTTCAACACCGTCTTCACCACGGACATCTGGCAGAAGTACGTGAAGCGCGACGAGGAGGACGCGTACTACGTGCGGTTCGGGCGTCTCATCACGGCGATCGGCGTCCTGGCATCGATCGGCACGGCGTTCCTGGCCTCCTCCTTCTCGAACATCATGAGTTACCTCCAGACGCTGTTCTCCTTCTTCAACGTGCCGATGTTCGTCGTCTTCATCATCGGCATGTTCTGGAAGCGCGCCTCCATGAAGTCCGGCTTCTGGGGCCTGCTCGCGGGCACCACGGCCGCGATGATCAACTACTTCGTCCTCTACAAGCAGGACGTCATCGGCATCCCCTCCGACCAGGGCGCCAACTTCGTCTCCGCGATCGCCGGGTTCGTGGCCGGCGCGGTGGTCATGTTCGCCGTCTCCCTCTTCACCGCGCCGAAGCCGGCGGAGGAACTCCAGGGCCTGGTGTACGGGACCAGCTCGCCCGGCATGGAGGAGCCGTCGGCGGAGGGCGACGACGCCTGGTACCGCAAGCCGGCCCTGCTCGGCTGGGGCGCGATCATCCTGGCCGCCGCCTGCTACATCCCCTTCTCCTTCTGACGACCGGAGGCCTGATCACCCATGCCCGAGCACTCTGGCTATTCCGACCGCGACCTCCAGCGCGAGGTCACCGAACTGCAGGGCAAATCCGCCACCGCGGCCCGCCTGTTCGACATCCGCCGCATCATCGGCGGCCTGTTCGTCGTCTACGGGATCATCGTCACGATCGCCGGCATCACCGAGTCCGACGCCGACATCGCCAAGGCCCAGGACGTCAACATCAACCTCTGGACGGGCCTCGGCATGCTGGCGCTCGGCCTGTTCTTCCTGGCCTGGCTTTGGCTGCGCCCGGTGGCACCGCCCACACCGGACCAGGACACCACCGAGCGCCCCGCCGAATAACCGCCGGGCACGGCGGGCGCGGGTACGGGGCCGGAGCCGCACAGCGCGACTCCGGCCCCCACACGTGTACCGGGACCTGCACCTGCACCTGCACCTGCACCTGCACCAGGACCGGACCGGGACCGGGGCTAGACCTCGGACCCCGCGTCCGACGCCGGGTGCGGGATCGGCCCCGCCCGGTCCAGCAGCCCCGTACGTGCGGCGAGCGCCGCCGCCTCCAGCCGGGAGCCGACGCCCAGCTTCATCAGTACGCGCTGTACGTGGGTCCGCGCGGTGCTCGGCGCTATGCCCATGCCGGCCGCGATGAGCCGGGTGTCCTCGCCGTCGGCCACCCTCACCAGCACCTCGACCTCTCTCGGCGTCAGCATCTGGAGGAGCCGCTGGCCCTCGTCGTCGGGCTGCGCGGCCGGGTTGAGCAGTTCGCTGAAGGCGCCCTGCAGAAGCTGCGGCGCCACGGCCGCCTCCCCCGCCCGGGCCTTCATGATGGCCCGCTCGACACCCTCTATGCGCTCGTCGTGCCGTACGTAGCCGGACGCACCGGCGGCGAACGCCGCGGCGATTCCGCGCGGGTTGGGCACCGGTCCGAGGACCAGCACCGCGACCTGCGGCCGCTCCCGCTTGATCCTCACCACCGGGTCGAATATGCCCGGTTCGGCGGGCGTCGCCGTGCCGATCAGGCACACTTCCGGCGCCCTCGTGATCACCAGCTCCGCCGCTCCCGCGGCAGGCGCGGCCGCGGCCAGCACGCGGTGCCCGCGCAGCTTCAAGGCCGAGGCCAACGCCTCGGCGAGCAGTCGGTGGTCGTCGACCACCATGAGCCGCACTCCCATCGAGCCCAACCCCCCAGTCCCCCCAGGATCCCCACTGGTACCCCATGGATAGGAGCCCCCCGGCTCTCCATCCCCCGGAAGCTACACGCTTGTTCGACGTTGCGCTTCCCCTACTGGAGAGAAGTGCCCCGGATTTCCGAAATTCCTCGCATTCGCGAGCGATGGGCCGTACGAGAACGACCCCGCCCCTGAGCAGGGACGGAGTCGTGATCGACAGGCGAACGCTTGATCGGCGTACGACCTGCCCGAGATCACTCGAAGACCTCGGGCAACCGCCGGACGCCTACGTGCCTACTTGGCGCCGAAGCCGATCGCCGCGTACTCCTTGTCGTCCGCGGAGTACGGCGCGCTGATCAGCTCCTGTGCCATGAAGAGCCGGCCGGCGGTGTACCGCATCTCCGAGCTGCTCGGGACGATGCTGCTGATCGCGCTGCGGACCTGGGCCTCGGCCGGGGTCTCCAGGAGCTTGGTCTCCTTGAAGGTCTTGCCGTCGATGGAGACGACCTGGGAACCCTTGTCGTACGGGCCGTTCTTGAACGCCAGGACGTTGCCGCCGTCCATCCGGATCGGCAGGATCTCGTAGCCGTCACCGGCGTCGGCCCGGTCGCTCGTGGGCTTGCCCGTGGCCAGCGAGAAGGACACGATCTCGTTGACCCGGGAGTACTGCTCGGCGCCCTCGTGCTGCTTGGTCGGCACGTACAGCCTGTCGTTGCCGACCGCGATGGACCGGCAGTTGTGGATCTTGTTCACACCGCAGTCGTGCTCGTACTTGCCGTCCTCGAGCGTGATCTTGGTGCGCAGCTTGCCGCTGTCGTCCAGCGAGAAGACGTCCGTCGCGCCGGACGCGGTGATCTCACCGGAGTCCACGCCGAAGACGACCGGCTTGGTAGAGATGACCTTGGCGTTGTCGATGCCCGCGGGGAGCTTGTAGCTCCACTTGACGGTGCCGGCCTTCGGGTCGAGGAGCTGGACCTCGTACTTCTCGTTGCCGTAGTCGCCGCACTTGCGGACCGCGACGAGCTGCTCGCCGCCCGCGTAGCCGACGTCCTCGCAGGTGCCGACCTTCGGCTGCCAGAGGATCTTGCCGTTGCTGATGTCGAAGGCGGCGCCGCCGTTGAGGCCGGAGCCGGCCGCGACCGTGGTGCCGGTGATGCTGACTTCCTTGAACGCGGCCTTCTCACCGCCGCCCGGGGCCACGGACTTCGTCCAGAGCGCCTTGCCGGTGTTCAGGTTGAACGCGGTGACCTCGGTGCACTCCGGGTACGGGTTCGCCTTGGTGCGCTTGGCGTCCTCGGCGACCACCACGGCGACGCCGTCCTTGGTGATCTCGGGCGAACCGGCGCAGGTGAGACCCGTCAGCGGCAGCGTCCAGGACTCCTTGCCGGTGTCCGGGTCGTAGCCGACAACCTCGCTGGGGCCGGACTTGGCGTACACCTTGTCGGTCAGCCAGGAGCCGGCGACGCTCCAGACGTCCTTCTTGGGGACCTCCGCCGCGGGCAGCTGGAAGAGGACCTTGGCGCTGGTGCTGGCGGGCACCCTCTCCGTGCCGCCTCCGCCACCGACGTCGTCGCCGCCGTTGTTGTCGTCCTTGCCCTCAGTGCCGCCGGGGCCCGCGGAGGTGTCCTTGTCGTCGCTCTTGCCGGACGAGTTCGCGTACCAGACACCGCCGCCGACGATGAGCGCGATCGCCACGACGGCCGAGACGATGATCGCCACCTGCGGGTTGACCTTGCGTCCGCCCGACGGAGCCTGCGGCTGCATCGGCATGGTGCCCAGCTGCTGGTAGCCGTACTGGGGCTGCTGGCCCGGGTAGCCGTACCCGGGCTGCTGCTGACCGGGGTAGCCGTAGCCCGGCTGGGCCGGCGGCGTCTGCGGGGCTCCCTGGGGCGCGCCGGGTGCCTGCGGGTAGCCGTACGGCTGCTGCGGCGGGGCCGACGGGGGCCCGGCCGGGGGCGGGGTCTGGGGTGCCTGGCCCGGCGCCTGCGGGTAGCCGTAGCCCGGCTGCGGCTGCTGCGGGGGCCCGGCGGGCGGAGTGGCCGGCGGTGGGGTGGGCGCACCGAAGCCACCCGGGGGCGGGTCCTGCGGGGCGCCGAAACCGCCTCCCTGGGGCGGCTGGTTGGGCGGCGGGGGCGGCGGCTGGCTCATGACGTGTGTACCTCGGATACGAAGGGGACGAAGGTCTGGTGGCCGTGGACGGGCCGGACGGGACGAGCGGGCAGGGCGTACAGGGCTTGCAGGCCGTGCAGGCCGTGCGGGAGAGCCGGCCCGGTCATTTGCCGAACGCCAGCATCAGCTTCTCCTTGGACTCGTCGTTGCCCGTCAGGCGAGTGGTGGAGAGGTAGAAACGCCCGTCCACGTAGTCGACGGCCTTCGAGAAGAAGCCGTCCTCGATGTCCGCGGTGCCCTGCGGGTTCTGCAGAAGCTTCTGCGGCGTGTGCGAGCCGCCGCCGGTCGGGATGGAGACGACCCGCCCGCCCGCGTCGTACGAGGGCTGCACGTAGGCGATCAGGTTCGTGCCGTCCAGCTTCATCGGCATCATCGACTCGTCCGCCGGGGACTTGACCCGCCACTTCTCCTTGCCGGTCTCCAGGCTGACGGCGACGACCTCGTTGGCGCCGCTCTTCGCCTCGGTCGGCAGGTAGAGGGTGTTCGCGTCGGCCGCCACACCCCCGCAGCCCTGGAGGTCGCGGGAAAGGATCGCCCAGCCGCACTCGGGCGCGAACGACTCGTCGACGTCGACCTCCGAGCGGACCGAGCCGTCGTTCTTCAGCGCGGTGACGTTCCACTGCTTCTTGTCGGCGTTGGTGAGGTAGATGACGACGGGGTCGACGGAGTACGTCCGCTCCACGCGCCAGCCCTTGGGAAACTTCCTGGTCCACTCGGCCTTGCCGGTGGCCGGGTCGAGTTCCTGCACCTCGTCGTGCTCGTCGTCGCCGCCGGCCCCGCAGGACGAGACGGCGAGCAGCTTGGCGCCGCCGGTGAACGCCGACGGGAAGCAGGAGGCGCCGTACTTCTTCTTGTCGTAGAGCTTGTCGCCGCTGGTCACGTCGTAGGCGACGCCGGACATGGAGCGGCCGACCATCAGTGTGTCGCCAACGATGTTCAGGCTGAGGCTGAGGGCGCTGTCGAAGAGGTCGCCCTCCGGGATCTCCTTCGTCCAGCCCTTCTTGCCGGTGGCGAGGTCGAGTTCGACGACCTGGTTGCACTCGGCGGTGTCCTTGGTGCCTTCCTTGTACGCCACGAAGACCTTGTCCGCGGACGTCTTCTGCGGGGACACCGCGCAGATCTTCTCCGGGAAGGAGACCGCGGGCCAGGCGACCTTGCCGTCGCCGACCTTGTAGGCGAAGACCTGCTTGTACGCGGCCTTCACGGCGACCTTGTCGGTGACCCACATGCCGGGGGCGTCGGCGCCCGAACCGGGGGCATCGGGCGCCTCCTTGTACCAGAGCACCTTCGACTCGCCCGCCTGGCGGCCCTCGTTGAGGTCCTCGGTGCCCTCGTTGCCGTCGCCGTCGCCGTCACCGGGGTTGACCGGGGCGCCGGACTCCGAGGCCTTGCCGTCCTGGCTCTTGTCGGCGACGGGCTTCTTCTTGGTGTCGTCGCCGCTGCCGGAGACGGCCCACACGGTGCCGCCGATGACGAGCGCCGCGGCCAGCGCGGCCCCGATGATCACCGCGGGCTTCCCCTTGAAGGGGTTGCGCGAGCCACCGCCCGGCGGCGTCCCGGGCGCACCCGGGAACTGCGGCTGCTGCGGATACCCGTATCCGGGCTGGCCGTACGGCCCCGGCTGCTGCGGATTCCCGTACGGACCGGGCGGGGTGTACGGCCCCGGCTGCTGGCCGTACGGACCCGGCTGGGCGTAGGGACCTGGCTGCTGCGGGTAGCCGTAACCGGGCTGCGGCGGGGTCCCCGGAGCGCCCTGCGGAGGCGGCGGCGGAGTCCCCGGCGGCTGGGCGGGCGGCGGAGGTGTGGCTGCATGCGGGTCCTGCGGCGGGCCGAAGCCTCCCTGCGGTGGCTGGTCCTGCGGCGCTCCGAACCCGCCCTGCGGCGGCTGGTTGGGCGGCTGAGTCATCAGCGCGTTCCCCCTCTTCACTGATTTTTAGCCATGCCCTGCAGTACGCACCGCAGTAGGCGATGCACTCACAGTGGTTGTCAGACTGCCCAAGAGTGTTCTCGGACGGCTCTTTCTATCACCATGACGCGCTCGAACAAGGGGCCGGTTCCTCCCCTGTTCCCAAGGGAGGACCGGCCCGTGATGCCCTCGTTATGGTCCTTCACGCAGCCTTCACGCGTCGTCTGCGAGCTCCAGCCACCGCATTTCCAACTCCTCGCGCTCGGTGGCCAGTTCGCGCAGGTCGGCGTCCATTTTCGCCACCTTCTCGAAGTCCGTGGCGTTGTCGGCGATTTGGGTGTGCAGCCGGCTCTCCTTGTCGGAGATCTTGTCCAGCTGCCGCTCGATCTTCTGGAGTTCCTTCTTCGCCGCGCGGGCGTCCGCGGCGGAGACACCGGTCTTCTCGGCCGACGGGACGGGCGCGGGGGCCGCGGCCGCCGCGGCCTCCTCCATCTTGTGGCGCCGCTCCAGGTACTCGTCGATCCCGCGCGGCAGCATCCGCAGGGTCGCGTCGCCGAGGAGCGCGAACACGCGGTCCGTCGTGCGCTCGATGAAGAACCGGTCGTGGGAGATCACGATCATCGAGCCGGGCCAGCCGTCGAGGACGTCCTCCAGCTGTGTGAGGGTCTCGATGTCGAGGTCGTTCGTCGGCTCGTCGAGGAAGAGGACGTTCGGCTCGTCCATCAGCAGCCGCAGCAGCTGGAGCCGTCGGCGCTCACCACCGCTCAGATCACCGACCGGCGTCCACTGCTTCTCCTTGTTGAAGCCGAAGGTCTCGCAGAGCTGGCCCGCGGTCATCTCGCGGCCCTTGCCGAGGTCCACACGGTCGCGCACGGCCTGGACGGCCTGCAGCACCCGCAGCGTCGGGTCGAGTTCGGCGACCTCCTGGGAGAGGTAGGCGAGCTTGACGGTCCTGCCGACCGCGACCCGCCCGGCGGCGGGCTGCGTCTCGCCCTCGGACAGGGCGGCGTCCCTCATGGCCCGCAGCAGGGAGGTCTTGCCCGCGCCGTTCACACCGACGAGACCGATCCGGTCCCCCGGTCCGAGCTGCCAGGTCAGATGCTTGAGCAGCACCTTGGGCCCGGCCTGGACGGTGACGTCCTTCAGGTCGAAGACGGTCTTGCCGAGCCGGGTGGAGGCGAACTTCATCAGCTCGCTGCTGTCCCGCGGCGGCGGCACATCGGCGATCAGCTCGTTGGCGGCCTCGACCCGGAAGCGCGGCTTGGACGTACGGGCGGGCGCCCCGCGCCGCAGCCAGGCCAGCTCCTTGCGGACGAGGTTCTGCCGCTTGGCCTCCTCGGTGGCGGCGATGCGCTCCCGCTCGGCCCGGGCGAAGACGTAGTCGGTGTAGCCGCCCTCGTACTCGTACACATCGCCCTTCTGCACGTCCCACATGCTGGTGCAGACCTGGTCGAGGAACCACCGGTCGTGGGTGACGCAGACGAGCGCGGACCGGCGCCGGCTCAGATGCTGGGCAAGCCAGGCGATGCCTTCCACGTCCAGGTGGTTGGTGGGCTCGTCGAGGATGATCAGGTCCTGCTCCTCGATGAGCAGCTTGGCCAGCGCGATCCGCCGCCGCTCACCGCCGGAGAGCGGTCCGATCACGGTGTCGAGCCCCTGCGGGAAGCCCGGCAGGTCGAGCCCTCCGAACAGTCCGGTGAGTACGTCCCTGATCTTGGCGTTGCCCGCCCACTCGTGGTCGGCCATGTCCCGGATGACCTCGTGGCGGACGGTGGCCTCGGGGTCGAGGGAGTCGTGCTGGGTGAGCACGCCGAGGTGCAGGCCGCCCGAGTGCGTGACGCGCCCGGTGTCGGCCTCCTCCAGCTTGGCGAGCATCCGGATCAGCGTGGTCTTGCCGTCACCGTTGCGGCCGACCACCCCGATCCGGTCGCCCTCGGACACGCCGAGGGAGACTCCGTCGAGCAGCGCACGGGTTCCGTACACCTTGCTGACTGCCTCGACATTGACCAGATTGACGGCCATCGCACTCCTGACAAGGGGGATCGATCGACCTTCCAGGGTAGTCGCCCGAAAGGTTGATCCTTCCGCCCGTCCAGAGGGCGGCTCCCTTCGCCCCCGAAGGGGCGCGGGGCTGTGCCCAGATGCCGCTCCGCCGCGCGCGGTGTCTACTGCCTCCGCTGGGGCGGCACGAGCGCAGAAGCCGGCGCCAGCGAGCGCCCCCCGGCCCCGGACTCCGCAAGAGCCCGGTCATGCACAGGCATGTCGTCCCGGACCAGATTCTCCGGAATGAGGACGGCCGCCGTGACACCCCCGCTTCCGGAGGACCGCAGCTCGACACTCACCCCCTGCCGCTCGGCCAGCCGGTTCACCACGATCAGCCCGATCTGCTTGGCGTCCAGCAGATCGACCTTCTCTGACCGGATCTTCCGGTTGGCCTCGGCCATCGCGTCCTCCTTCATACCGAAGCCGCTGTCCTCGACCTCGATGAGCAGCCCGCCCCGCACCCGCGCGGCCCGCAGCTGCACCTGGGTGCTGGGCGGCGAGAAGGCAGAGGCGTTCTCGACGAGCTCGGCGAGCAGATGGATGACGTCGGCGACCGACCCGCCCGCGACGGAGACACGGGGCGTGGCCCAGATCCGTACGCGGGAGGCGTTCTCGATCTCCGCGACGGCGGCGCGCAGCACCTCCGACAGCGGGATCGGATCGCGCCACCCGCGCCCGGGCGCGATGCCGGACAGGATGAGCAGGCTCTCGGAGTGCCGCCGCATCCTGGTGGCGAGGTAGTCGATCCGGTACAGGTCCTGGAGCTCGGCCGGATCGCGCTGGCGCTGTTCCATCCCGTCCAGCAGATCGAGCTGGCGGTGCAGCAGGACCTGGCTGCGGCGCGCGATGCTGACGTACACGCCGGAGATCCCGCTGAGGAGCTCGGCGCGTTCCGAGGCGGCCTTGAGGGCGGCCCGCTGGACGGCGGTGAGGGCGGTGCCGACCTGCGCGAGTTCGCCGCCGGCGAGGCGTCGCATGGGTGCCTCGGCGTCGATGTCGACGCCCTGCCCGGCGTGCAGCCGCCGCATGGCCTGCGGCAGCCGGCGGCCAGCCACTTCGAGGGCGGAGTTGCGCAGGTCGAGGAGTTCGACGATGAGTCCGCGCCCGACGAGTACGGAGACGAGCAGCGAGAGCAGTACGCCGACGAGGCCCAGGACGACGGCGACGCCGGAGGCGCCGAGCGTGTCCCAGCCGAAGGCGTTGACCTGCGAGACGGCGGCCGTTCCGGCGCTCTTCTCGGCCTTGGCCAGCCCGTCCAGGACGGACCTCGCGGAGCCGTCCCACTGGGTGAGGAAGCCCGCCGACACGGCCGAGGCGCCCGGCCCGGCGCTGCGCACCCGGTTCTCGATGGCCTGGAGGCTCTCGTAACTC
Organism: Streptomyces sp. NPDC033178; assembly: GCF_055577685.1. NCBI lineage: Bacteria > Bacillati > Actinomycetota > Actinomycetes > Kitasatosporales > Streptomycetaceae > Streptomyces > Streptomyces sp. NPDC033178. Next base: position 50,007 of record NZ_JBVIPT010000036.1, read on the forward strand.
CCGCTCTGCAGAACGGTGTTGTACGCGGACCGGTGTCCGGGCCGGAGATCGGCGACGGCGGGCGCGAGCAGCTGGCGCTGGGTGGCGACGGCGCCGACGAACAGCGCGTACTGGTCCTTGGTGAGCGTTCCGGCGGCCCGGCCGGCGGCGAGGATCGCCTGTTCCTGGGCCAACGCCTCGCGGGCACGGGCGAGTTCGAGGACGACCCGGGCCTCGGAGGCGGAGCTCGTGCGTTCCTCGCCGGTGAGCGCGCCGGAGACGGCGAAGGCGTGCTCGATCGTCGTGGAGTACGCCGTGTGGAGGTCCGTGGTCTTGGCGCCGTCGCCGGAGGCCTCGGCACGCAGCGCGGCGAGGCCTTCCGCATCGGTCTCCAGGCGGTCGATGCGACCGGGCAGCGCGGAGTCGAGCAGTCCGGCGTCGGCGCTGCTGGCGTTGGCGCCGTCGAGGAGCTTCTTGGCGGCGGCGTCGGAGGTCCGCCCCGCGGCGCGCAGTTCGGCGGGGTCGCCCTTGCCTGGGGTGGCGGCGTACCGCAGGGCGGCGGTCCGCTCGGCCTGTACGGCGGTGACGAACCCGTCGACGGGGACGAGGAGTTCGGCGTTGACCTCCTTGGCCCGCTCGGTGGCGCCGATGCTGGAGGCGGTGGTCACCGCGGCGAAGCCCCACAGGGCCATCAGCGACACGATGGGGAGCATGAGCAGGGAGACGATCTTGGCTCTGACCGATCTGGGTCGCAGCCGGTCGGGCGTGCGTCGGACACGCATGGGGACACCTCGTTCAGGGAGGGGGGACGTACGGTGGCCGGTCCGGGGGCGGCTGCGGGTCGCCCGCCCCCGGCGGCCCGCTCAGGCGGTGGAGAGCTCGACCTGGCGCAGGAGTTCGGCGGCCACCGCGGACTCGGCGCGCTTGCCGGTCGGGGAGAGCGCGACATACGCGGCGGCCAGGAAGAGGAAGGAGCCGAGGACGACGGCGAGGGGGAAGATGAACTCCGTGGCGGTGGCGCCCGCCAGGGCCGCGCTGCTCGGCGCGAGGGAGATGCTCACGGCGTACATCGCGGTGTAGTGCATGCTGCTGACCGCGAGGCCCATCACGAGGGCGGCCGCGGTGGCGACGACGGGCCCCCGGACGACGAGGCTGAGCGTGAGTGCGGCGGTCGCGGCGACGACGGCGATCGCGACGGAGGCGATGACCAGGGCCGGGTCGTACCGGACCGAACCGTGCAGGTTGAGCGCCGCCATGCCGATGTAGTGCATGGCCGCGACGCCGAGGCCGGTGCCGAGCCCGCCGAGCAGCACGGCACGTACCCGGGAACGGCCGTAGCCGGCGGTGAACACACCCGCGCCGACGACCAGTACGGCGACGACAAGGCTGAGCACGGTCAGCGGGACGTCGAAGCGGATCGGCGTGCCGTCGACACCGAAGCCGAGCATCGCGACGAAGTGCATGGTCCAGATCCCGGAGCCGATGGCGACCGAGGCCAGCAGCAGCCAGTTCCGCTTGGAGGCACCGTCCGCCTCAAGTGCCCTCACCGTGCACCGCAGTCCGAGTGCCGCGCCGACGCAGGCCATCGCATAGGACAGGACGGGAGTGACCCATCCGGCGCTGAAGTGGTCCATGTGACCCATGGGGAAGCCCCTCTCGCCCGCCGCACGGCCTGACCGTACGCACGGAAGTACCGCCGGTAACAAGACACCGGAGGCGGCCGATAATGCCAGCCCGAGATGAGCGGCGGACCAGGACGAAAGGGGTCCAGCCGGGAGATAGACGTGAATTGAACTACGGTGACCTGCATAACACTTGACCTGCATTTATATGCAAGCGACCGGGCCGGGCGGAATCCGCCGACTACCTCCACACGGCCCACACAGGCTGTCCTGGAACCGGTAACTCCTTTTGTGTAAGCGGTTTCCGAGGGCACCTTTCAAGCCAACGGTTGCGGCGCGTGCCGCAGCAACCGTCAGACCACGACAGCCCCCGGCACGGGCCCCGCGGCGACACGGGCGTTGCGGCACGTCCCGGAAGCAAGGAGCGCGTCCGCGACCTTCACCGCAGCCTCGGCGTCACGCACGAGGAACGCGGTCGTCGGCCCGGACCCCGACACCAGCGCGGCCAGCGCCCCGGCGGAGGTACCGGCGGCCAGCGTCAGGGCCAGCGAGGGCCGGAGGGACAACGCGGCGGCCTGAAGGTCGTTGGAGAGGGCGGCGGCGAGAGCCGAAGAGTCACCCTTGGCCAACGCCCCGAGCAGTCCGTCTGAGGCAACCGGCTCGGGCACCTCCACCCCTTCGTTGAGGCGGTCGAACTCCCCGTACACGGCCGGTGTCGACAACCCGCCGTCGGCGACGGCGAACACCCAGTGGAAGGACCCCCCGACCTCCAGGACCCGCAGCTTCTCTCCCCGCCCGGTCCCGAGCGCCGCACCGCCGACCAGGCTGAACGGCACGTCGCTGCCCAACTCGGCGCAGATGTCGAGGAGTTCCTCGCGCGTGGCCCCCGTACCCCAGAGGGCGTCGCACGCGAGCAGTGCGCCCGCACCGTCGGCGGAGCCGCCCGCCATGCCCCCGGCGACGGGGATGTCCTTGGCGATGTGGATGTGCACACGGGCCTCGCGCCCCGTCCTCGCGGCGAGCTTCTCCACCGCGCGGGCCGCCAGGTTCGTACGGTCCAGGGGTACCTGGGAGGCGTCAGGCCCTTCGCAGGTCACCCGGAGGGCGTCCGCCGGAGCCACGGTGACCTCGTCGTAGAGGCCGACCGCGAGGAAGACGTTGGCCAGGTCGTGGAACCCGTCGGGGCGGGCGCCGCCCACCGCGAGCTGCACATTGACCTTGGCGGGGACCCGTACCGTCACGTTCGACACGCTCACTGCTTGCTCTCCGCGATCCGTGCGAACTCTTCCACCGTCAGGGACTCACCGCGTGCCTGGGGCGAGACGCCCGCCGCGACGAGGGCGGCCTCGGCGGCGGGGGCGGAACCCGCCCAGCCGGCGAGCGCGGCCCGCAGGGTCTTGCGCCGCTGGGCGAAGGCCGCGTCCACGACGGCGAAGACCTCGCGCTTGGACGCGGTCGTCTTCACCGGCTCCTCGCGCCGCACCAGCGAGACGAGCCCGCTGTCGACGTTGGGCGCGGGCCAGAAGACGTTGCGGCCGATGGAACCGGCGCGCCTGACGTCCGCGTACCAGTTCGCCTTCACGGACGGCACGCCGTAGACCTTCGAACCGGGCGGGGCGGCCAGGCGGTCGGCGACCTCCGCCTGCACCATCACGAGCGTGCGCTCGATGGTGGGGAAGGTGTCGAGCATGTGCAGGAGTACCGGGACGGCGACGTTGTAGGGGAGGTTCGCGACGAGGGCGGTGGGGGCGGGGCCGGGGAGTTCCGTCACCTGCATGGCGTCGGAGTGGACGAGCGCGAAGCGGTCCGCGCGGGTCGGCATGCGGGCGGTGATCGTAGCGGGGAGTGCGCCCGCGAGGACGTCGTCGATCTCGACGGCGACGACGCGGTCGGCGGCCTCCAGCAGCGCGAGGGTCAGGGAGCCGAGTCCCGGGCCGACCTCGACGACCACGTCCTCGGGGCGGACGCCCGCGGTCCTCACGATGCGGCGCACGGTGTTGGCGTCGATGACGAAGTTCTGGCCGCGCTGCTTGGTGGGTCGTACGCCGAGGGCTTCCGCGAGTTCGCGGACGTCGGCGGGACCCAGGAGGGCGTCGGAGGTGGGGCTGCTCACGCCCCAAGGGTACGGGTGTGATGCGGCGGGGCCGTTTTTCGCCCCCGCCGCCCCTACCCGTCCCATCCTTCTGGGGCTCCGCCCCAAGCCCCGTGGGGTGGGTTGTCGGGTGAGGGTTCGTTGTGGCTGGGGTGCGCAGTTCCCCGCGCCCCTAATAAGGGGCGCGGGGAACTGCGCAGTCTTTTGGGGGTTCGGGGGCGGAGCCCCTGAGTAAGGGACGATGGGGGTCCCCCCGCTCGAGCGAAGCCGAGAGTGGGGGAGGGTAGGGGCGGCGGGGGCGAGGAAAAGCCCTCAGCCCTGCAGCCGCCCCCCACAGTGCGGCCAAGGACTCGCCCCCCGCCGCACATACAGCTTCTTCGCGCGGAAGGTCTGTTCCGCGGCAGGGGCGTCCTGAGGACGCCCGGACCCGCCGAGGCTGCGCCAGGTCTGGGCGTCGAACTGGTAGAGCCCCCCGTACGTGCCGGAGGAGTCGACCGCCCCGGGCCGACCACCCGACTCACAGTGCGCCAACCCCTGCCAGTTCAGCCCGTCCGCCCCCCGCACGGACGTGGGAAGCGGCCTCGTCCCCACCTTCACCACCTGCGCCTGCGGCAGGTCCACCACCTCGGCCCCGAGCCGCCGAGGCCGCTGCTTCACCCCGTTGACCGTACGAAGGGCGTACGTGACGCGCCGCAGCCCCGGCCGCCCGGCCCGCTCGACGACCTCCGTTCCCCGGAACAACCCGGGGTCCTCCGTGCGCCGCACCGCGAAGGGGATCGGCTCCTCACGGACCTCCTGCGTGGCGGTGATCCGCATGACCGTCACGGTCTGCCCGTCCCGTGGAAAGCTCCCGGACGGTACGGACGTGGTGTCCTCGCCGCGCAGCGTGATCCCGGCGTCCGCCACGACCTCGCGGACGGTCGCCGCGTTCGTCCGGACCGTCCGCGCCCGCCCGTCCGCCATGACCGTCACGGTCCGCTCGGTACGGACGTCGAGCGCGATCCCCTCCCGCCCGATCCGCCGGGAGCGCGGAACGGATGTGTACGCGCCCTCCGCACGCACCCCGAGCTCCCGCAACGCGCCGTCCACGGTGTGGGCCGTGGTCCACACCCTGCTCCGCTGCCCGTCGAGGGTGAGGCGCACGGGCCGCCCGTACCGTACGGCCACCTCGTCCCCGCTGGTCAGCGCGGCTCCGGGGCCGGGCGCCACGATGTCGTGCGCGCCGATCTCGACGCCCTCGTCGGCGAGGAGTTCGGTCACGTCGTCGGCGAAGGTGTGCAGCGTGCGCGGCTTCCCGTCGACGTTCAGCTCGATCGCCTTGTCGTCGGCCACGAACGCGGTGGTGCCGCCCGCGAGGAACGCCACGACCAGCGCCTGCGGCAGCAGCCGGCGCATGTCGGGCCGCTCGGCGCTCCTGCGCCGCCGGGCGGCCCGCCGGGCTTCGGCACGGCCGCCGGGCAGCGGCATCTCCAGCGTGGGCGGAACCTGCCGGGGAAGCGTCGGAGCCTCCGGCCCGCGCCAACCGTCGGGGGCGTACTCGTTGCCGCCCCCGCTCACGTCCTCATAAGCGGGTCGGTACGTGTCCGGGTATCCGTGACCGTACGGCTCAGGGATCTCGTACGTCGGGCCATACGTCTCGTACTGCGAATTGCTCACTACGACACGCTCCAGGGATCCGATCCGGATCGGGCCAGAGGAACCTAGCGGAGCGTTCGTCACTCTCCAAAGCATCGTGACTACGCTGTGTCGCGACACGTCCCCCGGTCGGACCCCCGCGAGCGGGCCGGTCGTTACGGCTCAGAAATCGAACGCGCGGGCCGTGTTCGCCGAGATCGCCGTCGCCAGCGCGTCCTCGTCCAGCCCCCGCACGACGGCCATGGCCCGGACCGTGACCGGAATGAGATACGGGGCGTTGGGCCGTCCGCGGTACGGCGCGGGGGTCAGGAAGGGCGCGTCGGTCTCGACGAGGACCAGTTCGAGCGGGGCCACGGCGAGGGCGTCGCGCAGCGGCTGGGCGTTCTTGAAGGTCATGTTCCCGGCGAACGACATGTAGTAGCCGGCGCGGGCGCAGATCTCCGCCATGGCGGCGTCCCCCGAGTAGCAGTGGAAGACGGTCCGCTCGGGCGCGCCCTCCTCCTTCAGGACCCGCAGCACGTCGGCGTGGGCGTCGCGGTCGTGGATGACCAGCGCCTTGCCGTGCCGCTTGGCGATCTCGATGTGGGCGCGGAAGGACCTCTCCTGGGCGGCCTTGCCCTCGGGGCCCGTGCGGAAGTAGTCGAGGCCGGTCTCGCCGACGCCCTTGACCTGGGGAAGGGCAGCGAGCCGGTCGATCTCGGCGAGCGCCTCGTCCAGCGCGCCGTCGCCACCGGGCTGCCGCGCGCCCTGCCGGGACCAGCCGTCGGGGTCGCCGTGCACGATCCGGGGGGCCTCGTTCGGGTGCAGCGCGACGGTCGCGTGGACGGCCTCGTGGTCGAGGGCGGTCTGGGCGGCCCAGCGCGAGCCCTTCACGTCGCAGCCCACCTGGACGACCGTGGTCACACCGACCGACGCGGCCTTGGCGAGGCCCTCCTCGACCGTGCCGGACTGCATGTCGAGGTGGGTGTGCGAGTCGGCGACCGGCACCCGGAGAGGGGTCGGCGGGGGCGGGGCTTCGGCGTTGGAAGGCATGCCCCGATCCTACGAAGCCCGATCCTGCGAAGGGGGCCTCGGGAGGTCTCGGGGGCCCGGGAGATCTCGGGAGGTCTCGGGAAGGGCGATGCCGGGCCCCACGGTCCGGGAGGCGGGGGGAGGCCGCAGAACGTGGGGCCCGGCATCGGGCGGCAGACCGGAGGATCAGCTCGCCCTGCGGTGGTGGAACGGGTGCAGCAGATCGGAGAGGTGCCAGTGGTGACGCTCCTCGGCCGCTGCCGACCCCGCGTTCTCCGCCGTGTCCGGGGTCTCGGCGTCCGGGGCCCTCCGCGGCCTTACGGGCGTCGGCCGGTGCAGCGAGTTCTGCGCCGAGGAGACCTGCCCCGCGCGCATGATGCGGACGACATGGCCGTCGCAGTTCTGACAGCTGGGCCGGCTCAGCGGCGACGGCACGACCCGGCCGTCGGCCACGTACATGACGAATTCGGTGCCCTCGGCGTCGAGGTGGTGCTCGATCTCGTACGACTGCTCCCAGCCGTGCCCGCAGCGCATGCAGGCGAAGGAGTACGACTCGTGGACTATGTCGGTCGCCGTGGTGCGGTGGCCAGGATCTCCAGTGATCTGCCCGGTCTGACCTGCGATCTCACTCATGCCAGCTCCTCTTGTCCGCTGGACGAGGACGGGTGCGTCCTTCAACCAGTGGACGCCTCCGCAGGCCGAAGCGCACGAGACCTGTCGAGTGTTGGAGCCGTCTTGGCCTTTCCTTGTCGGAGCGCCCTCAGAACGCGGTCTGAGCTTTGCTTTTCGCGATCGTCCTTTGCCCGCTCATGGGGTCGGGCGCGGGGTCCCGCTCATGGGTTCGAGCACGGCTGCCCGCTCAGCCATCAGGGATTCGGGTGCGCCGCGTTCTTCGAGGCGACGACCGCGTCGAAGACCTCGCGCTTGGGCAGGCCCGCGTCGGCGGCGACGGCGGCGATCGCCTCCTTGCGCCGCTCCCCCGCCTCCTCGCGCACCCGCACCCTGCGCACCAGCTCCTCGGCGTCGAGCGACTCGATGATCTCCGGCGCGCCCTCCACGACGACGGTGATCTCGCCGCGCACCCCTTCGGCGGCCCAGGCGGCGAGTTCGCCCAGCGGCCCGCGCTTGACCTCCTCGTACGTCTTGGTCAGTTCGCGACAGACGGCGGCCCGCCGGTCCTCGCCGAACACCTCGGCCATCGCGGCGAGTGTGTCGTCGAGGCGGTGCGGTGCCTCGAAGTACACGAGCGTGCGCCGCTCGACCTCGTTCTCCCGCAGCCGCGACAGCCGCTCGCCGGCCTTCCTCGGCAGGAATCCCTCGAAGCAGAAGCGGTCGACGGGCAGCCCGGACAGCGCGAGCGCGGTGAGCACCGCCGAGGGCCCGGGGACGGCCGTGACCTTGATGTCCTTCTCCACGGCCGCGGCGACCAGCCGGTATCCCGGGTCGGACACGGACGGCATCCCGGCGTCCGTGACGAGCAGTACGCGCGCCCCGCCCACCAGCGCCTCGACCAGCTCGGGCGTACGCGCGGTCTCGTTCCCCTCGAAGTACGAGACGACCCGCCCGGACGGCTGTACGTCCAGCGCCTGCGTCAGCCGCCGCAGCCGCCGCGTGTCCTCGGCGGCGATGACGTCGGCCCCCGCCAACTCGGCCGTCAGCCGGGGCGGTGCGTCCGCGATGTCCCCGATGGGCGTGCCTGCGAGTACAAGGGTTCCTGTCACGGTTCCATCCTCGCAGGGGCGGCCCACGCGACTCACACAGACCTGTTCCCTACGATGGCGCGGTGACCAGTACCGCGTCCTCCACGGACACCCGGCAGGGACAGGGCGTCGAAGACCAGCGGCCGTCGTGGCAACAACGGCTGCGCCGGTTCGGCTACACGGCCCCGCCCAGAAGCGATGTCCGCGAACGCCTGGTGCCCGCGTACACCGAGCCCAGCCCCCGGCTGTGGGCGGCGATCGGGCTCCGCCGGGAGGCGGCCGAACGCCTCGTCCGCTGGTCGGCGTGGGGAGGGCCGCTGCTCGTCACGCTGATCGCGGGCGTGATGCGGTTCTGGAACCTGGGCAGCCCGAAGGCGGTGATATTCGACGAGACGTACTACGCCAAGGACGCCTGGGCGCTCATCCACCGCGGGTACGAGGTCAACTGGGCGAAGAACGCCAACGAGCTGATCCTGCAGAACGGCGGCAACGTCAAGATCCCGACGGAGGCCGCCTATGTGGTCCATCCGCCCGTCGGGAAGTACGTCATCGGGCTCGGCGAGTGGATGTTCGGGTTCACGCCGTTCGGCTGGCGGTTCATGACGGCGCTGCTCGGCACGCTGTCCGTGCTGATGCTGTGCCGGATCGGCCGCCGCATCTTCCGCTCGACGTTCCTGGGCTGTCTGGCGGGCGCCCTGATGGCCGTCGACGGCCTGCACTTCGTGATGAGCCGCACCGCGCTGCTCGACCAGGTGCTGATGTTCTTCGTCCTGGCGGCCTTCGGCTGCCTGCTCATCGACCGCGACAAGGTCCGCGAACGCCTCGCCGCCGCGCTCCCACCGAACGCCGACGGCCTCGTACGCCCGGACGCGCGCATCGCGGAGGAAACGCTCCTGGGCCGCCGCCCCTGGCGCCTGGCGGCGGGTCTGCTCATCGGCCTCGCCATCGGCACGAAGTGGAACGGCCTCTACTTCCTCGTCGCGTTCGGTCTGCTGACGGTCCTGTGGGACGTCGGCTCCCGCCGGGTCGCGGGCGCCCGCCGCCCCCATCTGGCGGTCCTCAAGCACGACGTGGGCTGGGCGTTCCTCTCCACGGTCCCCGTCGCGATCGCCACGTACATCGTGTCGTGGACGGGCTGGTTCCTGTCCGCCACCAACGGCAAGGGCGGCTACTACCGCGACTGGGCCTCGGCCGACGGCCGCACCAGCGATTGGTCCTGGCTGTTCCCCGACTGGTGGCGCAGCCTGTGGCACTACGAGACCCAGGTGTACGACTTCCACGTCGGCCTGCACTCCCCGCACACCTACCAGTCGAACCCGTGGAGCTGGATCGTCACCGGCCGCCCCGTCTCGTACTTCTACGAGTCGCCGCTGCCCGGCAAGGACGGCTGCCCCACGGACGCGGGCGAGAAGTGCGCCCGCGAGGTCCTCGCCCTCGGCACGCCCCTGCTCTGGTGGGCGGCGGGTTTCGCAGTCATGTACGTCCTCTGGCGCTGGCTCTTCCGCCGCGACTGGCGAGCGGGCGCGATCGCCTGCGGCGTAGTGGCCGGCTACCTCCCCTGGTTCCTCTACCAGGAACGCACGATCTTCTTCTTCTACGCCGTCGTCTTCCTCCCCTTCCTGTGCCTGGCGGTGGCCATGATGACCGGTGCCATCCTCGGCCCGCCTGGTTCGACGGAACGCCGCCGCGTTATCGGCGCGGCGACGGCGGGGGTCCTGGTCCTGCTGATCGCCTGGAACTTCATTTATTTCTGGCCGATCTACACGGGCGAGGCGATCCCGATCGACAGTTGGCGGTCTCGGATGTGGCTGGATACGTGGGTTTAGCTGGGCGGATACACAATGATGGCGCGGTAGTCTGCCGCGCCATCATGGTTGTTAGTGGTCGTTGGCGGCTGCCATTGGCCACCTTCATACGGCCCGGAGACGGCCCGGCAGATTTACAGTCCTCCAGCTAAGAGCCGACGCACCAGGCTTTGGCCTGCGGCAAGTCTCCCGCAAATCGCCACGGTGCGGCCGGTCGTCCACACCTCGCCCAGAATCCTTCATCTCACGCTGCCAAACCATCCGTTCCCGTTGGTCAGCGATTGCGTATTACGGCCAGGCGTGCCCGGACCGCTTCGGTGAACGAGTGGTTGTCGCCCAGGACTCGGACGGCGTCGGTGAGGGTTTGTTCAAGCAGGTAGATGGCCCGCTCTATGTCTCCTGTAGCCACGTAGGCATAGGCAAGGCCCTCGCAGGAAGCAAGGGTGGCAGGGTGGCCCTCGCCCCGCACACGGAGGGCAACGGATAGATCCTGCTCGAACAGGGGGATGGACCGCTCCGGATCCCCCGCCAACGCGTAGGCAAGGGCGAGGCATTGGCGGGTGGCCAGGGTGTCGGGGCGGTCTTCCCCCAGCACCCGCAACCGGCCAGCGAGGGTCTGCTCGAACAGCGGGATGGACCGCTCCAGATCCCCCGCCGACAGATACGCATAGCCAAGGTTGTATCGGGAGACCAGGGTGTGGGGGTCGTCTTCGCCCAGCACCCGCAATTGGTCGGCGAGGGTCTGTTTGAGCAAGGGGACGGCCCGCACCGGATCTCCCGCCGACACATAGGAAAGGGCGAGGTTGTTGCGGGCTGCCAAGGTATCGGGGTGGCCCTCGCCCAGCACTCGCAACCGGTCGGCAAGAGTTTGCTCGTACAAGGGAAGGGCCCGCCCCAAGTCCCCCGCCGCTTCGTAGGCGCCAGCGAGGTTGTTGCGGGAGGCAAGGGTGTGGGGGTGGTCTTCGCCCAGCACCCGCAACCGGTCGGCGAGGGTCTGCTCGAACAGGGGGGTGGACCGCACCAGATCCCCCGCCGACATGTAGGCGTAGGCGAGGTGGGTGTGGCTCTCCTGTAGGGACGTTCCTGATCAGGCCGTGAGGTTGTAGTTGTGCTGGTCGGGGGTGGAGTAGAGGCGTTTGTGCTCGCGGGTG
>NZ_JBVIPT010000037.1:0-51632 GCF_055577685.1 Streptomyces sp. NPDC033178
GCTCCCATAAACCGTCCGGGACCATCCGCTCAACAAGCTCAGCAGTCACCGGTCCAGACTGCCGCAAGATCACACCAAACGAAATGGCGTCTAAGTCTCCGTTGGCCGGGGTGAACATCGTGTGCCCGTACGCGGAGCCACCAAGGTGGACACCGTCGGAGGAACTGGAGCGCATGGACGGCGCGTAGTAGCCGATCATCTCCAGGTCGCGGCGCCCGGCGAGATACCAGAGTGCCTCGGCGAACTGGAAGACCGGATTGACCTTGCGCTGCGCCAGGTAGGGGAGGCGCTGACGGGGGTCAGGCAACCGGAAACCGACTCCGATCGCCTCTCGCGCCTCGTTGCCGCGCGCAGCGATGCGGTGCTCGAACTCCCTTGCGGCAAGTCTGAGCAGGGCCAAGTACGCGCCTTCGACACTGCGGAAGGTTGTGGTCGTGAGCAATGCACTCTCCAGTGTTAGAGATCAGGCACGGGCGATTGCGGCCCTCTGCGCCGCCCCTGCCACGGTGGTCTTTGCTCTTCACGAGCTGCCGTAGCAGGGGCAGGCGAGGGGCGGGGCTCTTTGCCGTCAGCCGCGGGAAGCGGGGCGTGATCTGCGACGGGGCCGGACCGTGCGGGTCTCCAGCCAGGACCAGCCGACCCCGGCGAGCATGAGGAAGCACACTCCTAGGAGCGGCGGCATCCCGAACAGGATGTTGACGACGTTGTAGGTGGCGTGGGCCAGGATGAGCGGGATCACCCGGCGGTAGCGGTGATACAGCCACCCGGCCGTGATGCCCAACGGCAGTACGGCCAGGGCCGGCCACAGCCCCAGGTAGAGGTGCGGGAGGGTACGCATCAATGCTGTGACGAGCAGGACCTCCCACAAGGGCCGGCGTGCGGCCGTCAGCACGGCCACGACCACCGCTGTCGCCAGTACCTCCTCCACGGTCGCGGACCACAGCGCGTGGGCCAGATGCGGCCCGAGGTCGGGGACCCCGGCCGCGGTCGCCTGATCGCCCTTGAGGACAGGGCCCGGCAGCCGCGCCAGCACCCCCATAAGGAACACGGCCGCGCAGATCGCTGCGGCATGGGCGAAGAAGACCAGCTCCCCCAGCGCTCTCTGCGCGCGCTCGGCTTTGGTGCGCTTGCGGAACAAGCGCACCGGTCGGGCCAGGTCCAGCCGTTGGAGGGTGATCCCGCACCGGGCGGTCACCTCGACGCACAGCCAGACCCAGACCACCAGCTCGGCGAGATGCCCGGCGATCTGCGTGGAGGCGCGGTCAGCGGTGAACTCTCCGGCCTCGTCCGCCACGATCACGGCAAGCGACCCGACCAGCACCGTCACCTTCCGCACCGGCCACCCTGTGCCGTGCGGGCGAGGGCGGGTGGGGATCAGTCCCAGCAGCCAGGCCGCGGCCCCTGCGAGGCCGACCAGTCGGCCGATCTCCTCAAGGCGAGGGGCCGCGCCGGGGACCTCTGCGCCGGACAGTTGCAGGAAGGCCACGACGGCGCCGGCCAGATGAGGACCGCCGGCGAGGGCGAACAGCGTGAGTGCCAGTGCGTACGCGCGTGCCGTAGTCCAGGACACGGGCAGTCGGCCGGTGACCGAGGGCTGGCTGGCGCCGGAATCCTGCTCTTCGTGGGGCAGATTGGCCAGGTCAGGCTGCTGGGCCGGCACTGCGTTGTCAGGCATGGAACAGCCCCCGCTCTCGGTATGCGTCAGGGACCTGGCCGCAATCCGTGTCCGCGTCACCTGCGCCAGGCTGGGGGCTGGCGTCGGATGCGGTGCGCTTGGCGACCACGGTGCCGTAGTGGGCGGTCAGGCCGGCGTTCGAGAGGATGCCTTCGTCCTTCAGTGGTCGGATGGCCAGCGAGATGGTGGATTTGGCAACGCCGAACTCCTTGCCCAAGAGGGCGACGCTGGGCAGGAGTTCGCCGACGGGATAGGTGCCGTCACTGATCCGCTTGCGGACGGCGTCTTCGACGTCGTCCCTGTGCGCGACCTGCTGCCATGCCGATGGCGTGGTGCCGCACGGGGCGATACCGCCTCCGCCACCGGCTCGCGTTTCGACGAGGCCTTCCTTCCGGAGCAGCTGAACGGTCCTGCTGATCACGTGCGGGGTAGTCCCGAAACGCCGTCCCAGGTCACCGGATCGACGGACAGTGCCAGGGGCCCAGGTGCCATCAGTGATCTCTTCACGCAGGGTGGCGGCGAACTTCTTGCTGGGGTGGACCCGCAGCCAGCGGGGTACGTAGTCGGGGTCGTCACGCATCGTCGAACCCCCGTTTCAGTTCCACGTCCGTGACGCGTCCGAGCCAGGCTTCGGGGTCGAAGAGCTCCCTTGCGGTGGGCTGCAGGATTGTGTCCTTCCAGACCTTGTTGATCACGTCGGTGCCGGTTGTGGCGCTGACATCGGCGAAGAAACGGAACTCCGGCCTGTACGTTTCACGGTCTGGGCCGAGACGACCGATGCCGGGCAGGCGATTGTGGAGCCGGTAGCGCCACGACTTCGAGGCATCCCGGCGGTGATCGACGGGGGCGCCGAACAATCGGGCTGTGATGTGACGATCGGCCCAGGCGGCGTGGCCTTCTCGGAAGGCGATGACGCTATCGGGGTCGATACCCCGGACCTGGGGGAAGAGGGATTTCCACACGGTCCCGCCGGCCGCAGCGAACTGGAGATGGTGGACCAGCTCATGAGCGACCACCTGGAGAAGGGAGGGCTCGTGGGCGAGGACTCCGGCGTGGCGTAGGGATATGGGCGCCATGAGGGTCTCGTACGCTCCGCCGTCGACCTCCATACTCGTTGCGAGCATCAGAGGATCGACCAGTGCTGCGGTGACGGGGGTGATCTTGATCGATATGCGGGCGGCGGTGATGTGCGCGGGTTCCAGGAGCAGGTCCGCGGTGTCCCGGTCCAGGATGCGCTGTGCGTTCTGGACTTGCGCGTGCCGCCGGGCCTTCGGGGTCAGCAGACGGAAGCAGACGTGGGCAGGGAGGGGCAGGCCGGTGGTCGTCTCCACGTCCGGGGCCACTTTGTGCAGGATGTCGGAGATCCGCTCGCGCAAATCGTCGTGGTGGCGGGTGTCGTCGTGGACGGTAAAGCTGGTCACTGATGGTCCTGTTCAGAGATCGTCCCGGCGTCGCAAGGCACCGGCTCACACGTGGCGTTCCTGACGGGAGCAGGGGGTTTGGAAGTCGGCCGGGCGGAGTACGCCCGCCCCGGTCCGTTGACGATGAGCCCTTCCGTCCTGAGCGGTCTGATTGCCTTCGAAATCGTGGTCAGCCCCACGTCGAACTCAGTGGCCAGTTCCGGATTGGCGGGCAGTCGGCTGCCGGGCGGATAGATGCCATCACCCAGCCGCTCCCGGAGTGCCTGCCCGACGTACGCCACGGTCTTCGACGCTCTGTCGGACGGAGGAACCCCGGGCTGTCCCGGGTCGACGACGTAGGTACCCAGTGGTCTGAGCGAGGCGAGGAGCTTCTCCTGATGCAGTGGTTTCAGGGCCGTTCGGATGCTGGTGGGAGTCACCCCGAACTCGACGGCAAAGTGCCGCAGCGACGGCAGCCACGTCCTGACGGCATACGTGCCGTCGCCGATCCGCGAGCGGACGATCTGCTCGATCTCCTTGATCCCGGGGAGCGGCACGAGAGACTGCGGGTCCGGAACCCGGGTTCCGCGGCGGCCCCCCGATGAGTGGAGATCGCCGTTGTCCCTCAGCGGTTGGAGAGCACGGCTGACCATCCACTTGGGCACACCGAATTCAACGGAGAGAGTCCGCTCCGAGGGCAGCTGAGTCCCGGGACCGTACGTGCCATCGGCGAGCCGTATCCGGATGACCTTTCTGATCTGTTCGGGAGTCACGCGATGGCGATGCGATGGGGGTTCAGGCACGGTCGAACCCCCGTTTCAGTTCGGCATCCGTGACGCGATCGCGGTGCCATCCGATCTCGTGCTGGGCCGCGTAGGAGTAGTGGTTCACCGCGGACGGCCCGAACGCGTCGAGCGCGATCGTGCTGTTGTCGAAGTAGGCCAGGGATTCGCCGAGATCGGCCGGTACCCGCAGGGCATCGGCGGTGTAGGCGTCGCCTGTGATGGCGGGCGGTAGCACTGGTTTGTCGGTGAGACCGTGGTGGATGGCGGCGAGGGCTGCGGCGAGCGCGAGGTAGGGGTTGGCATCGGCGCCGGCGAGACGGACCTCCAGGTGCGCGCCGTCACCGTGGCCGGTGACGCGGATCGCGCAACCACGGTGGTCGAAGCCCCAGGTGAAACGGGTCGGGGCGAACGAGTGCGCCACGAACCGCTTGTAGGAGTTGACGCCGGGTGCCCACAGCGGGCCCAGGTACGGCATGGCGGAGATCAGCCCCGCAATGGCCCACTGCATCGTCTCGGGCAGCAAGCCCTCGCCCGGGACACCAGGGACGGCGAAGGTGTTGCGCCCGTTGTCCCACAGGGACAGGTGCAGGTGCAGGCCGCTGCCCACGCGGGCCTGGGGGCTGGCCATGAACGTGGGCGTCATGCCGCGCCACCCGCCCAGGTGCTTCACGGCATGCTTGTAGACGGTGTACGCGTCACAGGCCGCCAGAGCCTCCCCGTAGGGGAACGTGACCTCGACTTGACCAGCGGCACCCTCGGCTTTGACCGCCTCGACCGGCATCCCGGCATCACGCAGCGTCTCCTCCAGCACGATGAGGAAGTCCGTCAGGTGCGGAGGCAGGTCGAGGGCGTAGTCGAGGTTGTGGGGTGCCACCGGCTCCAGACCCTGGTACCCGGCCGCGTGCGCGTCTTGCGCGGTGCCCTGGTAGAGCACGAACTCGCTCTCCAGACCGATCCCCACGTCCAGGCCGAGATCCCTGATGCGGTCGATCTGGGTGCGCAGCATGGTGCGGGGCGCGACGTCGACGGGCAGGCCGCTGCGGTGGAGGGCGTTGGCGTGGATGAGGACCGTACCCGGCAGGTACGGCAGGCGGCGGATGGCGTTGAGGTCGGGGACGATGTGGACGTCCCCGAACCCCTGCTCCCAGCCGGTCAGTTCGAAGCCGTCCAGGTCCTCCATGTCGACGTCGGTGGCCAGGATGTAGGCGCACATCTCCGCGCCGCCCTTGATCGTCTTCAGGAAGCCGGAGGCATCGAGGCGCTTGCTGTTGTCTCGCACTGAAACGTCCGAAATTCTCTTTCATCTGAATGCCGCTTAGAAAGCTTTGTGAGCTGGTGTGTTGATTCCGTGGCGTGACATTGCACGAAAGATGGTCACGGCAAGTCATGCAAAAACACAGGACATCCCGATGCGAATCGCGTAGGAGATTTGATCTTGTTTCGTGCGACTGAAGTGCCCGGTGTGGCCTGTGAACTCGTAGCGCGGTAAATCGATATCTCTCCGTGTGTGCGGACCGAAATACACCGGGGGGCCAGAGAAGCGGTCGTGCTGAACGGAAACCTCTCCGCGTGTTGCGTGTGCGACCGAACGACGGGACTTGAACTCGGGCCGGATAGGCGGGCGGCACATCTCCGCGCGTGCGGACCGTACGTGACTTCGACCTGGCCGGGCGCTCCCTCGGTCGGTGCATCTCCGCGCTTGCGGACCGTACTTGATGCGGTCGCCGCCAGTCAGGAGCCTGAACGGTGCATCTCCGCGTGTGCGAAATGGACTTGGACTCGCGGCCCACCAGGGACACGACCTGCAGTACATCTCTGCGTGTGCGGAGTGGGCCGCGCCCAGCGCATCCTGGACAACCTCGGCGCCGGTGCATCTCCGCTCGTGCGGACCGGTCTCGTACTGGAACAGTCTGGAGTACTCGATCAGCGGTACATCTCCGCTCCTGCGGATCAGTGAGCGGCCGCGACCTGACGGGGTGCCAGTACATCTTCGCTGTGCGAGTCACGCGGAGTTTCCCTGGACTTGCACCAGACCTGGAACCAGCTCCCGGGCATCGGTACATCTCTGCGTGTGCAGAGTGGACGCGAGGATGGCGATGCCCCACAGGGACAGCCACGGTGCATCTCTGCGCGTGCGGAGTGGACCAGAGCAGACCGAGCGCCGCCAGTGCGGTCTTCGGTGCATCTCTGCGTGTGCGGAGTGGACTCGTACTGGAACAGCCGGGCGTACTCGATCAGCGGTGCATCTCCGCTCGTGCGGAGAGGACGGCGGGGAAAGGCGGTAGGGATCCTCGCCGGACGGTGTATCTCTGCGTGCGCGGACTGGACCCCACGCGGGCCCGGATCGCCGGGTGGCGGCACGGTGCATCTCTGCGTGTGCGGAGTGGGCGAGGAAGGCACACGTTCGCACCCACCAGGCGACGGTGCATCTCTGCGTGCGCGGACTGGACCCCACGCGGGCCCGGATCGCCGGGTGGCGGCACGGTGCATCTCTGCGGGGGTGGAGTGGACATCTACGCAGGGGTGTAGGGACCGAGAGGGATCGGTGCATCTCCGCGTGCGCGGAGTGGGCGTCTCCGACGCGATGGCGATGGTCTCGCCCGGCGGTGCATCTCTGCGAGTGCGGAGTGGACTGAAACATCGTCGGGCGGCCGCAACAGGGGCACGGTTCATCTCTGCACATGCGGAGTGGACTCTTGTTGACCTGCGGTTGTGTGGTGGCTTTGCCGTTACGTGATGTGGGTGCGGGGTGGGCGGCTCGGGGAGTCTGCCCCGCCTTCCGGGCTGATGATGCGTGTCATGGGGGCGATTCACTCAAGCGGGCGGTTGTGGGCAGGAGCTGGCGAGTGCCGGTGTACGGCGGGGTAGGGGAGGCCGCGTTCGGTTCCGGTGACTGTTGGGAGGATGACCGCGGGCGTGGGGGTTGTAGAAGAGAGCTGGATCGAGGGGCTGTCGTTGTGTCTGTGGGGCAAGTACTGCGCCCGGCACGGGTTGGTCTACCCGGTGCTGTTTCACATGCTCGATACGGCTGCTGTGGCGGGGGAGTTGTGGGACCGGCTGCTGACTGGGACACAGCGCGCCGCCATCGCCCGGGGGCTGGGGATGAGTGAGATGCAGGCCTGCCGTGTGGTGATGTTCATCGCGGGCCTGCATGACCTGGGTAAAGTGAGCCGTTTCCAGGCCTGTGAACCGGTTGCGTGGGCACGGGTCAGCGATGCGCTGCGGGCCGATACGGGCCGCTGGAGACTGATGCGGCACGAGCGGGCTTCCGCGCACGCCCTGGTCGGGATCCTCGCAGAGATGGGTTACGAACTGTCGGATGATGCCAGCCCGGCCGTGCGGATGGCACAGATCGCCGGCGGCCACCACGGACGTTTCCCGCAGCTTGATGTGCACGGTGCGGCCAGCACCCGGCGTGTGCAGGCCGACCTGGGCGGCCGGCTGTGGCAGGAGATCCGCTACCGCTACGCCGCCCAGGTACGGCATCTGACGGGTGCTGAGGCCACGCCGAGGCAGGTGTCCGTCACGGCTGCGGTACTGATGACCGGACTGGTGATGGCCGCCGACCGGCTGGCCAGCCAGCGCAAGGTGTGGGCGCCGCGGGCGGACATGCCCGCCTATGGTGCGGCCGAGCACTTCGCCTGGGCCCGCTGGAAGGCCCGCGAGGTGGTGGAGGAGTCACGGCTGGCACGTATCGAACTGCCGGAACTGCCGTTCTGCGCCGCGCATCCCGGTCTGCGCACCCCGAACCCGCTGCAGGCCTCCGTCCTGGACCGCCTCCCTCAACTGGCCGGTGCACGAGGCGCGGGGATCCTACTGGTCACCGACGGCACCGGCGCGGGCAAGACCGTCACCGCGCTGGAGGCGGCCCGTATCCTCAACGACGCGTGCGGCACCTGCGGACTGTGCTTTCTGCTGCCCACCACGGCTACCGCGGACGCCGCCTACGACACGGTGTGCGGCTATCTCCGTGCGCACCGTCCCACTCCGGCCGTGCTCACGCTCGCGCACAACCACAGCTGGCTGAACGCCGCCTACACCGACGAGATGCTCGCCCCCGGCGACGTCCCTGTCTGCACCGGCGACGACCCGCACACCGACGACGACGAGGACGACGACGAGGACGACGGCTGCCGGCCGGCCGGCAGCCGGGGGAGGGGCGGTACCTGGCGTCGGATCCTCCCGGACGGCTGGGTGCGTGGCTGGGACCGTGCGCTGCTGGCCCAGTTCACCGTCGCCACCGTCGACCAGGCACTGATGGCTGCACTCCCGGTGCGCGACAGCGCTCTGCGGATGCTGTCCCTGTCGGGCAAGTGCGTCATCGTCGACGAGGCCCATGCGCTCACCGCGTTCAGCCGGCGCATCCTGACCCGCCTGCTGCACTGGCTGGGCAGCCTGCGTGTCCCTGTGGTGGTGCTGTCGGCGACCCTGCCGGGACAGGAGGCGCGTGAACTCGTGTACTCCTACCTGGCCGGTGCCGGCCACCGCAGACGCAATCTGATGGCGCGCGCAGACGAGTTCACCGTGCCCTACCCGGGCTGGCTGTTCGCCGATGCCGCCACCGCCCAGGCCGCCCTCATCCCCGCCGACGCACGCACACAGCACGCCGCAGCCCAGCAGCGCACCGTCACTCTCCGATTGCGGCCGGCGCACTACAGGCGCCTCGATGTCCCGGCACGCCGAGCCAGAACGGGGGAGCGGCTGGCCCGCATCGCCGCAGAGGTCGCTCCCGTGGCCCGGCTGGGCGGATGCGCCGTCATCGTGTGCGCCACGGTTGCCGACGCCCAGGACACCTACCGCTACCTCCAGCGGTTCCTGGAGTGGCCCGCAGGGCCGCAGGAACTGCTGCTGGTGCACGCCCGGTTTCCCGGCCACTACCTCGAACGGGCTCTGGCGCAGGTCCGTACCGGGCTCGGCCCGATCGGTCCGCGCCCGGAACGGCTGGTGGTGGTCACGACCAGTCTTCTGGAACTCAGCCTCAATATCGATGCCGACCTCGTGGTCAGCGACCTCACCTCACTGGCCCGGCTCATCCAGCGCGCGGGACGGCTGTGGCGCTTCGAACAGACCTGGCAGAACGAGCGGCCTCCCGGCATCGCCCCGCGTCCGCCCTGGATCCGGGCCCGCGGCCCCCGTCTCACCGTCGTGCACCCTGTCGACCACGACCGCACCACCCTGCTGCCCGATGCCTGGGCCGCGACCGAACACCCCTACCTCCAGCACGCCACCGCCCACCTGCTCACCCTTCCCGGCCACCACCAGATCACCCTGCCCGGGCACGCCCAGCACCTGGTCGAACTCATCCACCAGTCCAGCCGGCCGGCCACCTGGTCTGACCGTCTCGCTGCCCTGCACGCCCAGTACCTGGCGGCAGAGCGGGCCGAGGAACACACCAGCAGCGCCCACCTCGTGCCCCCGCACGACCGTGTCGCCTCCCTGTCCGACCTGCACCGCCAGAAGCTGACCGCAGCCCAGGCAGCCACCCGCCCGCACGACAGGCCCGGCCGCGTCCTTGCCTGCTACCGGCACCGCGACCGCCCGCCCACCCTCGACGCGGCAGGCCAACTCCCTCTGCCCCAGGGGCCCCACCTGCGCCCAGCCGCGATCCGTACCGTCCTGCAGCACTGTGTGCCGGTACCCAGTGCCTGGGTCGCTGCCGCCACCCAGGAGCATCACGGTCCCGAGGCCTGGCAGCAGCACCCCTTGCTCGCCGACCTCGTCCTCCTCCCACACGACCCGGTCCGCCCGCAAGCGGCCCGGCTGGGCCGCCACCAGCTGTATATCGATGACGAACTGGGTCTGATCCACACCGCAACGGCCTGACCCGGCAAGACCAACGCGCGTTCCTGAACCGAGACGCCACGGGCAGGGCCGTTCACCGGTGTGCGGCATCGCCTGTCGCCGATGCCTCAACGCGCCTGCAGTGACAGTCCGTTGCCATGGCCACGTCCGCGAGGACTCCCTCAACCAGCGCACGGCCTCCTCGCCAGGCAGCACGAGCATGTCCACCCGCCCCGGGGCGAGGCGCCGGTGCGTCAGCAAGAGCCGCCCTCCGTCCCTGTGCGCAGGGCACGGCGCACGGCGGTGTACGCGGCGCGCACCGCCCCTGACGCGCGCCCCGGCCTGCGCGCCAGCCGTTGGTCACACTAGTTCGCAGGCTCTGTACGGCAGTTCACCGCGGATGCTTTCCTTGATCCATGTGACGCGTATCGCTCGTCACGGAATGTGTCCCTGCTCTCGTCTCAGCGGCCGCTTCGATCTGCTCCCGCCGCCGGAACCCCGCTCTTCACGGACCCTGCCCGGGCGCACCTCTCACGCCGCATCCCGTCCATACCGCTCTGTCCGCGCGCCTTGTGCCACGTCCTCGCCATGGCCCCGTATAGGCCGGCGGCAAGCGAAGAGGGAGTGTTTGTGATGCCACCGCCGAGTTACCGGATCGACCTGAGACCCTGCATCCCGGTGCGCTGCGGCAAGCACATCGAGTACGTCGGCTTACGCGACCTGCTGGCGGACGCACACCGCATCGACGACCTGGCCCTGCCCCTGCCGCCCGCCCAGTCCGCCCTCTACCGCGTCCTCACCGCGATCTGCGCTCCCATCACCGAACTCGACGACCCGGACCAGCACATCAAGGACTGGCTGGAGCACCGGACAGAACTGCTCAGAGGCACAGACGGCTTCGACACCGACGCGGTGCATGCCTACTTCGATGCAGATCCCGACGCCTTCGACCTTTTCCACCCCGTACGCCCGTGGTGGCAGGACGCGGCACTGGCCGTCCAGTGCTCCAAACGCAGCGGGATCAACTCCCTCGTCTACGGCCGCGCGGCCGGCCGCAACCTGGTCTGGTTCAACCCCCGTCACACCGACACCGATCCCCAGCCCGTGCCCGCCAGGGAAGCCCTGTGGAACCTGCTCGCCTACCACTACTACGGGCGCTCCGGACGGTCCACCGCACGCACCGTCGACGGCGTGAGCGGCGGACAGTTGCAAGCCGGCCCGCTGCGCTCCACCGTCTCCTTCCACCCCCGCGGCCGCACCCTGTACGAGACCCTTCTGCTGCACCAGGTGCCCTACCGCGGCGACGACCAGGCCCCCGGCAGCGACGCCTGCCCCTGGGAACAGCCCGCCGCCGATCCGCTGCAGACACCGCCCCAGGTGACCTGGCCCAGACGGCTGCTGACCGGCCGCTCCCGGCACGCCGCGCTCCTGGTTCCCGACGCGAGCGGCGAGCACGTCACCGACGCCTACCTGACCTGGGCCACCCAGCATCCCCCGCTGGAGGCCACCGACCCCTACCTCGTCTACGACATCAACCCCGCGGCACCCGCGGAGCGCCGGCGCAGCCCGCGCCGCGCGGACGCCGACTACGCCAAGTTCCGGGCGCTGTCCGCGCTGGCACTCGCCGGTGACGAACACCGGCCGGGCTGCCGGCCCGAGGCATTCACCACGATCAACAGCCTTCCCGGGGACACCCGCGCCAGTCTGCGGGTATGGGTGTGCGGATTCGATCAGGAAGGCCAGGTCAACAACCGCATCTGGTACACCGGCCTGACCCCGCCGATCTGGCCGCTGGCCCAGGAGAACGACCCCGTCAAGGCCTCCCGCATCGTCGAGTGCTGCGCCGCCGCGGAGACCCTGGGCGCCGCCCTGCGCCAGGCAGCCGACCAGGCCTGGAAGGACAGCGGCCTCACCCGGCGCACGGCAGCCTCACCCCGAAAGGGCAGCGGGAAAGGGGACGCCAGTCTGTGGGCCGGCCAGGCCCTCGCCGACTACTGGCCGCGCGCCGAGCAGGCCTTCTGGCAGCTCGTCGACGACACACGGCCCGCTTACGGGGTGTTCGCCGCCGCGGCCATCACGGCACTGTCCGAGACCACCCGCGACGCCCTCAACCGCCTGCCCAAGGCCGGCCCGGCACTTGCCCGCGCCGTGCAGAGCCTGCGACGCGCCGGCACAGCCCCTGACGACACGCTCCGCCCGACCGGAGGACCGCATGCCCAGCCGTGACGAACGCCGCTGCCACTACGACGCCTTCGTCGCCCACGTCCGCGGCTTGTGCCGCACCCCGCGCATCCGCAGCCGCCTGGAGAACGGCCGCGGCCAGCCCCTCACCGAGTGCCCAGGTATGGACGCCTACCTTGTCAAACCCTGCCAGGGCTTCGGCGCCCGCCGCGCCCACTACACGATCGCCTCCCTGATCGCGCTGGAACGTCCCGTCCCGGACTGGACCGAAACAACCCCCTCCTCGCCAGCGCACCGTGGCCTCGACCCGGACGACCCCCTGGAATCAGAATCAGCGCTGCTGGACGGCTGGTCGCGGCGCCCCAACCTCGGCCGCACTCTGGCCGACGCCGCCCGCGCACACCCCCACACCGCCGCAGGCTGGCAGCGCGAAGTGGAAGTGATGGGCGTGCTCTCCGCCGACCTGCTGCACACCCGGCTGCCCCACACGATCCGCCGGCTGCTCAATCTCGGCCTGGCATGCGACTTCGCCGTGCTGCTCGAGGACCTTGCCCAGTGGGACTTCGACCCGCTGGAAGTCGCCGGCCGCTGGCGTCACGCCTTCTTCCTGACCGTCCCCGACACCCTCCTGGAGCTGTGATGCACACCCGCTACCTCGACATCCACATGCTTGAGCACAGGCCCCCGTCCTGCCTCAACCGGGACCAGCACAACGTGCCCAAGACCATGACCGTCGGCAACGCCAAGCGCATCATGGTCCCCGCCCAGACCCAACGACGCCCCTTGCGCCTGGCACTCGAGGACACGCTCGAAGAGCCCGCCGCCCGCACCCGCTACCTGCCCCCGCATGTCGCCGAGGCGCTGCGCGCAGCCGGCTGGCCCGAGGACCTGGCCCACTTCGCCGCCGGGCAGATCGCCCGCTCCGCCACTGCCAAGGGCCTGGACACCGACCCCAAGAACGGCCACCGCACCAACGCCATGCTCCTGGTCGCCGCCGACTCCATCGTCGAGGACCTCGCCGAGCTGTGCACCGATCACCGTGCCGCCCTGGAGAAGGGCCTGGCCCGCCTCCAGAAGAAGGAGCCCGACGACAGCGCCGACACCAAGCCCGGCCGCGGCAAGCCGCCTGCCCTGCTGCCCACCGACAAGGTGGCCGCCTGCCTGAGCCGGCCCACGGCCACCATCCACCTCTTCGGCCGCATGCTCGCCGGCCTGACAGACGCCGACGTCCCCAGCGCCGTGCAGACCGCCCCCGCCCTCACCACGCACAAGAGCGATCTGCAGCCGGATTTCGTGACCGCGGTGGACGACTGGCTCGGCGCGGGCGACCGCGGCAGCGCCTTCATGGACACCTCGTTCCTGACCAGCGGAGTGTTCTACCGGTTCACCACGGTCAACCTCACCGACCTGACCCGCAAACTCGACGGCGACCAGAACCAGGCCCTGCGCCTGACCGGCCTGTTCCTGCGCGCGGCCATCATGACCGTGCTCCCCGCGAAGCAGACGTCCACCGCCCCGCACACCGTGCCCGACCTGGTCGCCTACGCCGTCCGCGACGGCCGCCCCGTCACCTACGCCAGCGCCTTCGAACAGCCCGTGCAAGCCGCCCCCGGCGGCGGCTACCTCACCCCCAGCTACCAGGCCCTGGACACCTGCGCCGGCGTCACGCACCGGCTGACCGGAACCAGCGACCTCGTCGGCCACGGCTACGCCAGCGCCCAGACCGGCGACGCAGCCCACCTCGGCACCCGGCACGACAGCTTCGACGCCCTCATCGCCGCAGCCCTCACCCACGCGGCCGCAGAAGCCACCGGCCAAACGCCGGCGGACGCCACGTGAGTGCTCTGCTGCTGCGCCTCGCGGGCCCCCTGGCCGCCTTCGGCACCAGCGCCGCCTTCCACGACCGCGACACCGCCCCCCACCCCACCCGCTCCGCCCTGATCGGCATGTTCGCCAACTGCGCCGGACGCGCGCCCCAGCACGTTCTCGATCCCTTCACTGAGCTGCCCGGCCAGCCCTGCTATCGGGACCTGGGATTCCTCATCCGCATCGACCGGCCCGGCACTCCCCACACCGACTTCCACACCGTCGGCGGCGGACACCCGCGCGACAAGCAGCTGCGCACCAGCGGCGGCCCCCAGCGCCCTCAGACGGAGTCCACCCTCGTCTCCCACCGCCACTACCTCGCCGACCCGGTCTTCACCGTCGCCGTCACCGGCCCCACCCCCCTCCTGCAGACCATCGCCGGCCACCTCCGCCATCCCCGCAACGCCCCCTACCTCGGCCGCCGCACCTGCGTCCCCACCGAACCCCTCGTCCTGGCCACCGCCATTCCCGACCCCATGAACGAACTCACCCGCCGCACCCCCCTCAGCCTCGCCCGCCCACCCCGTCCCCACACCACCACCGTCAACGTCGACTTCATCCACGAAGACCCCCCACTCGACCCCACCACCGCCATCGACCACTACGAACTGTGCGACCAGCCCGTCGACTTCACCCCCGGCCGACGCCGCTACCACCCACGCACCGTGTGGCGCACCCGCATCCCCCTGCCCACCGCCCTCTACGCCGGCCCCAACCCCCTCACCACCCTCGCCGACTACATACACCCGGAGCAGCCATGACCCCCACCGCCACCCTCACCCGCATCCGCCTCAACCCCGCCCACCACGCCGTACGCCGTGACCTGGCCGACCGCGTCCAGCTCCACAAAACCCTCATGCGTCTGACCCCCGGCACCCCCAGCCCCCACCCCCGCCGCGACGCCGGCCTCCTCTTCCGCCTCGACACCGACCAGGACGAGCCCACCCTGCTCGTCCAGACCGCCCAGCCACCCAACCTGGCCAGCCTGCCCGCCCACTACGGAACCCTTCTCGCAGCCCGCGACCTCACCCCCGTCCTGCACGCCCTCACCACCGGCCAACACGTGCGCTACCGCATCACCGCCGCCCCGGTCCGCCACCTCCGCGGACCCCTCTGCGGCCGACGACCCGACGGCCGCCTCCTGCGCCGCCGCGGCACCCCCACCGCCCTGCACGGCCACGACGCCGCCCTGTGGTGGCAGCGCAGAGCCGGCCAGTCCGGCCTCGCCCTCACCGACATCAGCCTCACCCCCCAAGCCTTCGAACGCTCCCCGCACACCCCCCACCGGCCGGGCCTCGACCACCAGCTCATTCAGTTCGACGGGCACGCCCGCATCACCGACGCCCGCCTCCTCGCGCAGAGCGTCTGCCGCGGCATCGGCCGCGCCCAGTCCTACGGCGCGGGCCTGCTCAGCCTCGCCCCCGCCTGACCAGCACCACCGCATGCAGGCAGAGCCGTCCCCTGGGAGGACACTCCGTGACCATCGAGCAGCCGCTGCGCGACACCAGCCTGCGCCGGGCAGCCGTCAGCCGGCTCATGTTCCTCGCCCAACAGAACAGCCTCACCACCGACCACATGACCACCGTCGCCGAAGTCTTCGGAGTCTGCCCGAGCAGCGTGCGCCGATGGATGGACAACGCCGCCCAGCACAACGGCCGCTACACCCCGCAACGCCCCGCCGCCTTCGCCCTCACCCAGGTGATGCGCGACGCCGTCGCCCTCTTCTGCGGCAACATCGCCGCCGCCTACCGGGACTTGTGCAAAAGAGGCCACCTGGGAGACGACCCCGTCTCCTACGCCACCTTCCACCGCGCCGTCACCACCGCCTACACCCCCGGCTTCCTCGCCGGCCTACGCGGCGGCGAGAAGGAACGCCGCAAATTCGACGTCCACTTCACCCGCGACATCGGACACCGCAACCAGGCCTGGGAAGCCGACCACGTCGAAGCAAGCGTCTGGGTCAACGTCAACGGCCACCGCCGCAAACCCTGGATCACCTGGTTCATCGACTGCGCCAGCGACGCCATCTGCGGCCTGTCCGTCTCCGCACAGACCCCCAGCCGGGAGAACATCCTCCTCGCCATCCGGACCGCCGTCCTGCGAGGAGGCGACCACGGCCCCTTCGGAGGCAGCCCCGGCCTCGTCCGGGTCGACAGAGGCAAAGACTTCCTGAGCGACACCGTCGCAACCGCCTTCGGCATCCTCGGCGTCCGCGTCGTCGACCTGCCCCCCAGGCACCCAGAGCTCAAGGGAACTGTCGAAGCCCTCAACCGCGCCGTCAAAACGATGCTTTTCCCCGGCCTACCCGGCTTCGTCCACGCCCCCCGAACCAGCCGCCGCACCAAAATCGACCCCGACGAACGCCTGCTGACCTACGAGGCATTCATCCGCATCCTCCTCGAATGGGTCCATGAGTGGAACCACGAGCACCGCATCCGCACCCGCGACAACCGCACCCCCTACGAGCTGTGGTACGACGACCTCACCCCCATCTACGACCCCGACCCCGAAGACCTCCTCTTCACCCTCGAAACCCACCCCACCCACCTGACGATCAACTCGGACGGCGTCCACTGGGGCAAACGCCACTACCTCGCCCCCTACATGCAAGGCCGCGGCGGCACCAAAGTCGTGCTGCGCTACATGCCCCGCCAGGAACGCACCGTCGAACTCTTCGACGCCAAAGACGGCACCTACCTGGGCCCAGCCGTCCTGCAGAACGCAGCCAACCCCCAGGAACGGAGTGAGGTACGAAGCGCGGCCGACCGCGAAGCCGGCCGCCTGCGCACCGCCCTGGACAAGGCGAAGCGCCAGCGCGAGGAACGCTTCGAAGGCGACACCATCGCCACCACCCCCCGCCCGGCCAGCGACATGACCCAGGAACAGGCGGCCGCATTCCTCGACGGTCATCGCCAGGACGAACTCGCCCACGAAGCACGCCCCGACCTCATCCCGCTACCCGACCCCACCGACACCTGGAACAACACCCAAAGCCCCGCCGAAAGCCGCCCGGGCTCGACTGACCCCCTGCTCCCGCCACTGCCCGACCCCACCGCCTCCTGGAAGCCCGCTCCGCTGCCTACCCCGTCCGAGGAGCCCACCGATGGACCACACGATTGACACCACCGCCCCAGCCAACGACCACTACCTCGGTCTCGCCGGCGCCCGCCTCCTGCCCACCACCGCCTCGCGTCTGACCCAACGCCACCTGGCCACCGTCATCAAGGCCCGCGCCCTGTTCTGCGTCCACGGCGACGTCGGACTCGGCAAGACCTTCGCCGTCAACACCAGCCTGCGCGACCTCGCTCCCGACAACACCCTCTGGCTCGAATGCCGCAAGGGAGCCCCGCTCGGTACCCTGCGAGCCGGCCTCTATCGCGCGCTGGCGTTGCCCGGAGACCCTCCCGCCAAAGGCGACGCATTCGACCAACTCCTCGTGCAGGCCTTCGCCGAGCAGCACCGCGTCCTGGTCTGCGACGAAGCCCAGGGCCTGACCAGGAGCTCCCTGGAGTACCTGCAGACCCTGTGGGAGAACAGGCGCACCCAGCTGACCGTGATCCTCGCCGGCGGCGACAACTGCCTCCAGCGCATCCGTAGTTGCTCCGGCCTCTTCTCCCGCATCCCGATCTACCAGCAGTACCAGCCGCTCACCCCCGACGAAGTCCTGGCCCTGATGCCGACCTACCACGCCTTGTGGCAGAACGTTGCCCCCGACGACCTGATGTGGATCAACGATGCCGCCTGCCACGGCAACTTCCGCAACTGGGCCAAGGTCACCTTCCACATCCAGGACATCCTCGAACAGCACCCCGAGACAGCCTGGTTCAGCCGCGACACGGTCCGCATGGTCCTCAGTTTCCTCGACAGCAGTATCCGCAGCTGACCCGGTGACCCACCCGGTCGGACCGGCAGCACTCAGTCGGCACGGGGCGGCTTCCCCAATCACTTCGCCGCCGCGAAACCCGACCGCACACCGATCGGACCTCGACTCCCGCATCCTCAGCGGACAGTGTTACAAGCCAACTCACTCCAGCCGTACCGGTCGAGGTGCTGTGGCCGTCCGGAGCCCGCCCCTGCGTCAGCGGAGCCGGTCCAGCAGGCGTACGCGCTCGGAGGGCGCGGGGCGGCGGTGGAGAGGCCAGCGGAGGATGGTGCGCAGCAGGTCCTGCGCACCGCCCACCGTGTTGCCGGAGACGATGTAGTGGTCTGCGGACTGTGGTTGCAGGAACGTGGGCAGGTCTGACGGGGTCCTTCCGGGCAGCACCACGGGCAGCAGCCTGGTGGTCCATGTAGCCCGGTCTGCGTGGAGGTTCTCGCGGATCAGGGCGAGTTCGGACTGAAGTCCGCGGTGCTGCGTGTTGTCCATCTGTCCGTCCCCGACCTTGCGGCACATCGGCGAGGCCACCACGAGGACGAAGTCGGCCTCCCGCACCTGTTCCGCGGCCCATAGGTACCAGTCGCGCCGCCGGTCGGTGTCCCAGCGGTCCAGGACGACGTCGAGCCCGCAGTCCCGGGCGAGGAAGTCGGCGAAGAGACGCACCTGTTCAACGTGCGGTTCGTCGTCGTGGGCGTAGGACACGAACACTCGCGGCATGCCCTCGGGGCGTCGGACTCCGACGCCGGCCCTGGCCCCGCTCCCAGGCGCGGCCTCGACTCTGGCCTCGGTCCCGAGCCCGGCCTCACCTCTGTTCCCGGCTTCGACCCCGAGCCCGCCCTCGACTACGGCCTGGGCGTCGGCCCTGGTTGTGACCACGGGGACCGCTCGCGGCGCGGGTATGGCCGGTCGCGTGGGCGCTGGCGGAAGGGCGGGCTCCTGCGCTGTCCGCGGCGCGGCGGCGGTGGCGGCCCGCGCCGCGGCGAGACGGAGCGTGAAAGCTGTGGGGACGGCGACGGGCAGACATCCCATCGCGTCGTCGGGACCGAGGTCGAAGCGAGCCGAGCACACGACGTCGACGGTGTCGCAGCCCTCGGGCACCAGCATCGCGACCCACCCCGAGTAGGAGCCGGGCCGCACGCCGTCGGGTTGTTTCGTGCTGTGCCGCCAGCGTGGTGTCGAACCGCCGATGCCGAAGACGTCGACCACGGGCAGGGCCTCGGGCAGGGCGAACGCTCCCGGCTCTCCGGGCCCGGCAGCCGTGAAGTTGAGCAGCCCGTCGAGGACCACGGTGGACGGCGCCTGCTGCGCCAGCACCGTACGGGGCACGGTGTCCGTCACCACCACCGCCGAGCCGTCGGCGCAGGAAAGCCGGAAGGCGACCTCGAACCAGAGCGGGCCCGGCACGTCCGGCTCCAGCAGCAACTCGTAGGGGAACCGCACGAGATAGGCGTCGTGCCCGGGGAACGCGTGCGGGGGTGGCAGCACCGGATGGATCTGCCGGGCTCCGACGCGAACGGCGCCGAGGGGGATGTCGGCTGGCTCGGCGTCGAGCCATCTGCCTGCGCCGTCCGACAGCAGCAGGGCGACGTCGGCCGCGGGGACACCGTCGGCCTCGGGAACACGGTCGGTCATTGGCTGCTCCTGAAGCGGGCGCACGGGCGACATATCATGCCACGGTCGTCCCGCCGGTTCCGGATGCCCCGGCGGCCGTCAACAGCCCTGTCTGAAACCGCTGTTGACCAGGGATGGTTCGGCGACGGAGAGGCGGGGCACCATGAACGAGGAGGACGCGGTCGCCGGGCAGCGTCTGCTAGTGGCGGTCAGGCAGCGCATCGCCAGGTTCGGTGAGACCCGGGATCCCGGCCTGTTGACCTGTCCGGAGGCGGACGCCGAGCGGGCCGCTCTCGCCGCCGCGACCGATCTGGAGGCTGATCCCGAATCCCGTAGCGCCCTGGGCGTCCTGCACTGGCTCCGGCACCTTGTCCTGAACCGAGATCCGGACGAACTGGCCCAGGCGGTCGCCCTGCTCGCCCCGCTATGCGAGAGCACGCCGGATCTGGTGCCCGAACCGCTACGCCGGCATCCCGCGCTCTCCCGCTCACCCGCACCGGAGTCGGCGTTCGATCTTCTGGACGCCTACCGGGCCGATGGTGATCCCGCCAGGCTCCACGAGGCCGTACGCCTCCTGCGCCAATCGCTGGCGAAGAGTAGCGCGGAGGCGAAGACAGAGGCAGGCGCCGGGGAGCGCGCCACCGCGCTCGCCAACCTGGGTGCCGCGCTGCTGATGCTGGCCGACCACACCGGCGAGGGCGACATCCTGGACGAAGCGCTGGCCTGTTGCCGGAAGGCCGTGAAGCTGACCCCCCGCTCCGGTCCCGCCCGTGCGGGACGGCTCGCCAACCTCGCCCAGGCGCTGGCCGCCTCGGGGGCGCACCGGCCGCGGCGGCGCCTGCTGGACGGGGCTCTGGCCGTCATGCGCCGGGCCGTCTCTGAGACGCCCGATGACGCTCCTGAGCTGCCCGGCAGGCTGAGCTTCCTCGCCGACGTGCCGCACGTCTGCTACACGCGCAACGGGGACGTCGGGCTGCTCCATGAGGCCCTGGTGATGACCCGGGCGTCGGTGGCTCCGGGCCCGGCCGGGCCGCAGTCCGACCCCAGGATCTGGACCAACCACGCCGCCGCGCTGAGCGCGCTGCACACCCGTACCCGCGACGCCGACGTCCTCCGGGAGGCCGTCGCGGCGTGCCGCACGGCCCTGAGCCTCTTCGGGCCCCGCGACCCGGCGCGAGGCCACCCGGCCGGCAACCTCGCCATGTGTCTGCTCGCCCGGTACGAGGCGCTGGGTGACATGGAGGCGCTGGCCGAGGCGGAGACTCTGCTGCGGGACGCCTGCGCGGCGCGGGGTACCGCACCACCGGTCCGGTTCGCCCTGCTCTCGGGGCTGGGACTGGTGCTGCGCTCCCGCGCCGAGGTGACCGGTGACCCCGACCTCCTCGCCGAGGCCGTGGCCGTCGGCCGGGTGTCGCTCACCGGGCCGCTGAACCCGGCCCACCGGGTGGCGGCCCTCGCCAATCTGAGCCTGTCGCTGCACATGTCGTACCGGGCGACCGGGGACACCGCCCTGCTGGAGCAGGCGGTGGCCCGGGGCGCCGACGCGGTGGCGTCGACTCCGGACGCTCATCCCGACCGGGCTGGCCGTCTGGCGAACTTCGGGATCGTGCTGCGCGGCGCGGCGGAGCGGACGGGTGACCTCGCGCAGGTCGAGCGGGGCATCGCGGTGTGCCGGGAGGCCGCAGCCCGTATGCCCGACGCCGACCCGGACCGTCCCGCGGTCCTGAGCACGCTCGGGTTGCTGCTGCGGCTGCGCGGGGCCGCCGGGGACGACGACAGCCTGCGCGAGGCGGTGCGCGTGATGACCGAGGTGGCTGACGCCACTGAGGAGGGCGACCCCGACCTGCCGGGCCGGCTGTCCAACCTGATGATCGTGCTGCGCGCCCAGTACGACGCCTCCGGCGCGGTGACGGCCCTGCACGACGCGGTCACGGCGGGGCGCCGGGCCCTGGCCGCCCTGCTGCCCGGCCACGGCAACCGGCCCTCGGTGCTCGCCAATCTGGGGCTCGCCCTGTCCACGCTCGCCTCCCGGACGGGCGACGACCGGACGCTCGCCGAGGCGGCCGAGGTCTACGCGGAGGCGTCCCGCAGTCCAGGCGCCCCGGTCGTGCTGCGGATCTGGGCGCTGCGCGAAGAGGCCAGGATCGTCGCGCAGCGCGGCGATCCGGGGGCCGCCCTACCGGTGCTGGAGACCGCCGTGTCCCTGCTGCCCCGGCTGGCCGGGCGCGCCCTGGACAGGCCTGACCGCGATCACGCGCTGGGGCGGGTCGGCGGCCTCGCGGCGCAGGTCGTGTCGACGGCGGTGGCGGTCGGCCGGGTGGCGTACGGCATCGGGCTGCTGGAGCGGGCGCGGGGCGTGCTGCTGACCGAGTCGATTCTGGAACGGTCGGCGGACCTGGCGGTGCTCACCGCCGTCGCGCCCGAACTGGCCGCGGAGTTCACGCGGTTGCGGCAGGAGTATGCCGCCGACACCGGACCGGGCGGCGACCTGTACACCCCCGACGGGTCCCGGGCTGCCGCCGCAGCCACCCGACGGACCCGGCTGGACGAGCAGTGGAACGCGTTGCTCGCCCGGATCCGGGAGCAGGACGGGATGCGGGATTTCCTGGACCCCGGGCCGCCCGCCGAACTGCACCGCATGTCCGCGGACGGCCCGTTGGTGTACGTGTACGCGGCCGAAGAGGCGGGCGGCGCGGTGATCCTGCCGGCCGGCGCGGGGGTGCCCCGGCACATGCCCTGCTACGGCGCCACGGCGGCGGCCGCGGCGCACCAAGCCGAGGCGTTCGACACCGCCGTCCGCGCGGCCTCGACGGCCGCTGGATACGGCGAACGGCTGCGGGCCCACCGGGAGATGAGCCGGGTGCTGGAGTGGCTGTGGGACACCGTGGCGGAGCCGGTGCTTACGGCGCTGGCGGACACGGACGGGGCGGACGGAGGCGTTGGGGTCCTGGACGGTAGGGACGAGGACGGTACGGTCGCCGACCGGCTGTGGTGGTGTCCGGTCGGCGTGTTCACGATGCTGCCGCTGCACGCCGCCGGGTACCACCGTCAGAGGTCGGGACGTACCGTCATGGACCGGACAACCAGTTCGTACACGCCGACGCTGCGCGCTCTCGACTACGCGCGGAGGGGCGCCACCCCGGACGCGGGCACCGGCCCCGACACGGAGGCCGGCCCGGACGCAGGCGCGGTGGGTGCCCTGCTGCTGGTGTCGGTAGCCGAGCCCCCCGACGCGCCTCCGCTGCCGGGGGCGGAGCGGGAGACCGAGGCGCTGCGGGCGCTGCTGCCCGACTGCACGGTGCTGAGCGCGGCCGACGCCGGACACGACGCGGTGCTGACCGCCCTGGAGGCACGCCGCACCGTCCACTTCGCCTGCCACGCCGTCGCCGACCCCCGAGTGCCGTCCCGGAGCAGGCTCCTGCTCTGCGACCACCGGGAACGGCCGCTGACGGTCCGTGAGATCGCCGGGGTGTCGAACCCGGCGGGCGCGCTCTGCTACCTGTCCGCCTGTGCCACCACAAAGGCGGCGCCCCGGCTGGCCGACGAGTTTGTGCACATCACGTCGGCGTTCCAACTGGCCGGCTTCTCCCACGTGATCGGCACGCTGTGGCCGGTGAGCGACGTGCACGCGGCGACGGTCGCGACCCGCTGTTACGAAGCCCTGCGGGGGCCTGGGGGAACGCTGGAGACCTGGCGTGCCGCCGCGGCGGTCTCGGCCGCCGCCCGGTCGGTGCGGGACATCATGCCGGGGTCCCCGCTGCACTGGGCTGGCCATGTCCACTGGGGGGCGTGAGGAGGGGTACGCCGCGGCCCGCGTCGGCGGCGACGCGGGCCGCCTTCCGCTCCGCTCGCCGCGCGGTGAACTGCCACCGGGCCGAGTCCATGGTGGGAGCGGGCCCGTTCGCAGGAGCTGCTGCAGTCGCGCGCGGCCTCCAGGGCGCGGACGAAGTGACGGGTGGCCTCCCGGGTCCGGCCGTCCTGCGCCGCGAACTAGCCCTGCACGTGCAGCGCCATCGCCGCGTCCAGGCGCATTTCGAGCGTGGTGAACAGGGCCAGCGCCTCGGCCAAGTGTTCCTCGGCGGCCTGCCCGAGGTCGGCGGCTCGTTCCATCGCCGCCGCGTCGCGCAGGGCGATGGCAAGGTTGCGCGGCAGGCCGTTGCCCCGCCGGAACGCGAGGACGGTGTGCTGTTCGGCGACGGCTTCCGCGTGTCTGCCGTGCTGGTACAGCAACCAGGCGTGGTGGGCGAGCGCGGTCGTCTCGACGAACGGGTCGCCACCGGCGCGCCATAACCTGCTCCTCGCGTGCACAGTGCAACGGCTGGTTCGAGGACAATCCGCGGGAGTTGTACGAGCGCGGGTGGAAGGTCCGCTGGCCGCAGCTCCCCGGCGAGGTCCTGGTGATGAACGCCAACGGCCGCGAGTACCAGATCACTGCGGACGGCGTGCGCTCCATCACCTCGCAGGCCGCGCTCGAGGCGCAGCAGAAGGACGGCCCGGCAGCGCGGGCGAGATCCACGGCAGCTCACCGGCGGGATCGATGACGCGACCTGCACGTTCGCGCTGTGCCGACGGGCGATCGAACGGCCGCGGACCGAGGTGTTCGGGATCGAGCTCTACCCGACAACGCACGAGAAGGCGGCGGCCCTGCTGCACTCCGTCGCGCGCCATCACGCGCTCGTCTACGGAAACAAGCGGACCGCCTGGCTCGCTATGCGTGAGTTCCTGCGGTTCAACGGGGTCAGCGCCGGCGTCGCCCCGCCGCACGTCTGCGTCGCCGGGCCGGTCGTGTAGGCCGTCGCGATGCGGCTGACCGGCTGATTTTCGCCCGTCTGAAGCGCACGGTCAGTGTCAGAAGGGTTCAGCCAGCGGTGTGCAAGCAGCCACGGCACCGCCCTCCCCCCGCGCGTAGAAGTGGCCGAACTGGTCCAGGAGGCGGCTTGGGGCGGTGCCGAGCTGGCCTGTTCTGCCGCTGGGGTGCCGTGCCGCCGCTGGGGCCGAGAGCCGGGCGAAGACGAGGTGACAGACTGGAGTGCCGACGTACAACCGCACCCGGCGGCCGCCGACCGTCGACAGCTCGAAGACGAGGCGCGAGGGAGCGCCGTGGGCGAAGCCCGCGTTGACGAGTTGGGATGTGGCGTGCACTTGGACGCCGAGCCGGGCGACGTTGGAGATGCCGGAGAGTAGGCCGACCAGCGAGGGCGCGAGGCTGATGCGTTCGCGGGTGCCGGCCAGCACGAGGACGTCCGGCGTGAGCACCACGCTGTCACCGGCTTCGAGAACGCCCTCGCACCGGGCGAAACTCTCGGGGTCCGCGGTGTCGAGAATCTCGTCGCCCTCGATGCGGCGGAATGGCTCCGCCAGCCGCAGCAGGTAGCTGTTGCGCTTGACAAGCCGTTCGTCGAACGGCGTGATGCCGATGTCGCCGCACCGGACGGCACCGAGGATGTCCTGGTCGGAGAGGATCACAGGGTCTGCCCCTGCCCGGCCTGCCGCGGCGTGACGGGCCCCACGGTCTGCGAGGCGCTGTCAAGCAGGACCACGGAGTCCGCGGCGAGCGTGTCGAATGCCTCCGCGTCCACCAGCGCGGGGACGCCCAGTTCTCGCAGCACGATCGACAGATGGCTGAGGTAGGAGCAGTTGCGGAAGACGAACCCGACGGACCTGGGGTCGCGGCCCCGGATGAACCGTTCGAGCGAGAGGTACGGCAGCCGGGCCAGTACCACGACGGGGTCGTCCGCCGGTCGGCTGCCTGCTGCGTGGGTCCGGTCGGTGTGGAAGTGGAAGTCGAGGGACTCCATCAGCAGGTCGTGATCGTCGTCGATTCGGATCACCCGCCCGCTGACCCGGCCGGGAGCGATGACGTTGAGCGCCTCCGGGGCGGCTCCCTCCGTGTCCTCGTCGACGAAGTCGATGAGGAAGAACGAGCCGTCCGAGGTGATACCGAACTCCACCGAGGGCTGCTGGTAGTACGCGCCCGCCACCGCAACGGCCCGGCAAACCTCCTCGATCTGCCGGTCGGACAGCTCCGGCGTCCTGCCGACCACGACACTCCTGGGCTGACCGTCCTCAATGACGAACGCCCTTTCCTGAAGGGTGAGTTCGTGCCCAACCACCTTGCCATCGAGGGTGCACACGTACTGCGAGGTGGTCACGACCCCCTTGGGCACGAAGGCCCCGAACCCGATCTCGACCAGGACGCGGTCGCCGAACCTGCGTGCCACCCCGGACTGGACAGCCGACCGTACCTCCGTGGCGATCAGCGCGAACTCGTCGTGGGCAGCGCCCACCAGTTGCACGATGCCGTCGAGGTCCTCGTGCCTGGTGCCGGCAGCGCTGAAACGGCGGACGATCGAACCGGACAGTCTGGCCGGGTCCTGGAGGACGAAGCTGATCTGAGAGGCGTCGCGCAGGGCCTCGGGCAGCGGGGAGGCGTCCGGTCCTGCGGAGTCGGCGGTGGGGTGGGCCCGGACGATCCAGGCCCGCCCTACCGCCAGGTCGCTCTCCTCGGCGATCAGCCGCAGCCGTACCTTGTCCAGGCCGGTCAGGCCGCCCAGTTCGGCCCGGTCGGCCGACGTCACCGGGATGAAGCGGAGGGCGAACTCCCGGTGCGCCGGTGCGGGCAGCGCGGTGATCGGACGAGCCTGCACCGGGATCACGGCGTTGTCGGCGGTGACGCACAGTTCGATGTCCTGCGGCGCCGCCCGGTGGTCGGTGACCGCCTTGCCCAGGCTCCGGATCTCCGCGATCAGCCCCAGCACGCGGGTCTCCAGCGCGGCGTCGCACCAGTCGGGCCGGTTGACTGTCCGCATGCCGTCACCCGAGAGCCGGACGGAGAAGGGCTCGGTCTCACCGCCGACCAGCGCGCTTCCCGCGCCGGGAACCACGTCCAGCAGGTAGCTCTCGCGGTCCCCCGTCACCGGGTCGGCGGTGAACAGTACACCGGACAGGTCGGCCGGCACCTGTTCCTGCACGATCACCGAGATGGGAACGCGCTCGCCGGCAGCCGCGCCCTCCCCGCTCGCGACCTCCGTCCCGCCCCCGGACTCGTCGGCTTCCATCCGCCCGGTGTAGTAAGCCGCACGGTCCGATCCGCCGGAGCGCGCGCAGCGCTCCACGGCCGCCGCCAGATCCTCGACCCCGACGTCCAGTTCGGATACGAATTGCCCCGCGTACGAGGCGTTCGCGCCGTCCTCCGCGGCGGCCGAGGAACGGACGGCGAAGGGCCGGCGCAGGCCGTGTTCGTCCACCAGCGACGCGAGCAGCCGCGCCAGCCCGCCCCGGTCGGAGAGGAGAGGGGACAGCGCATCGGCAGGCAGTACGAATCCCGGCGGGACGGGCAGGCCGATCGCGAGGAGTTCGCCCAGCCCAGCGGCCTTGCCGCCGACACGGTCGCTGTCGGCCGCGCGCAGGGAACTCAGGGCGGGGATGTCCATGAAGTACCTTCCGTGGTTCCGCTCCGGTCTGTCGCCCGGAAGGCGGGAGGTGAGCTGGCCAGGATCAGAGGGCGAGGTCGGGCAGGGCGATCGCCTGCTGCCAGAGCTCCTGGTAGTGGTCGACGAGCAGGTGGAACAGCTTGAAGTCGTCCTTCTCGGTGATCCAGAAGGTCGGCCGTTCCATCGGGGGGAGGGTGTGGAGTATCGGCTCCACGTGCGCGTATCCCGAGTGCTTTTTGGCGTCGAAGAGGATTACCGACGCCGTCGGGATGACGGGGTAGGCGCGTATCTCGATGTTGCGCTGTTGTTTGGGGGTCAGGCCCGCGTGCCAGTGCCGCAGGTGCGCCAGGTTTGCGCGCAGCACGTCCTCCAGGTTCGGGAAGCCGTGCACCGTCCCCATGTCACCGATCCACGGCACCTTGTCGCCGTTGGCGTCGACGGGACTGAGCAGGGCGAGCCTGAAGTGGCAGTCGGAGAGCGCCCGGTCGGCGATGGTGGGCAGCATGTGGTGGACGACGTGGCCCAGCTGCAGCCCGTAGATCTCGACGGTCCGGTGGGCGCCCTGCAGTTGCGCACCCAGTGCCGGGAGTTGGGAGCGGCCGGTGAACAGCAGACCGCCGCGGGCGCCGTTCATCACGGTGTTCTGCCGGATCCGGATGTCGGCCGTGGCGAGCGCGATCAGGCCGAGCAGCAGGACGACGGTCGCGGAGAAGAGGACGTCGATCCACTTCCGGTTCTGCGTGAATCCGGAGACGATCTCGAGCACGGTGACCAGGACAGCGAGCAGACACCCCGTGTACGCGTCGGGATACCGTCGTGCGCGGACTGCTCCCGCGATCCGGGGAAGGGATCCCATCGGCGTCACAACTCCTATTCCGGCGTGCGTTCTTCGGACTCAGATCACGTCGCACACGGCGAGGGCGGCGATGGTCTTGGCGTCGACGATCCGGCCTTCTCGCACCATTGCGCGCACGTTGCCGCGCGGCACCATGAAGCGCTGGATGAACTCGCCCTTGTCCGGGTGCGCGGGACCCGGCACCAGACCGGTGGCCGCGTAGACGTAGGTCGTCTCGTCGGACAGGTGCGGACTGATCCGCAGGGTGCCGACCAACTCGACCTGGTCGGCCTGGAATCCGGTCTCCTCGCGCAGTTCCCGGATAGCTGTCCGCGCCGGGTC
The DNA here is from genome assembly GCF_055577685.1 of Streptomyces sp. NPDC033178. NCBI lineage: Bacteria > Bacillati > Actinomycetota > Actinomycetes > Kitasatosporales > Streptomycetaceae > Streptomyces > Streptomyces sp. NPDC033178. The sequence continues at coordinate 27,787 of NZ_JBVIPT010000037.1, forward strand.
CTCGCGGGGCTCCACCCGGCCGGCGGGGGCCTCGATCACCCACGACTGCGGCGGGAAACGGAACTGGCGGATCAGTACGAGATCGTCGCCGTCCAGCGCGACGATCAGGGCGATGGCGGGAAACCGCACGACGTGGGTCTCCATGCTATGGCTTCCGGCCAGTTGAACGGTCCGGGAGTCCACGGAGATCCAGTCGCCGAACGCAGTGGTCCTGACGTCCGACGCGTTGACGGTCGGGGCGGGCATGTCGGTCATGGCTCCTCCTCACTCGTTCCGTTCGGCGACGAGCCGGACGAAGGACTGGTGGGGGTCCTTGCGGGTGCGGCCGTGCTGTTCCAGCAGGTAGGGCACGAACAGGTCGGAGGTGAGGTCGTAAAGTGTGCGTCGGCTGAAGTACCGCTTGGCGTCACCCGGTTCGAGCTCGTAGTGGTCAGGGCCGAGTTGTCTGCCCTCGCCGTGCTCGGGGTCGTCGACGGAGTTGACCATGACGCACAGCAGGCCGCCGGGGCGCAGTACCCGCCGGAACTCGGTCATGATCTCCCGGCTCGTCGGTAGGTCGAAGTAGTGGACGCTGAGGTGCGCGTAGACGACATCGAAGGACCCGTCGTCGAAGGGGTGCGGGAAGTCCGCCAGGGAGGCGGTGACGCGTTGGACCGACGCGGACAGGGCCTCCTCGGGGAACTGGGCGAGGGCGAAGTCCGAGTGGTCCATCGCCGTCACCCGGTGTCCGGCCGCGGCGAAATAGGCGCTGTCCTGTCCCTGCCCGCAGCCGGCGTCCAGTACCGCCGAGCCGGCCGGGAAGCGGCTGACGACCTCCTGTGCGAAGTAGGTGGGGGTACGGATCCAGTCGGTGCCCCGATATGAGCGGTGCTTGGTGTTCCAGAAGGTGGCAGTCATCGTTCGGTGATCTCCAGGGGGAGCGTGCGTGCGGGCTTGCTGGTACTGCTCACGGCGACTGCGGCGGTGCGGCTCCCTCACGCGGCACGGCGGCGGTCAGGCCGTCGATGACGCGGGCGGTGCCGTGGGGCACCAGCGCGCGCCAGTCCTCTCCGGCGGCCAGGCGACGGCGCACCTCGGTCGCGGTCACCCGGCGCGGATTTCCGGGCACCGCGGAGACGGCGTACCCGGCGGTCTGGAAACGCCGGTACTTCTCCTCGTCCCAGGGCTCGTTGAGAGTGACCAGGTGGAGGCAGCCGCGGGGCAGGTAGTCGTCCCACGTGCCGGGGTCCGAGACGTCGAACGGCACGACACGCACGGTGCACGCGTCGGCCGGCACCGCCTCCGGCAGGGAGGCGGTGACCATCTCGGCCCGTTCGAAGTAGGTATAGGGGTTCGCGTCCCTGGTGTGCCGGTGGGCCGAGGTCCGCTCCTCGGCGAGCCGACCCAGGGCGGGGTTGGTGATGCCCACGATGACGTACCGGCTCCTGAGTGCGGCGATGGCGACGTATTCGAGGTGTCCGAGGTGGAAGGGCTGGAAGCGTCCGTGGACCACGGTCCATCGCGGGTTCACGGCACACTCCGTGCGGTCGGTCCGGGGGCGCCGAACGGCGCCAGGTTGTCGAACAGCGCGGCGACGTCGCCCGGCGTGGTGCAGGCGTGCACGCTGACGCGCAGCCATTCCTCGGTCGCGGCGACCGACCAGCCCCGGGCGCTCAGGCGGGACTTCACGGCGCGGTGGTCCGCGACGCGGGGCGAGCGCACCCGGACGATGCCGTACCTTCCCGGGGCCGATGCCGGGCCGAACGTGCGGAAACCCGCGTGCGCGGCGGCGACCGGCACGTCGGCGGCCGTCGTCCGGCACACCGAGGCCAGGTGCCGCGGGCCTGCACGCTGGTAGGCGGACAGGGACGCCAGCAGGCCGTGGAGCGCGGAGAGGTCCGGCAGGTTTCCCTCCAGGGCGGCTGGGCCTCCGCGCTCGCGGGGACCCGGCTGCCACGCGCCGTCCGCCGCGGTACGTGCCTCGCAGTTGCGCGGGGACAGCAGCAGCGGGGAGAGCCCGTCCAGAGCCCCGGGCGCGGCGATCACGAATCCGGCGCCCATCGGGGCGAGCAGCGCCTTGCGGCCCGTGGCGAGGAGTACGTCCACCCCAAGGGCGTCGAAGTCCACCGGGATGCGGCCCACCGACTGCGCCGCGTCCACGATCACCACGGCGGGTGACAACTTTCTTGCCAAGGAGGAGAGTTCGGCCACCGGTTGCAGTACGCCGTCGAGATGTGTCAGGTGGGTGCAGGCCACCACCGCCGTGCGCTCCGACAGCAGGAGGGCGGCGCGCTCCAGGTCGACCGGCCCGCTGGGCAGGCACGGCAGGGTGCGCAGCCGTACGTCGGCGCGCTGTCCCGCCAGCCGGCACCACGGCGCGGCGTGCGCGGGATGGTCCGCTGCGGTGACGAGCACCTCGCCGCCCGGCGGCACGGTGAGCCCGCTGGCGAGGGCCGAGGACGCCTCGGAGACGCTGCGGACGAGCGCCACTTCCGCGTCCGGCCGGGCGCCGAAGACCGTCTTGATGCGTTCCCGCAGCGCGTCCAGACCGGCCGTCCGTTCGCTCTGGAAGTCCGGCGGCGAACGGTGGGCGGCCGCCGTCGCGGAGAACTCCGTCACCGCCCGGACGCAGGCGCGGGAGAGCGGGGCGGTCGAGGCCCAGTCGAAGAACCGGCCGGTGTCGGACGTTGGTCGGAAACCGTCGTCGTGCATGGCGTGCTCAGTCATCCGCCAGCTCTCCCTTCCGTCGGGCAGCGGCGCCCTGGACCGACGCGAGGTGCTTCGCCAGTGCGGCGTCCCGGCGGGTGACCACCTGGTCCCACGAGCAGAGGAAGACGTCGTCACCGATGGCTACCAGTTGCCGGTCGGGGAACGTGCCGCCCACCCGCACCCCCGCGGCGGGCGTCGGCCTGAGTCGCGGAAGCCCCACGGCCGAGCCGTCCGGCGCGGCCAAGCGGTCCGGTGCGACCCCAGTGAGGGCCGGGTGACCTGTGTGGATCATGGTCGGGCAGGCGTCCGATCGCAGTCGCCACCGGGTCAGGTCGGTCCGCGCCATCAGCCGCACCAGCAGCTGCTGCGGCAGGGTGCGGTCGCTGAGTGTGACGGACAGTCGCCGGTTGTAGAACACGGCGCACTGGCCGGCTCGTCGGGCGGCGACGAGCGGCCCTCGGCGCCGGCGCAGCGTCGACCGGTACGCGTGGACCGCGTTGACGGCGGCGCGCCGGTGCCAGTTGCGGTCGTGCATGCGCCAGAGCGGTGAGGTGCGCCCGCCGCCAGCGGCGCGGCGCAGAGTCCGCGCGAAGCCGCCGATGCGCGGGTCGCGGTAGAGCCTGGTCAGGTGGTCGGCGAGCAGCAGCGCCTGCGGCTCCAGCGAGTGCCGCCGGATCTCCCGTGCGAGGCGGCCGAAGTCCACGTCGTCCCGCGTCAGGGCCAGCGACACGGTGTCGTTGACGTCCTTGACCGACACGTACCCGTCGGACAGGGCGTGGGCGAACATCACCAGCAGGGTCCCGGTGGGATTGACGCCCTGGTAGCCGAGATCCGGTGCGACCGGTTCGTAGAAGTCGGTCAGCGGGAAGTCGAGGTAGTCCCCGGCCCCCACCGAGTAGGTGCCGAAGTGGATGTCCACCCGGGAGAACCGGCCGTCCTCCGCGCGGACCAGGAAGAGCTGGCCGTATTCGGCCCGTCCGTGCTCGAACTCTGCCTTGAACCAGGGGCATTCCTCCTCGTCGAAGACGTAGCCCCGCTCGCGCAGCAGTCGGACCACGGCGAGGCAGGCTGCCCAGTCGGGGACGTACACGTCGACGTCGCGGCTCCAGCGAGGTGACGGATCCCGGTAGAAGCGGGCGTTGTTGAAGCCCTTGATGACCGCCAGGTCGGCGCCCGCCACCTCCGGCTGTCCGGCGAGCCAGGCCAACTCCGAGCGCAGCAGTCGCAGATGGTCCGCGAGATGGCCAGCCTCGGCGGCGTACCAGGACTTGGCGGCGGCGGCCCGCGCCCGGTGGCTTTCGGGCCCCGAGGTCGCCAACTGGTCCAGCCCGTACTGGAACTGGGGAACGGCCTTGTGCAGCCGTAGGACGTCTCCGACCGCCCTGCGTCGGCCCTCCAACCGGTGAAGTCCCGCCGCCGCACGCTCCGTCCGCTCTGGGTCGACGAACATCGTCGCCCAGGTGTCGAGCACCGACGACGCGAACCGGTTGCCGCCCGTCGCCTGCCTGCTCACGACAGTGCCTCCAGTGCGGGCAGGCGAGGCACGGCACAGAGCTCCAGGGTGTCCCGCAGCGACGTGAGCACCTCGTCGAAGGGCCGCTCGCCGTCGAGTCGGTACACCGCCGGATGACCGCTCAAGTCGATCTCCCACTGCGCGAGCAGGCACTCCTGGAAGCGGACGAAGCCGGCCGCCTGGCCGCTCGGATCGTCGAACCGCTCGTACGGCGCGCAGGTCCCGCCCCTGCGTGCCCAGGCCGTGCGCGGGTCCACGTCGAGTAACACCACCGCGTCCGGCACCGGGAGTAGTTGGCGCAACTCGTCGAGCGCCGGACTCAGGCGGCCGAGGGCACGCTCCTTCGCCAGCACCTTGTACCAGTACGAGTCCAGCAGAACGTGCCTGCCTTCGACGACCTCCGGTCGCACCAAGTACTCGTACTGGGCCACAATGTGACCCCCGACGAACATCACGCGCGGCACGTTGGAGAGCCGGTCCTTGATGGCGCTGGGTGCGTCCGGCGCCATGACGGCGGGTAATTCGTGGTTGCGGAGGTCGCGCCAGCCGACGGTGGCGAACGTGCCGCCGCGCAGCGCGGAGAGGAGACTGGTCTTGCCGCTTCCGTCGATCCCGAGCAGCACGATGAAGAGCCCTCTGGTGCCAGTATCCATGTCTTCTCCTCGCCCTCACGCGTTCGATCCCGCGCACTGCCGACCGGACGGCACCCACCATGCGCCCTGCGGCGGCGCACTGCCGACAGGTTTCCCTCCACAGGAAACCCGTGGAAACACCGGCGGCCGGATCGCCGCAGCTCAGCGGGTGGAAACCCGGGCGGTGACGGGGGAGTTGTGCAACCCCCCGTCACCCGGAAGCGGGGCGCGCGAGGGACAGCGGCGGCGATCCGCCGCGAGCGGCACGCCGATGGGCCGGGCAGGAGAACGTCCGGCATGACCGGGCGGGACCCACATGGACGGGACGGGACCGGCCAAGGCGCGGGAGCCGGGTTCGGTTTCTCGCTGCGCCGACGGCGGACAGCCGCAGGACTGTCCCTGGCCGACCTCTCCCGCCTCGTGCACTACAGCAAGGGCTACCTCAGCAAGGTCGAGAGGGGACTGGCCTTACCGAGCGCCGAGCTCGCGCGCCTCTGCGGCGACGTGCTCGGCCCCGACGACCTGTCCCCGGCCGCGACGGCGCCCGAGGACTCGGTCCGCCAGATCCCGAGGCAGCGCTACGCCCTGCCCGAGCCGAGCGGGCACTTCGTCGGCCGCGAGAACGAGACGAAGCTGATCGAGTCGCTCGTCCTGGATGCTGGCCCCCGTCGGCGTGCCGGGACAGTACTGTGCGCGATCACCGGGATGGCCGGCGTGGGCAAGACGGCGCTAGCGCTGCGGATTGCCCACCGGACGGAGGCCCACTTCGCCGACGGCTGTCTCTACCTTGACCTGCACGGCTACTCGCAGGACCTGCCCGTTGTCACGGTCGCGGACGCCCTGGACCGGTTGCTGCGCATGCTGGGCATGCCCGCCGAGACCATTCCCCACCACGTGGAGGACCGGGCCGCTGTCTACCGGGGGGCCATGACCGGCCGACGGGCCCTGGTGGTCCTGGACAACGCCGTCGACTCCCACCAGATCAGGCCGCTGCTGCCGCGTGAACCGGGCTGCCCCGTCCTCGTGACCAGCCGGAGTGCCCTGCCCTCACTGGACGAGGGCCACCACGTCCCGCTGGGTCCGCTGCCTGCACTCGACGCGGAGGCACTGTTCAGCAGCATCTCCGGGATCGGCACGGGCGACCGGGGCACTTCCGGCGAGGGCCCGCCCCCGCCGGGGGTACGCGACGTCGTTGAACTGTGCGGCCGGCTGCCGCTCGCGCTGCGCATCGCGGCCACCCGGTGCCGACCCGGCGGACCGCGGACGGTGGCGGACTTTGCGCTGCGGCTGGCCGATCGGCGTTGGGGGCTAGCCGAACTGGACGACGGGGAGCGCAGTGTGGTCGCGCCGCTCACCGTCTCCTTCGACGCGCTCGACCCCTCCGAACAACACCTGTTCGCGCTGCTCGGCCTGTTGCCGGGCGACGACTGCGACGCCGCGTCGGCCGCCGTCATGGCCGACTGGGACCTACCCGCCGCGGAGCGGGCACTGAACCGGCTGGCCGACGCCCACCTGCTGCTGCGGACCCGTCCGGGCCGCTTCCGCCTGCACGACCTGCTGAGGGTGTTCGCCCGGCAGGTCGCGGACCGCAGATTCGCGCAGGGCACCCGGGCGGCGGCGACCGCACGGCTGGCCGGGCACTACGTCGCCGCGGCCGACGCGATGGGGCGCGTGCTGGCACCGCACCGCTACCGTCTCCCGGTCACCGACGGCCTGGACGTGACCGCCGCGCTGCTGCCGCCGGTCGCCGGACGTGACGAGTCGCTGGCGTGGTTCGCCGCAGAGCAAGAGACCGTCGTGGCCCTGGTCCGGGAGAGCGCCCGGCTCGGCATGGACGCCGAGTGCTGGCGACTGGCGTACGTCCTGCGGGACTTCTTCTTCCTCACCAAGCGCTGGGACGCCTGGGTCGCCAGCCACCGTGAGGCCCTGCTCGCCGCGCACCGCGTCGCCGATCCCGCCGCCGAGGCGGTCACCGCGAACAACCTCGGCCTGGCCCTGATCGAGACCGGTGACCTCGACGGCGCCGCCGCGCACTACGAACGCGCCCACCGCATCTTCCACGGCATCGGCGACGAGCACGGTGCGGCCAACGCCGTCGGCAACCGAGCCTGGGTGCACTTCTACCGGGGCGAACACTCCGAGGCCATGCGGGAGTTCAGCACAGCACTGGCCTACTACACACGCAGCGGCGCCCGCCGTAACGTCGCCATCACACTGCGCGGCATCGGCCTGACCGAGGTGGAGCTGCACCAGTTCGACGCCGCCATCGGGCATTTGAAGACCGCGCTCGCCACACTGGACGACCTGGGCCTGTACCTGGACACGGCCATGGCACTGAACTGCCTCGGCGAGGCATACCTGCGCAGCGGCCGGCCGCGGGAGGGCGCCGAGTGGCTGGAGCGTGCCGTCGTCGTCAGCCGCACGTGCGGCAGCCGCCACGAGGAGGCGAGGGCACTGCACCATCTCGCCCTGGCAACGGCGGAGTTGTCCGGCGCGGTGCCGCGCACCGACCGGAGGAACCAGCAGGACGGGTGAGGGGGAGGCCGTGGGTTCGGCGGGAGCGGAGGGTCCGGCGCGTTCCGGGCACAGATACGACGTGTTCCTCAGTTACGCCTGGGAGGACATCGACCTGGCGGTGCGCTTCCAGGAACTGCTTGAGGCCCACGGCCTGTCGGTCTTCAGGGATGTCACCGGCATGCGGGACTACGACGACATCCCGACCGTCATCCGCGCCGCCCTCGACGGCTCACGGACCCTGGTGGCGCTCTACACGCCCAGTTTCCCGGAGAGCCAGTACTGCCGCTGGGAGATGTACACGGCGCTGACCCGCTCCTACCACCTGTCCGGGCAGACCCGCCGGGTGATGGCGGTCGTCCGTGGCATGAGGTTCTCGCAGGTGCTGTCTTCCCGGCTGAAGTGCCTGCGGCTGCCCGCCGTCACGGCCGCACTGGCCGACGTGTCGGACTCCGTGCACCGGCTGGTCGACGGTATGGACCACCGGACCTTCGGCGACGCTCCCGAACCGCCGGTGCCGTCCTGGTATCCGGAACCGGCCGTCGGCAGCCGGCACTTCCGCGGCCGGCTGCAGGAGCTGTGGCAGATCCGAGACGCCTTCGACGGCGACGACGGGGCGGGCAGCGACCTCCCGCCCGTGGTGTTCCTGGTCGGGGGCGGCGGCATCGGCAAGACGATGCTCGCGGAACAATACGGGCGGCTGTTCGCCGAAGACCATCCGGGCGGCGTGTTCGTCCTCGGGGGTCTCGGCTCCCACCTTGACGGCTCCCGGGACCCGCTGCGGGTGGCCGCCCTGGTGGACGACCGGATCACGGCCATCGCCCGCCGCCTGGAACTCGTCGGATCCGATGCCCCGGCCGCGGCGGCCCGCGCGGCGCTGAGCACGCGTCTAGCCGCTACCGGCACGCCTTACCTGTGGATCCTCGACGACCTGCCAGCCGGGGTGGACACGGCCGTCTTCCGCACACTGGTCGCTCCCACGGCGCTGGGCAGGACACTCGTGACGTCCCGCGCCCCGGGACCCGGGGGTCAGGGGGCGCGCATCGACGTCGGGGAGCTGGGCGAGCTGGACTCCCTGGCGCTGCTGTCGAGCAGGCTGTCGCCGACACCCGGTGCGGAGCGCCAGGCACACCGGAGGCTGGCGCAAGCTCTGGGGCGCCATGCGCTGGCGATGGCCGTCGCGGCGGAACTCGTCACGCTGCCGGAGACCGGAGGCTTCACCGGTCTCCTCGCCTCCTTCGCCGAGCCGAGCCCGGACGTCCTGGAGACCGCGGAGCGGCTCGGCGTCCATCTGCCGACGGCCCACGGCGTCAGCATCTGCGCCACCCTGCTGCGCGGGATCGACCGGCTGACGCCTGAAGGCCTGACCGTTATGCGGCTGGCGTCCCTGCTCGCGCCGGCGCCGTTCTCGCCGAACTTGCTCACGGACATCCTCGCGGAGTCGCACGGGGAGGGGCGGGACCGGCAGGAGTTCTGGGAATCGGTCCGCCGCGGTCTCGCCGAGGCCGAGCGGCTGGCACTGGCCCGCCCCGACGGCACGGGGAGCTTGAGTGTGCACGCCCTCGTCAGCCGAACCGTTCGGCTCGCCGACCACGACGACACTGCGCGCGAACGCGCTCGCCGGGCCGCCGTCCGGGTGCTCGGGGAGAGGCTGGAAGGACCTGCGGCGGGCGCCGCCGCCCGGTTCAGGACCTTCGAGGCGCTTCCGCACGTGCGGACGGTCGCCGTCGCGCTGGCGGAGCGGGACGATCAGCACCTCCTGAACGAGGCGGGCCGGGTGCGTTCCGAGAGCGGTGACCCCGGGACCGGGCTCGGACTCCTGCGCCTGCTCCACGACGGGTGCATCGCGGCTCTCGGCCCGTCCGACATCACCACCCTGCGCGTGCTGGCCGGACTGGCGGTCGCCCACGGGATGTGCGGAGACCACGACACGGCGGTGCGTCTCAAGCACCAGGCGTACGACGGGCTCGCCGCCCTCCTAGGACCGCACCACCCCGATACCCTGACGGCGCTCAACAACGTCGGAGTGACCGAGCTCGACCGCGGCGAGTACCGCACGGCATGGCGGGTGTTCGGGCAGGTGTACAGGGCGAGGTCCCGCAGGAACAGCGCGCAGCACCCGGACACCCTGCTGGTACTGGCCAACGCCTCGGTCGCCGCCTCCCTGGAGGGCCGCCACGCGTTGGCCCTGCGGCTGCGCACCTCTTTGCTCGCCCGCACGGCCCGGGTGCTGGGCACCCGGCACCCGCAGTACGCGGACGCGCTGAACGGCATGGGCACCACCGCGTACGCGCTCGGGCACCGCGCGGAGGCGGCCGACTGGTTCGACCGGGCGTACCGGCTGCGCCGGGACCTGTATGGGGAGCAGCACGGCGACACCCTCGACGCGCTGGAGAACCACCTGATCGCCGCGTCGGCCAACCACGACGGGACGGCGGGTCCGGACCGCGAGGAGGAGGGCTTCCGCGAGGTGTACCGGTGCAGGCTCGACCTCCAGGGGCCGTCCCACCCGGCGACGGTCACGACCCTGCGCCACTGCCTCGTCGCCTGTCGCCGCGGGACAGCCGCCGACGGCCCGGCCGGCGACGAGGGTCCGCCCCTGCCGACGCCTCGGATGGAGCCTGTGCAGACGCTGCCGCACGGGGTGACGTCCGGCGGTGTCCGCCTGGAGGCCGACGATATGGACCGAAGGATCGAGACCTTCGAACTGGCCTGCTCTGCACAGGAATTGATGGCAGACAGCGGCGAGGACGACGAGGTGCGGGCGCTGATGACGCAGCTCTGGCTGGCGCACGCCACCGCCCTGCTGGACCAGATGGACGGGCAGCGCGAAGTCGCCCTCGCCGTTGCGGAGGACACCGAAGCGGGTCTGGCACGGGAGCTCGGACGTGACCACCCCCTCACCCGGACCGCGACGTCCCTGTACCGGTGGATCGAGGAGTTGGTCGACGCGGCGGTGGAGTGGCCGGGAGAAGGACGGACCTCCATCGACTGACGGCGTGCCAGTGACGATAGGGGGAGACCGAGTCAGTCGGCTGTGCGGACGTGCATGGCGATCGGGTAGTGGTCGGAGTAGCCGTCCTCGTTGATCTTCTTGCCCATGCCGCCGTCGGCCACCGTCTGTCGGATGTACTCATTGGCGGAGAGCTTCAAAGCGGCAGCGTGGGCGGCGAGTGCGGTTTGTTCCTCGGGAGTGAACATGATGGCGGGGACCTTCTCGGGCTACGGGAGTCGCTCGACTGGAGCGTCGGCGGGACCACGCGAGGCTATCCGGTGAGAGCGTGCACGGATCATCCACCGGCCGCATCTGTCATGGACCCGCACTGGCACGTTCCGCTCTCTCGCTAGGCAGCCGGGCGCCAGCTGACCAGGCTGTTGTTCCTCGGGCGCGCAGGGGTGTATCCGCGGTTGGGTTGAGTTCGACGGCCCTCGAGCGAGCACGTCCCGAGCGATCCGTGCGCGGAATGCTGTCCTCCGCGCGCCTGTGTCGCGCCGTTTGTGCTTCTTTCGCGCCCCATTCGCGCTCCAACTGCCCCTGTTTCAGGGTGTCTTGGTCTCCCTACGTTGGTCTGTTCGCTTCAAAAAGGCGGGCTCCGGTGCTGCGCGGGCCGGGTTGGTAACCGTTTGAACCCGGGGAGTGATACGTGGAAGCGATCGTGGGGTAGGCGCGTCGGCAGATGGTGGCCGCCCGGGCACATGAGTGGGCCGACGCCTTGATCGACTTCGGTCCCTACAACACACTGCTGCACTTCAAGGACACCAAGACGGCGTCCCTGGATGTCACCGCGGCCGCGCCGCAGGCGGTGACCTCCCTGCTGGCCGGCCGTACGACTCGGCTGATCAGCCTTTTCCCTGAGGCCGCCGATCACACTGCGGCCTGCGGCCGGGCCCGGAGCCTGCGCCGCAAGATGGTGGAACTGGACGAGGAGCAAGGCATCGAAGCCGGGCGCCTCGCCCTGAGCCTGCTGCGCGCGGAACCCCCCTCCACCCGCGGGAAGGCACCGGTGCCTGCGCTGCGTGCCCCGCTGCTCCTGCAGCCGCTGGCCATCCAGCCACGCACCGCCACCGAGAACGACTTCGTCCTCGAGACGGCGGGAGAGACGGAGATCAACCCAGTGCTGCTGTATGCCCTCAGCCGCCAGTACGGCCTGGACGCGGACACCGAGGCGCTCGCCGACAAAATAGCCACCGCCGTCGAGGAGTGCGCCGATCCCGCAGACCGTACGCGCCTGGCCTACGAGATCCTCTAGGCCGCCTGTACGCGCAGCGGCCTGACAGTAAATGGGAAGAGCGCCTTGTGGCGGGCGTCTTCAGCTTCGACCGGCTGCCCATGGTCAAAGACCTCAACGGCGCCACCGGCCTGCTGACGGGCCATCCCGTTATCGCCGCCCTGGCCGGAGACCGGGAAGCCAACCGGGCCCTGGCCGAAGACAACGGCGCGCGCATGCCGGCCGGCGCCGACGGCATCGCGCCCCGCTCTGAATACCTGGTCCTGGATGCCGACGCTTCCCAGCAGAAGGCCATCAGCACTGCCCTGGCCGGATCCCATCTGGTGATCGAAGGGCCGCCCGGCACGGGCAAGAGCCAGACCATCGCCAACCTGATCGCCGCCCTCTCCGCCCAGGGTAAAAGGATCCTGTTCGTCGCGGAGAAACGTGTCGCCATCGAGGCGGTCACCGACAACCTCGCCCGCGTAGACCTGGATGGGCTGGTCTTCGACCTCCACGGCACCAAGCTCAGCCGCCGCCAGATTGCCCAGCAGCTGCACGAGGCGCTGGACCGAGCCGGCCGACAGACCGCGCCCCGCCCCGCCGACCTGCACACCAACCTGGCCCACTACCGCCAGCTGGCTCTGCAGCACATCCAGGAGTTCCACCAGCCGCTGCCACCCTGGCAGATCAGCACCCACCAACTGATCACCCGACTGATGGGCAGCCCGCCCGATCACCACACCCGCCTGCGCCTGCGCGGCCGCGCCCTGCACCAGTTGAGGTTGGCGCTGACCACGGCGACCGCGGAGCTCTCGCAGCGGCACGGCCGCTCGCCCACCGTGCACGAGCTGGCCGAGAAGCTGGGCATCTCGGAGGAAGAGGTCCTGGAGGGCCTGGAGTCGGCCAACGCGTACTCCACGCTGTCCCTGGACGTCCCCGACACGGACGACGAGTCCCCGGCCGTTGCCGCCACGCTCGGTGCGGAGGAGGAAGCGTTGGAGGGCGTCGAGTAGCGCGAGTCCCTCAAGCCCCTCCTTGAGGATCTCCCGCCGCGCGAGAAGCGCATTCTGCTGCTGCGCTTCTTTGCCAACATGACCCAGGCTCAGATCGCCCAGGAGGTGTGCATCTCTCAGATGCACGTTTCGCGCCTGCTGGCCCGGACCTTGGCCCAGCTGCGGGGAGAGGCTGCTGGTGGAGGAGTGAATCGCCTGCGCAACCGTTGCTCATAGCAGCCACAGACGGAGCCCGCGACTTGTCGGGATCCTTGGGGAAGCGACTGTGCATCTCACCCGCGTGATTTTGGCAAAGGGAACGGGAGCGCGCCGATCGGAGCGCTCCCGTTCGCGGGGTCCGTCAGGCGAAGCCCAGGCGTGCTGCGGCGTCGGGGTGCTTGTTCAGCCAGGCCGTTGCGTCGGAGTTTTCCCGGAGCCAGCGGGCGCAGACGGCCCACTCGACGTGATCGCTGCCTGCGTCACGCAGAACGATGTCGGCGACGAGTGGGGTGCAGGCTGCGGCTGTGCCGTGCGCGCTGCACGCTGCTTTGGTGTTGGAGTGCGGATCGATGGACAGGATGCTGGACTCCATCGATTGGGCGCCGTCGGTGTAGGTGCTGTCGAACCACTGGATGAACTGGTGGACGGTGCCGATCCGGGCGACGCGGTCGTGCAGGGCCTTCTGGTCGTGTCCGGGCAGGAACCAGCCGAGGGTGACCGGTGACTGGCAGCCGCAGCCGCACGTCCGTGCGGCGTGGGGGGAGTCGAAATACGTCACGGGGTTGCGGGTCGGCTCGACCGGCTGAGGCTTTCCGACGTACGCATCGTGGACCGGGTGCCCGGCCTCCAGGTACCGGCCCTCGATCGCCCGCCGCCCGCCGGCCACCGGAACGAGGTGGTCGATCTCGATCGCCTGGCGCACGGTGCCCTGAGAGGAGAGCAGAGCATACTGCTCCCGGTCGGCTCGTTCACCAAGGACCCAGCATCCCCGGTTGGCGCGGAACAGGGCCGCGTCGTCCATGTTCGGGTCCCAGCCGACATGGTCGCGGCCCAGCTGGTCTTCCTTCGGGTTGACGTAACGCATCGCCCCGAGCGTGATGTGAATCATCAGCGCACCCCCATAGATGGATAGCCGGGGCCCCTTGCCCTGCGACTATCCGTATCGTGCCTCACGAGCTCAATACCTTCAACCCCTAGAGGGCTAGGGTTATCTGTCGAAGTGTCAGGGCTGCCGTCGCGACGTTTTGTGCGCGTAACTGGTTCACCGTGGACCGCAATCAGTGCGTTTCATGCTCACCGGGCCGTGCTGCTGGGGGATGTGCCAGAGGATCTCGTCGGTTTCGCGGCAGTGCCGCCAGGCGGCCAGTGTGTGTGATGCGGTCAGCCGGTCGAGGAGTTCGGCGGTCTGGTGGGGTGAGTGTCCGCACAGGCGGGCGAGTACCTCCATGTCGACGCTGCCAGCTTCGCCCGAGGTGAGGTGCGCGGCCAGAGCGAGCGCGGTCAACTGCATGGCCGGAGGCCGTCCAGCCGGCAGTGCCAGTGGAGTGGGGCGCAGAGCCCAGTGCGCGGCGCGGGCCCGCGCTCGGCTGCCCGGTTGCTGGCAGAGGACGGCGGCATCCAGCAGCCGCGCCTCCACAACAGGGGGTCTGTGTCCCGTGCAGCGCAGCCACCCGGCCTGCTCCAGTTCCTCCCACAGCTCCGTGCGGCCGCGCAGTCGCATGCCGCGCATGAGGCCTGCGGGCAGCCGGACATGGCCACGGGTGTCGGCACGCAGGGTGCACTGCAGGGCGAGGAGCCGGGTGGCGGGGGAGGTGAACTGGGGAAGTGCTGCTGCCAGGTAGGTCAACATCTCCCGCACGCGGGTGCGTTCGGCCGGGCCGCCCGGTGGCGCGGGCTGGCGCCCGGAGCGTCCGGGCCGGCGCGGAGCGAGCAGGGTGGCGGGGACGACGGCCGTGTGACTGGTGGCGGCCGCGCAAGCGGCGCAGGCGTCGGCGAGACGCCAGGTGCGGCCGCTGCGGTCGCGGGTGAGAGCAAGGAGCACCGGCCCGGCGCAGCCGCGGTGACGTGGATGCCAGGAGCAGCCCCTCGCCCGGCACTGACAGGTGCGCAGATATCCCGGCAGCGCGTCGGTGCGCGCATGGCAGGCCAGATGTGCCAGAGCCGCGGACCGCGCGGAGGCGGCCTTGAGGGGAGTGGCGTGCACGGTGCAGTGGGGGCAGACCAGACTCGGACCGCCCGCCCGTGAACGCAGTTCAACCGTCCAGATACGCCGCACTGCGGCAGGCGTGCCGGCAAGCCTCATCGGCCCGTTGTCCTCCTGTCTGTCCGAGCCTCTGTGGCGGGTGTTCCCGCCGGAAGCATCCAGGACGCACGCACGGTAGTGCAGATTCCTGCACCGTGAATGTCACCCCCACTTCGACCGATAGTGCAGAGGTCTGCACTGACAGGGCAGGGTGCTGCACCGTCGGATGGTGGGGTGACGATCTTGCCGCCCGACCCCGACCTCACCGCGCTGCGCGTGACGCTCGCGCGGCTGAGGAACGAGCGCGGCTGGACCTTCGACGAACTCGCCCGCCGCAGCGGCCTGGCCCGGCGCACCCTCATCGACCTCGAACACGGCCGCACCACCGGCAGCGTCACCACCTGGCACGCCCTCGCCCACACCTTCGACATCCCCATCGAGCACCTGCTCGGCACCCTCTGCGACGACCACACCCCACCCGGCACACCGAACCCCTGACCACGCAGCGCCCGGTCGCGCACCGCTTTACGAATCACCCGAACCGGTGAGCACACACCGAACACTTGGGCGCCTGCTGGCGCACGCGTTCGGGGCAGCTGGGCTGTTCGTGGGATACCGCCCTGTCCACCCCCGCCACCGTGGGGTGTCGCCTGGCACGGTCCCCGCTATGCACCCCAATACCCTCTCCACCCTCTGCCCCCGGGACGGCAGCCCCAGCACCGCCCGCCCCCGCCGCCCGCTGCGGGTCGCCGCCGCCAGCCCCAGCCGCCTGCTGCGCACGGGCCAGAGCGGCCGCTGCCGCCGGTGTGGCAACCGCATCGACTTCTATCCGCGTGCCGACCAGCGGCCCATCGCCCTGCACCCCGCCGAACTGGCCACCGCCCACGTGCCCGCTGCCTGCCGCTGGCACCTGAGCTGCGGCATCGCCCACCCGCACGGCGACGGCAGCGCCTGGTGCCGCATCCCGCACACGATGCTCTGCCCGGACGGCACCCCCACCGCCCCGGCCGGCCCGCACCTCGAGGCCATGCGTCGCCAACTCGCCGTCCGTACCCGCCGCCTGATCGACACTGGCGCCTTCACTCCCGCCCCGGTCACCGCCTGCGAGCCACCCGCCGGCGCAACGGGCTGTCCCGCCCGGCCTGTTGTGCAACTGCTGCTGGGCCGCTACCTCGCCGAGACCGCCATCGAGGACCTCCGGTGCGTAGCCCAGACCCGTCAGCGCCGCCGCTGCCCGCACCCCGTGCTCGCCCCTCACACCCCCCAAGGCGTGTGGACGCTGCTGCCCGCGAGTCCGCAACGTGGCCAACTCGCCCTGCCCGCCGCTCTGATGGCCGTCTACGACCTCAGCCGCCTGCCCTACGACGAGCAGCGGCGCTGGCGCACCCAGCGCTGCACGGACCATGCCGCAACCCCGGGCGCCGCCGATCTCGCCCTGGCCGGATGGCAGGTCTTCGACCCCCTCCTGCACACCGTGCACATCCACACCCGCCTGCCGCACCCCACCCCCGGTCAGCGCGGGAAGGCATGACGATGCCGCACCACGCCCTGGACATCACCCTGACCCGGCCCCTCACCCCGGCCGAACTCCACCAGGCCACCCGCACAATGCCGCTCGCGGCCAACCACGACGCCACCCACCTCCTGGCCGTGGTGCGCGCCAAGACCCCGGGCAAAGCCCTCAACCGACTGCGCCGTCAGGTCGGTGGACGGCTGCCCGTCGACGTGATCACCACGCACTACCCCGACTCAGGCGGCCGGATCCTCCTCAACGTTGCTTTCCCGCCCGCCACACACACCGCCCTGAAGGCCGTCGCCGACGAAGCGGGACAACCGCTCCCTGTCTTCCTGCAGCTGGCCGTCCACCGGGCCCTCGCCCGGCACAGCCGCGAGGAGGCCAACCGCCTCGACCAGGAAGTCCACCACCTGCTCGCCCACGCCACCGCCCCGCACCTCCTGGCAGCCTTCGGACGCGCCCTCACCTACACCCCCGGAGCCGCGCCATGCTGAACCCCACCGACGAACAGCAGGCCGCAGCCGACGCCTTCCACTCCGGCCACCACCTGGCCCTCCAGGCTGGCGCGGGCACCGGCAAGACCACCACGCTGGCCCACCTCGCCCACGCCACCAGCCGCCGCGGCCGCTACCTCGCCTACAACCGGGCCATCGCCCAGGACGCCCGTACCCGCTTCCCCTCCACCGTCAGCTGCAAGACCGCCCACGCCCTGGCCTACGCCGCCGTCGGCCACCGATACACCCAGCGTCTCAACGCACCCCGCCGCCCCGCCTGGCAGACCGGACACGCCCTCGGCATCACCAAAGCCCTCCGCATCGGCGAACGCGACCTGTCACAAAAGACCCTCTCCAACGCTGCCCTGCGCTCCGTGGCCCGCTTCTGCCACACCGCCGATCCGACGATCACCGGCCGCCATGTCCCGCGCCTGCGCGGTCTCGAAGACCGCGCCCTGCATGCCCAACTCGCTGCCCACATCGTCCCGTTCGCCCGCAAAGCCTGGGGCGACCTCCAGCACCCGGACGACGGCGTCGTGCGTTTCGACCACGACCACTATCTGAAAATCTGGGCCCTTACGAGTCCGAAGATCGACACCGACTTCCTCCTGCTCGACGAGGCCCAGGACACCAACCCCGTCGTCGAGCAGATCTTCCTCGACCAGCGTGGTCACGCCCAGCTGGTGATGGTCGGTGACTCCGCCCAGGCCATCTACCACTGGCGCGGTGCCAAAGACGTCATGACCGGCTTCGACGGCACTCAGCTTGTCCTGTCCCAGTCCTTTCGCTTCGGCCCTAGGCTCGCTGACGAGGCCAACCGGTGGCTGGCCATCGCCGGCGCCCCGATCCGCCTCACCGGCACCGAGAGTGTGCCCACCGAACTCGGCCCCCTCACCCGGCCCGACGCCGTGCTGTGTCGTACCAATGTCGGCGCCATGGCCCAGGTGATGGACCTGTTGACCGCCGGACACCGCGTTGCGCTGGTCGGGGGAGGAGACAGCCTGCGCGGTCTGGCCCTGGCCGCCCGCGATCTGAAGGAAGGCCGCCGCACGACCCATCCCGAACTGGTGCTGTTTCCCTCCTGGGGCGATTTGCAGGACTACGCCGCCTACGACCCGGCCGGACGGGATCTGCAGTCGCTGGTCGACCTCGTCGACACTCACGGCACCGACGCCATCCTGTCCGCCGTTGCCCAGCTTGCCCCCGAGAACCAGGCAGAGGTGACCGTCTCCACCGCCCACAAGGCCAAAGGACGCGAATGGGCGCGAGTGAAAATCGCCGACGACTTCACCCCGCCCAAGGACACCGACCAGCTGGATGCCACCGGCAACACGATCCCTGGTCCGATCGACGACGGCGAAGCTCGCCTCGCCTACGTCGCCATCACCCGCGCCCGCCACCGGCTCGACACCAGCGGCCTGTCCTGGATTGAGAACCACCCTGACGTACCCGAGCCACCGACACCGCGGGCCAAGGACGGGCCCACGTAGACCCGGCTCACGAGGAGAGGGGTCAAGAACCGCCCGGACCTGGACGAACGGCGGGCCGATTCGCCAGACCGGCTCATTGGGCGCGCAGCCGGTCTATGCCTGATCTCGCAGGGCGTTCAGTTCCGCACGCAACGCTTCGTTCTCGGCCACCAGTTCGTCCTTGCTACGCCGATCTGCGGGCGGTTTCCGGGTGGCGCGGCCGGGCTTCGGGGAGTGCTTGTCCGGTGAGGGAGAGGCGATGGGCCCCAGGGGCTCGAAGGCGACGATCACGGCGGGGTCCAGACCGCACTCCGGGCAGCGCTCTTTGTCGCAGCTTCGTCCATCGGGCCGTGGGCTTTTCCGATTACGGGTCGCTTCGGTGATGTGTCCGCAGTACAAGCGTAGCCGCCACCGCTGCAGTTCCCACGCTGGGGTCGGAGGCCCGAGGAGTTGGCACATCTGCTCCCAATGCTCGTCTGACCAGCGAGGGGCCTGGACTGCGTGGCGTTGAGCCCACTCGTGGTCTTGCACGGCTTCGTGCTGCCGACGATGGTCGGCCCGGGTCAGCTGGTAGTCCGTCAACGGCACGCCATGGCGTAGGTATTCAGCCTCCATCTCGGTGACGGTAAGCCACGGATGCCGGTCTGGGAGAGGCTTTCAGATGCCAGTGGTGTCTGTGTGCCGATGTTGGCCGCTTATGTCACAAGGAATGCGGTGATGGCACCGGTCAGCAGTAGGGCGATGAGGATCAGCCACACTATGAGGCGGGGCAGGTGCGGGCGTTGTCCGGCTGTGAGCGGGGTGCTGGTGGCGTGGGCGCGGACGGTCCCGCCGACTTCGACGACAACGGGGACGCCGCCTACTTCGGGTGGGATTTCCTGGCGTACTTGGCGGTTGTCCTCGCGCAGATTGACCCGGACGATCCAGTCACCGCCCCGTTGCCCCAGTCCGACTCCGGTGACCTGAGTCGTGTCGCTCATCCTGCTGAGAACGGTGTTCAGGACGTGGCTCTTGGCCTCGCGCGCTGCTGCCTGGTCCGGCATGAGAAAGCCTCCATTGGGGTGTATGGATCTCTTTCGCGCCGTTAGGTAAGTGCAAGATCTGCGTTCACGGCATCGAGCGCAGCGGGCAAGGGCACCGCGTAACTCAAGTGGCCTGGCGAGCCACCCGAATGACCACCTGCGAAGATCAACGCATAGCCAATGTGGCTATAAGGAGAGTAGACCATGGATCCGCTGTCGCCGGGTTGAGAAAACGGAGTGTCGTTCGTTCCCCTGATGGCGATGACATCCGTGAAGTTCAACCGGGCCAGGGTGCCATCGAAGTCATACTCGACGTTGAAAAGCGTCTGTTCGACGGCGTGGAGCTCTCCTCGGGTCAGTCCGGTGGTTCTGCCTACTTTCGCCAATTCCGGGTCATCGAAATGTGGGTTTGCGGCATCCTTTAGTGGGCCTTCGGGAAGCTCATTTCCCGTAATTTCGATGTCCGGATCCAGCAGGGCTGCAGCCACATCCAGCTGATTGCTTACCTCCTGCTCAAGGTCAACAGAGGCAGCCAGAGAGCCGATCTTGTCTCCGGGGCACCCCTTGTCGGCTGCGCCCGGCTGCAGAATGGCGTCACCGATCCCTGCCATGTTCGAGGCTGCGAGAACATGATTGTTGGACAGGATTCCGATTCTGCCTGGTTTGTCCCGGAGTCGAATGAAGCATCCCAAAGTCCCCGCAGTCACCAGCTCATGCCCAACAGAGCAGCCCACCTTGACCGGTCGATGTCGGCGTGTCTGTGTCCGTGGACTCCAGTCGCGGGCAGAGATCTTGCCGACGATCTGGATGTTGACCTCCCGGTTGGCGCGGCTAACGAAGCGCCTCACGGCCGGATGGTTGCGGAGTTCCTGCTTTTCCAGACCCAACTCCATTCGGTAGTCTCCGGGTTCCCTTATTGAGATCCCCACGGAAATCGACTCCTCGAGTGGAGGATGTTCCACTGCCTGTGCTTTCACGCACGCCGGTCCATCCACCCTAGGTGATGGAAAAAGCTGCGCAGCCAGTTGATCGCGCAACTCTCTGGCGCTGTTAATGTGCAATTTGGGTGCTCCTTCTCTTGTTACCCAACTCTAGCGAGAATCAAAGGCTCCATTAAGGAAAAACGGGGCAGGAGACAGCGGCCTCGTCTCGATGTGCCTGAATGTGATCGCCTGATGAGCGAAATGGATGCCTAGATGAACGAAGTTGACCGAAATTCGGTGTGTGGCGACTCTGTGCACCAGCTCGCCGATCGCGATTGCCGACGTCATGCCAGCAAGGAGGCGCGCGCCCCTTGAGGGCGCCCGCCGCACCTCAACGCGCCCGGGGCCTACGGGGAGGCGTCTGGAATATGCGTCGCGATCACCAGCAGTTGGGCACTAGAGGAGGCCGGATGGCCATAAGTGAGCAGGAGCAGGCTGCCCGGCCATGAGCGTCTGCGGAGGCCGCGACCTAGCGGTGACGAGGACAACTGCGTGCGAGCCCCCCTTGTCTGACCGGTCTCGCCTCAGCCTGCGCACAGGGACTGGCTAGGGTGCGGCGGGTGGCGTGGTGTTCACGGCGGTGCGGACGAGGGCGGAAGGGTGCTGGAGAAGGGTGGAGACCAGTCGCCGACGGAGTCCTGTGTCGGCGCACGTGTCGGGCAGGGCGGCGGCGACAGAATGGGGAGTGCGGCAGCCGGGGTCGCTTGCTGCGGCCAGGACGGCTGTCTGGCAGGCTTCGTTGGATGTCCGGGCCAGCGCCCGGGTGAGGGCTGCTGCTGCTATGGCTCTGACGTTGTCGTGTGGGTCGCAGGCCAGTGCGAGGAGCATGCCCTGCGCCAGCGGGTCGTCGGATCGTGAGCCGGCGTGCGCGAGCAGACGTGCGGCGGACAGTCGTTGTGCTGTGCTGCCGCGCAGCCACCGGGCGGCACCTGCAAAGACCGATGCCGCATGATGCACGCCGAGGCCGAGGCCAAGAGCGAATGCAGCTTCCTGCAGCCTTTCCGGGGAGGCGACGATGCCAATACCCCGGAGCTGGTCTGGTTGGACGGCCACGGATTGTCGGAGTTCGTCGGCTACGGCCTCGGGCAGGTCGTCGGTGCGGCGGGCCAGCAGGCGCAGCGCGCCGAGCTTGTGATCGTTGGCTGTCCTCGGGTGGGTGATGAGTTCCAGCACGGTGGGCCACTCGGCACGCTCGGGAACCGTCAGGCTGCACCACACCAGCAGTGCACCGAAGTCTGCCCCGCCTCCGCCCCAGGAATTGTTCTGCGCATCAGTGATCTGCGAGCGGCACTGCTCGGCGGCCAGGCGTGCCAGCACATCACTGGCCGTTTCCGCCTTCCGTGCCTCAGGCAGGGCATCGAAGGCTTCGATGTCTCCTTCCTGCGCGCGGCGGATGAGAACGTCCTGTGCCTCGGTGTCGTCGGCGTCTGCCAGCAGGCCGAGCATGGCCGAGGACAGTCCCGGATGGGTTTGGGCGAGTGCTGCCTGGCGCCACTCAGAGGCGGCGGATGCCAGTGCGGAAGGCCGCAGCCCCATCACCAGACGGGCGAGATCCTCGACCCTCCCGCCGTCGCGACTGAACGCGGCCAGGAGATGCGAGACCGCCTCGACATGGGTGTCGTCGCTTGCTGCCGACAGGATCCGGCCCAGTGCCGCACATGTGTAGTGGCCGCTGACGAAAGTCGGCCGTACTTGCTGTTCGAAGGTGTGCGGATCGCCCAGGATGCGAAGACAATCTGCTGCTGCCGCATCCGCCTGTTCGGCAGGGAGCAGGTCACCCGCCAGCTCCCACAGCAGCAGCTTGGTCCGTGCGGTGGTGTGCCGCCACGGGGCATCCAGACAACGATCGAGGGCTCGGGCCACGCAGTCGGTCGGCCCTGCGGCCCACAGGCGCCGCACGGCCGCAGTGAGTTCCTTGGTGTGCCCGTATCGGCGCAGCACATCCACTGCATCCGCCAGCGCCTCGGTCTGGGTATCGGTGGAGGCTGTTGGTGGAAGGCTCCGCCAGTGTGCCTGATGGTGCATCACTGCATGGCAGGCACGCTGGGCCAGGGGACGGGCCGCACTGCGCCGTGCACCGCTGAAGGAGGCCTGCAGCCAGACCCCCTTCAGCCGGTCTTCCGCCCAGTCCACCAGCTGCGTGCCGGGCTCCTCGCCCGCACCCCAGGAGACGAAGGCCTTCTTGTCGTGGTCGCTCAGCGCCCAGGCGACGGACTGGGAACGCCACCACGATGAAGCGGTATCCCCCGTGATCAGCGTTTCCTTGAGGTTGCGCGTGTCCCAGCGAGAGGATTCGAAGAGAAAGGAGGCGGCTGCTGCAGCAATCGCCCGAGCCGTGACGTCATCCGCGTCCAGCCCCACCGTGCGCTGGCTTTCGGCCGCCAGTCGCCGTGCATGGGCCATGTCCCCTCGCTCACCGGCCAGCAGCGCCTGGTGCACCAGGATCCAGGCGTGGTCGACCGGGGCCAGGTCGTCACCCGCGGCCTCCAGCACGCTCTCTGCCTCGTCCCAGCGCTCGCCGTCAGCGAGGAACACGGAGCAGACCACTGCTACGGCTGCGCGCCGGTAGGCGTGCTTGGGATGATACGAATCCTCGGCAGCCGCCAACTCCAGCAGCGCGGTTGTGGTGCCGTCCTCGACCGCTCGGAGATAGGCATTCAGGAAGCGCCAGCGCCAGCCGGTCTGCTGCTCCAGTTGCTGCAGGGGCGCAGTGGTCGCCCGGTAGAGGTCGAGGTTATCCCTTCGTCCCTGGGAGACCAGGGCGATGGCCTCCTCGGGCTCCAGCACGCGGTCACTGCCGGTGTTGGGGTGCGGGGCAATCAACCGTGGCGCCACCAGCGCGTGACGCACCTTCCGGCCAGGGGCCACCGCTTTGGCTCCCGCAGCCCAGGCACTGCCCTCGAGCGACCACGCTGCTTTCCCTGAGGCCGCGACATTGAGCAGCGCAGGCAGCTGCGTGGGGTCGACTTGCTGGCTGGAGGGCACGAGGACCTTGAAGCCTTCGCCAGCGGGCTCGACGCTATTCTTGGTGACATGAGCCCAGTACGACACCCGGGCTTCAAGGTTGTGCAGCACCAGTAGATGCGGCAAACCGTGCTGGACCCAGTCCTCGAATCGGCGGGCATCCGATTCCGCATACCACCATCCCGTTACCGCGCTAGCCTGATCATGCTCGGGACTGCTGAAGTAGCTGGTACCCGCTTTGACCTGGGCTGTCATCAGTACGGCGCGGTCGAATCGCCGTTCGTCGCGCACCTGCAGGAACAGATCAATACCCAGATCGTGCTGGTTGTTCTCCTCTGCGCCCCAGCCCAGCTCCTCGAAGTCCGCCATCACCCGGTGTACTCCGGCCGAACCTGTGGCCTCCTGCTGACTGCTGCGCATCCCCACGCCACAGGCCCCCTTCTACCCAACGGCGACGGCCAACAGTTCAAAGAGACCACAGTGCTTGCCGCCCTCCCTGGCTATCGGCAAAGGGTGTGGCTCTCCTGTAGGGAAGCCCTGAGCTGGGAGAACACTGGTTGACGGTGTGGGCGGGGTAGGCGTCCTTCTACTGTGGCGGGTGAAGTA
>NZ_JBVIPT010000038.1:0-2517 GCF_055577685.1 Streptomyces sp. NPDC033178
CGCTCGTTTACGCAGCTCAGCGGGATAGGAGGAAGGACGTGCCATGACTCAATCCTTTCACGGAATCAAGTCTCTAACGAACACGGGGCGGTTCAGACGGTGAGCGGACCACATAACCCTGCTGACCTGCGGAGCCCTTGGGGCTTGCTTGAGCCGAGCTGCGGGGAAAGCCCGCATGGCCGGTTCTTAGGGAGCCGGGGCCCAGCAATGGGCTCCGGCTACCCGACAGATGGCCATCGCGCCGCTACGTCACGGTCTGCCGATCGACACACCGCGCGAGCGGCCACCCTCGCCCCGCCAGGTCACCCGGTGGATCACCACCAAACCGTCCTGGCGCGGCGTGCACGCCACCGAAGCACTCCGGCGGCTGCTTCAGAACTGCCCGGAACTGGACCGAACCCATGACCTGGTGCGGCAGTTCGCGGCCATGCTCGACGCCCGCGACGCCGACTCGCTGCCGGACTGGCTCGAACACCTCGCGGCCTCCCGTCTCCCCGCTTTGGCCAGCCTGGCCAAAGCCATCCGCGAAGACCAACACGCAGTCGTTGAGGGGATCAGCACCCCGTTCAACTCCGGCGTCAACGAAGGCCGGATCACAGATCTAAAACTCCAGAAGAGAATCATGGCCGGCCGTGCTGGAGTTCCGCTCCTCCGCCACCGCGTCATCCTCATGGCAGGACTCCGACGCCGCTACCCGTGACGGAGCGTCACCGGCGCACGGTGGCACACTCCCGCTTCACGGAAATCTTGCCAGGGCCACGTTCACGTGTACGCCGACAGAAGAGCGTGCGGCATGGTGGCGGCCGGCTCACGGCCGCGTCGTTGGTAGCCGCGGGCGCCGACGAAGTCACAGCCGTTGGTGCGGACGTCGTTGGGGCGGTGGGCCTGGGCGAGGTCGATGTGCAGGCGGACGGAGGCCGGGAGCGGGCCGAGGCCGTCATGAGTCTCGCGCCGCAGCCGCCCTGCCTCTGCGCGGGGCAGGACCAGTCGTTCGCGGGCTGCCTGGGCTTCCTCGGTGAGCCGAGGCGGAGTGCGCGGAGTGCGCAGGCGGGTGCCTGGCGCGACGGGGCGACCCACTGCGTGAGCAGGGGCCGCACCTCGTCGGCCGGAGCACGTGTTCAGCCGAGATCCACAATCCCACGGCCTCGCGGGTCTCTTATCGAACCGGTCTTTTGAGTTCGACGGACCATTCAGCGACGGAGTTGAAGATCAAGCTAGCATGCGGAAGAGACGCGGTCATTGAAGCTCTCATACGTCATGTTGCCTGCAGAATCGAATGTCTGCATGGAATCGAGGTTCCAGAAACGATATCCGCCCTTTACCGAGGTCCGCTTTCCGCCACCGTTCTTGAATTCCGTGAGGAAGATGACCGAACTAGAATTGTTCACGATGGACGAGACTGTATTGTCCACCGAAGATCCGTCCGAATACCTGCTCCGGGAAAGGTCCTTTGCGCAGAATGTCTTCGTTCCATCGCTCAGCGTAACCTGAGGGAGAATATAGACGGACCCTGTGAAGTCGGAGTTCTTGTACAGGCAAACTTGATTTCCCGCACAGTTGTAGGCTGCGTTCGCGGGCGGCGCCACAACTGCCGCCCCTCCAACGGCCACAGCTGTAGCGAAAAGCAATGCGCTTGCACGAGGCTTAGTCATCAGCATTCTCTACCAACTTCCTCTAGTTCTCATCAGCGGCCGACGGGCATCCACGCCATGATGACCCTGAGCGTCACAAGAATTCCACGTTCGGAGGATTATCAACGTGCGATCGTTCGACCTGCGAAGGAGAGTCGCGGGGCGAACCGGGCCCTCGCTGCAGAGGTAGAGACCGGTTGGTCGTTCGCCGCGGAGACGGCCCAGTGTGGCCCTGTCGGTACATGGGCCCAATCTCTACAACGACCAATCACCGCTCCACGGTTCACTTCTTCCGCCAACTCCTACTCCGCAGGGCCGACACCCCGTCCGCGCGCAGCTCTCCGGCCTCCGGCAAGAGGATGAGGACGGCATCGAGGTCTTGGCTGTAGGGGAAAGCGGCGGAGAGCGTGAGGTCGTCGGCGGCCTCGGGCAGCAACTCGACCAGCACGCTGAAACGGTCGCCGCCACGCAAGGCGTGTTCCTCGACGCCTGCCGCGAGGACCTCACCGGTGAAGCCGCCCCCCTCAACTGGGTCGGTACCTGGCACAGCGGAGTACACGCATCCCGCAGGACCGGACAGACAGTGAGGACAGGTTTGAAGGCCCGTAGAACTATCGGCCCAACGAACACGTAGTGGTAAGAGCATGCTCACAAAGGCTTCGCCAAGTTCAGTTCGGCACAGAGATCGACCTCTCCAAGGAGGCGCGGCATGACCATGCCATATCAGGCATCCTCATCGACGGATAACGGACAGGGGAGTCGTCGCCCTTCCGAAAGTGCCACGGAGCCGACACCTTCGGTTACTGATCCGGGCACCGGGGTATTCGGACCTCCTCCGGTTCCTCCTAAGCCGCCTGGTTGGGAGCCGTTGCCGCCTCCGGGGGTG
>NZ_JBVIPT010000038.1:2614-45916 GCF_055577685.1 Streptomyces sp. NPDC033178
GTGTCGGTTGCTCCTCCGGTTCCTCCTAAGCCGCCTGGTTGGGAGCCGTTGCCGCCTCCGGGGGTGTCGGTTGCTCCTCCGGTTCCTCCTAAGCCGCCTGGTTGGGAGCCGTTGCCGCCTCCGGGGGTGTCGGTTGCTCCTCCGGTTCCTCCTAAGCCGCCCGGTTGGCAGCCGATGCCGCCTCCAAAGCTGCCTGTCTCAGGCGAGGCCACGAGAAATGTGATTCAACCCAGTCCCCCCTCGCCTCAGCCATTGCCAGACATTGCGAGCCCCAGGCCCCAACGCCTATACCACCCGCCAGTACCAGAGCCAGCACCAGCACCAGCACCAGCACCAGCACCAGCACCGAAATCGAGATTCGTAGAGAGTAATAGCGATGCGTCGGATACTGTACTGGCCGACTATCTCGCGGCTGCGCAAAATGCGCAAATACCTAAAAGCGTAGATAAATTCATTGCTGCTCTCCAGAGGCTCGTTCAATGGGTAGCGCGACAGTTTAAGCCACGGGCAGCGCCTTCATCTTCAGAAGGACCAAGTGCGCCATCATCATTGATCAGGAAGGCAGAACCGACCCCGCCGAGAGTGCCATTCAAGAGCGCAGGCCAGGTCGTTCATAAAATAATTGGACAGGATGCCGAACGGGCTGGAACATTCCGAAAGGCTGAAGCTGTGGAGTCGAGGCACGCTGATATACCGATGGCAAGAGAGGTGAATGAGTCCAGGGGGGAAACTCGCTCCGTTGCTGAAGCTGCTTCGCTTCGAGTGCCAGGACCAGAGGGCGAGCGTAATCTCTCAGGCGCAATAGGGAATTCGAATGTTCCTGCGGTCTCATACTCCGCTGGAAATTCTCTGCCGAGGTCTCGCTAAGAGCTCTTTGCTGGCTAAGGCTACGGCGGTTGGAAGCCGAGGCCGGTCTCGGCGTCGTTACGCCGGGCCCTTGGCGGGGCCGCGGCCCTCTGGCACGGCGCGGCCCACGCCAACCGTTACGGCCCCGCGTATCCCACCTCGTTAGATATCTCTGTGCTTTCGGACATCTATGTCCCCGATTTCTGTACTGTGACGTCTGTTTCGGCGGTCACAGAAAAACCATTCCGTAGCGGCCAGGATGACCGCACCTCCCGCTGAAAAGCATCCAGCCAAAAATACTCACAGTTCCCCCTCCTTGCATTTCAGAAGCAGGACGTGGCCACTATGCTACAGTCGCTCGCCTGCATGACGGCTGTGCAAACATGAACCCCAACGTCGCTGCGGCGAATGGACTGAATGCACACCTCCATGGATGTTTCTTGATTTTTGTGTGACCTGCCAATGGAATACGACACATGCATCAGATGCGCGCCAATTGCCGAAACGTCACGTATATGAGTACGGATTAGGTCGCCATAGGGTTCACTATCGATCGAGCCGGCGCAGCTTGACACGCAGAGGCTCGGGGTCTGTGTGACCGAGTCCCTGCATGATGTGCAGCCCTTCGGTCCAAGCTCTTCGGGCAGCTTCGTGTCGGCCGCTGCTCAGATACGCATCCCCGAGGCGGGTGAGAGTGCCGGCGATCAGCCAGGGAAAGCCCTGCCGCCTGTTTATGTCGAGGGCGTTTCGATAGGCGGTGACGGCCTGCTCGTACTCATGCAGGTGGTGGAGGGCGGAGCCGATGCTGTCCCATGTTTCCGCTGCCCCGGACTCATATCCGAGTTCCTGGCACAGTGTCAGCGCCTCGCGGCAGCAGTCGAGGGCTTGCTGATGCTGTCCGTTCAGCGTGTGGCACCACCCGACCGAGTTCAGGGCTGCAGCTGTCGCTCGGCGCCCACGGCTGTCTTCCGCGCTACCGTCGTCATGCCTCCGGTGAATGGCATGGGCTTGCTGCGAAGCACTGAGTGCGGCTTCCGTGCGACCTTGCCGTTCTGCCACCCACGCCACTGTTCGGTAGCCTTCGGCGCAAGCCCTCGTGTCGTCTCCTGCCGCGAAGAGTTCTACGGCCCGTTCAGCATGTGTCCGCGCCTCGTCGGTGCGCCCCGCGTCTCCTGCGGCAAGGGCAAGGCGGCGGTGCACATGGCCCTGAGCGGTTGGATCGCCCAGCCGGAGGGCTGAGGTCATGGCGGTGCGGTGCACGGCTTCGTGCTCGTTCCGCAGCCCGCGCAGGTGAAGGTGGTTGGCCATGGCCCATGCGAGCTGCCAGCAGTGGACGTCGTACTGATGGCCCGAGGTCTGTTCGACGGCCGCTATCAGCACCGCCTGTTCGGCGGTGAACCAGGCCGCTGCCTGGGCGAAATCGTCAATGGATTCCTCGACGCACACACCTGGAGCCGCAGGAGCTATGGAGATGAGTATGCGTGCGGGTGCTGTCAGGGCAAGTGCCCTGTGCGCGGTGTGGAGATAGTGGTCGTAGATCCTTCGGCGGGCAGATCGTGTCTGCTCGGGTGGGTCGAGGGCTTCTGACAATTCGGTGGCACAGGCGCGCAGCAGGTCGTGGGAGGTGTAGCGGCCGGGAGTGGATTCGTCGACGAGGTGGGCTTGAATGAGCTCGGACATCAGTCGTCGGGTCTGGGGGAGAGCGGCGGCGGCGAGGCTGGCGGCAGCGGGCAAGGTGATGTCGGGGCCGGGATGCAGGGCGAGCAGCCGGAACAGCCGGGCGGCATCGGGAGTGAGTGCCTGGTAGGACCAGGAGAACACGGTACGTATGTCGGCGGTGCTGTCGCCGTCGTGGAACGCGTCGAGTCCGTTGGCGGTGTCGCGCAGTTCGGCTGCGATCGCCGCCAGCGGGATGGTGGAGCGGGTCGCAGCGTGGGCGGCGGTGACCGCCAGGGCCAGCGGGAGCCGTCCGCACCGGTTGATGATGTCCTCGACGGCGTCCGGTTCGGCTGTGACGCGCTGCTGTCCGAGGCGGCGGGCGAGCAGTTCGCGAGCTTCCGGCACGGTCAGCACGTCGAGGTCGAGCGGATGGGCGCCGTCGGTGGCGACGAGCCCGGTGAGCCGGTTGCGGCTGGTGACGATGACCAGACTTCCCTCCGCGCCGGGCAGCAGTGGCCGCACCTGTGCGGCGTCACGGGCGTTGTCCAGGAGCACGAGCATGTGCTTGCCACTGAGCCGGGTGCGGTAGAGGGCGGCGAGTGCGTCAACGTCCTGCGGCAGACTGCGAGGGTCAGCGCCGAGGGACTCCAGCAGCGTGCGCAAGGCGTGCTCGGGAGGGATCGGCAACGCGTCCGGAGCGAAGCCGCGCAAATTCAGATACAGGTGCCCGTCGGGGAAGCGGTCGGCGATCTGTCGCGCCCAGTGCACCGCGAAAGTTGTCTTGCCCACGCCTGCCATACCAGCAATGGCACTGATAACCACCGTGCCGCCCGAGGCGAACCGGCCCACCTCGGCCAGTTCGGCGGCGCGCCCGACGAACGCCGGTAGACCGTGAGGCAACTGGGCCACGGCAGCGCGAGCCGGGAGGGGGGTGGCGGCGGGCACCTCGACGTGTCCGGGCCGGGCTAGGGGAGGCGCGAGGAGTCTGTCATCGGCTCGCAGAATGTTTTGGTACATCGCCTGCAGCCCCGGGCCGGGATCGACCCCCAACACGCTGGCGAGCGAAGTCTTCGCCTCGCGGTAGGTGTTCAGTGCCGCAGCCTGTCGACCGGACTGGTACAGGGCAAGCATGAACAGCTCCCTGAACCGTTCATCCAGCGGATACTCGGCAACCAGCCCGGCCAGTTCCAGGGTCGCCTGTGCATGAGCACCGAGGCTGAGTTCGGCCGTGATACGTGCCGCCTGCGCGGACAGGCGCAGTTCGTCCAGCCTCTGTCGCTGGCTCTGCGCGTACTCGCCTGGGACACCAGCGAGCGCCGCACCCCGCCACAGACCTGTTGCGCCGCGCAGGCACCTCAGTGATTCCTCGGTGTCTCCCGCACTGCGAGCCTGTTCAGCCTGGGCGAGCATGGCTTCGAAGACATGCAGGTCCAACTCGCCGGGCATGAGGGGCAGTCGGTAGCCATCACCTTGGGAATGGATCACGGACGGGGTGGTGTCCACTCCGGCCCCGAGCAGCTTCCGCAACCGGTGGACGTAGCCACGCACGATGCCAAGCGCAGAAGCCGGGGCTTTGACACCCCACACTGCGTCGATCAACCTGCCCGTCGAGACCTGCGAACCCTCTGCCAGCAGCAGTGCGACGAGCACCGCTCGCTGCTGAGGCGGGCCAAGCTCGATCTCGCCCGTGCCACGCCACGCCCTGATCGGCCCCAGAACCGAGAACTGCAACCGTTCACCCACCGAACCAACATCCTTCCTGCGAGATCGCGTCCGACGCCTCGAACGGTTCTGAATCGCCGCAGAGTCAAGTTTGTACGGTGCTCCACCGAGTCGAGTTGTGGGATGCGTGGCCGGACAGTCCGCGCGACCGTTCCCGACGCGCTCGCGCTCTGCTCGGCGAGGGTGCCGAAGCCGGCCGCGATCTGGGCGAGGGTGTCGTGTCGGCGCAGGTGCACCAGGCGGAAAGCGCACGCCGGCGTGGCGGGAGTTTGCCGCGGCGGTCACCTTGAGAGAGCTCAATGAACCCTCTGGTGGGATCCCTCGTAGTCCGGAGTAGAGGTTATTGGCAGCTGATGATCAAACATGGGGTTGGTGTGTGTGCCTTATCGACCGCGACACAATGAAGACGCAACCGCCCAAGAGAATTTGCCGTTCTATCTGGACAATCTTGCTGCTCTCCTCAGTCAGAAGATCGCCCGAGGAAATTCAATCGAAGAAGTAATTGTCGCTTACGAGCACTACATGGCGCGAAGTAATCTAGGGCTAGCAGTTCACGATAATTTCTACAGGAGAGTCAGCGTCTACCTTGACCGGCTTTCAGCTGCGGGGATGGTCGGTAGCGACATTGACGCCTCTCGCTGGGCCACGGGCAATCTCACCGGGGTTCGACCGGGATCACCATGAGTGGCGTCGCTTTTCATATGCTGTCCAACGGCAGAGGGCACGGGGGCGAAAGTTGGGCAACAGACTTGGTCGGACGTCTGTCCGCGGCCCGTGGCCGGTCCTGGCGCTTGAAAGGCGCTGGTGGGGAGCCGGGTTCCGCATGCGCCGCTCGGCTGCGGGCCGAGACTGCCGAGGAAGGGCTCGGCCGCAGCATTTCCCTGCCCTGCCCTCTGATCAGCCCGAGCTGGACGCCGCATACGTGTGGGCCGATGGGCTCGTGATGGCGTCCGACCGCGCCTGGACGCGGCCCGGCACAACCGGTCATCTCGGACTCGGGTGTCAGTCGGAGGCGACTTCGCGGCTGCCGGATACAGAAGAAACATCCTCTTGCGTTCCGCACAACCGATGCGTCAGTACGGCGCTGCGCCTTTTTGCGGTGTCGAGGAGGGCAGCCGCTGCGAAAGCGCCCACCATCGGCGCCATCAGGTAGACCCACAGGAACGAGTACTGGCCAGAGAGAAGAGCCGGCCCAAGTTGGCGCACTGGATTCATCGAAGCTCCGGTGGCACTACCCAGCAGTATGATCGCTGCGCCGATCAGCAGCCCTGCCAGCCACGGAACCATGGGCGCAAGTCGAGGTGACTGCAGAAAGTATCCGACCGCATAGATCACGATGCCCGTACTCACTGCCTCAACGGCAAACAATCCGGCTGAAGTCCACCCCGCTGCGGGTTGCAGTACCGCATAACTCACGGGGGGCTTCTCAGCGGCCGCTCCCCACACGTACCGGGCCGCCGCCACTCCGGCTACGGAACCGACGAACTGTGCCACGACGTAAGGAAAGACCATGTAGCCGGGAAAGACGCCGAAGCGCCACATGGCGAACGAGATTGCAGGATTCATGTGGCCACCGCTTGTTCGGCCGGGCCGGCTCAAAATAAGAAGAGAAATGAGCAGGCCCACGCTCAAGCCGATGATCAACAGACTCCAGCGCCCGTCGCTTACCTTGCTGGAGACAAAAGACGGACCTACGATCCACCTGATGATGCTGGTGGCTCCGAACAGCAACAGGAATGACAGAATTGCCTCCAGGGCGCTGTGACCGGCAACCGCCCCGGGCTTGAAGCCTTTCGGTTGGCGCCCTGCGGACGACGCTTCCCACAGAATTGTGTCTGCTTGTTTTCGCATGGAGCTTCTCCCTCACGGAAAGTGGCTCTGTAATGGTAAACACTGCGAGCTCCGGAAGATCTTGGTCAGGGCGTTTGAATATCCGGATGGTTTCGCGCAACCGTCCGCCCCAGGAAATCGCGCATCAGAGCGCTGATCTCGGGTCCATGGGATTCGAGGGCGAAGTGGCCGGCGTCGAGAAGGTGAAACTCTGCGTTGGGAAGGTCGCGCTTGTAGGCGTGCGCACCATCGGCGCCGAAGATCTCGTCGTTTCTCCCCCAAGCGATCAGCGTGGGAGGCTGGTGCTTACGGAAGTATTCCTGAAATTCTGGATAAAGCTGAATATTGAATTGATAATCCCAGAAGAGCTGGAGTTGCACCTCCTTGTTCCCGGGCCGGTCCAACAACGTCTGATCGAGAGCCCAGGTGTCCGGCGCAACGTGGCACAGACGGTCGGCCGGGACGCCGTGGGTGTACTGCCAGCGTGTCTTCTCAAGCGTCAGATACTGCCGGGCACCCGCCTCGTTGGCCTGACGGTCCTGGGTGTAGGAAATGAGAACGTCCGCGAACGACGTGAAACCCTCCAAGTACGCATTGCCCGACTGGACGACAAGTCCTGTTATCCGGTCGGGGTTGCGGCTGGCGATGCGCAGTCCGATGGGGGTTCCGTAGTCCTGGATGTAGAGGGCGAACTTCTGCAGTCCCAGCTGGTTGAGCAGCCCCAGGGTGATGGCGGTCAGGTTCTCGAACGAGTACTCGAACTCGTCGACAGGGGGTGCGTCAGAGAACCCGAATCCGACGTGATCGGGAGCGATGACGTGGTATCGGTCCGCCAGTTCGGGAATCAGGTTTCGGAACATGTGGGACGAGGCGGGGAAACCGTGCAGGAGCACAACGGCCGGAGCAGTCGGTTCACCTGCCTCGCGGTAGAACAGTTTTCGCCCCTCCACGGCGGCGAATCGGTGCTTCACCACACGGTTGTCGGTCATGGCGCCTCCCTTGTGAGCCAAGTCTGTTCTGCTTCCGCAGCAGATGGATTTTCTGTCTCGCCCTCAAGTTAGGCAGACGCAGTGGACGAGCAGTGACTGATCTGTGAAGCAGACAGAACGACGCAGACACCGCGGTAGTCGGCCATTTCGCTGTGCGGCAGCCACCGCAGTCCTCCGCTCACGCCCGTTCAAGGCTCACTTCGTCCTGAGTGGGGAAGTTGGGGCGGCCGTCGTCCATCCGGACCGTCAGGTGACCACCGGCATGTATCTCCTCGACTGTTCCCCGATCGCCCGCGCGGTGCCGGGTGCCCAGCGCCTCGATGTCGTTGGTGAGTGTGATGCGGCTTCCTCGCATGACCGTTCCTCTCAGGCCGTCCGTGCTCTGTCCGGCCCCCTGTTACAACCCGCTCCGGCCGTAGGTGGTTCAACGTCCGGTGAGGGTTGTCGGCCGATCGTGAAGAGGGCTCCGCGATCTCGGCTGCCGGCCGTGGAACAGGTAGGCCTGTGCCACGCGCACAGGCCTCCGGGCGAGGCGGGACAGCGCCGCCTGCGCAGGCGATGGGACAGGGATCACTGGCCCGTAGCGGCGACACGCTGGACTCGTGGACGCGGTCGGCGACGCGGTGCGGGGTCCTCCTGCGTGCCGTCAACCGCGGGATTGCACAGACGAGCTCGCACGGGGAACGCACTGGACCGGGAGGGACTCTCCCAACAGGGCCTCGCTGAGGGCAGGGCCGGGTTGGCGGGTGTGGAACCCGAGAATCGGTCCCTTCGGCGCTCAGCCGCTTCGGTCGCTGCGAGGGCGGACTGACGCAGCGACCGAAGGACCGCTACTGAGGTGTCGCTGGGCCGCTGTTCTCAGACTCCATAAAACCTGAGGTCAAAGCTCCATACGAGCGTTCGGAATCAACCCACCAAACAATGCAATGAGGTGCCGTGGACTGTGGGTGGCGATGCTGATCAACACTGGGTTGATCCGGGCGTCCATCGGACCCGTAGTAGCTGTGGTTGCCAGATCGACGTCGCCTCGTGTCGTCTCATCCGTCCTGGCCGGCAGAGGACATACGTATCTGCCTCACCACCGACACGAGCGCCGCGAGTGCCGAACCAAGGGCTGTTGTGCAGATCGGTGGCAGCGACGCCGTTGTCCGGGGCGTCGCGGAAACAGTCCTGGAGACGGAAAGCCGAGCCTGATCCTGCCTTTCACCGACGCAACGATCAAGGAGTCTCACCATGACGGAGTCCCACCCGTACGATCCGGACTCTCCATTGGCCCAGCTCATGGAGATCGCTGCCTTGGCGACCGACCAGGTCACGGAGAACGAGGAGCGTGAGGCAGCCGAGGCTGCGGCAGCGTACCTCGTCCATCGCGTCTTCCCCTGCTCGCTCGCTCTGGCCGTCAACCCCGTCCTGTGGAAGGGCTATCCCGCGGTACGTGAGCACGGGGCCTACCGCTGGGAGGGATCGGCGGTGGCACATCTGGGCAGTGGCCTGTGGCTGCACCACACGCTGCGTCTCTCGGAGACCGACAAGGTGAGCGACGTGCTGGTGCCGTGCACGTGTGCCTGCGGATATGTCGGCATCGTGCTCGACACGGAAGAACACCTCATTGAGGTCCTCATGGAACTGCGGCCCACCTACGGCCGGTCCCCGCACGACGACCACACTCCGGACTGCCACAGTGTCCAGATGCGTCCCAGCGCGGGAATGGCCCCGGGGCAGCGGGAGCAATCACTGACTGACTGTGCTCCACTTCGCTCGGGTGGTGGGACTGGAAACGAGCGGACGAAGCGCAACCCTCGGCCGACCCCTGGCCGCGGCGTGCACACCGCTCCAGCGTTGCGTCACACGTCTGGAGACCTGGTGCATCTTCCGCTGCTCCCGACGCAGGCTCGACCGCATGACGTCAATCGCCAAAGCTCCCCTCAGCCTTGAGCGGCAAAGCCGCAGAAGCTCAGTGAACTGAGTCACGCCGCGACGCGTAGAGCTAATTGTGGAACCCGACGCACTGCATCAGCTCTTCGGGGTCCACGGCCGGTGATCGCGATAAGAGTGACCTCGCCGATCTCTAGGGAAAGAAGGCATTCATGACCATCACAACCAGTCGTCGAGTCGTATCCGCACTTGCTGTAGTATTTACTGCAGGTATGGCACTGACAGCGTGCGGTCCAGGGGACGCTGACGCTTCCAGAAGTGCCTCAAAAACATCGCAGGTCGGTGTTGCCGGGTCGGATGCGGACTCCCGCGCTGCGAATGGTGACCGAACGGGCGAAAGCGACAGGTCCGCCAGCGAAAAATCTGCTCGAAGTGATGCAGATTCTGAAGTCGGCTCAGGTGATGATGAAGATTCCGTTGGGCGATGCGAGTCGGACGACCTGAAGATTTCCATGGGAAGCCAAGAGAGTGGCGCCGGCACTGTCAATTTTCAGGTGGAGTTCCAGAACACCGGCAGCAGCCCATGCTCACTCACCGGTTTCCCAGGGATCTCGTTTCGAGGGCGTGACGGGGTACAGATCGGCAAGGCCGCGTCTCATGACGCAAGTTCAAAGGTGACGAAGGTGACCCTGATTCCGAATGGCCACGCTGCTGTAGAGGTGCAGGCGCGGAATGGGCAGTCCGGGCTCTCCGACGCAGAATGCCAACTGGAGAGCGTGGCTTTCCTGCGCGTGTACGCGCCGGGTTCGAAAGATCAGTTCAATCTGCCGCGGAAGAAAAGTGAGTGCAGCAACCGGTCGGCGAATGGCCTGCGTATCGGTGCCGTCCACTCGGTTCGATAACGCCTTACTGCAATTGCGAGACGCTTGAAGTCGAGGCCAGAAAGCGTCATGGATCAGATATCTGTATCGGAGCTTTGATGAATCAGACGCGTATCGTGAAACTTTCAGTCGCATCCATGGCTGCTTGCCTGGTGCTGGCAGCCTGCTCCAGTGGAGCCAAGGACGATGCGAATGATCGGATCGGCAAGAAGGATGCGCAGGTTGCCGAAGAGGGTGGAGGTGGGCTGACGGGTCCACTGGTCGATCCATCCGCTTCGGAGACCTCGAAGGAGGGAGCGCCGACACCTGTCCCCGTACTCGATGAGTCTCCGTCGGAGACCCCGCTGGATGCCCCGGTGGCGGGAGTTCCTACACCCGTCCCCGTACCCGGCTCCAGTGACCCGGATTGCCCCGCGCAGTCGCTGTGCCTCTACGAGTCCGCCGACTTCAGCGGTAAGCGCCTGGTCGTGGCGGCGACTGTAAACATCCCCGATCTGCGAGATCACGTAGTCGACGACTTGGAGTTCAACGACCACATCTCATCCGTCATCAACAACTCAACCAGTTTTATCGAGTTGTGGACCGACTCGTCTTACACCGGAACCAAGCGGGCGGTTCCTGACTTTTCTCGAATCGCCAATCTGGGTGCCGGCTTGGGCGCCGCCAATATCGACGACCTCGTATCATCGATACGCATCGTAGGCGTCGCAGGAAAGTAGGCGACGTCGAACGTACGTCCGCAGGATGTCGCACTCGGACTCAGACGCCCGAGCCCCGGACGGACGGATCGACGGGCCCGCCCGTCAGTGACAGCAAGGCCCGCACCGCCGCGCGCGGGGCGGGCCGCGTTCGTCTCAGACGAACCGCGCCACGCCCCGGACGGTCCCGCACCGCGAGCCGCGGCTGGTCCGCCGACGTGCTTCCTACCCGGGGAATCCCCGTCCGGATTCGGGCGTGAGGGCGTCCGGCTGTCCGGTTCGGGCCATGAGCCGGTCGGCGCGTTGCACGAAGAGGTGTGCTCCCTGGTGCAGGGCCAGGGAGCGGGCCCGGTCGGCCAGGTCCATGGCGGCGCGGTGGTCGCCGCGGGCCTGTTCCAGTTGTGCGCGAACGAGGATGATCAGTGCCTCCGCGGAACGCTGGCCGTAGCGTTCGAGATACTCCTCGGCGCTGTCGAGCGCTGCCGCCGCCTTCCCCAGGGAACCCGCGGCGATGCGCATCTCGCCCAGCAGCGCGTACCAGGTCGAGACACAGGTGCGGGCGGGGCTGGCCAGATGCGTGCGAATGAGGTGCTCGGCTTCGTCCGCGGCGATCGCCGGGTGCTGCCCAGCGGTCGCCAGCGCCCAGCACCGGGCCAGGCGCAGGTAGGTGCCGAGGGAGCCGAAGGAGAAGTGCGGGTCGGCGGCGATCCCGCGATCGGCCGCGCGCAGAGCCCAGTCGGGGTCGCCGATCACCGAGGCGGTCCGGGCCTCGAAGGAGGTCGCGGTGGTGACGGCGTACGGGTCGTCACCTGCCGCCTTCACCAGGGTGCTGAGCACCGTGCGCGCTTGGGCCGTCTGCCCGTGGTAGGACGCGATCTCCGCGAACATCCCAGCGGTCATCAACTGCACACCGTTGCGCACCGGGTCGTACTCGTCACCGTCGTCTTCATGGGTGGAAAGGATGTCGGGTCCCAGCGCGCTCAGCCGCTGGAAGGACGCGCCGATGTTTCCCAGGCACCACTCGTGGATCCCCGCCGCGGCCCCGCCGTAACACCGTACGACCGAGTCCGCAGAGGTCCGGCCCAACTCCTCCAGGCGGCGGGCCAGGGGACTGCTGCGGTCCAGGTCGAGGGCCTGGCCGTGCGCGGTCCAGCGGGAGAAGAGAAAGCCGGCCGCCTCACGGTCGCGCCCGAGGCGCTGAGCGACCTGCTCCGCCCGTTCCAGCAGGCTGATCGAGCCGGTGCCGTACATCGAGCGCATTCCGACGACCGCGATCAGCTGCGAGAGAGCCCCGAGTTCCAGCTCGGGGAGTGACGCTTTTCGCGTCAGCTCCACCGCTGACGCGAGGTGGCGCTCGGCTGCCCCCAACGCCGTCTTCGTCTTGGCCTGTGCGCCGGCGCGGATCAGCGCCGTGACGGTACGGGCCGGGTCCGCCACCGGGCCCGCGGTCCACAGATGATGAGCTAGCCGCTCGGCGACGGACTCGTCGTTCAGGCCGGCCTCTTCGATGGCGTCCGCGATGGAGCCATGCAGCGCCGCGGCGCGACCGGGCGGGATCGCCTCCGACACGACCTGACGCACCAGGTCGTGAGTGAAGCGGTAGGAGAACGGGTCGCCGGGTGTCGGGCCGACCAGACCGAGGCCGCGGACGGGTTCCAGGCGTTCCAGGCAGGAACCCACGTCGAGGGAGGCTGTTCGGGCGAGCAGGACGAGCTCGACGTTCCGGCCGACCAGCGCCGCGATCTCCAGTAGTTCCTGTGTGTCGCTGTCGAGTACGGCGAGGCGGTCGCGTACGACGTCGCGCACCGTCACCGGGACGGTGCTGCGCAGCACGGTCTCCATGGTGACCTCGCCGTCGGCGGCCCACAGCCGTCCCAGCTCCTGGACGAAGAACGGGTTGCCGGCCGTGCGGGTGCGGACCGATATGGCCACGTCGGGGGCGAGTCTGACCCCGGTTTCGAGATGAATGAGCTCGGCCACCTCAGCGGTGTTCAAGGGCCCGACCAGGAGCCGCCGGTGGCCGCTCACGCGACTGGCGGCGGCCAGTGTCCGGACCAGCTCAAGGCCGGGCGCAGGGCCTCGGTTGCGGAGCGAGCCGACCACAGCCGTACCGGCGGGAAGGCGGGAGACGACATGGTCCAGGAGCTGTAGCGAACTCGTGTCCGCCCACTGCAGATCGTCGAGCATGAGCACGACCGGTCGCTCGGCGGCCGCCTCGGCGATCAGCTCGACCATCTGCTCCAGCAGGCGGAAACGGGAGTTGCCGTCGGGGATCGCCAGCGCCGCCGGCCGCTCCACGCGGGAGCCGACGAGATGGCCGAGATCGCGGGCCGCCCACTGTTCCCGCCGTTCCTTCGCCATGACGTCGAGCAGGCTGGACACCGTCTCGACCCAGGGCCACATCGTCGGCCTGCCCTCGCCCTCAAGGCAGTGACCCCAGACCACGAGGGCACCACGGGCCTCGGCGTGGCCGGCGGTCTCCTCCATGAGTCGGCTCTTGCCGACCCCGGGCTCGCCCTCCAGCAGTACCACCGCCGTGCCGTTCCCCAGGGCCGGCTCGACAGCGCGGCGCAGTGCCGCGAGCTCGTCCGTCCGGCCGACCAGCCGGTCGAAGTCACCCGGCGTGATCGGCGGGGGTGTTGGTACCGGCATGCGCACGCGCGAGGACGTCGGTACCAGGGTTTCGGTAGCTGGGCTCTCGCCGGCCGGGGCTCCGACCGCCGGGGCCGGAGTGGCCGGGGCAGGGTTCGCGGAAGTCTGGGTGAGCACCCGCTGGTGGGCGGCCTTGAGGGTCTGCCCCGGGTCTATCCCGAGATCGTCGGCGAGGCGTCTGCGCACGGCCTCGAACACGGTCAGGGCTTCCGCCTGGCGCCCCGCGCCGCCCAGCACGGTGATGAGGCTGGCCTGCACCGATTCGTGCAGCGGGGCCATCGCGGCAGCCAGGTGCAGGGCCGGCAGCAGGCGGGCGGGCTGCCCGAGCGCCAGCGCGACATCGGCCGCCTCCATGCAGATCTGGAAGTACTCGTCGTTGAGGCCCGCGAAGATCGGTGCCGCCGCGGGTCCGTGCGTCCACCCGTCGCCGGCCGGGCCGCTCCACAGGCGCAGCGCGTCGAGGTAGTGCACAAGTGCTGCGGCATCGTGCTGGTCCGCCCGCTCTCTGCGGGCGGCGCCGGACTGCTGCCGGAACCTCGCGAGATCGAGAAGGTCCGGTCCGGCCGTGCACAGGTAGCCGTTGCCGCGCCTGAGCAGGTAGACGCCCGTCTCCCGAGGGGGCAGGTCTGGCTCCAGCAGGCGTCGTATCGAGCCGACGTACTTGTGGATCACGTTGAGGGCGCTGGCGGGCGCCTCCTCACCCCAGATCAGGTCGATCAGCTCGCCGATGCCGGTCGGACGGCCCCCGCGAGCGAGGAGCAGAGCCAGCAGATACGCCTGCTGACGGGGCCCGGTCTCCAGCTCGCTCTCGCCCCGCCACAGCCTCAGCGGCCCCAGCACCTGCAGTCGCAGGGGGCCCCCGGCTGGAAGTCCCCCCGCCTCGTCGGTACTGCCGGGAACGACGAGCGTTGATGCCATGTCCGACCCCCTCGGTGTCCCCGTCCCGGACCTGCTGTTCGCTTTTTGCGGAGGGCCGGAGTTGCGCTAGCATGAATATATACACACTCTAACCGCTGGAGTACCACTCTAGCCAGTCCCGATCTTCCAACCAGGCGAGGCAAGGTGACGGACGGACAACACCTCCGCGCGGCGTTCAGGCAGGGCGACACCGACGCCGTGGGCCGCATGGCGGACGCAGAGGTCGAGCGCTCCCGCGCCGCAGGGGATCCGGCCGGTGAGGTCGAGGGGCTGTACGCCCTGGCACGGGTCGCCCTGCGCGGCGGGGACCTGGAACGGGCCACCGTGCTGGCGCAGCGTGCCCTGACCGTCGCGCAGGGTGCGGGCGAGCGCCACCTGGAGGAGCGGCCGCGCCACGTGCTCGCCGCCGTGGCTCGGCTGTCTGGCGATCACGCACGGGCGCGTGACCTCTACGAGGCGAGCATCGAGCTCAACCGGGCTCTCGGGCACGACGAGCACGTGCACTCCGAGTACCACAACCTGGCTCTCGTCGAGTTGCGTCTCGGCAACGTCGAGCGCGCACGTCAACTGATCGCGGAGAGCCGCGAGCGGGTCTTCCGGGCGGGCTACCGGGACTTCCTGCCCTACCTGGGAATCGCCGGCGCGGCCCTCGCGGCGGAGGACGGGGACATGCCACTGGCCGCACGGCTGATCGGGTTCACCGACCAGGCCTTCGCGCGCCTCGGCCAGATACCCGACCCCGACGACGCACGAGAACTGGACAGGATCCGCAACCGTGTCTCGGACGTCCTTGAGCGTGACGCGTTCGAGTCCGAGTGCGCGGCCGGTGCCACCTGGACCCTGATCAGAGCATTCGGCCGAACATGGCCCGGCGACACAGGTCGCCACCCGGACGAGGAGTGAGACGTTGCCAGGCCAAGCCCCGAGCCGTCGTGACGAGTACGCCATGATGACCCGGCAAGAAGTCGTCAAGGCCGCGCGGAAGCTGTATGCCGAGCCCGGCTACGCGCAGACCACGGTAGACAAGATCGCCCGCGAGGCGCGTGTCTCCCCTGCCACCGTCTACGCCCAGTGCGGTGGCAAGGAGGGACTCCTGCGGACCTTGATGGATGTGTGGACGACGAGTCCGACGGTGGCACGGATCATCGGCGACTCGCTGGCCGCACCCACCGGTCGGGCCAAGCTGGAAGTCCTGACCGACGGCCACGTCGAGCTCGCCGTGGAAGCCGGCGACATCATGCGCATCATCGAGCGCGCCGGCCCCAGTTCCCCCGCCGCCCAGGAATTCCTGGACGTCGCCAATCAACGCCACATCGAGGCGCTGGAGACGATCGTCGAGGGCATCGCCTCCGACGGCGACCTGGCTGAGGGGGTCTCGGTCGCGGACGCCGCGAAGATCATTTTCTTCCACTTCCGCAATCCGCAGCTCATCCTCGCCGTGGAGACGTTCGAGTGGGGCGTCGACCGCGCGAAGAAGTGGCTCTTCGACCAGGTCGCCGTCGCGATTCTCAAGGGCTGACACCGGACGGACGCCCTGCTCGGCGGCGACTCCACAAGTCGTCCACAGTGGGGCCGTACGTTGCACCGATCACCCCCCACGGAAACGGCCAGACCGGGCGAAGGCGGCACAGAACATGGTCTCGATCCATCACCGGTACGCCATGGTCGACGGCCACCGGGTCTTCTACCGGGAAGCCGGGCCGAGGGACCGGCCCACCGTCGTGCTCCTGCACGGCTTCCCCGCCAGTTCTCTGATGTTCCGGCACCTGCT
The DNA here is from genome assembly GCF_055577685.1 of Streptomyces sp. NPDC033178. NCBI lineage: Bacteria > Bacillati > Actinomycetota > Actinomycetes > Kitasatosporales > Streptomycetaceae > Streptomyces > Streptomyces sp. NPDC033178. Next base: position 18,456 of record NZ_JBVIPT010000038.1, read on the forward strand.
GCCGCGGCTGGCGGACCGCTGGCATCTCGTGGCACCCGACCATGTCGGTTTCGGGCTCTCCGACGCTCCGACGCCCGACGAGTTCACGTACTCGTTCGACTCGCTCACCGATGTCACGGGAGCCCTGCTCGCCCAGCTCGGCATCGAGCGGTACTGCCTGTTCGTCCACGACCACGGCGCACCGATCGGGTGGAGACTCACCCTGAGGGCACCGGACGCGGTCGTGGCGATCATCACCCAGAACGGCAACGCGTACGACGAGGGATTGCAGCCGGAGTTCTTCACCGCGGTGCGTGACTACTGGCGCGAGCAGACCCCCTGGACCGAGGCCGACGTGCGTCAGTCGCTCACCCTGGAGTTGACCCGCTGGCGGTACCTCACGGGCGTCAGCGACGAGAGCCTGGTCGATCCCTCCACCTGGACCCACGACCACGACCTGCTCTCGCGGCCCGACAGCGACCGGGCGCAACTCGCGCTGTTCCTGGACTACGCCACCAATCTGGCGCTGTACCCCAAGGTGCAGCGGCTCTTCCGCGAGCGACAGGTTCCGCTGCTCGCCATCTGGGGAAGGGGCGACCCGATTTTCGGACCCGCCGGGGCGCTCGCCTTCACCACCGATCTGCCGGACGCCGAGGTCCACCTGGTGTCCGGCGGCCACTTCCTGCTGGAGAGCGCACTCGACGAAGTCGTGCCTCTCGTCCAGGAGTTCCTGGGCAAGCACCTCTGACGCGGTGTCCGCTCCGGACGGCGCGGTTCACAGATCGGTCACTGGTCTTCCACCGCACCTCCTTAGCGTCTGCGGCAGATGGCAGGGGCTCCCATGCGGAGCGACCGGCATCTGACGAACGCGCCGGACAGCGCGTTCCCGCTACCGCGACCGGCGGTTCACCAGAGGAGAAGGCATGCCCAACACACCCACCGTGGTCCTGGTCCACGGAGCTTTCGCCGACGCGTCCAGTTACTCCCGCGTCGTCACCGAACTGCTCGCGGACGGCACCCGGGTGGTGGTTCCCCCAGTGCCCAACCGCGGCCTCACCGGCGACGCGGCATACATCGCCTCCGTCGTCCGGCAGATCGAAGGACCCGTCCTCCTCGTCGGGCACTCCTACGGCGGCGCGGTGATCACCGTCGCCGGCCGTGAGGACAACGTGGTGGGGCTGGTCTATCTGGCCGCCTACGTCCTCGACGAGGGTGAGAGCCTCGGTGAACTCCAGGGCCGCTTCCCCGGCACACCGCTGGCCGACGCCCTCGTCTACAAGCCCTTCCCGATCGAGGGCTCCGACGAGCCGGGCACCGATGTCTCGGTGGACGTCTCCAGGTTCCCGGAGATCTTCGCCGCCGACGTGGACGAGGCCCTCACACGCGTCCTGGCCGTTTCCCAGCGACCGCTCGCCGGGGCCGCCTTCGGCGAGCCCGCCGGTGCGGCCGCCTGGAAGAACCTGCCCGCGTGGGGGATCGTCGCGTCCGCCGACAAGGCCATCAACCCCGACGTCCAGCGGTACGGCTACGAGCGCGCCCAGGTCAAGGTCACCGAGGTCGACTCCTCGCACCTGGTGATGCACGCCCGCCCGGCGGAGGTCGTCAGGGTGATCCGCGAGGCACTCGCTACCGTGACCGTCTGACATCACGGGCATCCGGCCGAGCGGCGCCGCCAACGGCGCACCGTGGCTCGCCGGGAGGCCACTGCCATGGCATCGCCAAAGGTCCGGGCCATGTGCGGTCCCTGGACGTGATCGCCCGGCCGGGCTTCTCCCGCGCCGACATCGGAAGCCGGACGAAGACATCCGGCCGACCGACGACCGCGCGGCGACCGAGACAACCACGCGGCAACAGGAAATGCCCCGCGGCACGTCGGGGGCGGTTCTCACCCTCCGGCGCATTTCCCGCACGTCCCGTATGTCCCGTACGCGAGGCAGGGACGATCCGCTCCGTACAAATGACACACCCCTTTGAGGAGACGTTATGACCGACAAGAAGCCGGTGGTTCAGCACCGCACCGCCACCGTGAACGGACGCAAGGTCTTCTACCGTGAGGCGGGCGATCCCACCGCTCCGGCCGTTGTGCTCCTGCACGGTTTCCCCGCCTCGTCCCACATGTTCCGGAACCTGATTCCCGAACTGGCGGACCGATACCACGTCATCGCTCCCGATCACATGGGATACGGATTTTCTGACGCACCCCCTGTCGACGAGTTCGAGTACTCGTTCGAGAACCTGACCGCCATCACCCTGGGGCTGCTCGACCAGCTGGGCCTGCAGAAGTTCGCCCTCTACATCCAGGACTACGGAGCCCCCATCGGACTGCGTATCGCCAGCCGCAACCCCGACCGGGTCACCGCGCTGCTCGTCCAGTCGGGCAACGCCTACATGGAGGGCTTCACCCCCTTCTGGGACATCCTCTTCGCGCATGCCAAGGACCGCCCGGCCAACGAGGCGGGTGTCCGCGAGTATCTGACGGCCGAGAAGACGTACTGGCAGTACACCCACGGTGTCCCCGCCGACCGCCTGGACCGTGTCGCCCCGGACGCCTGGACTCTGGACCAGGCGCTGATGGACCGGCCCGGCAACAAGGAGATCCAGCTGCAGATGTTCTGGGACTACCAGTTCAATCTCCCCGGCTACCCGGACTTCCAGGAGTACTTCCGCAAGCACCAGCCGCCGACACTGATCACCTGGGGCAAGAACGACGAGATCTTCGGCGCCGACGGGGCGCGCGCCTATGAGCGTGACCTGCCCGAGGCGGAGATCCACCTCCTTGACGCCGGCCACTTCGCCCTCGAATCCCACGGACCGGAGATCGCTGCTCTGATCCGCGACTTCCTGGGGCGAAAGCTGTCCTGACGGCAGCAAAAACAGCCGACAGCCGACCGCCGCCGGATGGCGGCGGTCGGCTGCTCCTTGAGCCGGTTCTCGGTACATCCCTCGATCACCCGGAGATCAACATGTCCAGCAGGCCTCCTGTACCCCCCTTCACCCACGAGTCCGCCGTGGAGAAGGTGCTCCTGGCGGAGAACGGGTGGAATTCCCGGGATCCGCAGAAGGTCGCCCTTGCCTACGCCCCGGACAGTGAATGGCGCAACCGCGCGGAGTTCGTCAGTGGCCGCGAACAGATAGTCGAGTTCCTGACCCGCAAGTGGAGCCAGGAACTGGACTACCGGCTGATCAAGGAGCTGTGGGCGTTCGACGGCAATCGCATCGCCGTCCGGTTCGCCTACGAGTGCCAGGACGGCTCGGGCAACTGGCAGCGCTCCTACGGCAACGAGAACTGGGAGTTCGACGCCGACGGACTGATGCGCAGGCGCATCGCCAGCATCAACGACCTGCGTATCAGCGAGTCCGAACGCAAGTTTTTCTGGCCTCTGGGCCCTCGTCCCGCAGACCATCCCGGACTGTCCGAACTCGGCTTGTAGGAGCCCTTCCCGGAAGATCGGCCGGGCAGGTGTGCGTCGTGATCTCCATGGCCCGGACGTTCATCACCCGGCCGCCACCGCTCCCTCGCGCGAGCAGAACGTCCTGTCAGTGCTGGATGCCCGGCCGTCCGAGAATCGCGCGGGTCGCCAATCCGCTGGACGCCCCCAGGCCGACGGCCGCGGCCGTCCACCACGGGGCCCAGGGGAGCAGTCCGGCCGTCTCGTCGAGCGACCATCGGCCGGGGCCGGTGAGCGCGAGTGCGGCCGGGACGATGATCAGGACGAGTGGATACTCGTAACCGTCGTTCTGCACCCAGAGTCCGTTGCGCCACTTCACGGTGATCGCGACGGTCATGATGCCCGCGGCCATGGTGGCGGCCAGGGGCGTGAGGGCTCCCGCGATGAGCAGCAGGCCCGCGGCGACCTGTCCGAGGCCCGCGGCGGCGGCCGTGAGCCGGCCGCCGCTGAAACCGTCCGCCCGGAACTCCGCCGCCCCGCCCTCGATCCCATGGCCTCCCAGACGGTGGCTGACCTTCTGGACCCCGTGTGCGGCGAGCAGTGAGCCGATGGCCAGTCGTACGAGGAGCAGTCCCAGGTCCATCACGTTCTCCTTGTCCGGGGGGAGGTGCTGCGGCGCCGGCCGCCGTCGTGCGTCACAGGACGAAGCACGGGTCGAAGACCGGGGTGGGAGCTTCCTCGGGGGTGAAGCCCCGCTGGGCCCGCCACTGGCGATGCTGTTCGGATTCGGCCACGGCCTGCCCCAGCAGATCCGCCTGGCGGGCGCCGGCGATGCTGGGCTTCACGGTGGCCTGGTAGCCCCCGTAGTGCGCGACCGGGCTCCAGGCAGGCTGGACCGCCGGTATCGCCTCGTCCAGTCCCTCGTACTCGGCCGCGGCGTAGACGATCCGCCCGCCTGTCACGGTGAGCAGGGACTCGATGTGGGGGATGTCCTGTTCCGGAGCGGTGAGGAAGTCGTCGGAGAGGACGGCGAGGTCGCCGTAGAACCCGGGCTTGAGGACGCCCTTGACGTCCTCTTCCCCGGTGAGCCGCGCACCGGCCTGCGTGTACATGGCCAGCGCGGTCTCCCGGCTGACACGGTTCTCGGGCGGATAGATCGTCAGGTCGCCCACCGTCCGGCCTGCGACCAGCCAGTGCAGTGCGACCCAGGGGTTGTACGAGGACACGCGCGTCGCGTCCGTTCCGGCGCCGACCGTCAGACCGCGGTCCAGCATGGCGCGTACCGGCGGGGCTTCGGAGGCGGCTCCGGCGCCGTAGCGGCGTACGAATGCCTCGCCCTGGAAGGACATCCGGTTCTGGACCGACATGGCTCCGCCGAGTGCGGCGATACGGTCCAGGCTGTCCCGGGAGACGGTCTCGGCGTGGTCGAAGAGCCAGCGGTTGCCGCCCGGGAAGAGACCCTCACGGGCGAGCTTCTCGAAGACGTTCAGGTCGCGGCGGATGGTCTCGTCGTAGGTGGCGTGCAGCCGGAAGCCCCAGCCGTTCTCCATGAGCAGCCGTACCGCGTCCTCGAAACCGTCCTCGTAGTCCGCGGCCAGTTCGGGCCGCGGCTCGGTGAAGTTCTCGAAGTCGACCGCCGACCAGGTAAGGGTCTCCCCGGCGCCGGTCAGGCGAAGCCATTCGTCGCCGTCTCCGGGCTTGACCATGGACATCCAGCGCCGCAGATCGGCGATCTCCTGTCCCGGGGTCTGCGGGAAGAGGTGGTAGGCGATGCGCAGCGACAGCTGGCCGTCCCTGGCGAGGTCGATGACGGTGCCGTAGTTGTCGGGGAAGTTCTGGAAGCCGCCGGCCGCGTCGATGGCCGAGGTGAGACCGAACCGGTTCAGTTCCCGCAGGAAGTGCCGGGTGGACGTCCTCATGTCCTCACCCTGCGGAGCCGGTGCCGCGGCAAGGGTGGAGTACAGGATCAGGGCGCTGGGTGCGGCCAGCAGCATGCCGGTCGGCTCACCGTCGCGGCCTCGCACGATCTGTCCGCCCCTGGGGTCAGGGGTGTCCTTGGTGTAGGCGGCGGCCTTCAGCGCGGCACGGTTCATGAGAGCGGACTGGTAGAGGTGCAGTACGAACACCGGGGTGTCCGGTGCGGCGGCGTTGAGTTCGGCGAGCGTCGGCAGCCGCTTCTCGGCGAACTGGTCCGCCGACCATCCGCCGACCACCCTGACCCACTGGCCCTTGGGAGTGCGGGCGGCCTGCTCGCGCAGCATCGCCAGGGCCTGGCGCAGGGTGGGGACACCGTCCCAGCGCAGTTCCAGGACGTAGTTCAGGCCGCCGCGGATCACATGCAGGTGGGAGTCGTTGAGGCCGGGGACGACGCGTCGGCCCAGTGCGTCGACGACTCGCGTCCGGGCGCTGATCAGCGGAGCGACAGCCGCGTCGTCGCCGATCACGGTGACCCTGCCGTCCTTGATGGCGACGGCGCCGGCCTGTGGACGCACCGGATCACCGGTGTAGATCTTGGCGTTGCGGATCACGAGGTCGGCGACATGGTCGTTGGTGGCAGGTGGAAGCCCCGCCACAGGCATGGTGGCCATGGGAATCATCTCCGGTGGAGGTCGGGAAGGGGGACGAGAGGGATGGACGTTCGCGCGAGCCGGCTCAGTGGGACGACGAACGGCGCGGCAGGAGCAGCGCGGCGATAGCCGTACCCAAGGTGCTGAGCAGCAGGGGCCAGCCCAGTCCCACATGCAGTACGAGCACGGCCCCGCCCAGCGCGCCCGCCAGCATCGCCAGTACGGAGGCCAGTCGGCGGCCCGCACGTGGATTGGTGCCGCCGGCCCATGTCGAGTCGGACGCCAGGCCGGTCAGGGTGAGGGTGAGTACCGTCGTGGTCACGTCCGGCACGGCGAGCTTGCGCACCGTCCCGTTGCGCAGGCCCATGGCCAGTGCCGTCAGGGCGATCAGCGGGTGCACCGCGTGGCTGGTGGTGAAGGCGACGGCTGTGCTCATGGCCAGCAGCACCGCTTCGACGCACAGGATCCGGCGCAGCCAACTGCCGGCCGTTCGGCGGCGCATGACCTTCTCCAGCCGCCCGGCGATCACTGCCCCGGTCAGAAAGGCGGCCAGCGAAACCAACGAACCGAGCACCGAGAAGCCGGGGGCACCCGCGACCGCGAATCCGATGACGACCACGTTGCCGGTCATGTTCGCGGTGAAGACATGTCCCATGCCCAGATAGCTGATCGCGTCGATCAGACCGCTGACAGCTGTCAGGGTCATGAGCGATGCCAGGAGCGGCTCGCGGCCGCCCTTCGCCTGGGAGGCCGGGGGAGAGGAAGTGGAAGAGGGAGAAGAGGGAGCGGGAGAGGCATGGTCGGAGTCCATGGACGCTTCCTTGATCGCGACTCGTACGGCTCACATGGCCCGCACGACCGCATGGCTCGGGCTCGTCGGCCCGTACGGTCGTAGAGGCCGCTGTGTGCACTCGGACTCGGGTCAGGCCCACCCCTGACGGGATGTCAGCCGTCTGCGGGCGGGTGCCGGGCCGGGCTCTTCGTCCCGGCCCGGCACCCGACGGCACCGGGCCGGTGGGTCAGGCCGCGGCGTGGGCGCCGGAGAAGGACTGGGCGTAGACCAGACCCAGGCCGTAGGCGCCGCCGTGTTCCTTGACGACATCCGTGACCGGGCCGTACGTCTCCACGCGCCCCCAGTCGCGCTGCAGTTCGAGCAGCACCTGGAGCCAGGTCACTGGCACCGCGCCGGCGCTGATCATGCGCTGGATGGCGTGCTCATGAGCCTCGGGAGTGGCGCCGGCGGAGGCGTCGGCGACCACGTAGACCTCGTAACCCTGCGCGAGAGCGGACAGCGCCGGAAGCACGATGCACACCTCGGTCCACAGGCCAGCGATGATGATCTTCTTGCGGCCGGTGGCCTTGACCGCCTCGACGATCGCGCTTTCCTCCCACGGGTTCATCGTGGTGCGGTCGTAGATCTCCTTGCCCGGGAAGACCTCCACCAGTTGCGGCATGATCGGACCGGAGAACGACTCGGCGGCCACGGTGGTCAGGACCACGGGCATGTCGAACACCTTCGCCGCCTTCGCGAGGCCCACGGTGGCGTTGATGACGGCGGTGCGGTCTCCGTTGCCGGCGCCGAAGAACATCTGCGGCTGATGGTCGACGAACATCACGACCGAGTTTTCGGGCGTAAGAAGGTTCGAGCTGGGAACGGCTTTGAAATTTGCGATATCGGACATGACATATTCCTTTTCGTTTCGTTCGGCCACTGATCGGCCGGACACGCTGCGGCCCCGTTCGGGCACCCGCTGAAGCTGTGTTCGGAAGTCGGCACAGCGGCCTCCTCGGATGTCGCACGGGTGGCGGCAGAGGGGCCGGTCGCGTGGTCCGCCGGCCCCACCGCTCTCAGGACAGGAACCTAGGAGCGCCCTGTGAAGGAAGAGTGGAGAGCCTCTGGACGCCGCGCCCGTGAACATCCCGGGCTGTGGATGTGCTGCTGACTGAGTTCCGGCGGGGCGAGCGGCGTTCGACCTCAAGGCCGGCCCAGGCTGCTCGTGAACTCAGTCCTCCTGGCTTACGTAGTGAGAATGAACGCAGAAAATGTTCGGCAACTCGATCGAGGAGCAACATGTCTAGGCGTCTTCCAGATCGCCCTAATCAAGATGGTCCATACACGCAGGAAGAGGTCCGGCGGGCGCTACAGGCCAACCCTCCTACTACAGGGCCTGCGATCACTGCTTCTGCCGCGGCGGCGAGCCTCTTGCCTTCCTCTTCAAAATCGAATCCGAATTCGGCACCTGCTTCAGCCCGCGTGGCGAGGCCCCTTCCCACCCTGCCTCCAGGGCAGAAAGCTGTTCCTGTGACGCCGGTTTCCGAAGGGCAGAATTCGGCGCCCTCAGCCGCCGTCGGCGGATATGGAGCCGGTGCCGCGCCTTCAACCGCTCCGGCAGGGCGAAAAAGGTGAACTAAAAAGGCCTCCAAGGTTCGACTGGTCGGCGCGTCAATGCCCGAAGGTGTGAACAAGGAGGACGGCCGCCTTCGTCGTCGTCGACGGCACCCTGATACCCGTCGGATGGAATCCCGCTCCGGTTCTCCCGCGCAACATCAGGACACACCCCTCGGATACCCCCTCCGCCCGGCATGCGCCGCCCCGTTTCCGGTTCTGCCTTTCGCTGCACGCGACGAAGGCAGGAGGACCGTCGTCCAGGTCACTCCTTCTCAACTGGCCGTGCACAAGAACGTCAGTCCCTTCACGCAGGCTCCTCGGACACACCGCTTGATACGCCAACTCATCAGGAGCCACTGTGAAGTTCCCCCGAGCACGACGACGGCGCACGGTCACTTTTCTCGCCCTCCTCGGGATGCTGGCCCCGGCCGGCGTCTTCGCCGCCACGCAGGCGTCCGGCGACACGGGGGGCCGACTGTCCGCCACGAGCACCGCGCTGTCGGGCAAGCCGAAGCCCGGGCCCAAGCCCACGGTGGTGCTCGTCCACGGGGCCTGGGCGGACGCCTCGGGATGGGCGAAGGTCGCCAGTGGCCTACGGGCCCAGGGCTACCAGGTCCTCGCGCCGCCGAACCCGCTGCGCGGGCTGCGCGAGGATTCCGCGTACCTCGCCGCGTTCCTCCGCGACCGGACCACCGGCCCGGTCGTCCTGGTCGGCCACTCGTACGGAGGGGCCGTCATCACGAACGCCGCCCAGTCGGACGACGACGTCGAAGCCCTGGTCTACCTCAACGCGTTCGTCCCCGACGAAGGCGACAGCGTCCTCGGGCTGCTGGACCCGAACCACGAGCTCGACCCGGCCGGCCTCTTCGACTTCGTGAAGTACCCGGGTGCTCCGGAGGGCGACCAGGACCTCTATCTGAAGCAGAGTGCCTTCCCGGACGCCGTCGCGAACGGCATCCCGGCACGGACCGCGGCCGTGCTGGCCGCGACCCAGCGGCCCGTCACCCTCGGCGCGCTCACGGACGAGTCGGGCGCACCGGCCTGGAAATCGCTGCCGAGCTTCTATCTGCTGGGGACCGAGGACCACATCGTCCCTCCCTCCCTGCAGAGCGCGATGGCCAAGAACGCACATGCCAGGATCACCAAGGTCACAGCGGGGCACCTCCCGATGATCACCGATCCGCACGCCGTCGAGTCACTGATCGTCAAAGCCGACCGCTCGATGCCGACCAGGTAGGCGACGCTTCCCGCACCGTGAGGGACACAGCAGACGGCGAGCACGAGGCTCGCTCCGACAAGGAGGACAGTTGAGTCGCAACTACCACTCGATCGCGTTCACCGAGCCGGTCCTGGAGGCACAAAGCCGGTACGGAAGCCGGACCGCCGTCGACCGCGGGGACCGGCATCGCTCCGGCCCGGGGCCGGCGGGTGCCGGACCGGCGCAGGGGACGGGCACGGCCGCGCACAAGGGAGCGGCGGAGACCGGTGGACTCGACCGGATCAAGGATCCCCTCGGCAGCGCCGAACGGGACTTCATCGCCGAGCGGGACGGTTTCTACCTGGCGACCGTCGCCGCCAGTGGCCAGCCGTACGTCCAGTTCCGCGGTGGTCCACCGGGCTTCGTCACTGCTCCCGACGAACACACCCTGGCCTGGGCCGACTTCAGGGGCAATCGCCAGTACATCAGCACCGGCAACGTGGCGCACGACCCGCGCGTGTCCATCATCTTCATGGACTACGCCCGCCAGGTACGCCTGAAGGTCTTCGGCGTCGCGACCATCAGCGACGTACGGGGCGAAGGCGATCGGTCGAGCGCGTACGCGGTCCCGGGCTACCGGGCGATCATCGAGCGTGAGGTCCGGGTCGAGGTCAAGGCATTCGACTGGAACTGCCCCCAGCACATCACCCCGCGCTACACGGCCGAGGAAGTGAAGTCCGTGCTGCAACCGCTCCGGCAGCGCGTGGACGACCTCGCAGCCGAGAACGACCGTCTCCGCGCCCAGGTCACGGCACTCCAGCCGGACCCGAAGACGCACGTCTCCCAGCCGCAGCGACCGCAGGAGCAGCAGTGAACGACGACACCGTCCTGGCCCGGATCACCGCACTGGTCGACCGTTAGCACGCACTGCGCGACCGGCGGGCGGACGGCTCCCTGGACGAACGGAGCGAACACCACGAACTGCGCGCCGCCGAGGTGGAACTCGACCAGTGCTGGGACCTGCTCCGGCAGCGCCGCGCGAGGCGGGACTACGGGGAAAACCCTGACGACGCCGTCCCCAGGCCGGCCAAGGCCGTCGAGAGCTACCTGCAGTAGGGCCGACCACCACCGTTCACAACCGTCGCAAGTCCGGCGGACTGCAGGAGGGGGCCGAAGGGCCCAGCTACGAGCAGCCCGCCCCACCCAATGAGCGAGGTAACAACCAATGACCACGTCCGTTGTCTTCATCCATGGCCTGTGGATCCACTCCGTCTCGTGGCAGCCCTGGCAGGAGCTCTTCGAGCAGCACGGCTACCGCACCCTCGCGCCCGGCTGGCCGGGCGACGAGGACACCGTCGCCGCGACACGTGCCGAACCCGGGCGTCTTTCGGACGTCGGCGTCGACGAGGTCACCGACTCCTACGCGCGGGTCCTCAAGGACCTGCCCGAGGCCCCGATCGTGGTCGGCCACTCCTTCGGAGGCCTGATCGCGCAGAAGCTGCTGGAGCGTGGTCTGGCCGCCGGTGCCGTGTGCATCTCACCCGCCCCGGTCAAGGGCGTCCGCGCCGTGCCGCTGAGCCTGCTGCGTTCGAGCTTTCCGGTACTCAAGAGCCCCGCCAACAAGCGCAGAGCCGTCTCCCTGACGGCCGCTCAGTTCGCCTATTCGTTCGGCAACGCGATCTCGCCGGAGGAGTCCGAGGAACTGTACGGCGATCTCACGATCCCGTCCCCGGGGCGTCCGCTCTTCGAGGCCTCCACCGCGAACCTCCGGAGGAACTCGCCGACCGCGGTCGACACCCGTCGTGGTGACCGCGGGCCCCTGCTGCTGGTCGCCGCGGGCCAGGACCACACCGTGCCGTCCGTCGTCGTCCGGCAGACCCACCAGCTGTACGCCCGCGGCGGCGTACCCGCCGAGCTGCGCACCTACGAGGACCGGGGCCACAGCGCTCCCTTCGACCACGGCTGGCTCGAACTCGCGCAGGACACGCTCACCTGGCTCCACGGCCACGGTCTGAAGCCGTGACGGTGACGACTGCCCCACCCCTGGACACCGGATTCGCCGCGGAAGGGGGGAACAGGGGGCACACGCCACCCGGCACGCGGTCCACTACCCCCGTCCGCTCCGTGGTGCCCGGCCCGGGAAGAGGCCGGCACCGGGGTCGCCGCGTCGATGGTGAGCTGGACTCCCGGGAGAGCGACACCGCCCCCGGCCGTGGCCGCCACCGCAGGGCCGCGGGTGCCACGCAGCCCCGTCCGGCATCGCGCCAGGACGGCTCCACCGAGTACGAGACCCGTTTCGAACGTGACGTCCTTTGCTTTGCCGACCCCCTGTACCGAGCTGCGTCGAGCGTCACGGGTGATCCGGCCGAGGCGGAGGACCTGGTCCTGAAGGTTTTCACGACGGCGTACGCGGCCTCCGCCCGGGTCCTCGACGGCGGCGACCGACGGATGTGGCTCTACGCCCTCCTGGCCGCCGCGTTCGCCGGCCCGCACCCGACGGTGTGCGTGCTGCCGCCGGCGTCGGTGGTCCGGGACGGGACACAGGCGTCCGCGCAGGACCGGTTCGTCCTGCTGCCCGACGAGGATGTCCGGGCCGCGTTCCTCGCGCTGCCCGAGGGACAGCGGCTCGCCGTGTACCTCGCGGCCGTCGAGGATCTCGGCTACGAAGAGATAGCCGAGATCATGCAGGTTTCTCCCGCCATCGCCGCGTACTGGCTGTACGACGCACCGTCGCGACTGCGGGTTGCCGCGGGCCCGCGCGGGGCGGCGTCCGGAGGCGGAGTACGTCTGCGGCGGCCTCGTCGGTTGCGGACAGCGGAAGCCATGGTGCTCGACGACGGGTCCTTAGAGCCTGTGGTCGACCGACCTCCCGGCCGAAGGGCGGCTACGAGAAGGCGGCTCCTGTCCTCCTCGCTCGTGGAGAGTCGCCCGGCTCGTCGAGCCGACGCAATCCCGCGCGGAGAGAGTCGGACTCGGCGCTGCCGCCGCCCAGTCGCTCCTTGATGTCCAGCGCCTCGGTCCACGCGGCTCGGGCCGCGTCCGGGCAACCCGCGCTCAGATGGGTGTCCCCGAGACGCATGAGAACGCGGGCGGTCATCCAACGGAAGTCGCTGCGCCGGCACAGGGCGACAGCGTTGTTGTAGGCCACGACGGCTTCTTCGTACTGGCCGAGGTGATGGTGGGCGTGACCGATGCTGTCCCAGGTCTCCGCCGACCCGGTGCTGCAGTTGAGTTCCTGGCACAGGGCCAGTGCCTGCCGGCTGTGGTCGAGGGCCTGTTGATGCTGCCCGAGCTGTGTATGGCACCAGCCGACGCGGTTCAACGCGACCGCCGTCGCCCTCTTGCCGCCACTGTCCTCGTCGTCGTGGCCGGTGGAGGCCTGGAAGAGTGCGAGGGATCGCTGTGCGGCTTCGAGCGCGGTTTCGAGGTCGTTCTGCTGTTCCGCGACTGAGGCCAGGGTGCGATGGCTTTCGGCACAGGCCCGGATGTCGCCCGCTTCGGTGAACAGTTCGACGGCCCGTTCGGCGTGCACCCGTGCCTCGTCGGCACGGCCCCGGGCCGTGATGGCGACGGCCAGACCATGGTGGACATGGGCCTGGGCTGTCCGGTCACCCAGTCGGTGTGCCGACCGCAGGGCAGTGCGGTGGACGGTTTCGTGCTCAGGCCACAGTCCGCGCCAGTGCAGGTGGTTGGCCACGGCCCAGGCCAGTTGCCAGGCGTGGGTGTCGTGGTGGTGTGCGGCGGCCTGTTCGACGGCTGCGAGGATCACTCCCTGCTCGGCTGTCAACCAGGCGGTCGCCTTGTCCGTGTCATCGGCGAACTCCTCGGCTCCGACCCCCTCCGCCGCGTGTGCCGTGGCGATCAGCGCCCGTTCACCGGTCAGCGCCACTGCTCGGTGGGCGGTGTGCAGATAGTGGTCGAGCGCGCGGTGGCGGATGTCCTGTCTGTGCCGGGGGGTTTCCGTGGTGTGGGTGAGCTCGTCCGCGTAGGTGCGCAGGAGGTCGTGGGTGCTGTAGCGGCCCGGGGTGTGTTCGTCGAGGAGGTGTGCCTCGACGAGCTGGGTGAGGAGCCGGCGGGCGTGGGGGAGGGGGAGGGCCGTCAGGCTGGCGGCGGCGGGCGCGGTGACGTCGAGTCCGGGATGCAGGGCGAGGAGCCTGAAGAGGCGTGCGGCGTCGGGGGTGAGGGACTGGTAGGACCACGAGAACACGGCACGTATGTCGGCCGCGGTGTCGCCGGAGGTGTCGTGGAAGGCGTTGAGGGTATCGGCGCTCTCCCGTAGTTCGGCGGCGATCGCGGTGAGGGGGAGTGCGGGGCGGGTGGCGGCGTGGGCGGCGGTGACCGCCAGGGCCAGGGGGAGCCGGGCACAGCGGTCGATGATCCCTTCGACCGCCTGAGGTTCCGCTGTGACGCGGTTGTTCCCCAGGCGCCGGGCGAGGAGCGCGCGGGCTTCGGTGGCGGTCAGTACATCGAGGTTGAGGGAGTGGGCGCCGTCGACGGCGACCAGTCCGGTGAGCCGGTTGCGGCTGGTGACGATGACCAGGCTGCCCGGTGCGCCGGGCAGCAGCGGGCGTACTTGTGCGGCGTCACGGGCGTTGTCCAGGAGCAGGAGCAGGCGTTTGCCGGTCATGAGTGAGCGGTAGTGGGCGGCCAGGGCCTCGGTGCTCTGGGGCAGAGTCCGCGGGTCGGCGCCCAGTGCTTCCAGCAGTGTCCGCAAAGCCTGGTCGGGCGGGGTGGGGCGGCCGGTGGGATCGAAGCCGCGGAGGTTCACATAGAGCTGTCCGTCGGGAAAGCGCCCGGCGATCCGGTGAGCCCAGTGCACCGCGAAAGCGGTCTTGCCCACACCCGCTGTACCGGCGACGGCACTGACCACCACCGTTGTGCCCGACACCAGGCCTGCCACCTCGGCCAGCTCCGCCTCCCGGCCCACGAACACCGGCGGCGCGGCAGGCAGCTGTGCCGGAACAACAGACCTGTCACCGGCCCCCACGGACCCTTCGGCGGGCGGCGACCCCTGAACCCGCGACGGGCCGGACACCGACGGCCGGGCCGGATCCGCAGGCGCCGACCCCCGGTCCGCCGGTCCGGCAGGAGCAGCGGGTGGAGGTGTGAGGGGAACGGGGAGTGTCCGGGCGGGCCGCAGGTGTGACGGGGGGAGCAGGAGAGCGGGATCTGCCCGAAGAATGCGCTGGTACATGCTCTGCAGTGCCGGACCGGGATCGATGCCCAACTCATCCGCGAGCAGGTCTCGTGTCTGGTGGTAGGTGTCGAGGGCTGCCGCCTGTCGGCCCGACCGGTACAGGGAGAGCATCAGCAGTTCCCTGAACCGTTCGTCCAGCGGATGCTCGGCGACCAGCCCTGAAGCCTCCGCGGCCACCTCCGCGTGGGCCCCCAGATCGAGTTCGGCCGCCGAACACGCCGCCTGCGCGGACAGACGCAACTCCTCCAACCTCTGCCGCTGGCACAGCGCGTACTCACCCCGCACACCCGCCAGGGTCGGCCCCTGCCACAGACCGAGCGCCTCCCGCAGGATTTTCACCACGCCGGCGAAGTCCCCCGTACGGCGCGCATTCTCGGCCCCCGCGAGAAGACCTCGCAACATCCCCACGTCGCTCTGATCCGGTGCGATGCCCAGCCGGTATCCGTCCCCCTCGGAACGGATCACCGACTCCACGGTGTCGCCCTCGGGCCCCAACGCCCTCCGCAGCCGATGCACATAGGTCCGCAGCACGCCCAACGCGGAAACCGGCGCTCTCGCTCCCCACACCGCATCGACCAGCTCGCCCGACAGCACGGGCGAACCCTCGGCCAGCACCAGCACGGCCAGGACCAGCCGCTGCTGAGGGGAACCCAGCTCGATCTCCCCGCCGTCGCGCCATGCCCGCACCGGACCCAACACCGTGAACCGCAGCCCCACGTCCACAACACCCCCCTGGCAAAACCACGCTCACACCCACAACAAACAAAACCCACCGGCATTCCCGGCCAGAGCGCGCGGAGCTCAATACGGGCGGCTCAGCGCTCAGAGAGGGACATGGCCGACGCTGATGTGCCAGTACTGCCCGCCCTGCGGACCGAGTGTGCGGGCAAGAGCCTGAGCATCCGTCGAAGCCGGGTCAGGAATCACCATCAAGGACACGGTGCCGCCGTTGAGTCAGGCCACGGCCGCCCACTGATGGAGGCGGGGGTCCGGCGGGAAGACGATGCGAGAGGCTCCTTCGTCGCACAGGAACTGGAACGTGACCCGGCCGTCGGCCTCCAGCGACCACCGTGCCTGGGAATCAGCTGCGAGGGCGGTCTCGTCCCGTGTCGCGCAACGGTATCGGGTGACGAAGCCGACGACCTCGTCGTGGGGAACACCGCTGTTCACCACCAGGGCCAGGGCCGCGAGCTGCCCGTCCACCGTGGGCAGGGCGAGAGGTACCGATGTCCCTTCGGGAACACCCTCGTATACCGTTCCGTACAGCTCCCGAAGTCCAGGCACGAGTGTCAGCTCCGTCGTGTAGGTCGTTCCACCGGTGCTCCGTCCCTTGGGACCTTGCTCCCTGATGACTGCCGGATCGGCCCATACCGCTTCCAGGGCCGCCAGGGCGTCTTTGGTGAGGGCCGGCGTGAAGCCTGACCGGCCCCCGGTGTTCGGAAGCCCGCCGAACACCGCCTTGGTCTCGGCCTTCCCCCCCCAAGGGACACCTCACCGAGTTCCCGCAGTCAGGTACGGCAGGAGCTTCATTTCTAGCTACGGCTCACACGCCAGGGGAGTTCACACCACCTCCCCGGCTCATGCACCCCGCCCGGGAAGATCCCTCGCGGGCGGACCCGAGCGCTCGCCGTACTTCAGGCCCGTACGGCATATCCCCAGGTCAGAGCGGTCGCTATGGGCTTTACGGGTCTGACGGGGCCCAAAGTCGCAGTTATCGCCGGACCGGCAGCACAGCTCTTTTCGCGCGCGTGAGCACAGGTACCGGCTCTCCCTGCGGCTCATAACTGCGACTTTGGGTCCCGTCAGACCCGTGTTCCGGCGGAACAGGCCTGCTGACCTGCGCTTCCTCCCAAGGGGCCGAATGAGACCCGCCGAGGGGCGGGCCCCTCAGGATCCCGCGGCCACGATCTCGGTCGTGCCCTGAGAACGAAAGGTCTTGTGGCCCACCTGTCTCGCCCTGACGGTCCGCGGGTCGACCGCTTCCAGCGGAGCGCCCACGTTGTACGGGCAGTCGGGATCCCCCGGATTGTTGGGGCGGTCATGAGGCAGCAGATAGAAGGTGCGGCGAGCGAACAGTCCGCTGTCCGCGCTGCACTGTGACTTGGGGTCGAGATTGCTATAGCCGATCAGGCGGCCCCCGCGCTCGTAGCGGGGTTTTCCCCGGCGGGTGTTGACCTTGTCGAGAGCCTGTCTGACGTAATCGAGGGAAGCGGGATCCTCCAGCCAGACGATCTCCGTTTCCTGGGCAAGGTCGTCTTCCTGCGGCATCATGATTCCCTCGCTATATCGACTTCGGCGGGAAGAAGCCCCAGACCGGGATAGAGCTTGGTCGCGTTGTTCTTGATCATGTCCGCGGGTGACGCGAGACCGAGTTCCTGGCGGATGCGGCTGGCGAAGGCGCGGGGAGTGGAGGAACGGATGCCCTCGTCGGAGCACCAGCGGCCGTAGGCCTCGTAGAGCAGTTTCTGTTCTACGCGCAGGCTGGGGTCGGGGCGGCCGTCGGTGCCCCTGGTGCAGCGTTCGGTGATGAAGCGGCCGATGTGGTCCTCGGTCGTCTCGTAGGCGGCGGTGGCTATGCGCACGGAGCTGGGGCCGGTGAGCGGATCCCGGGTCGCCAGGTACTGCCTGGCTCCGTCGATGAGCCACTGCAGGATGCCGGGGCCTTCCTCGCCGACGAGCTCGGCCGCCAGGTTGTCGATCTTGCGTTCGTCGGGAACGCGACGCTCGAAGGGGATGATGCGCATACGCCGCCAGAAAGCATGGCCGCCCGTGCCCACCTCGGGGCGGTGGTTGCCGAGCAGCCAGAGCTTGTGCGTGGGGGTGAAGGTGAAGAAGTTCTGTCTCATGCGGCGGGCCGTGATCGTGTCACCGCCGGTGAGGAGTTTGACCCGGGCCTCATTGAACTTGTCGTTCGGTTTCAGCTCACTGCACACGACGATGCGCCGGCCGTGGAGTTCGGTGAGTTCCGTGGAGTGCTCGGTGAACTTGCCCTTCTCCATGAGGAAGCCAGGAGGGGCGGCGTTCGCGTAGTCGCCGAGGATCTGCATCGTGACTTCGAGCAGAACCGATTTCCCGTTGGCGCCGGAACCGTACAGAAAGGGCATGATCTGGGCGCCGACGTCGCCGGTGATGGAGTAACCCAGCAGCAGATGAAGGAACCGGGTGGTCTCCTGTCCCTTTCCGTCGTCGCCGAAGGTGTCGCGCAGGAAGTTCTCCCACCGGGGGGTCGGCATCCTGAGCGGCGCGACAGTGGTGGCCCGGGAGTGCATGTCGGTGAGCGGGTTGGGCTTGCGCAGTTGACCGGTCCGCAGAGGGCATAGATGTCGCCGTCGAGGATGTCGGGGTCCAGGCGCAGGGCCGGGGAGGCCTGCGCCTGGTAGAGGAGCGCCTTGATACCCGAAGACGATTCCGCGTGACGCTTGTGGGAGGCGAGCTGGCGGTCGCTGAACCGCCCCCGGGGATCCTGGTCGGGGATCTGCTCGGCGAGTTCTCCCGCCGCCCAGCGGGCGGCCTCGGCGCCGCCCGTGAGCTTCCAGCGGTAGGTGTCCCACGAGTGCCAGCCCATACCGATCACATAGCGGAACTGGTCGCTGTAGAGACGGGCGAACAGTTTCGCGTTGCCGCGGTCGGTGAGGGAGTCAGGCACGAAGGGCGAGGACTCCAACACGCGCGCGGGACGGTGTCCGGTCTGTCGCGTGGGCAGCTCGGGTCCGGGTGCGGTCCCCGGCTGGAGGAAACCGAGAGTGTGTTGACGAATTTGCGCGGCAACGGCCTCGGCGTCAAAACGGACGGGTTCTGCGCTCATGAACGTCCCTGAGGGTGGAGCGGGCGCTGCGCGCCGGCGGACAGCGCGGGCTCGAAGGTCGTGGTGCAACAGCGTTGCTCATCGACGACGTGCTGTGCGTGCCGCCTGCAACAGGTGGGTGGATGAGCGGAGTTCGGCGGAACGGGGACCGGCCGGCCGAGGGACCGTCGTTGTGGTTCTTCGGTTCTGGTCTGTACGTCATGAGGCCCGGACCTCAGCGGCTCTCACGGGACTGACATCGCAGGTTCACGCCTGCCGGAAGCCGGGGAGCCTGCCCGGACCGGGAGGTCCCCCGGACGCGCGTGCTTCTGTGCGCACCATTCAACCAATCGACATCGACATCGTGGAGAGCTGTATCTGCCTGCAGAGGGACGGCGGCCACCGTGCGGGCGGTACGACCCTCCTGTCTTGGAGTACGCGCACGGGCTGCGGCGGGTTCACACCTGCTCAAGCGGCCGGGCCCCCGGCTCGGACGACAGCGCCGCCACCCCGCGAGCGGGACGCCCAGGAGTACAGGACCTGCACGTCATGAACCGGATCGGCGAGATTTCTGCGCGCGGGTTAGAACCCTCCGGGGCGTCGGCCCGTAGTACCGGATGGATGCCGCAGAGACCATGAGGAAACTGGCGTGCGTCGGTCTTTCGTCTCCCCCGGCGAGCAGAACGTCGCGCACGGCATCCACGCCCTCTCGATATTGCGACAGGGCACGCCGTGGCCCGGACTTTGCTGATGATTGTTCGGGCCACGGCACGCACCCGAACCGGAGCGTGAAGCGGCTTCCGCCGAAACCGATAGCGGGAGCCGCCAGGAAAGCCCCGTCGGACGCCGATCATGCAAGGGCCCCCTGCTCCCTTCGCCTAGGAGCAGGCGCCGGTCCGGTGCGCAACCGGACAGAGGGGCTGGCGTCCCGCCCGCACGCCAGCCCCTCAACTTCATCCGGACCGTTCTTCGATCCGAGGCGGCCTAGGTCGCGCTGTCCGCCCTGCGACTTCGATTTGAACTCTCGCCAAGAGCGCCACGTAGTCCAGTCGAGAAGAGGAATAGTCTTCGGCGGGACGAAATGGCAGACAGCCGGGACGCCGCGAATGATCAACCGCGTAGAACAGATTATACCGCCTTTAGTATGCCTGAACCCGCGACGCAACTCGAAAGCGATCTCTTTCAGTGGGATGCGGCCAGTCGTATGTCACCAGAAGAGGCTTCGGTTTCTCGATTGCCTTCGGCGCTCCGCTTGGAGGTAGACCTTGGCGGAAAATTCGATGAGCAGGATTTTGGTCCGCTCTTCGAGCCTCCGCCGACTGCTGCCACGACTGCTGCTGCTGATTCGGACTGGTCGAGTATTCGGAGTTCTTTCAGTAGTGATGGCTGGGACGACCCACCTTCGGCGGCGGCTGCCGTGCTTGGGCTCGACGGTTCGGACCGGTTCAGCATCAGAGCCGTCAGGCAAGGCTTCATGGGCAGTGACCCGCTTGACTCGTCGTTGTACTCCGCAGGGCCTGCATCAGCAATGCCAGGCACCCCTCGGCGCCTAGCGTCGGAGGCGTCAGCAGCAGGCTGCAGTCATTCACGAACGGCCTGCTTGACAAGATAAGAGACGCCTCTCTGAACTGGGCCAAGGATTCCAGGTTGGCGAAGGCAGTCGGCAGCGCCGGCAGCGGGCTGCAGTCGTACGCGGGCGGCTTGCGTACGCGGGCGGCTTGCTGGACAAGGCGAAAGATGCCTCTCTGGATTGGTTCAGGAAGAACCCCAAAGCGGTGAAGGCAGCTGACAGAGCGTTGAAGTGGATGGGGGAAAACCCCAAATTCACGATGGCCGCCGGTGCAGCACTGGGGGCGGCGGCTGGACTGTTGCTTTTCACGCCACCAATTGCTGTAGCGGGCCTTGTGGTGGGGGCAGCCGCAGGGGCGGTGGCGTCCACGGTGGCCAAGAAGGTCAACCTTCTGGACAGGATTGCTGCTGTAACGACCGCTGGGCAGCAGGCTGCACACACCGTTCAGACTCCTGAGAGGGCTGAGCGGAGGAGTGCGCCGATGCCTGAGCCGGCAGCAGCGCAGCAGCTCGGCGTGACAGCCCCTGTTCGCAATATTGCGGCGGCGGCATCTTTGGGGCAAGACCATGCTCACCACGCACGCAATTCTTCCGAGGCCGGGGTCTCGTCCAGGCCAGGTACCCCCGCACCGCGCCTTGTTTCGCAGGGCTATGGAGCGGCGACTTCCGGGGCCGGGCGCCCCCGAAGTCAGAGCAGGTGACATCGCTCTGACCGTCGGGGCGGAGCGCGAATGGTGACAGTCCCCGCCATGCCGTCCCTCGGCCGCGGGGCCGGCGTCGAGTAAACCGTCGAGCAAGTGGTGCAGCAGCACGTGGGCGCGGGCGAGGGGCGTTCGGGACGGTGATCGCCGATGTTCGACGCGGAGATCACGGCGGGTTCGGACCATCGTCATCGCTCCCCTCCCTGCTCTGGGAGATATGCGCTGTGGGGGATCCGCTCCACGGTATGAGCGTCATGGAGCTGATCCCCCACAGCGGGGAGACTCCTCGCTGTTGCCTGGTGCGGAACGGCGGGCCGGATCGACTGGAGCGCCGGGAGTCTCGACGTACCCGGAGCTGCGGGTCGTGGAGTTCGAGATCGACGATCGACTCACGACTCAGTGGTGCAGATCGATCGTGCCGGTCCCGCTCAACCGGCAACGCCGTGTTCCCAGGCCCAGGCCGCGATTTCCACGCGATTTCGCGCCGGTAGCTTGTACTGGATCCGGCGTAGGTAACTTCTGACAGCGTTGACGGTGAGTGTCAACTGTTGAGCGATCTCGCTGTTCGTGGAACCACGAGCAAGTAGATGCACGATCGTGCGTTCTCGGGATGTGAGGCGCCGGGTGTAGGCGGCCGTGTACTCGGCATGCGACGGATCGCTCAAATATTCGAGGAGTCGCACGGTCAGGGACGGCGAAATGAGGGAATCCTCGGTAACTGCGGCCCGCACTGCTTCGACCAGAGGGCGGGGCCCGGAGTTTTTGACCACGAAGCCGCTGGCGCCGGCGCGAAGCGCGTCGTAGACATCTCTGTCCAGATCGTATTTGGTGGTGAGGACGATTTTCGTGACATCCGCCGTGGCCTCGGAGATCCTTTTTATCCGCCTGGTGGCCTCCAATCCATTCAATTTCGGAATGTGAATATTCATCAAGCAGACGTTCGGTCGCAACCTGCGTACTAACTCGATGGTCTCGATACCGTCGGATGCCTCCCCGACCACGGAAATATCGCGCTGTCCGTCAAGAACGAGACGAAACGCCATCCGCGTCATCTCGTAGTCGTCGGCGATCACCACAGAGACAGTCATCGAAGAGTTCCTCGCTGTGTGGGTGTGCTCATGCGATCGGTCTGCGGCCGCAACTTATTCGGCGCACTTGAGCAATCCCACATAAAGCCAGTCGCATACCGATTTTGCCATCTCCGCGCTTATTGTCACTTCATCCTCGTTCCACTCGAATGCCAGACGTTGTGCTGCGGCTCGGGCATCCCCGTTGTACTGTCGAATGGCAATCCACATCGCGGCTGCGGACGGCTCGTACTCGTATATTTTTCCGCTTGCGGGGTCTTGCAGAGTGAATTCCCCGCTGCCTGACAGGTCCGAGATCACCCCTGGCAGTGCAACCAGACGCATGTTCCTGGCCTCCGTTCCAATCACTCGTCGAATGTGCCCTTGATTCCCCTTGGCGTGACACGAGGGGGGTCGCCCACGCCTTCCATCGACGGAAACCAGAACCTCACCCCGAGGACATAGTCCTCAGACCCTTCCGGTATACCCTTCGCCTCCTTGACGGCATCCAGCCCCGCATCGTATGCCGCCAGTGTCAGATTTATGTAGTTGGTTTCGGTCATGCCCCCAGAATTGATCAATTCTTTGGTGTCTTCAGCCAAGGAGCACAGGTATTCTGCCTGGATGTCGATCGATTGTTTGACATCGAAAGGATCTGTTCCGTCAAATTCCTCAAATATGCCTGACGGGACCTGTGATATCCCTTCAGCGCCATTTGGGCCGACGAAATCATTCTGGAACTGAGTTTCGTACTGTATCTGTGCGGCGATCAGGACCGCGCCGATGTCCGTACACGTCTTTGCTGCATCTTTTATTTTCCCAAAGTGTTCTCTGGGCACCGTGCACGGTTCTCGCTTGTCCTGGAGTGAGACCTCCAGCTCGCCGTCACCATCACTGAGAAGTATTTCTGAAGCCCGATCGGCCCGCTCTTCGTCCGTATCTCCGAACTGGTTGTTCTCGTTATCTTCACAGCTTTGTTCGACTGCGGTGAGAGTGGGCCTGTCGGCGTTCACTCCGGCGGGCGGAGTGAGTCCGAGTTTGAAGAGCATGACAATGATTACAATGGGCCACAGTAGAACTCCCAAGCCGCCCACAACGAGAGTTACCAGGATTCCCAGAGTAATTCCTGCGGGCATGGCAAGAAATCCCAGGGCTGTAGTCGCAATTCCTGCGACAACGGCAGTGTTGCCCTTCGGTTCGTTATCCATTTCGTTGCTGGCCATCCGCTCTCTGGAAAAGAATCTCGCACACGAGGAAGGAAATGGGAGAAGCCCTCTATTACTTGATACGCGGACCAGCCGTGATCAGTTCACAGCCTGTCGATCCTGCGGGTGTGGGCGGCTGTTGCGGGTGCGGACGGCAGGGCAGATCACCGGCCGGCTCGACGGGGAAGCGGGGGCGGCGCGTACGAGAGCGTCCCCGGAGCCGCGGGACGGCCAAGTGACGACGGCGGCGGGCGGCTGCCGCGGTGGGCGTCCTTGCGTGAGCCGTGTAACGGGCTTGACCACTGCCACGCCGGACACTTGCCCAGGCCTTCGCTCGGAACTGGTGTCTGCACACCGCGGCAACGCTTTCAAGCGGCTTCATGAGCGGAGTGCTCGCGAATGCTCAGTCGCATGGCCCGGATGCCGTAATGAACGCGAGATTTAACAGTTCCGAGCGGCAGTCCGAGCTTCCTCGAAGCCTCTTCCAAAGTTCTGCCCATGAAATATGTTTCGTATATGGCTTCTCGTTGACCTATCGGCAGGCTGTTCATCGCGTCACGTACGACAATCGATGTCAATACGGCGTCGCTTCCGTCCTGCTCGACTGTTTCATCATCCAGCCAGAGTGGCCTGGTTGTGTCGAGAGGAAGCCTACTTTCCTTTCGATAGGAGTCGATGGCGAGATTCCTGGCCACTCTGAACAGCCATGGTCGCAGCAGATCGCAGCCGGCAGAGTCGTAGATCTGCCAGCATCGAATAAGGGATTCCTGAACGATGTCTTCCGCCCTATGACGATCGCCTCCGAGGAGACGACTCACGTAGGCGTGCAGTGCCAGCACCAGAGTCCTGTAGTCATCTACGGAATCACTTTCTCCAACGTCGGGTCGTCCTTCCATTCCGAAGAATGTCCAACTCACAACCACTCCAGATCAATGAAAAGGCATGAGCGCCAGATGATCATGGTGCGGCAGTGGCCGAACCTGTTCTCTGGCGTGCCGGTGCGGAATTAAGAAACGTTTCAGGAAGGAGTTGGGAAGCTCGGCGTCCTCGCGTCTGTACTTCGGTCGACCGCAGCTGCGTGCGCTGACGAAGTGAGCTACGGGGAGGGGCGGCAGGTTGGTTCACTTCGATGGTTTCTGCCTCGCTGAGCTGGCAAGATGCCGCCACGCGGGGTCCCTCCCGGAGGGCCGGTGGATCGGAGTGAACTGCATCTCATCGCGAGGCGTATCACCTACAGAAGCGATGGACTAGCTACAAAGGGTGATCCGCTTGTTTTTCGGCCGGGAACCGGCAGACATGGAGAAGTCCGTTTCCGGACCCTCCCGCAGAAATATTCTTGTCGGTGCCGGCATCGGCGCCGCTGCGATGGTTCCAGTGCTCAACGCTTGCGTCCGAGATGGCTCAGACCCGCGGAGCGACAAGAGCGTCGTGGGGCGCAAAGGATCTGGCACACGCATCTCAGTGAATAAGCATCCGGACCGCAAAGTTTTTCACACGGAGTTCCCGATGACAGCATTGGGAGTCACCTGGTCGGGGTCGCTCCGAGGCTTGAGGGTGCGGCTGTTCGACAAGGAGGGGAAGGCCGGTAAATGGCGCAAGATATCCCCGTCGTGTCCTTGTGGAAAAGATGGAGCGCTAGACATGATGGCGTCTTCCGACGTCTCCATGGCGTTGGTTCCTGCGCATAACAGT
The DNA here is from genome assembly GCF_055577685.1 of Streptomyces sp. NPDC033178. Classification (NCBI taxonomy): domain Bacteria; kingdom Bacillati; phylum Actinomycetota; class Actinomycetes; order Kitasatosporales; family Streptomycetaceae; genus Streptomyces; species Streptomyces sp. NPDC033178. Next base: position 43,193 of record NZ_JBVIPT010000038.1, read on the forward strand.
TTTGCTTACCAATTTGAAATAGACGATGATGTCGAGGTCGTTGATGCCATAGCCATCGACTCCTCTTCGGCCTCGCCCTCCGCAGGGGACGACGAGTCCAAGGCGCCTGCGTTCTTCACCGGCGACGGGCCGAAGAGCCTTGAGTTTCCGCCACCGGGATTGATAACCCGAGCCAACTGGGGAGCGGACGAGGGGAAGCGTTTCACCAGCGCCGGAAAAGAGTCCTCGCCTACGGAATTCTTTCCCGTGCAGATGGTGACCGTACATCACACGGACACTCCGAATGACGACCCGGATCCGGCTGCGACAGTCCGCGCAATCTACGAGCAGCACGCCATCTCGAACGACTGGGGAGATATAGGATACAATTTCCTGATCGACCGGGACGGGCGTATATATGAGGGACGCTTTTCCGGGAAGAAGGGTGCTGCGGCTCACGATGAGCAGGGTCGGGTCGTCACCGCCTTCCACACCGTTGGATGTAATTCCGGAAACATTGGAATAGCCATGTTGGGCGATTTCAATGCGACGGCCATGCCGACTGAAATGAGAGAAGCCCTGGTCGGCCTGGTGGCGTCGCTGACGAAGAAGCATGAGATCGACCCGTCCGCCACCATCGAGTACCGCAACCCTGTGAGCGGAAGCAGAAAGCCCGGTCCCGCCTTGGGGGGTCACAAGGATTGGTTCTCCACCGAATGTCCGGGTGGGACGACCTACGCAGACCTTGAGGGAATTCGCGCGGACGTCGCGGAGATGCGCTCCTCTTGACCAGGAGCACTTTCTGTCTCTGAGCACCCTGCGGACAGGCCACCTCCCCACGGATCAGGCTGGTTTTCAGCCCTCGCCGGGGTAAATGCAGTGTTCTCCGATTCGGCGTGGCGGTCACCCCGCGGCCGACGCGTCCTGGTCATCGACACCGACCTCGCCGCCCTCATCGAGTGCCGTATCAACCACATCACTGAGATCATCCAGGCCGTACGTGTCCTCCCTCATGTGTCGATGTGAGGTCACAAGAGGTTCAGTCCAAGAGCTGGGTTGTCTTTGAACTATTTTCCTCCGCAAGACGTTGCACCACATGGAGAGGTCAGAAATAGACGACCGGGAACGCACAATTAGGAGAAGAGATGCACGAACAAGGTACCGTGAGGCGGGAGCGTGCCGGCTCCGTGGACGTCTCCCAGGAACTGCTGGCCACCGCTGCTGCTATGGGAAGGGAGACGACGCCCTATCGGGTTTCCCCTCGGCTGTTCGGCTCCGGCGGAAATCCTCTGTACACCGATGTGAAGCAAGGTTACATTGGCGACTGCTCCCTTATGGCTCCGCTGGCAGCTCTGGCTCATGAGGCGCCGGAATACATCAAGGCGATGATCGCCCCTGCCGAGAACGGCCGGTACACCGTGCAGTTGAATGAGCCGGCCGATGTCGGGCCGATCATTCCGGGAATGCGTCTTGCTAACAGCAACGGGCCGTCCCAGTCTATGGTTGCCAGCGCAGACATGGTGTCATGGGTGGCGCTGATCGAGAAGGCCGTCGCCAAGGCGAATAGTAGTGCGGAACAGGGTTCCTACCTGCCCATTGAAGGTCGTTCGGTCACTGACCAATTCGCGGATATGGGCATCGCTACTTCGTTCCGCCACGAGCCGAGGCCGACGGATAATAATGAGCTCGTAAAATTTCTGGACAAGGCCCTCGAAGCCCGCCAGCCTGTCGTTGCCGCGACCTCGGACCGGGCCGGACAGGTGGGACTGACTCCAGACCATGTCTACGCGGTCCTGCGTACATCCCGGCGAGACGATCAGGACGGCTACTCGATGTACGACCCCCAGAAAGGTGCGGGAGTCCTGTTCGTTGACAAGAACACCGTGCATCAATTCTTCGATCAAGTGATCGCCTCGAATGATATAGACGGTGACATGCGGCGAAATTTCCCGGGGCACATACAGCAGCAAACACACGAGCACCTCCGCCATCCCGTGGCCGGCGCAGCGGCTATGCCAGTGCCTGACTCCCAGCGCACCTCAACTCGCCAGCCACAGTTCGCTAGGGACGACGTGGGCCTGGCCATCCCTCCCACGGCAGTGACCCAATCCCGCAGATCCAGGTAGTACAAGCGGCTGTGAGTACGATTCTGGCAAGGCGACGGCTCTGTCTCATAGTCGGTAGTGAAGGAGAGCTGTAGGGGTCGTCGGAGTTCGCGTGCAGAACGTCAACGAGACTGTGTGAATAGTGTTTTCGCGCCCGTTCCCGATGGCTGTCGAAGATGCGGCTGACAACGGTGAGCGGATCGTGCAACAGGCCGCCGCCGATTGTCCGGCCTGCGCAAGGTCTGGGTCGACGGTTTATAGCACACACACTTCGTCGAGCGCGCAACCACCCTCGGCCCCGCCCCTCAAGATCGTCCAACAGGCCCTCAGAAACACGTCGTCCAGCTTGGGCGGTCCACTGGCAGCGAGACGCCGCCATAGAGCCGGAGTTCCATCCCGCGCGAACATCTAAAGGGTGTTGCACAAGGCTGCGTTTTGGCAGGTCAGAGCCTGTGGTCGCAGTCTTCTGGTCATGATGTGAGGGCGAGGTTGTGCATGTGGGCGACGGCCTGGACGGCGTGGTGGAGGCCGTCGCCGTGCTGCCGGCAGTCGCGGAGGATCTTGTAGTTCTTCATGCGGCCGATCACATATTCCACCCGGGCGCGGACCTTGCGGTGGGCGGCATTGTCGGCTTCCTCGC
>NZ_JBVIPT010000039.1:0-39985 GCF_055577685.1 Streptomyces sp. NPDC033178
ACTCCGGCGGGTAGTGCTTCATGACCACGAGATGTCCGTTCTCAGATCCTCAAGATCTAGTGTCTCGTGTGTCCAAGATCAAGGGTCAAGGTCCGCACACCGATCAGCCCGGCACACCGGCTCACTCATGCCGCCCACCCACATCCTCAACGCCCCGACCCGGCTGATGAAAGACCTCGGCTACGGCAAGGACTACCAGTACGACCCGGACACAGCCGACAGCTTCTCCGGTGACGACTACTTCCCCGACGACATGGACCGCGAGACGTACTACCAGCCCACCCGCAACGGCTACGAAGCCCAGATCACCGAGCGCCTGCGCCACTGGGCCGCTCTGCGCGCCCGCCAGCAACGCGGCTGACCGGCCGACGCGCCGATGGTAAGTGGATCGACTTGCCTCATGGGTGGCGTGGGGGATACCTTCAAGGGGTAAGTTCATTGACTTACCTCACGACTCGGCAAGGAACACTGAACATGAATCGTCTTGCGGGCAAGCGCGCCCTCATCACTGGCGGCACGAGTGGGATCGGTCTGGAGACCGCGCAGCGTTTTGTCGCGGAGGGCGCCGACGTGTTGGTCACAGGGGTCACCCCGGCCAGCATCGACAAGGCGCGGCAGATCCTCGGGGACGCGGTGCCGGTGGTGCAGGCCGATGCGCGCGATCTCGATGCGCAGCGCGGCCTGGCGGAGCGGGTGCGTGAGCACTTCGGGAAGCTGGACGTGGCGTTCCTGAACGCCGGCGTCTCGGACTGGCGGCCGTTCGAGGGCCACACGGAGGACAGCTTCGACCGGCTCTTCGACATCAACGTCAAGAGCGTCTTCTTTCTCACGCAGGCCCTGGTGCCCGTGCTGGCCAACCCGTCCTCGGTTGTCCTCAACGCGTCCAACAGCGCGCACGGCGGTTACGGGCAGTCGAACGCCTACGCCGCGACGAAGGCGGCTGTCGGTTCCCTGATGCGGTCGTGGAACGCGGACCTGCTCAGGTCGCACGGCATCCGGTTCAACGCGGTCAGCCCCGGCCCGGTGGACACCCCGCTGTACTCGAAGCTCGGGATCGAGGACCCCGCGCAGCAGACGGCGGTTCTGGAGGCGATCAGCTCCGGTATTCCGCTGGGGCGCATGGGTCTGCCCGAGGAAGTCGCGGAAGCCGTCGTGTACCTGGCCTCCGATGCCTCCGCCTTCGCCGTGGGCCAGGACCTTATCCTGGACGGTGGCCAGACCGTTCTCTGACAGCGAGGATGCGGCTGGGAGACGGGCGAAGGGCGTGGGTATGTCGGTGGCGGACCGGGACCGAACGGAAACCGGTGGCGATACATGCCAGGTCGGGTATCACGCGCAGATCAAAGCGGAGAACCGCGCCCGCATCATCCGCGCCGCCCGCGACCTCTTCCTCGCCCGGGGATACGACAAGACCTCCCTGGCCCAGATCGCCCGGGAGGCGCGCGTCTCCACCGGCACCCTCTTCAAGCGGTACCCCTCCAAGGCCGCGCTGTTCGCAGCCGTCACCTCCGAACAGTGGCAGCTGGACGTGCAGTACGCCGCGCCGCCCCCGCCCGGTGATCCCCGGTACGGTCTGGACCACATCGGCCGCGACTACGCCTGCCTGGTCTCACGGCCCGGCACGGCGCCGCTGTGCCGCCTCATCATCACCGAACTTCCCCAGATGCCGGAACTCGCCGACATCGTAGGCACCGGCTTCGCCATCGACCGCGGCCCCTTCTTCGACCGGCTCCGCGACTACCTGGACACCGAAGCACAGGCCGGCACACTCGACTTCCGTTCGGCCGACGGACAGCCACAGCCGACATCCGCAGTGGCCGAACAGTTCCTCGGCATGATCTGCGGCCAACTCCTGTGGCCCCAACTCGTACGCACCGACTTCGTCCCTCCCGACCCCACCGACACCACGATCGTGGACGAAGCCGTCGCCCTCATGCTCACCCGCTACCGCACCGGATCCTGAACCCAGGACGCGGCGGCAACTGCCGGCCGACCGCAGAAGCGTCTGACGCAGAGTGGTGGCCCCCACGTGAGTCGGCCGGTCTGGCGGAGCGCTCGGATTCAACAAGCGAGTCCGCCCCCGTACGAAACCACCGACCAGGCCCCGTTAGGAGGATTCGGGCACGGCCGTGAGACTCCACGGCTGGCCACGCCGCGAGACGGCGCGACAACCACCAGGTCGCAGCATCGCCGTTTGCCGGGGGCAGCGAGTCCCTACATTCATGTGGGGTCTCAAATCTCGCGGCACAATTTCACGATCTTGGCATCGAACGCGGCACCGAACAGAGAAACCGCAGTTCAACGGCTCGCCGGGTCCGGCGGGTCGGCCGAGGCCGTAGGAAATGCCACGGCTCGTGAGACTGAGCGGCTGTGCCATCGACCTGAGACAGATGAAGAACCGCAGGTCGGCGGGCGCGGCCTGTGCCACGAACGGCGAGACCCTACATCAGCCTACGAGCGGAGTCCCGCACCGGCACACGCACAACCGACCCCTTCGGGTTCGCCGCGCGCTGGGGGAGAGGCAGGGCCAGCATGGACATATGTCCTGGCACTGGCGTTCATGGGCCACGGTCGTAGTGACCTGCCTGTTCGTGACTTTGGCGGCCTGCTCGTCCGATAGTGGAGCGGAGCCGGGCGGCAGTTCGGGTGAGGCGTCATCGAGTAGCGCGACGGGTGACAGCACCGCTGCACCGTCGGGTTCGAGTGACAGCGCAGGCGCGCCCCCGGGTGCAGAGGTTCTCGGTACGGTGCAGCAGGGCGAGCCCTTCGAGGTGACGGTCCTGGCCTCGAATACCGCCGACGACCCGGCACGGTGGCGGTTCACCGTGGACCGTGTGGTGTGTGGCAAGCCGTTGGACCCGGCGGTGATGGCCCACGCCGCGCAATCGGTCGGAGCTCCCACCGCTACTCCGGCCCCGGAGACGGGCAAGCAGTTCTGCGTCCTGTCCATGCAGGCCGTCAACGTCGGAAAGAGCATGGCGGTCTGGGACGCCGACAACACCGTGAGCCTGAACGTGGGGGACATCCGGTACACGCAATCGCAGAAGGACGCCGACTACTCCTCGGACTATGCGCAGTACTGGAACGACAGAGGCGAGGTAGCGCCCACGTTCGGCCTCAACCCAGGCAGCCAGGGACCGGTGCACGGTGTGTTCCAAATCCCGGCCGGCGACAAACCGACCAGTGTCTGGGTCACCTCGGGAACGGCCATCGAGACGATCGATGGAGTGGAGCCGGGACACCTCGTACTGCTCAAGTGAGGAGGTCGGGCACGCAGGCCCTGGCCGGTCAGCCCGCTGGTGTGCGGGTGTTGTTGAAGCGGACGCCGGTACCCCAGCTCTCCCGGGCGGTGGTCATGCACCAGTGGCACAGGGGCAGGCCTCCGCTGCCGTATCTGTGGGTGTTGCGCTGGCAGCCGGAGCAGGGGCCGACCAGGCTGCCGGAGCAGGTGAAGGTGGACGGGTCCGGCTCACTGATCGGCGGCGGGAAAGTACTGGTCATCAGGGACAGCCTGTTCTGGGGGAGGGGCGGGTGCGGTGCAGTGAACGACACCGGAGGGGGCGGGGCCGGTCAGCGCGCCGTAGCGGCGAGGGCCGGTCGGGTGGGTAAGTCGAGGATGTCCAGGGCGGTGTCGGGCTGGCAATGACTGCAGGCCCGTACTCCTGAGGCGAGGAGCCGGCGGGCTTCGTCCCGGCCGACCGGGCGCCGTCGTTTGCCCGCGGCGTAGCAGCCGCCCACGTGGATCTCGACGGGCGGCCGTCCGTCACCGATGCCGAGTTCGACGATCCACTCCGGTTCCGCGGGCCGGACCCGCCGCCCGTGCTGCTGCTCGGCTTTCCGCTTCTGAAGGGCGGCGATCTTGTCGTCGATGCGCCGCAGCCACATGGCATGCCAGACCCTCATTCTGTGGAATCAAGGTCTGTCAAGCAGCTCGGCATTCGGTGCGGGGCCGCCCTATGGTCGGAAGCCGGTCTGCCTGGGCGGCGCCGACGGGATGGTCGAGGGTGCGCCACAGGCAGCTCAGAGCCCGAGTCGCTGGCCGCGACACTGATGCCCCGTCATCCGGCCGGCGGACGGGCGACTCCGGAAGGTGTCGACTGCCATGACAGCCCGGAGTCTCCCGTCCCGGCTCACCCAGCGGGCAAACAGGCGGCCCCGGACCGCACGTCGGTGCGGGCCCGGGGCTGGCGACGCCTGTCGCGCCGCGTCACCGGTTCGACGCATCTTCGGCGCGCAGGGCTGCCGCGTCGGTCGGTTACGAGCCGGTCTTTGTCCCGATGCCGTGGGCGAGGAGGCTCTCGGCGGTCTCCTCGATGGTGTCCTCGATGGGACGCGCCTGCCAGCCGAGAAGCTTCTCCGCCTTGGCGCTTGTGGCGTCGAAATCCCGGCCGAACTGGTGCCTGAGTAGTCGCAGTTCCGGGTTCACGAGGCCCAGTGCGCGTGCGAGCCACACGGGCAGTTCACGGGTCGGGGCCTTCGCGGCCCGCTCGCCCAGGCGGTCATGCAGAATGCGTGCGATGTCGAGGACGCGCAGGCTGTGCCCGGCGGTTGCCAGGAAGCGTTCGCCGGCGGCTGCCGGATCGGTCATCGCGCGCAGGTGCAGATCCGCGACGTCACGCACGTCGACGAAGCCCATCCCGAAGGGGGGGGCACGCAGGAACCTGTCCCTCGATCATTCGGCGGACCAGACGCAGCGATGGCGGGTCGTCCAGGCCGAGCAGGGGTCCAAGGACCCCCACGGGATGAACCGCTGCCAGTTCCAGACCACCGCCTTCGTCTTGGATGAACTGCCAGGCCGCGCGTTCGGCGAGTGTCTTGGACCGCTGGTAGGGCGGGATATCGCTGTCGACGTTGGTCCAGTCCTCCTCGGTGAACGGGGTCGAGCGCGGGGGGTGCCCGATCCCGATGGCGCCGAAGGCGCTGGTCAGGACGACCCGGCGCACGCGGGCGTCGCGGGCTGCGCGCAGCACCCGCAGGACGCCCTCGCGTGCTGGGACCACCAGGTCGTCGTCGTTGGCCGGCGTATGGCGCAGCGTCGGCGAGGCGACGTGGAGGACGAAGTCGCAGTCGGCGACGGCAGCGTCCCAGCCGTCGGTGTGTTCGAGGTCGGCGCGTACGACCGTGAGACGGTCGTCGTCGAACGGTGTGGCCGCGTGCAGCCAGGAGCGCAGTGCCGGCTCGCGCCGCAGGTCGCGGACCGTGGTGCGTACGGTGTGCCCGGCGTCGAGCAGGGCCTGGATGCACCAGCTCCCGATGAATCCGGTTCCTCCGGTGACCAGTACCTGGGTCATCTGTCTCTCCTCAGCTCACGACTCGTGCAGTAAGGGGTGCCAGTGGGTGCGTCGCACGATGCCGCTGGGCAGCGGCCACGCTGCTTCCGAGGAGGGCGTGGCCGATCATGATCGGGTAGATCACGGCGCGCTCGAACAGGCCGATGTTCCACATCCAGCCGGTGAACACGTCGGTCATGAAGAGGGGGAACGCGATCAGTCCGACGGTGCCGAGAGTGATGCTCGCGATCGACCGGCCCCTGGTGAGACCGATGCGAGTCCCGCTGGTTCCGACGACGATCGCCATGATGTTGCCGGCGAGCATGACGCCCTGCGCGCCGACGGTGTGGAACGCGATCAGGCCGTTGTCGACGTTGGCGTTGGAGCCCTGGAAGATGCCGACGAGTGAGACCCCGACGCCGGCGAGGACGGCGAGGATCATGATGATGATGGGGCGGGTGCCCTTGCGCGGATCGAACACGAGGAAGGCGCCGATGATCAGGAGGCTGCCGTAGATCACCCAGCCTGTGTCCATGACGGCGCCGAGGGGGGAGTTGGCGACCTGCCCGAACGCGGTCTGCGGCGGGCCGGTCAGGCCGAGGTGGCTGACCCAGTTGTACAGGGGCGAGTACGGCGGGTTCTGCCATGCGGCGGCGGTGATGAACTCGGCGACCCAGGACACGAGCGGGCCCAGAAGGATGAGGAGGGCTCCGGCGCGGGCAGCGGCGCCGGAGCGGATGATGGGGGTCATGCGAGGGCCATGCCGGGCACGCGCTGGCGGATGGCCTCCATCTCGGCTTCGTCCGAGACGCCCTGCCAGTCGTAGCGGGGGGTGTACGGGGCTTCCAGGGCACGCACCTCATCGTCGGTGAGCTCGATGTCGAGAGAGGCCACCGCCTCGTCGATCTGCCGGACCGAACCGGCACCGACCAGCGGCGCGGTGACCACCGGCTGGCGTCGCAGCCAGGCGAGAGCGACCTGTGCGCGGCTGACGCCGTGGGCCTTCGCGACCTGCCCGACCGCGTCGATGATCGCGTGGTTGGACGCCTCCTCGGCCGGCGAGTAGAGCAGGTCCGCGTAGGCGCCGTCCGTCTCGGAGCGCACTGTCGAGCGGGCGTCGTCCCACGCGCGGGTGAGGCGGCCGCGGGCCAGCGGCGACCAGATGATCGTGCCCACGCCCTCGTCCAGGCACAGCGGGATCATCTCCCGCTCCTCCTCACGGGCGAGGAGGTTGTAGTGGTCCTGCATCGACACGAACCGCGCCCAGCCGTTCTCCTTCTGCAGGCGCAGCGCCTTCGCGAACTCCCACGCGTGCATGGACGAGGCGCCGAGGTAGCGCACCTTGCCTGCCCTGACGAGGTCGCTGAGGGCTTCGAGGGTCTCCTCCAGCGGTGTCTCGTGGTCGTTGCGGTGCACCTGGTAGAGGTCGATGTAGTCGGTGCCCAGGCGGCGCAGCGAATGGTCGACCTCGGTCATGATCGCCTTACGTGACAGTCCCCGCCCGTTGGGTCCCAGCCGCATCGGATGGCGCAGCTTGGTCGCGATCACCACTTCGTCGCGGTCGGCGAAGTCCTTCAGGGCCCGGCCGAGGATTTCCTCACTGGAACCGTTGGAGTACATGTTCGCGGTGTCGAAGAAGTTGATCCCCGCCGCCAGCGCGTGCTTGATGAGCGGGCGCGCGTCCTGTTCGCCCTTCGACCAGACGGGGTGCCCGCGGTCGGGCTCGCCGTAGGTCATCGCGCCGATCGCGATCGGGGATACGTCGAGGCCGGTGGTGCCGAGCTTGATGTACTGCATGATGCTCCTTAGAGTATGTGGAGAGCTCCCCACATAACGTAGTGGAGAGCTCCCCACTTAGCAAGGTGAGGTCCCGTGGTCCGGTCAGACGCCCGTGAGAACAGGGCGCGCATCCTCGCCGCCGCACGCGAAGCGCTCGCGGCGGACGGCAGCACGTCGATGAACCAGGTCGCCCAGCGCGCGGGAGTCGGCTCGGGCACCCTGTACCGCAACTTCCCCACCCGTGAGTCGCTGGTCCTGGCCGTCTATCAGGACGAAGTGGCACGCATCATCGACGCCGTGCCCGGCCTGCTGGCCCGGATGCCGCCACTGGAAGCGCTCCGCCACTGGACGACGGACCTCGTCGAGGGCATGCGCAGAAAGCATGGCCTCGGCGACGCCCTCGGGCCGGGCGCGCACCAGGCGATCAGCGAGCAGAGCTACGGGCCGGTCATCGCCGCCATCACAGAACTCCTCGACGCCGGCAAAAGGGACGGAAGCATCCGCCCGGACGCCGACCCAGGCGACTTCCTCCAACTCACCGGCGCACTGTGGCGCACCGCGGCCGGCCCCGAGGACCGGGCACCCCACATGCTCGCACTCATCCTCGACGGACTCCGCACGCACCGGTAGACGCCGCGCACGCGACAGGGCCCGTCAGATGCACGACTTTTCTGTGCAATCAGATTTGTCAAGCTTGCGTTGCTTTGCCCTGTCGGACGCCGACGATCGGTAGGAGCTGAGCTGCGCCGGGTGCCGTGATCTGCCGGGGTGTTGGCCCGGCCGGGGTCGGGGTATCCGCGAGTCTGCCGAGGAGCTGGTCGATCGCGGTCTGACCGTCGGTGAGGGCGGCTTGTTCGTCCTCGGTGAGCGGGATCGAAACGGCCATCTTCTGCAAGTTGCCTTTGGCTTCGAGGAGTTGGGCTCTCGTGGAGTCCTTTGGGGAGTAGAAGTCGCAGCGGGCGCAGGCCATGCGGTGCTGGCACTGTTCGAAGAAGGTGTAGGTGCAGTAGCCGTGTCCGAGGTCGTAGTGCTGCCAGGGCTCGCCGGCCGCGGCGGCGCCGGAGGCGACCGTGTCGCGGTCGACGAGGACCTCGATGGTGCGTACGTTGCGGGCGAAGTACCCGGCGTCGTCGTATGCCTTGGTCAGGGTGTTGGGGCTGATCTTTGCGTAGTGCTGGGTGGACTCCGGGGAGCGGTGGCCGAGCCATGCCTGCAGTTCGAACAGGGTCATGGGTTCTTTGGCGTTGTAGAGCTGGCTGGCGATGGTGGAGCGGGCTCGGTGACTGGTGATGTTGCCTCGGACGTCGGCGGCTGGAACCCCGGCCTTGCGGCAGAGCATGGGGATGATGCTGCTGTTGATGTAGCCGCTGGACACGGGCCGGGCGCGGTAGGCGAACAGGAAGTCGACCTGTTCCCCGGTGCGTTTGTCGGTTCGCTTCGGCTGCTGGGGACGCAGAGCTTCCCAAGCGTCGATGGCCTGTCCGAGCAGCGGGTCGACCGGCTTGGTGAAGGCCGTGCCGGTCTTGTGCGCGGGTACGTCCAGCAGGCAGACGGAGTCCCGGGCGAGAATGCGTTCGGAGTCACCGGCGACAGAGGTGCCGTCGTGCTGCCAGCGCACGCAACCCAGACGCAGCCGTGCGATCTCGTTACTGCGCTGACCGGCGAACAGCCAGGTCAGCGTGACAGCTCGGACGAGTTCTAGAGGATAGATGGGGCCGGCTTTACCTCGGGGAATGTCAGCCGATTCCAGGTTGAGTCCGGCCCACAGCAGTTTGGCCCAGACGTCGTCAGCGATCACTCGTGGGCGTGGGCCGAGCAGGGCGTTGATGCTGCGCGGCACGGAGAGCGCACGCAGAGGGTCGAAGCCCGGGCGCAGCCACTCCCATTCCTGGATGTCGCGGAAGAAGACCCGCACGGAACGGATGAGGCCGGCCTTCGAGGCGGCCTGCAGCGGCTGCCCGAGGCGTTCCGCGAAGCTGCTGGTACGTACGACGTAGTCGCCGATCTCCATGCGGTCGACGGCTGCTATCCAGGCCGCGCAGGTCTGCCGGGTCCATGCGGAGGGATCGGCGGCTTCCGGATGCTGTGCGGCGATCCAACGTCCGGCCTTCAGCAGGGCGGCTCGGGTGTGGAGGCGGGAGCGGTGGGTCATGGTCGTCGTGTCGTTCCACCGCTCCACCCATTGGGCCCATACCGGTGGTACCCCGGCGTGGTTGACAACGGCAGAGCCGGAGAGCGTGGCAGGCGGGCTACAGAACCCCAGGGCCGCCACCGCCCGTTGAACCGCATACAGGACCCGCATACCTCCCTCGGTCAGGAGCTCCTCGCTGCGGACCCGGTCGAAGAACTGCGAGGTGAGGTCACTGCTGTGGGGACTGCGGTTGAGGAGGAAGAGCTGGCTCATCACCGAGGGAACGCCCTTGTCGTCTTCCTTGCCGTACTGATAACCCCAGCCGGTCAGAAGGGTACGAATGCGCGTGATCTCCTCTTCGACCCGGCGGCGCCCGAAGATACGGCAGGCCAGTGACAACCGATCGAAGTGCCCCAGATGCTTGAAGTCGGCGTACCCGCCCAGGTGATAGGCGTGGCCGCAGAGGAACGGCCTTACGTATCCCTCGGCCCAGGTCGGCACCTGTTCTCGATAGGCCGTGTGATTGCGGCCGAGGAAGTTCAGCCATTCCTGCTCGCTCCAGCCCCAGAAGGCTCGGCCCACGTCCGCAGACCGCAGTAGCAACACGGCCACCGCGTCGTGCATGGCCCGCCGCACGCGCATGCTGGGCGGTAGATCAAAGCTGGCGTTGACATCCTGCAGCGGACGCAGGAGCCGCTCGATCTCGGCCCACTGCGGAGCATCCGGGTCGTGGTGGCGAAGCCGGCGCAGGTTCCGCACGCTCAACCCACGGATGGCGTGCTGCTCTGCCTTGGACAGCACGGGCGAGCGGTCATAGCGACGCAGGTCGATCGGGCACTGCCAGCCTCCATCGGCGTCCGCGGCCAGGGGAGTGGTCGTCATCGCGAGACTCCTTCCGCCGTGTCATCCATTGCGTCCGTGTTGGCGAGCATCCGTATCCGCCAGGCGTGAATATGGTCCATCCCGCTTCTCAGCTTTTCGGCGAGGTCACGGCCGGAGAGGTGGATGTACTGCAAGGTCGTGTCTGTGTGGCGGTGCCCGGCGAACGAGGCGATGGCGTGCACCTCCCAGCCCATCCGTGCCAGATCGGTCAGACACAGGTGCCGGGTGGTGTGGGTGGAAAACCGCTCGACACCGGCCTCCAGCGCGAGACGGTGCACGACCTTCGACCACGTCCACAGACTCAGCGGCTGACCGTAGTTGCGCCGGGATTCCGACAAGAACAGAGGTCCCCGCGCCCGGCTGATCGCCGCGCGATGCGCGAGGTAGTCGGCCAGGAGCACGCCCGTCGGCGCGGAGTACGGCACCACGCGCTCCAGCCGGTTCTTGGTGGTTTCCGCTCGCACCAGTACCGTCCGGTGCGCTGGATCCAGGTCACCGGTGCGTAGCGAGCACAGCTCCTCCCTGCGCAGAGCCGCGTCATAGGCCAGCGCCAGCATTACCCGGTTCCGCACCGGCTCACGCCGCGCTACCTCCAGCAGGTCCAGCCACTGCTGCTCAGTCGGAATCCAGGGCAGCTTGGAAAACCGCGGCACCAGCCCCCGCTTGTGCCCGCTGCCGCGTTGGCCAGGCGTGTACCGCCCGCGGCCTACGGGATTAGACTTGCGCAGCCCCTCCTCGACGAGGAAGTCGTAGAACAGGCGCACCGGCACCAGACGTTGTTGAATCGTCGCGTTCGCCAGCCCTGTCCCCGACTCGATCGAGACGACGTTCGACCCGCGGCGATGCGGCCGAGACGTCAGCTCGCGGACGAACACCCCCACGTGTGCCCGCCCCGCCGACAGCGGATCAACCGCCTCGCGCTCACATAGCGTCAGGTATTCCGCCAGCCCCCTGGCGTAAGCATCCAAGGTCCGTGGCGCACGTCCGAGATCTGCCCACGCTTGAAGCCAGGCGGCCGCGTGATCGTTTCGTGCCAGCACCGGCCACTTGGCCATGAGTACCGATATACCGCTCAAGCTGTTCCCCAGGTTCGTGGATGAAGCCGGGCTACATGATCACCCAGACAGATTCCACGTAACTTCTAGTGCGTGCAGTCGTCCCAGGTCAGGGGGCAGGTCGTCCAGCATGGTCCGTCCCGGGGATCTTCGACTGAGGGGCTGCACCTTTCACGTGTTCGAATACTTGTTCTATATGGTGAGTGTAGTGGAGGTGGGTGCCATGGCGGCGGAAGCGCAGACGCGGGTGTCGGGAGATCAGCGGGTGTCGAGTGTGATGCATGTGCGCTGCCCCGACAGGCTGACGGAAGAGACGTACCGGCAGGTCCTGGAACTGCTCGCTACTGGTACAGCTCACTTATTCCTGGAGTGCGGTATGGTCCGTCGCTCTGCCAGGAAGCCAGTCCAGTCGCGCTTGGCCAACTTCACCCAGCGGACAGCTGTGTTGATGTGCATCCCAAAGAGATCCGCCATCACCGCTGCGGGCAGTTCTTCAGCCAACGCCATACGTGCCGTATTGCGGACAGTAGGAAGTCTGATCCCGTATCGGTTGAGTTCACGCGCAAAAGTTTCGGCATGCGCCGGCCTCCCAGGGACAAGCCCTGGAAAGAGATGATGCTCTACATGCATGGCATGGGATACAACGGAACGCCCACGCTGAGACTCAGCCAACTGTCTGACGAGATCAGCCAGTCGAGGAGGTAGAAGGATCGGCTTGGGACCGAATTTGAGACAGGTCCCGTCGCTTCCCTCCTCAATATCTCCTAAGGTCAACTGTAATGTGCGTTGAACTGTCACCCCGAAAAGCGTAATCAGCGCTCCGGCCACCCTAATTTCCAAGGGAAGATCATCGCCCTCGACACATCGACGCAGAATTCGCACATCCTCGTCGACGTCAAGAAAATTAACCGGCTCAAGCCTCGGCAGCGTAGGCATAGAGATGTTCTCAATCATCCCACGCCTGAGCGCCCATCCCAGGAAGTAGCGGATTCCGTGCCTTCGCCGCGACTCTGGGCGTTCTGCCAACCACGACTCTACATCTGCCTGCTTCAGTTCTTCAAAGGTACGGCCCCTTTCATCTAACCAGGCCAGGAAACGGAACGCGATAAGAATCCTTTCGCGAGCAGAACGCGCGGAGCCGTAACTGAAGGATTGCTGCCGCTGAGCCTTACGCCGAGCGCGCCTCAAAACGTCCCAGCACGCATATGGGCGAACTAGCGTTACATGATGTTGTGGTTTCCCTTGCAGCAACCGTTCCAACCAAGGAGAAAGGTAAGCAAGATACTCTTCCCGCTCTGGTAGGACGCCGGTACAAACAAGCACGCCGCGGATATGTCGCACGGCTGGACCAGGTGGCAGCTGGTCGAGAAGATCGTGGGTGATTGGAGATGATTGGCGTGACAGCTCAATGAGAAGCTGGGCTGCCTTACCGCGCCTGATCCATTGAAGTGTGTGCCGCGGTCGAGAAACAGTTTGCAGAGCTCGAACGACAGGCTCAAGCTGCCCTGTCAAAACCCCGTTCTCATCACTGAATTTACTGGCGAGTTCCTCTTGAAGCACGCAACGGTCACACACACCTGCCGCATACGGGAACCCCGCCTGTCCGCACTTTTTGCAAAGGTATTCGACCTTGGCTCCGGAGCAAGGCCCGCAGATTAGGCCATCATGCGGGTCCGATCCAACCAAGATGCGAACACGCTGGCATTTTGGGCACGCGCTGGCGTTCATTCGCGCATCCTTATAGCACTCGCTGCATACTGGCCCACTCGGCCACCTTGCCGTGATTTCCCTGATCTCGCCACACCGAGAGCATGTGCGTGGAGTTACCGGCTTGCAACTCGCACAGTAGGTGGCACCTGTTAGACGGCTACGTCGGCATTGACGAACGCGCCCGCAAAAGGCGCACGTACTCTGAGGTCCGTAATAGCATCTCTCGCAAAGGTCCGGCTGCCCATTCGTTGCTTTTCGTTTAATGATGCCGGATCTTCCACATTTACCGCACAGCCGTTCTGGCCGCCTGTAACATCTGACACAGATTGGCCCGTTGGCCGTTTGTGATCCAACCTTTTCCAGGTTTCCGCATTGCGAGCATTGACGCCGCGGTCGCGAACATTTACTACACAGGCATTTCCCATTTGAAAGTCGCACCGCTACTACACGACTTCGGCCACATGATAGGCACTCCTCCCAACTCCCCGGGTCTGCACGACAGCACGCTTGGCAGACTCCCCCTTCAGGTAAGCGCAGATTCATCCTTCTCGTTTTTCCACAGCGAATGCACGGTTTCTGTCGAACTTTATGCGAGCAGCTTGCACAAATCCGTGCTCCGTCGTGGTCTCGGTTCGTCAGTTTCGGTGTTCGCACTCCGCAGCGAGCACATGGAGGGAGCACCACGTCCTCGTAACCACGCCCGGCAAGTGCGTGTGTAAGTCTCACGAATGATGGGGGCACATCGGATGAGCCCTCAAATATAGCTAAAGGGCGCTCTGATAAGTGTAGGTCGAGCTCTTTCAACGCTCGTCCACGTGCAAATTCCGCGGCCGCCAGAACGTCTAGCGCTTCGGTGGGGCTCATTTCTGGCAGAACGGCACGCAGTTGGTGTACTACGCGGACGATCGCGCCCTCCTTGTCGTATTGCGACACAGGTCACGCACTCCCAGGACGTCGGATCGTGGTTCGACGCACCGGTGGCGATGCATTACTCGCTTCGCCTGTTGCAGTCCTTCTAATCTCCTCATTCACTACCTCAATTCCAATGATGTCGTTAGGCGTACATGAAAGAATATCGCAGAGAGCCGCCAAGGTATCCATGGATAGCCGTTGCGGGGGCTGGGTGACCAGGCGGAAAACCTGCTCCCTTGAGAGATGCACTCCCCTTTCCGCCAGAAGGGGCACTAGGTCGCTTGTTTGAAACATCTCCTTCTCGGCCATGAGTTTTCGCAGGTTCCAGCGAATCCCCATTTTCTTGTTCACTGCTTCGCCTCCCACAGATCGGAATAACGAACCTTCAGCGCTCGCTGCACCAAACGATTCCGGTACTCGTCAGAAACACCTGAGTAGATAGCGGTAGTAGACGCATACTCGTGACCCACCTGGTCCTGCACAAAGCGCTCTGGGTAGTCGAATTCGAGTAGATGCGTGACGTAAGAGTGCCGAAGCCCGTGCAAGTCAAGCTCTTCAGGAAGTCCAGCTATTTCTCGGGCAGCCTCAAAAGCCTCGTCGAGACGGCGCAAAGAGAGACGGCCGCGCCTTTCTGTGATCCATAGAGCAGAGTGCTTACCCGGAGAGAATGCCGGGCAGACCTCCGCTAGGTAGTGATCCAGCACATCAACGATCCAGTCGAATTCCGGAACTGTGAGGACGGTTCGCCGTTTGGGCGGACCTCCTTTCGAGGACTTCCCGTAGCGGACGAATATTGCCCCGCATCTCCCGTAGTCCGGCACCTTGGGGTTACGCCGGAGGTCTGCCAGATCGATGCCGCACGCCTCCTGGCGCCGCAACCCGAAGGCATAGACGGCCTTCAGTGTGGCTGAATCTCTCAGAGCAGCGAGAGCACCCTTACGATGGCGAGTGCGGATCTCCTCCACTCGCGCATCTGCCGCATCGAAGAGAGCTTGCACTTCGTCATAGGTGAGAGGACGCCTTTCGGCTCTTCCTTCGTAATCACTGGAGTGCGTGATCGTGTTCCACTCGTGCAGGATCTGCACCGGCGCCTGACCAAAGCTCTCCAGACACTTGGCTGGCCATCCGTAGCGAGCATCGGTCAAATACTCGCAGAACTGCCTCAGACCGTTCTGATAATTTCGCGCCGTTGAGACAGCGAATGTCTTCCTGCGACTCCGTAGATGGCAGATAAAAGCGTCGACTTCCGCGGGCTGCCACTGCCAGGGATATTCGTTAGTGAATTCAGCGAACCTCCTGACGACTCTGAGCCGCGGCTGGATGGTGCCCGCTTCATCCAGAAATCGTGCTCGCTGCTGCATAGCCCAGCCGTCCAGCATCGCCGCGAACGCGGCCGGCTCGGGATCGAGATGTACGACCTCTCCGGCCAACACCAGGTGCGATGCACCCGGTAGATCCGCCCCTTGAGTCACGATGCATTCAACGCAACATCGTTGAATCGGTTACGGCTCCCAGGCCACGAACATGTCCCAGCTACCGCAGCGTCAGGTTCGTGCGGTAGCACATCGCGACGACCAGCACCCACTCGACCAGCGGCAACGGCCACTGGCAGCCCTGCAAGGTGACATTGCCACCCCGATCCGGCACGACTTCAACCATCGGGCGAGCTACGTCACTTGAAGTACGGTGACACCTCACCCACACCCATCCAGCCCTCAGCACCTCGGCCATCCCAAGGAGCTGAGCAGCTCCGCTTTAGGCAGTGGTGCCCAGGGTGCTAGCCCTGGACACTACCTTCAGGTGTTACTTCTTCTTGGACGGCGTCTGCGACAGCGCGCTGGCTGCAGCGGACTTCTCGGCCTTGGTCGACTTGGGGCTGGCCAGGACCTTTGCTGCGGCCGAAGCGGCCTTCTTACCTGTCTGTCGCGGATTCTTGGGCATGATCACGTTTCCTTTCATACCACTTTGCGTTGCAGCTCAGAACGTGATGTCATGCATGCCTGGATGCGGTACAGGACGTCTCGTTCTGGCTGCGGTGATCGTCTGGCCCCTCTGAAGGGTCAGACGATCACCAATCCGGCGGCTTTTCCGTCGGAAGTCTCAAATGGGAGATTCGAGTCACCCAGCGTCACGTTGGGTATCACTCTCTCGAATCACATCAGCAATCTCGCTGGCGATCTCCTCGACCGTGTACTGAGCCGTGCTTCTCGCCAACTTGTCGGCCAAGGACGGGCTTTGCGCCATGACCTCATCCTTGGTGATGTTGTGCCAGATAGGCAGCAGGCTCTGTTGCCCCGTCACATACCTTGTCACCAAGCCGTCAAGTTCGTACTGGGGCCACCCTTTCTCGAAGAAGGGGCGCGAGAGGATTACAATGCCGAACTGGCAGTTGGCCAACCCGTGGTCGATCTTGCGGCGGAGGCTGTCGCCGATCCTCAATTCGAGGACGTCGAGCCACACAGAGATGCCGGCTTCTTGCAGATACTGTGCAAGCGGGCGGGCCACGGCCTCTTTGTCTTCACTGGCGTGAGAGATGAAGACATCTCGTACTGGCTCAGCCCGGCCGATGGAGTAGGGCGGTAGCTCATGTCTGATCTGGGTCAGGGAACCGGCGTTGCTCGGGCGCAGCACAGGCAACGGCGCCGGTTCGACGGAGGCCGAGGACCTGACTTTTCCTTTGAGGCCTATCAGATCAACGGTCACGTACCAGTGGCCATTTCTCGGAATCGCAAGGCGTACCGGAGATCGCTTTGTCAGCCCCCCGATACACCGGTGGTCTCGCCCGCTTTTGTACTTCTGATAGTTACTGGAGTCCATCAGACGCACATTGGCTGCGCTTCCGGACAGATTGATGACTGCGGTCGCCCCCTTGGACTGACGACCGAGATCGTGGACTACATAGTCCATGAATTTTCCTCTGTACCACCTTCACCGGGGACCTGCAGGGCGGTTGCGCTGGATGCAACATTGTTGCGTGCGCTTCAGCGGCGGGTGTATCCCCAGGCCAGCCGCTACGCGGGAGGGGCGTCAGCACGAGGCTGACGCCCCTCTCATCAGGGATTACTTGTCAGGTGAGCGTTTGCCGAGTGTTGCACTCGATGCAATCCCGCCCAGTTGGACCTGTCCCCGGTCGTCCAGGCTCTGCCCCCTACGGCGGCCCTGGTGGAGCTGAAGGGTGGCCTGCGCTACCACGGCACCGATGCCCGTCGGCTGGGGGAGGTGCTGCGGATACGGACGCTCTCGCGAATGGGGGTCGATGTGCGAGTGGACGTCGGTCCGACGAGAAGCCGACAGGTTCGCGGATTCCTGAGGGCCCAAGACGGCGAACTGGCTGGCCACCTGAGGTTGAGACGGTGATCGTCCAGCCGGTTGAGGCAGTAGGGGCTCGGACGGCCTGCGCTCGGGAGGGTGTAGTAAAGGTGGCGGATTTCTTCCACGTGAGGCTTCGGAGGGGCGCAGGGCTCGGGGAGTTCATAGAGGTGATCGAGCGGTTTACCCCGCTCGCCCAGTTGTTGGTGCCGTCGGCGGCCGTTGCCCAGGTGGGCGGCGCTCTGCGGCTGTTCGGTTCGGCCCGGTCTGGCGCAGCGGCTGCGGCTTCAAGCGGCTCCTTTGTACAGCCTGGGCACGGTCGTGGGGATCGGCTCTTCGTGGAGTGTGCGGCCGTGGCTGACGTGGGGGGAGGGTGAGGGCCGCCTTGCGGGCGGTGTCCTGGAGGCGGTCACCGGCCGCGCTCACCGGCCCGCGGTGCTGGTGCCGTAGGTGTGTGGGTCGACGGGCTGCTCGGCCTTGGGCAGGTGGGAGACGACGAGCAGGTAGGAGTCGGTGACGAGTTCCCTGACGAGCTTCCTGTCGACGCCTGTTCCGTCCTCCAGCGTGATCCAGTGTTTCTTGTTCATGTGGTAGCCGGGGGTGATGTGGCTGTTGTGTTCCCGGAGAACGTGGGCCTCGACGGGGTCCGCCTTGAGGATCACGACGGGGCGTCCGGGGGCCTCGGTCATCAGCATGAACACCTTGCCGCGTACCTTGAAGACCTCCCAGTCCGGGCCGAAGGGATGCTCCAGCTGGGCTCCGGGAAGTTCCTCCGCGCACTCGGCGGCGAACGTCTGCAGGGTCGATCCGTTCATGAATGTTTCCTTCCTCGGGTCCAGGAGGGATAGGGCCGATGCGTCCTCGTCAGGCCGTCGTGTGGCGAGAATGGGACGCGGGCCTGTCACCGGTGCTGTGCGGTGCGCAGCTCGTCGGTGTACCGGGCGAGGGCGTCCTCGGCCGTGGGGGCGGGGCCGAACAGCTGCTCCTGGCGGCGGGGGTCGGCGACGTAGCGTCCGGTCTCGAACCAGCCGAACATCGCGGCCATGTCCTTGACCAGGGGCATGAAGCGGCCGGCGACGGCTCCTGCGGTGCGGGCGATGGCGGAAGGGACGGCCCACACCTTGATTTTCCTTCCGGCCCGGTTGCCCATCAGGTCGGCCATCTCGCGCATGCTGACCGGACGGTCCCAGCCGATGTCGATCCGCTCACCGGCCTCGGCCTCGGCGTCGACTGAGGCTGCCAGGTACGCCGCGAGGTCGGAGGTGTGGACGAAGGTCAGCGGGACGGTGGTCTTGCCGATCCACATCAGGCGGCCCTTGTCGATCGGGTTGCCCGCCATGGTCGCGATCTGGTCGAGGAACGCTCCCGGGCGCAGGGCGACGAACGGGACGCCGAGCTGTTCGAGCTTGTCCTCGGCGAGCTTCTTGTGCCAGAAGTGCGGGACTTGGGGCGTCTGGTCGCTGGTGAGGATGCTGGTCAGGACGAACCGCCGGATGCCGGTGCGGTGGGCGGCCTCGGCGAGGTTGGCGTTGCCGATGGTGTCGATGTCGTTGGCGTTCTTGCCGCCGCGGGTGTAGCCGGCGGCGGTGGTGATGACGGCATCGGCGCCGTTCATGGCGGCGACGAGCGAGTCGAGGTCGAGCATGTCGCCGCGGGCGATCTCGACACCCAGGCTTTCGACCCTGCTCGCGTCGGTGGTCGGCCGGACCAGGGCGCGGACGTTCTTGCCGCGCTTGAGTAGTTCGTCGACGACTTTGCCGCCGAGGGAGCCGGTCGCGCCGACGACGAGGACGGGGAGGGTGGTGGTCATGGGGGTCTCGCTTTCCATCAGGTCAGTAGTGGGGGATTGGGTCGGCGGGGCAGTGGTGCCTGCGGACGTGGGCGCCGTGGGCCCGGTTGCTCAGGGGGCGGACCTGTGGTGGGCAGATCCGCGGCGCGGGTCGCCGCCGGCCTGCGGGAGCTTGCGTAGGTCGAAGGCGACCCGGACGCGGGTGATGCGTCCGTCCTCGATGTGCGGCCGGCTGGCGACGGGGAAAGCTCGACATCCCCGTGGGGGGTGTTGCCCCTTCCCCCGGACGAGTTCCGCCTGCCTGCACCGGGACAGCTCGTGCCTGCCCCTGACGCTGGGGCCCCGCTCAGCCCTGTTCTTCCTGACGTACGGGGCGAGCGGCATCCGTCGGCTCGGCTTGCCGGGCTTCTTCCGACAGTCGGGGAGCCTGGCTCCGTTCAGCACGGGTCTGTGTGAGTCGAGTGCGCTGCAGCACTGTCCACTTCGCAGGCACGCCGGAAACGATTTGCAGTCCAGGCCGGAACCGGGGTGCAAGCCGAGGGGAGTTACTCGGACTCTTCCTGCGGAAGAGCGGGGCTGTTGATCGCGTCGGCTATGGCATAGGCGATACGGACGAAGGACTCTGCCTGCTGCGCCGACAGGTTCCGCGCGGAGGTTTCCTCCAGGGTCCGCCACATGGCTGCGATCGGCTCGCGCATGGCACGGCCCTTGTCGGTGAGGTGGACGACCATGACGCGCCGGTCGTGTTCGGCAGGCTCGCGGACGAGCAGGCCGGCGTCCTGCATGCGGCGCAGTGCCTTGGAGATGGTGGAGTGGTCCACGTCGAGGCTTTCGAGCAGCTCGGACTGGGTCTGGCCGTCCCGGTCGAGGAGGTGCATCAGCAGCAGTTCCTGTCCGGGATGCAGGTCCATCTCGCGGAGTATGGCGGCGGCGCGGGCGCGGTGAGCGCGGGCGAGCTGGTAGATCGCGTAGCTCATCTGCCCCTCACTGGCCGTGGTGGGGGGGCGAGGTGTGGGGGCGGGCATGGTTGGGTTCCTCAGACGGTGTGGGTGGGGTAGTCGGTGTAGCCGGCCACTCCGCCGCCGTAGAAGGTCGCCGGGTCGGGAGTGTTCAGCGGCGCGTCAGAGCGTAGCCGCTCGACCAGGTCCGGGTTGGCGAGCGCGAGGGCGCCGACGGCGACAAGGTCGGCCGTGCCGTTGTCGACGTCCTTGGCGCGGGTGGGCAGGTCGGCACCGGCCCGGTTGAGGATCAGCGTGGTCGGCCACAGCGCGCGCAGGGTGCCCAGCAGCGCGTCGTCGCCCGCGTGCATCACGTGGAGGTAGGCAAGACCGAGCGGGCTGAGGGCGCGCAGGAGCGCCGGATACAGCTCGGCGGTGTCGGACTCGGCGATGTCGTTGTAGGGGTTTCCGGGGGAGACGCGCAGGCCGGTGCGGCCGGCACCGATCTCGTCGGCCACGGCAGCGGCCACCTCGACGGCGAAGCGGATGCGGTTGTCGAGGGAGCCGCCGTAGCGGTCGGTGCGCTGGTTGGTGTTGTCGGACAGGAACTGGTGCACCAGGTAGCCGTTGGCGGCGTGGATCTCCACGCCGTCGGCGCCTGCCGCGATGGCGGCCGCTGCGGCGCGGCGGAAGTCGTCGACGGCCGCCGCGACCTCCTGCGTCGACAGAGCACGGGGGACCGGCATCTCCTGGGGCCCGGACGCGGTGAACATCGCGCCCTGCGGCCGGATCGCCGAAGGGGCGACCGGCCGCCGCCCGTGGGGGGTGTTGTCGGGGTGGGCGATGCGTCCGGTGTGCATCAGCTGGATGACGATCCGGCCGTTGGCCGCGTGCACAGCGTCGGTGACCTTGCGCCACCCGGCGATCTGCTCGTCATTGTGTATGCCGGGAGTGAGGAGGTAGCCCTGGCCGTCTGCGGAGGGCTGGGTTCCCTCGGTGATGATGAGCGCGTGCGAGGCCCGCTGGGCGTAGTACTCGGCGTTCAGCTCGGTCGGCACGCCTTCAGGGGTGGAGCGGTCACGGGTCATGGGGGCCATGACCAGGCGGTGCGGGAGAAGGACGTCACCGACGGTGGTCGGCGTCCACAGGGAATTCAGCATGAATGGTCCTTGGGTGCGGTGTTGGCCAGGTGGTCATCGGGAAAGCGGGGGGCGTGGCGGAGGAGAGACGGGCGTGATCAGTCGACGGTGAGGACGAGCTTGCCCCGGACATGCCCGGCATCGCTGACCTGCTGAGCCGTGGCGGCCTGATCGAGCGGGTAGGCGGTGACGGTGGTGACGACCTTGCCGGTCGCGGCACCCTGCGCCAGGGCGGCCAGACGGGCGGCCGAGCGTTCCTGGCCACCGCTGGCGAAGGTGATGCCGAGCTGGTGTGCGCGGAAGTCGGCGATGGTGACGATGCGCTCGGTGCCGCCCCGCAGGGCGATGGAGTCCTCAAGGGCCCCCTTCCCGGCCACGTCGAACACGGCGTCCACGCCGTCGGGGGCCAGTGCCCGGACCCGCTCGACCAGGCCCTCGCCGTAAACGGTCGCGGTGGCGCCGAGCGAGGCGAGGTAGTCCTCGTTGGCGGGGCCGGCCGTGGCGATGACACGCGCTCCGCGGGCGGTGGCGACCTGGACCGCCAGGGTGCCGACCCCTCCGGCCGCGCCGTGCATCAGCACGGTCTCCCCGGCGGTGACGCCCAGCAGGTTCAGAACCCGCTCGGCCGTCTCGCCCGCCACCGGCAGCGCGACCGCGTGCTGCCAGTCGAGGCCGGCGGGCTTGGGTGCCACGGTGGTGGCCAGCGCGTACTGGGCGTACGAACCGGTGTCCGACCATCCCAGCACCTCATCGCCCACCTGCACGTCCTGCACGCCCTCACCGAGGGCGTCCACCACCCCGGCGAGCTCGTGACCGGGGACGGAGGGCAGCGGCGTGGGGAACACGGCCTCCAGGGCCCCGGAGCGGATCTTGCCGTCCAGCGCATTCAGCCCGGCCACCTTCACGCGGACGCGGATCTGCCCGGGGCCGGGCTGCGGGACCTCGATGTCCGCCTGGTGCAGCACGTCCGGGCCGCCAAACTGGTCGAAAACGATTGCTTCCATGATGACTCCATTCCCTCTGGCCACCAAAAGTGTGGCTGGCCACCTAATCAACGTAACAGTAATCATGTGGCTAGCCAAGTATTTGCGGACGCGGTGGTGAAGGTAGCCACTGCGGCTCGCTTCGGGGTGCGCCGACCACTTGTGTGGCCGCGAACGCGGCGACCGCCAGGGTGTGCCCGTACCGCAGATCGCCCAGAAACTTGTCATCACCTCGGGCAAGAACAAGGGCCAGAGCCCCTCGGTCGCCGCTCGTCAACCTGATCCGCTGCCCAAGTACCGGCACCGCAGGACTGTCGGGCCGTGCTCAACTACCGCAACGTCCCAAGTCGGAGTGCCCAAGTACCTCACATTCCTACAGCTCGTGCTGCTCAGGACGTGATTGGGGCGGGCTGGCTGCGGTGCGGGTGCGCGGCGTGGATGTACTTCATGGCGGTGCGGGGAGAGAGACCGAAGAGGCGGATGAGGTGGAGGGGGTCGTCGGTGTGCTGGGCCTCGTTGAGGATGCGGTCCACGCGCAGGCGGCCGGCCTGGTGGCCGTGGGCGCGCAGGGGCTTGTTGATCGCCTGGAGCGATACCGGGGGCTGGGTGTCGTCGGTGGCGGTATGGGCGGTGACCAGCAGGTAGGGGCTGGGGGTGGCGGGCCAGCGTCGGTGGCGTTCGGCCAGCCACTGCCGTGCCAGGCGGTAGGTGAGTTCGTCCAGGTAGAGGGTGTGGACGGGCTTGCCGGTGCGGCGCACAAGGAGGGTGGCGCGGCTGTGGTCGAGGTCGTCCAGCAGCAGATGGCGCTGGTCGTGGGTGCTCAGGGCGTGCACGGCGGCGAGGACGAAGCTGAGCCGGTCGCGGGCGTGGGGGAGGCGGTCGAGAGTGCCGCGCAGCATGTCGTCGGCCAGCGGTCGAGGCAGCACGACGGCGGTCGTCAGGGAGACGGTGCGGGCCGGGTCGCGGAAGATGAGTCGCTCTCGTTTGAGAGCGCGAAACAGCGAGCGCAGGGCGGTGGCCAGGGACTTGGCGGCTTCTCCCTGTACCGGTTCGAGGGCCTGCTCGGTGTGGGTACGGGTGACGGCCCGCAGATCGGTGACGCCGTCCTCGTACCAGGTGCGCAGCGCAGGCGCGGCCAGGCGCAGGTAGGAGCAGATGGTCGACGGGGCGAGCGGCTGGCTGGGACGTAAGGCCGTGCCGCACAGGACGTCGATCCACCGGTTGAGCGGGCCGCGGAACGGGGCGGGCGCGGTGTCGGCGAGATGCCGGGCCCGGGCCAGAGCCGCATCCGAGTGCCGGTCGGGGACCAGGCGTCCGGTCAGGCGCAGGTAGTTGATGACGCGTGCGCCGTGGAAGTGCTTGCGGCGGGCGATCAGCCGCACGTCCTCCTCCCGTAGCGGGGCGTCGGCTCCGAGCTGGGCGAGCAGGACGCGCAGGGTGCGGACGCTCCCAGTCATGCGGCCGGCGTCCCAGCCGCGGCTCTTGATGTGGGCGACGAACCCGTTCAGCAGGATCCGGGCGGCCGGAGTCAGGGCCGCAAGGTGTCGTTCGTCCAAGCGGCTCCAGTCGCGCGACAGGTGGAAGAGCTCCAGCTGGCCAGACAGCGCGAGATGTTCGGAAACTGGTCGGGCGGCCCGCGAGGCGCGGATGGCTGCACGGCGCTTGCGCTGGAGCCGGCGGCGCCCGTAGAGGCCGCCTTGCTTGCTGCGCGGAGCAAGGGGCCCGCCGAACCAGAGCTGGTCGCCGCCATCCAGACGGATGTCGTCGAGGTCGTAGTCGGTCTCCGCGACGGTGAGCACGCAGCGCCGGCAGTGGCCGTCGCGCAACGGCAGCAGCCGGCCGCACCGGTGACACGGGGCGGGCTGGCGGCCGGCGCCCCAGTTCAGACAGGGCGTGCACCGCTGGTCCCGCTCGTTCGTCCAAGCCAGGCACTCACGACAGCTGCCCAGGCTGGCGGAAATCCAGGAGGGCACGAGCCGTGGCCGCGGCGGCGCGAGCAGCCCGGCCCGTTTCAGGGCCTCGTGGAGGGTCGGTGCCATCTGCGGGAGATCCGCGAGCGTCTCGGGGTGTACCAGGCGCTCATCCGCGGGCCGGGCGGCCAGCGCGAGCCGGGCGCCCTCCTCCGTGTGGAAGTGCCAGGTCTGCCCGACGCGACGTTCGGCGGCCATCTCCTTGAGCACCACTTGGACTTCGGGGAAGTCGGGGATTGTCCGGCCGCGGATGCGCTGGCCGTGGGCGCGGGTGAAGGTCCTGGGCCAGGGTGCGAACAGCCCGAGCTGGCCGGGGACCTCCTCCACACACCACGGGGTCGTCGAGGGCCGGCGGTACCCGGCCGCGGGCCCACGGCGCGAGCCCGTATCGCGGGCCCGAGGCGGCGCGGTTGCGCAGCGGGTTGCTGTTCAGGGCCAGTCCCTCGATGCGCACGGCCAGTTGCAGCGGCCGCCCGGCGGGCAGGGCGCGCCGTTCGAACTCGGCATGCATCCACGCCGGGTCCTGACCGAGCCGGACCGCGATCCGGCATCCACGGCAGGTGCTGTCCGCGCTGACGATCCCCGGCCAGCCGCACCGGCGGCAGACAGCCTGGCGCAGCCCTCCCTTAACCCTCTGGTAGCGGCCGTCGCGGCACTCGTAGCACAGGCCGGATCCCGTGATGGCGCCCCAGGCCGCGCACAGACCGCACGAACCGGGACTGTTCACCAGTGCCACCCCGCTCAGTTCGGCGGCAGGCGCCGCACGGCGCCCCTGTCGCCGCTCTGCTTCGGCACCGGCCGCCCGCCGCTGACCGCACCCGGGCTCTGGCCGACCGCCCGCTGCCCCTCCTGCTCCCCGGATTCGCTGTCGGCGAGCGGCTCGGCCTCCATCAGATCGGCGACCGTGCACTTCAGCGCGGCGCAGATCATGTCGAGATCGTCCAGCCTCACGGTCACCGGCCGGGCCGACCACAGCGCGCACACCTTGCTCAGCGACGGGGTGAACCCCACCGTCTCGAACGCAATCTTCAGGTCACTGGGCCGCCAGATGTCCTGCCTGGCCGCCACCCAGCGCAGATTCCACTTCACGCCGTCACGTCTCCCCGCTCAGCCGGCGCACCGCGCGCCGGGACGACTCCAGACTGGCCCGCTCCGGGTCGGCCTTCGCACTCGCCAGATAACCGACCGTCGTGGTCGGCCAGGTATGCCCCAGCAGCACTTGAACGTCCCAAAGCGGCATCCCCGACTCGTAGTTGTGCGTCGCGCAGGCGTGCCGCAGCAGATGCGGGAACAGCACCGTCACCGTGCCCTTCAGATGGGCAAGCGACGCCGCGCGCAGCGACCGGCGAAAGGTGTCGGCGCAGACCGGCGGCGCGACCGCTACCTCGGCACCCAGCGCGGCCGGCAGCCGCTCGGAAGGAAACAACGGAGCATACGGATCCAGCGCATCGTCCGGGAACAGACCCCGGACCTCCTCGACATACCACCACAGCAGCTCGCGGCCCTCCGCGAACATGAACGCCTCGCGCTCCCGCGGGCCCGAACCGCGCGCGCCCTTGCCCCTGTCGAGGAAGCAGCCCCACTGGCCGCTGTCTCAGTGCAGGTCACCCAGCCTCACCAGGCACATCTCGGTTGCCCGCACCCCGGAGATGTAGGCGGTCTTGGCCATCACATAGTTACGGACCGCAACCGGATACTTGCGTGCCGAGCCCAGTTCCTGGCGCCACGCGGCGGAGAATGCCGTCATCTCCGCGCGCGAGGGCGGGATCCGCAGCCCGAAGTCCCCGCGGTGCCGGGGCCGGTTGAAGGCATCGACCGGTGACTCCATCACCGTCCCGAACCGCCGCCGGATCTCCCCGGCGTACCGCTGTTCAAGGAACGCAAAGTACAGGTCGATGCCGATGATCTTCTTACGGACCGTGGTGTGACCGCGCTTGCCCGCCCCGCCGAAGTACTGGTCCAGCTGCCGCGGCGACAGCTCCCAGGGCAGGACGTCGTAGAAGGTGCACACCTCGATCACCGGCTGCACCAGGCGGTTCAGCGTTGTCGGCGCGAGCCCCGCCACATCCCGCGCCCAGCAGTACTCCGCGAGCGTGTCCTGGTAGAGCGCCTGCTCCGCCTCCCGCGACGACGGGTGAACACCACGGCGCTGAAGGGTCAGGACATCGGCCAGGCCCTCCTCCTGCCCGGGAGGCTGGCCTGGCGAGCCGCGCCCGCTGATCAGCGAGAAGCGGCGAGTATCGGAATCCGCCACGGATATGCAAATTACGCAAGCAGCTCCCGGAATCTGCGAGTTGCTGGCAGAACTTCACCCTTTCGAGTGGACATCACTGCCGATTCGCCAACCAGCATGAACAGGTCGAACGCGCGGTAGCCGGACGCGGTCGAACCCGTCGGCACTCCAGTTTCACGGTCGCGGCCACCGCCTCCGGCCAGATCGACGCCCCCGGCGGCGTCCTCGCCGTCGACCCCGACCAGGTCGTCGACTGGCTGGGGCCGCTGCCCGTCGAAGCGCTGCACGGCATCGGGCCGAAACAGGCGGCGGCGCTGCGGGAGTTCGGCGTGCACTGCGTCGGGCTGCTGGCCGCGGTCCCGCCGGCCACCGTGCAGCGCCTGCTCGGCGGCCGCGCCGGACGGGTGGCCGCGGACCGGGCCCGCGGCGTCGACCCCCGACCCGTCGCCCCGCGCGCCCTGCCCGCCACCGCGACCGTGCGGCACACCTTCGCCCAACACACCCTGGACGGCGCGCTGGTCCGCGCGGCCCTGCTGGACCTGGTCGTGCAGCTCGCCCACCAGCTGCGCGCCCGCGGCCAGGTGGCCCGCGGCCTGACCCTGACGTTGCGGTTCGCCGGCGGGACCTCGTGGGAGAAGACGCGCCGTCTGCCGGAGGCCTCCGCGCACGACGACGACCTGCGCACGAGATGGTGTACCGGTTCATCGATGCTGCGGGCCTTCAGCGCGGCCGCCTGACCGGGCTGGTCCTCAAGGGCGAGGACCTGGTCGACGCAGACCAGGTTGCCCAGCAGATCAGCCTGGACCGAGTCCGCGAGGCCCGGCTGGTCGCCGAAGTAGTCAGCGATCGCATCCGCGCGAAGTTCGGGCCCGATGCGATCGGCCCGGCCGCCACGTTCCTGCGCGTCTCCTGACCCCTTCAACCCGCTCCGATGTGGAGGCGAGACTGGTGCTGCTCAACCTGCCCGGGCTGCTCCCGGCCGGCTCGCTGCCGCACTGGCCGTACGCTCAGGCCATCGACCAGGCGCTCACCGCCGAGGGCAGCCCACCCGGCACCGTCCGCGTGGAGCGCACCTACCGCAGGCACGACGTGACCATGTACCTGGTGCTCATCTGGGATGCGAGTCGCTGCGCCGGCCTGGGCGGCATCCAGCTCACGTGGCAGGAAGACACCGGTTGGTCCCACGCCCTACTCCGCGGCAGCCCCGGGTCTGCGATCCCCAGAGGACCACTCGCCGCGCTGCACCGGGTGTACGCGCCACCAGAGGCCGTCGCAGACGTGGCCGACTCACTGGTGTCCCGACGCTTCAGCAACTACGAGGCGCAATGGCACGGGGAATGGGACCGAGCGCAAGAGGTGCGCACCGCGATCGACGCATTCCGGTGCCGACTCTGAGGGATGCTGCCGCCCCTGCCGACATACCGAGGACGCGGCATCATGACCATCCCGTCACGAGGCGGGCCAGTTGCACGGCAGCAGGCAAAGAAGGAACCCTGACGGTGATACCGATGCCTGAGCCATCGCCAGAGGGGACGAGGAATTGAACGCCGACAAGCAAGACGCGCGCATCGGTTGGTCCGGCAAGCTCTGGCGTGCTTGGGGGTCGTTGCGCGGCAGGGGCTGCTGGTACGTGGTCTTCTGGCCAGGTGGCGAACCGTACAGCGATGAGCGGGCCGTTGTCCTGCGCCGCACGCGGTACCGGTGGCAGGCTTCCCGGTGGGTCCGGGACTTCGGAAGGGGGCTCCGCCCGCCGATCCTGGTCGCACCGCACGACCTGACCCCGCAGTACGAGTCCATGCGGCCTCTCTACCCATACCCTGACCAGCCCCTTGGAATGGACGAGCAGGTCCTCGGCCGCACGCCCGGAAAGCCCGACGCCTGAGGAAGGTGGTCGTGACCCGGCTCCGCAGTTCGTGAACCGAGTCCGAGCGACGCCGACCCGAGAAGGAATGGGTCTCCCAGGTGTTCCACGAGGAGCGGGCGGTCAAGATCCGGGGGATCCGGTATGAAGAGGCCAGCTGCCGCACACGCCGCGGGGTTGCTTCGGTTCCAAGCAGCGAGCTGCGTATCAGCGCCGACGGCGGGACCCCTCGACACGGTCCGCGAGAGCCTCAGCGTCGCTGTTCGTCAGGGTGTACCGAGTGCCGTCGGCGCCGCGCTCCTGGCGCTCGAGGGCTGCAAGGCCCTCATCGCCGCACAGCGTCTGCAAAACGAGCCGCTGCACGTCGCCGAGCACGAGTAGCACATGGCCGTCGGACTGCAACCGGGCGATGCACGAAAGCTGTCCAGCAGACATTGGTTCTGTCGGTAGTTGGTGACGTCAGTTGTTCGTGAAAGCTGACGGCACCAGGTGATGGCCCAGAAAGATGTTCGCGAATTCTGACGTCACCATCGGGGTTGCGGTGTCAAGCTGGATGTGCTCAGTAAAGGAGCACCCCCGATGCCGCCTGGCCAGTCGAAGGTCGAGTTGTACGCCGCGCTGCGGCGCGACTCCCGCGATGGCATGTCGAACCGGGCGTTGCAGTGCAAGTACGGCGTCACCTGGAGCACGGTCAACAAGGCCCTGACCTCGGCTTGGCCGCAGCCACGCACGACAACCGCTTCGGCGCGGCCGTCGAAGCTGGATCCGTTCACGCCGCTGATCGACGAGATCCTGCTCATTGATCTGGACGCGACCAGGAAACAGCGCCACACCGTCACCCCGGATCTACCGCCGTCTGATCGACGAGCACTCCTCGTCCGAGGCGTTGCGTTGACCACTTGAACCCGCACCGATGAGAGGGCGCAAGCGTCCTGCGAGCAACCGCGCGGTCCGGCCAGGGACTGAGAGTCCGGTGTTTATACCTTGCTCGCGACCACCATGTAGTTCTCGGCCTCAAGATCGAACGTGCTCAGTTCCGTCTGGAGTCCGACCCGGTGCAGCTCGACTTCGAGTTCCTCGTACCGGTAGGGCCAGCAGGACAGCAGTTCCGAGCGGACAAGAACCAACCCGGTCGCATCAACTTGCGCGATCGCAATCTCGATGTGGTGCTCCTCCTCCCAATGCGGCGCAATCTCCCAGCGGTAGACCACGACGGCATCGCGACCGTTCCGGCGGACGAGTCGGTCACTGATCTCCAGCCGGGAACCTCTGGCCCTCACGAGTTCCCAAGTGCGGGATGTGAGTACCAAGCGCCCGCCGGGGCGCAGAAGCCGTGACATCGACTCCAGAGCAGCACCCCTGCCTGTCGCGCCCGCGGCATGGTGAAGCGAGTTGCCAACGCAGAACACCATGTCGAACGTGTTGTCCTGGAAATGGTCGGGCAACTCTTCCCAGTTCGCCCGTACGGCCCGGACGGATGCCCCGAACTCCTCAGACAACTCTGCAGTCCGACGAACCATCGCCTCGCTGGCGTCAGTTGCGACAACCTGCATGCCACGACCGGCGAGGCCAACCGCCAACTGTCCGGTTCCGCACGAACAGTCGAGGACGTGAGCGTTCGACGGCAGGAGATTGAGGACGTCGTCGAACGACGCAGCGAACTCGGCTGGAGGCAACTTTGCATCCGAGATGAGCCATTCGTACACCTCGGCAAGCACGTCATAACCTGTCACAACCACTACCTCCGTCACGCGGCAGACTCACGGTAGGACGTCAGTCCATCAGCGGAGCAAGCAAGCCGGGCACCAATGGTTTTCGCAAGTATGGCTCTGACGGTGTTTGTGGGTTGTCAGTTGTCCGTCTGAGTGGATGTCACCGGCTGGTTAGCTGGGAAGTTGTTCGCGAGAAGTAGTGTCACTCGCGGGGTTGCGGTGGCAAGGTGAATGTGCTCAGTGAAGGAGCACCGCCGATGCCGCCTGGTCAGTCGAAGGTCGAGTTGTATGCCGCGCTGCGGCGTGACGCTCGCGAGGGCATGTCGAACCGGGCGCTGGAGCGCAAGTACCGGGTGGGCTGGCGGACTGTTCAGAAGGCGCTGAGTTCGGCGTGGCCGCAACCTCGGGAACCGTACGCGCCTCGCCGTTCCAAGCTGGATCCGTTCAAGCCGGTGATCGACCAGATGCTGCTGGCTGATCTGGATGCGTCGAGGAAGCAGCGTCACACGGTGGTCCGGATCTATCGCCGGTTGATCAACGAGCACGCGATGGACGACGTGTCCTACCAGGTCGTCCTCGCGGCGGTCTTCGGACGTGCAGAACGCCCGCAGCTGTTCGGTGAGCTGCATCCTGGTCGGATCGAGTCCGAGCGCAGTGTGGTGCCGGTAGCCCAGCTGCTGCGTGAAGAGGTCGACAATCTGTTCACGCGCCTCGACCAGTTCGGGACGGTTCCAGTCCGCGCACTTCGGATCCCGGGAGACCGCAGTGGCGATCAGGTACTGGCGCGGTTCTCCGGCGTCCTGTGCGCCGCCGTCGCCGTCGCCGCTCACGCCAGACCGTCTTTGATCGCCTGACCGCACAGCTTGTTCGTCAGATACGCGGACGCATCGTGCACCGTCGCACCATTGTGCACCACCGCGCAGCGCACCTGCTCCCCGAACGCCGGGCGCAGATCCTTCACCAGGGCGACCACGTCCCCGGCGTCGGCCAGGTTCGTCCACACCAGCCGCTCGCCGCCGGGCCACACCCCGCGCGGCTGGCCGCCAAGTGTGACCGGTGACGGCTGGAGGCGGTGCAGGATCAGGTTCGTAATCCCCAGCGGGGACCCGATGGTGACCAGGGCCCGCACCTGGTGGCCGGGGCGCGCGCACAGTGCCTCGTAGGCGACCACCGAGCCCAGCGAGTGCGCGACGACGACCCGTGTGTCCTTGCCGATCTGGTCGGTGACCCGGGCGAGGGCCTGCGCACGCAGGCCGGGGTCGGTGAGGTATCGGCTGACCTGTTTCACGTCGAACACCATCGCCCGCAACGCGACGCCAGCGAAGAACCGCGACCCGGACAGGGCCCGCAGCGCGGCCTGCACCGACCGCGGTGTCGAGACCAGGGTGTCTTCCGCGTCCGGTGGGACCACGGCCGGATCGCTGTCGGCGGCCGACTGCCACCAGGCGAGCAACAGATCCTGCTCGAGACCCTCTTCGACATCCGCGGCTGTGTACGGGGGATCACCAACGGCAAGGAACTCGTCTTCGGGGCGGAACAGGTCGCCGTAGAACGCCACCGCCACATCCGGCTCCGTCAGGAGACAGGTGGCCCCGGCGCGGATGAGGCCGTCGTTGAGGGCCGGTAACCACAGCCGGCGCAGCGACTCCTCGCCGAGCGTCTGCTTGCCGATACCGTGCACTGCCACCACACGCGCCATGCCCCGTGCCCCCCGAACTCGCCCCCGAACACCGTGCTCAGCACTGTAGAGCGCAAGGGTGCCGCCGTCCGGCCCGTCACTGCGAGTAGGAACGCTGGTATGAGCGGGATAACACCCGGTACGACAGCCAGCGGCAGCATCTGCCGTACCCGGGGCGGTCGTCCCGTCACGGCCCGGATCAAGAACGTCCCGAGCAGCAGCGGCAGCAGCACCCACCACCACGCCGCCAACGGTGTTCCGCTGCCGGCGTACTCCCACCAGGCCGCCTTGGCTTTGTTTGTGTTCGCGAGCGCGTAGACGAGCGTCACGGCGGTCAGTGCCCCGCTGCCGACCGCCGCAGCGGTCCAGCGGGCCCGGGCCGTATCCGGCGCCCAACGCCGTACGAAGGGCACCGCCCAGCAGCAGGTCACAGCCGCCACGGCCACCAGTAGAGCGCCCGCCTCGCGCCAGGCCGACCTGTTGCTCT
Source organism: Streptomyces sp. NPDC033178 (assembly GCF_055577685.1). Taxonomy (NCBI): domain Bacteria; kingdom Bacillati; phylum Actinomycetota; class Actinomycetes; order Kitasatosporales; family Streptomycetaceae; genus Streptomyces; species Streptomyces sp. NPDC033178. Next base: position 31,839 of record NZ_JBVIPT010000039.1, read on the forward strand.
GGGCTGCCTCGGTGAGTACCCCTACATCACTGGGCTCGCGTGTTCCTTTTCCAGCCCCCAGTTTCACCCTGATCTCGCCTTTGGCGGGGACCAGCAGGTCCGCGCGGTGGGCGGGCTGGCGCAGCACGGTTGCACCTTGGATGGCGAGGATGGGACGCCTGGGAGTGTCGACGGTGAGAGTCCACCGGTCGTAGAACCCGCTCTTGCCCAGCCGCTCCTTCACCACGGTCGCATACAGGAGTGTTGAGCTTGCGGGACAGTCGACACCGCCCCCCAACCACGTCGTTTCGGCGCTATCGAGGGCGTACACAGTTGCTGACGGACCACTCTGTTCGAGACGGTCATCGTCCCGGAAACCGTCGAGGTCTGACCTCGGACAGTTATCCCCATCCCCGCCCACCAAGAGCTCGAAGGGGAGTCAAGTACTCAGCTCTTCCCGATCGCGGCGCAGGTCCGCGGCCAGGGGATCGCCGAACCCCAGAGCCAGCTTGTGCTTCGCAATGGCCCGCCAAGCAGTGCTGAGGCCGGCCTCTGGCACAGCCCGAAGCGTCGTATGTCCGGTCCGGCCCTTCGAGGTCTTCGTGCGATACCTCCGCGCCGTCTCCCACCTGGCAGCCTCGCGCGCCAGGAGCGCGCTCGACCACTCCATGTCCGCCTCGGCCGCCGACGTCTCGTACACCCGCTTGGCGCTCCACACCCACGCCACAAGAGTCGTGGCCAGGGCAAGCAACATGCCCAGGAGCAGCAGCCCACCGGCCACCGCTCGCCCCTGCCGCCGAACGACCCCCGCCACCCTGCACCCCTGTCCCCCGGGGACGTCAGATTAGCTGGTAGGGCAGCGCTCTATCCCCGGATCAACTGAGGTAGCTACCGCATCAGTTACACCACCTCTCCTGGATCCCAGTTGCGAGCCGCCGCGCGTGCCGTGCCCCCTCACACCTACAGAGCCAGACGCACACCACCTCAGCTTTAATGTATTACTTCGACCCTCAAGGATAGTGATTTCTGCCGGAGGAGAGGGTGACTTACTGTTATGATAGTTGTGACATAGGAAGGTTGAGGGATGGGAAAGCCCCCTGACGGCGAGTACGCTCCGACTGTCAAGAACGTGACCGAGGCCCGCGAGGAACTGCACGCCTTGGTGAAGCTGGCCGAGGGCACGGACGCGCGGTCGACACTGATCGGCAATCGCGGTGTACGGGCCCTGCTGGCCCCGTTGGACCGATTCCCGGCCGCCCGGCGCCCGGACATGAACGGGCTGCCCACCCATCCCCTCAGCTCGGCGCAGAAGGAACTCGGCGATCTCATCGCGCTGGCCGCCAAAGGCCAGCCCCAGGTACTCAGACGCTACGCGACGCCCGTCGCCGTCCTGCTGCCCGCCGACGGCCCGATCAGCCCCACGCCATCCGACCCGGCCGCGCAGGACGCGGCAACCGCAGGAGGTGCGGTGAACAGCCAGCCCACTCCCGGCCGCGAGCGCGGACGCCGGCTCGCCACACTCGGCGACGCCATCGGCGACGTCCTGGCCTCCGGCACAGTTCCCGGCCTCTCCTTCGGGCTGGCCGGCCTGGACGAAGCAACCGGCGGCCTGCACCCCGGCCGCCTGGTCCTGGTCGCAGCCGAACCCCAGGTCGGCGGCAGCCTGATGGGCCTCGCCGCCGCCCGCCACACCGCGCTCGCCCGTAACGGACGTGTCCTGTACGCGGCATCGGGCCCCAACAGCGCCGACATCACCCGCCGCATCATCGCCGCCGAGTCCGGCGGCGACTACGCACGCCTGAAGACCGGTGTCCTCACCCCGAATGAACAGGAAGTCGTCGAGCGGCTCCGACACGCGCCGCTGCTCCTCGATGACGGCGCGGATCTGACCGCGGAGGCCATCGCGGAGACGGCAACGTTCGCCGACGACTTGGCACTGGTGGTGGTGGACCGGCTGCAGCGGGTCCGCAACCCGCGTCTGCCCCTGTCCGGTGAGAACCTCCCTGGCGCAGTTCAGGTCCTGCGCGAGCTGGCCCGCAGCCAGCACGTGCCGGTCCTCGCGGTCCTGGACACCGACGACCCCGCCATCGTGAACCTGCTCGACGCGGACGTCATCCTCACCCTGACCGCAGTCCCCGGCCAGCCGGTGACGACCGTGACGGTCGCGGAGCGGGACCTGGGCATCATCGGCAGCACCCGCCTGCGGCCCGACCTCACCCGCGCCCGCTTCCTCGACACCGACACCCTCCCCGCGGACGCCCCCTCGGCCGGTACCGCCGTAGCCGCCGGTGCCGTCCCGGACGCGGTGGGAAGCACCGGTGACCGTGAACTGGCCGACGCCGCGCTGCCCTTCACCTCCGGCGCCGTCAAAGGCCTGCCCGCGGAGGCGACCCACCTGCTCGCGGCCCTGCGCACCGCGCTCGCGAACGGCCACGCGAAGGATCTCGACGAACTCCGTACCCCGCTGCAGAACCTGGCCGCCGCCCAGCTGCAGCTGCCCGACAGCGCCGAGGGGCACCAGCTCGCCGCCGCGCTGCACGCCTGCAACACCGCCTCAAGTGCCGGGCCGGCCGCTGCTGCCGGTGCCCCTGTCCATGCCCCGGCGGACAGCGGACAGGATCAGGACGATGTGGCGGAGGACGAGGACGGCCAGGACGGCCTGAAGCCGGGGGACGAGGAGGATGAGCCCGAGGGCCACGTCTTCCCCGCCCTGAAGATCCTCAAGGATGCGGTCGGCCGCTCGAAGATGCACCCGATCCGCGTCATCCGCAAGGAGGAACGCGACAGCGGCCCGTGGCCGCTGATCAGCGAGCACATGGACGGCGAGCCCCGCTGGACCCATCCCGACGTCACCCTCACTCGCGTTCCTCACGTCAGGGCGAACGGGAAGCGCGTCCGGCGCGACCAGTTCGACGTGCCCGACTCCTTCGGCGAGGGCGTGCTGTGCCTGATCGACCGCAACGGCAGCTTCCCCTCCGCCTGCTCGGCCGTTCCCCTCGCCCCGAACAAGCTCCTGCACACCGGCCCGCTGGACGGGTTCGACAAGACCCAGGCCGGCATCTACCTCATCGACCTCCCGGAGTGGACCCGCACCGACATGCCGCACCCCCTGGGGCGGATCATCGACCGTCCCGACGAGGACGGCCGGGTGTGGGTCACCACCCCCCACATCAAGCAGCTGGAGAAACTCGTCCGGGAGAACCACCTCGCCGGCATGCCGGCCATCCACGACTCCTGGACCGGGAAGTACAACGAGTCCCTCTTCAAGCCCTTCTACGAGGCCACCCGCAAGGCACGGACCGAACTCGTCCAGGTCGGCGGCGACCCCTACAAGGCGTACAAGACCCGGCTGTCCATCGCGCTGCGCCTGCTGTGGCCCAAGCGGCCCGCACAGCGGTCCCCGTTCTGGCGGCCGGACTGGCGCATGAGCATGGTCGCCGAGGCGTCCGTCCGTCACTGGAGTGTGGCCTTCAGGGCCGTCCAGGAAGGCCACCGGCTCCTCGCGCTGCGCAACGTCGACGCGGCCGTCTTCTGGGCGCCCGACGGCACTGCGCCGTCCACGTACCGGATCGGGACCGGCTTCGGCGAAGTGAAGGCGAAGTTCGTCCAGCCCGGCGAGATCATCCCGGAAGGTGACGACTGATGGCCGGCCCCACCGGCCGCGGCGAGTCCCTGGGCGCCGCCCTCAACGACCTTCTGCGCGCCCAGGTCACCCCCCGCCACCGGCTGTCCTCATACACCGCAAATCACTGGCACGCCCAGCTCAGCCAGCTCACCGCGACCCACCGCGGGCAGCAGGCCCTGGAGGACGCCGGTCTCCACGTGACGACCAAGACCCTGGTCAACTGGCTGTCCGACGCGGAGTACAACGTCCGCCGCAGCTACTTGGACATCATCCACACCGCGTACGAGAACACGGCCATCGTCCCCGCCGACCCGATCCCCGACCACATCAGGCGGGGCCAGTACGAGATCAGCGGCGTCGTCAAAACCGGCGACGACGAACGTACGCGCGGCACCCGGGACGCCGCGCCGCTGCGCATCGACGGCAGCCGGGGCAACTGGGACGAGATCGAGGAACTCTGGCTCGCCGGCGAGCTCACCGACGACGACTTCGAGGACCACTTCATCGACGACGTCATCGTCGAGGACATCGGCGAAGGCACCGACGGCTGGGAGTTCCCCGGCGCCTCGTACACCGTCGAAGTCCGGTAACAGCACGTCCGAAGCAGTCGAACCGCCCGCCGCAGCAAGGGGATCCACATCGTGAGCCACCGCCCAGAACGACGGAAGTTACCGCTGATCGCCGTGCACGCGAACGCCGAGCAGCGTGTGACTGAGCTCCTCGACGCCGCGGGCGCGAGCCCGGCTGAGGTCCACCCCCTCATCGCGGCCATCCAGGCCGGCGCCGTGGAAGGCGCTCATGGCGAAGTCATCGAGCTGGACACGCAGGCCCCCGCCGACAGCATCGACCAGTCCCACGAAGGCTGGCTTCGCGCTGTCGAGGCCATCGCCGACAGGCTCGCCCACGTCGCCGACCGCACCGTCCGCCAGGCCCGAGCGAAGGCCGCTGCCCTCGAGACGCCGTCGGCCGCGCCGAGCCGGACTCCGCGTCCGTTACCCACGTCAGTCGACAGTGTGGGGGAGGAGCAGGTGCACCAGGTGCTGGAGGCGGCCGAGAGGATCTTCGTGTCCCTGACCGGCGACAGAGGCTTCGACCGCGACCTGTCGGAAGACATCCTCAGGGTCGTCCTGAAGTCTGTCAGCGCCGAGCAGCAGGAGGGCTACGTACGGCAGTTGGAGGCCTTCGCCTGTCGTTCTTCCGTGCAGCTACGACATTGATATGCGGCTGACCTGCTCTGCTTGGAGTACAGGGATAGTTTTTTGATCTTGATTGGCATGGCGTGTGAACTGGTGTGGTTCAGCAGTGTGGTTACTGAGGCGAGGGGTCGTGTGCCATAGACCTGCAGTGCTGGAGTTGGAGAGAGGATGTCGTAACTGCACGGATAGTTTCTTTGCTTTTGGGGAGGCGGGGTGGGTACTTGATGATCATGGATGGGGAGTGCGGGCCGCTGTTGCCCGTCTGTTGTGCGCGGAGGTTTCTGTCGACGATGTGGTGAAGTGGGTGGCTTCAGGGCGCGTGGTGAGGTTGTCGGCGAGGTCCTGGTCACGCGGTGACCGACCCGTTCTTCACTCGGTGAGGTCGAGTGTGAAGCCGACCTCGATTGCCGGCCCCTGGCCGTCGTCGTGCGGGGAGTGACTCATCTGCTGCTGATGTATGTCGAAGTGGCCGTCTGGAATGAGGGCGTCGCCGTTCCAGTACCAGCGGGCCAGACGGTCGGCGGCTCCGGCGAACTTCGTCCGCGTCGAGCCCGCGCTCACGCTGATGCTCTGGATCGATGCCCCGTCGGGCAGTTGCTCCCTCCAGGACTTCATCAGGGTTGGAAGAGCTTGCAGCTGAGTCTTGAGGTCGGCGATGGTGTCGGCCAGCACCGTTTGCAGGGGCGGCGGCATCCAGCCCCGGTGGCCGACGATGACGCCGGCGACAAGCTCGGGGGTGATGACCAACTCTGCGGTCTGCGCGGGGCCGTAGCACAGCCGCCACTCCCGCTCGAACAGCCAGTCCGACCGTCCCCGGGCGGCGTCCGGCTCGTACACCACGCACCGGTTATAAGTGGGCTGCGGCAGCTCCGCCTTCATGTGGGCCTGCTCGGCACGGGATACGTACAGCGCTGGCCGGGCGCCGGCGGCGATGAGCTGTTGGCGGTCAAGCACGAGTCCCCAGGGCGGGTAGGGCCCCCGGTGGATGCCATGGCGCAGCATCGTCCGGCGGGCTTCCTCGGTGACCTCGCTGAAGCAGATCACCGGTGCGTCGGTCCAGAAGGTCGTGTTCCCGCGCAGTACGCCGCTGTGTAGGATGTTCACCAGCCGCTCCTCGGCGCTGCCCTGAGCGAAGTCCGGTACTTCCTCGTCCTGTCCCCGGGGGCGGCCCGTGAAGTGGACCAGGTGGTCGGGCAGGTCTGGGTGCGTGCTCACGATCGGTTCCTCCCCTTGATCTCTGACGCTCCTGGCTGACAGATCGTCATGCCTGCTGTCCGGCGCCGGACAGGGAGAAAATATCCGACGCCCCACGCGGACTCGCAGGCCCGCAGGGCCAAGGCCGCAGAGGAGAGCGGCCCGGGCGTACTGCGGTTTCCGGTTTTCGCCGTTCAGCCCAGGTCGGGCAGGTCGGAGTACGAAGCGGTTGCGGACGTCGTTGCGCCGCAGATGGTGCCGGGTCTCGTTCACTCGTGCCGAGGCGGAGCAACTCGATGTTGGCGGTGACGCCGTGCTCGGCGCGGAAGCCCAGCATGGCGACGGTCGCGAGTCTGCCGCTGCCTGCGGAGCTGGGCGGCTTCGTCCCACGAGCAGGCCGGTGCTCTCCGCAGTGGCGGGGCCCTGGTGCTCGGGATGGATGAGCATCCCGGCCGCGTGAGAGCCCGAGCCGGCCCAGGGGGTTTTTGACGCCGGTGGCGGGAGGGCACGGAGCGACCCTGTGACGGGACAGGTATTTGTCACGGCGTGTCAGCTGCCGTGGCCATTGCCGCTGTTGTGATAAGTATGGCGGCCGAAAGGGGAGCCGTCGCGTGACGCGGCCGGGGTATCCGCCCCGGGGCTTCCGGGTGATGCCCGGGGCGGTGACGGCACAGGGGCCGGTGGCACATGCGGAGGCCTGTCCGGCTGGCCGGGGGTGTCCCGGTCACCGAGTGAGCTGTGCGCGCGGCGTCGGCGGAGCACTGCAGCAGGCTGGGGGACGTGTGATGAGTGAAATGAGACTGTGGGACGACAATCCCACGGGTGTGGACCTGCTGGGCTTCGCATCCATCGTCGACACGGTGGTGACCACACTCGAGCTCCCGTACCTGGACCCGGTGACGATCGGGATCGCCGCGCCCTGGGGCGGCGGGAAGTCGACGGTGCTGCGGCTGCTGCACAAGGAGCTGGACGGGCAAGACGGTTACCGGGTGATCCGTCTCGATCCATGGGAGTTTGACGACCAATTCGATGTGCGCGGTGGCGTGATCGGTGAAGTTCTGCAGGATCTCCTGACGGCCTACAAGGCGCAGGACGGCCTGCCGGACAGGATCAATGGGCTTCTTGAGCGGGTGAGCTGGTCACGCGTTGCGGTCAGTCTGTCCAAGGGATCGCTGGTCGCTCAGTCCGCAGACCTGGTCGAGGCCCTCACACCCCGCTCGAAGAGCGATCCCAGGAGCCTGGCGGGTTTCCAGAAGGAGTTCGCCAGTCTGCTCAAGGACCTGACACAGCTCAAGCGCCTGGTCGTGCTCGTCGACGACCTGGACCGCTGTCTGCCCGACGCGGTGATGGCCACGCTGGAGGCCATCAAGCTGTTCCTGTCGGTGGAGAAGGTCGCGTTCGTCCTGGCGGCGGACCAGGACATGGTGCGCGAGTCGATCGCAGCGAGCCTGGACGCCACGGGCCGGAGCGAGCGGTTCGCCCACCGCTACCTGGAAAAGATCGTCCAGGTGCCGCTGTCGCTGCCGCGGATCGGCGCCCATGAGGCAGAAACCTTCATCACCCTGCTGCTCTCGGCCCACCAGTGCCCGCCCGAGCACTACACACTGCTGGTCGAGCACGCCCAGCAGCGGCGTGCCACGGGGCAGTCAGCAGTCCTGTCGGACCTGCAGAGCCTTCCGTGGCAGCCCGACGGTGACACCCTCGCCCTGGCCAGCCGGCTGGCGACCGGCCTGTCGGCCGACCGGTCCGGAAGCCCACGCAGCATCAAACGCTTCCTCAACGCGTTCGCCCTGCGGACCCGGATCGCCGAGAGCCAGGGCATCAGCATCGACCCCTCCGTGATCGTCAAGCTCATGCTGCTGGAAGACAGCCCGGGCAAGGACTTCGAGACCCTCGTCAAACTCCAGGACGCCGCCCGCAGTGAGCTCCTTCAGCACTGGCAGGCCTGGGGGAAGGGGGAACGCGACGACAGACCGGACCAGGTCAGTGAGGCAAGCAGGCACTGGGCCGCGTCCGAACCCGATCTCACCACGGCCCCGATCGGCCCCTATCTCAGCCGGGTGTGGCTCTCCTGTAGGGACGTTCCTGATCAGGCCGTGAGGTTGTAGTTGTGCTGGTCGGGGGTGGAGTAGAGGCGTTTGTGCTCGCGGGTG
>NZ_JBVIPT010000040.1:0-38508 GCF_055577685.1 Streptomyces sp. NPDC033178
CGATCAGCCACAACGAAGCCGCACCCGACAACACACCCCAACGGGGTCTGGGGCGGAGCCCCAGGGGACGGGAATGGGTAGGGGCGGCGGGGGCGGATCAAATGGTGTGCCAGGCCTCCAGCGCCAAGCCCGGCTCTTCCTTTCGGCGGGTCAGCAGGAGGTGACCGGTGGTCGGCTGGAGGGTGGCGGCCGTGACGCGGCCCTCGTGGTCGTGGCCCAACGACAGCTGGACGTCCGCGGGGAGTTGGGGACCGGACTCGGTCCACCAGGCCCCCGCCGACTCCCGCTCCGTCGGATACGCGGCGAAGGCGATCCGCCCACTCAAGGACCGCTGGGCGAGCAACGTGCAGTCGACACCGTCGAGCGTGCACCGGATCGCGGACACCGGCCCCGGCCCGGCACAGGTGAGGAGCGCCACGGGCTCACTCCCGGCCCGCCACGCGCACACCGTGTCCGACTCGTCCGTGAAGAAGAGCGTCACATGCTCCTCGGAGGTGGTGAGGGCCCGCAGCGTCCCCGGCCGCGCCGCCACCTTGAGCGGCTCCTCGTCGATCGCGGGGATGTGGCCAGGGCCCAGCTGGGTCCAGCGCAGGATGCCCGCAGGCGAGGCCGCGTACAGCTCGACGAGCCCGGACGCCCGGGTCACGGCCGCCAGTTCGCCCTCGACCTCACGGCCCTTGAGGTCACGCCACGGGCCCCAGCCGCCGCGTTCCTTCTGGCCGCGCATGCTGACGCCGCCACCCCTGTTGGGTACGAAGACATGGGCGCGGCCCTGTGCGTCGACCGTGACGGCCGGTACTCCGGTCGCCTCGCCCTTCTTGTTGGGATGCCCGAGGGGATTCCAGTCGAGGGCCGCGAGATGCGGCCGGAAGTGCGTGGCGTGGACGAGCCCCGACTCCTGCCCGCCGGTGGGACGCCAGGACACCAGATGGGCGTAACCGTCGGTTCCCTGCCCCACGGCGAGCGCGGGGTGGACACGCTGGTCGCCGCCGACCGTACGGGGCGCCGACCATGCGCCGCCCGGGTGCTGCTCGGCCCAGCACCACACCGCTTCCTCCCGCGGAGCGTAGGCGCCGAGTCTGCCGTCCCGGCCGCGTATGAGCCAGTCACCGTTCACTGTGCGGACCATTGACACTCCCCCACTCTAATCGGGTCGTGTGATCCCCCTCCGTGCGACCCTGGCCACATGGATGCCCCGCTGCTCGTGATCGTCGACGCCGCCAATGTGGTCGGGTCCGTGCCCGACGGCTGGTGGCGCGACCGCCGGGGCGCCGCGGAGCGCCTGCGGGACCTGCTCGTCCCGTACGCCGCCGACGGGCTGCCGGGGCACCCGGGGCCCCTGGAGCTGGTCCTCGTGGTCGAGGGAGGCGCTCGCGGCATCGCCTCCGTCCCGGGCGTACGGGTCGACGAGGCGCCCGGCAGCGGCGACGACCGCATCGTGGAGCTGTCCACCCAGGCCGCGGACCGCCCGCGCCTGGTGGTCACGGCCGACCGTGAACTGCGCCGCCGGGTGAGCGAGTTGGGCGCGGAGGTCACGGGCCCACGCACGGTCCGCCCCTAGCACTCCCGCGCCGCACGTGGTCGTCGCCCTCATCGCACGCGCCCGCGCACCGTCCCAGCCCCTGGGGGCCGCCTCACGGGCACGTACGGCACCGCCCCGTCAACCCCATGCCCACTTACTCGTACCGGGCCGTCAGGAGCCGCCGTGGCGACTGCGGTCGGCGCGCCGGCGCACGCGGTCCGGCCCCGCGGTCTCCGCCGGAGCGGGGGACGCACGGGGCCGGTTGATCGCGAGGGTCAGTCGATCGCGAAGGTCGGTCGGTCGCGAAGGTCGGTCGGTCGCGGAGGTCCGTTACTGGGTGTCTCCGCGCTGCGGCTTGATGACCTCGCCGATCGTGGCCTCCTCGCCACGTCCGAGACGGCTGTGGGAGCGGCCGTACAGGAAGTACACGAGGAAGCCGAGCGCCATCCAGATGCCGAACCGCAGCCAGGTTTCGGCGGGCAGGTTGAGCATCAGCCACAGCGAGGCGAGGACGGAGACGATCGGCAGGAACGGCACCAGCGGGGTACGGAAGGAGCGGTGCAGTTCGGGACGGGTGCGGCGGAGGATGATCACGCCGATCGCGACGACGACGAACGCGAACAGCGTGCCGATGTTGACCAGTTCGGCGAGCTCGCTCAGGCTGGTGAAGCCCGCGAGGATCGCGATGATCACGCCGAGCAGGATGGTCGGCCGGTGTGGGGTCTTGAAGCGCGGGTGGACCTGCGAGAAGAAGCGCGGCAGCAGTCCGTCGCGGCTCATCGCGAAGAAGACCCGGGTCTGGCCGAGGAGCAGGATCATGCAGACCGTCGTGAGGCCGACGGCGGCGCCGAAGCTGATGAAGCCCGCGAACCAGGGGTGCCCGGTGGCCTTGAACGCGTCGGCGAGCGGGGCGTCCACGGAGAGCTCGGTGTAGTGCTGCATACCGGTCACGACGATCGCCACCGCGACGTACAGCGTGGTGCAGATGATCAGTGAGCCGAGGATGCCGCGCGGCATGTCCCGCTGTGGGTTGCGGGTCTCCTCGGCGGCCGTGGCCACGACGTCGAAGCCGATGAAGGCGAAGAAGACGACGGAGGCGGCGGTGAAGATGCCCATCACGCCGAAGTTGGAGGGGGCCCAGCCGAACATCAGCTGGATGAGCGGGGATTGGAGATCGCCGCCCGCCGGCACCTCCTGCGCCTTCGGGATGAACGGGTCGTAGTTGTCGCCCACGATGAAGAAGGCACCGGCGATGATCACGACCAGGACGACGGTGACCTTGATGGCGACGACGACCGCGGTGATCCGGGCGGAGAGCTTCATGCCGATCACGAGGATGCCGGTGAGCACCAGCACGAGGGCGGCGGCGAGGATGTCGAAACCGAAGCCGTCGGCCCCCTCTCTCCCGCTGAGCGCCGCCGGCAGCTGCCAGCCCGCGTTGTCCAGCAGCGAGGCGATGTAGCCCGACCAGCCGACGGCGACCACCGCCGTGCCGAGCGCGAACTCCAGCACGAGGTCCCAGCCGATGATCCAGGCGGGCAGCTCCCCGAGCGAGGCGTACGAGAACGTGTACGCGGAGCCGGCCACCGGAACCGTGGAGGCGAACTCGGCGTAGCAGAGCGCGGCGAGCGCGCAGACGACCCCGGCGACGACGAAGGCCAGGGCTACGGCGGGACCGGCGTTGTTCTTGGCGACCGTGCCGGTCAGGACGAAGATGCCGGTGCCGATGATGACACCGACGCCGAAGACGGTCAGATCCAGCGCGGACAGGGATTTCTTGAGCGCGTGCTCTGGCTCCTCGGTATCGAGGATGGACTGTTCGACCTTCTTCGTCCTGAAGAGGGTGCTGCTCACGGCGTACCTCCCACGCTTGTCGTCCTCGACATGATCGAGAGGGGGCGTGGTCCGTATGCCCCGGCGCGGCAGGTTTCACGCTAATGGGCCGGTTTCACCACCGTAAAGGGTGTGGAAACCGGCCCATTGAGCCCTGTTCAGTCGCGGGCGGACTCCACCGTGGCGTGGGCCTGCTCGGTGGGGGTCCCCCCGCTCGACCGAAGCCGAGAGTGGGGGAGGCCGTCGAGCTTGGAGACGAGGCCGGTGACCTGCCGGGCGATGTCCGGTGCGGTCAGTCCGATCTCGGCCAGCACCTCCTTGCGGGAGGCGTGGTCGAGGAAGCGGGGCGGGATGCCGAAGTCGCGCAGCGGTACGTCCACGCCCGCGTCGCGCAGGGCCTGGGCGACGGCGGAACCGACGCCGCCGACGCGGGAGTTGTCCTCGACGGTGACGACCACGCGGTGCTGCTCGGCGAGCGGGGCCATGGCCTCGTCGACGGGCTTGACCCAGCGCGGGTCGACGACGGTCGTGGAGATGCCCTGCTTGTCGAGGAGGCCGGCGATCTCCAGGCACATCGGGGCGAGGGCGCCGACGGAGACGAGCAGCACGTCCGGGGCGTCGGTGCCCGGCTCGCGCAGGACGTCCATGCCGCCGATCCGGCCCACGGCGGGTACGGCGGGACCGACCGCGCCCTTGGAGAAGCGGACCACGGTCGGCGCGTCGGTGACCTCGACCGCCTCGCGGAGCTGGGCGCGGACCTGGTCGGCGTCGCGCGGGGCGGCCAGCCGCAGCCCGGGGACGACCTGGAGGATCGACATGTCCCACATGCCGTTGTGCGAGGCGCCGTCGGTGCCGGTGATGCCGGCCCGGTCGAGGACGAAGGTGACTCCGCACTTGTGCAGGGCCACGTCCATCAGGACCTGGTCGAAGGCGCGGTTGAGGAACGTCGCGTACACGGCGAAGACGGGGTGCAGGCCGCCGGTCGCGAGACCGGCCGCGGAGACCGCCGCGTGCTGCTCGGCGATGCCGACGTCGTACACCCGGTCCGGGAAGGCCTTGGCGAACTTGTCGAGGCCGACCGGCTGGAGCATGGCGGCCGTGATGGCGACGACGTCCTCGCGCTCCTTGCCGAGCTTGACCATCTCCTCGCCGAACACGGACGTCCAGTCGGCGCCGGAGGAGGCGATCGGCAGGCCCGTGTCGGGGTGGATCTTGCCGACGGCGTGGAAACGGTCCGCCTCGTCCTGGAGGGCGGGCTGGTAGCCGCGGCCCTTCTCGGTGAGGCAGTGCACGATGACGGGGCCGCCGAAGCGCTTGGCGCGGACGAGCGCGGACTCCAGGGCCTCGATGTCGTGGCCGTCGATGGGGCCGACGTACTTCAGGCCCAGATCCTCGAACATGCCCTGCGGGGCGATGAAGTCCTTGAGGCCCTTCTTGGCGCCGTGCAGGGTTTCGTAGAGCGGCTTTCCGACGACGGGCGTGCGCTCCAGGATGTCCTTGCCCCGGGCCAGGAAGCGCTCGTAGCCGTCGGTGGTGCGCAGGGTCGCCAGGTGGTTGGCGAGGCCGCCGATCGTGGGGGCGTACGACCGCTCGTTGTCGTTGACGACGATGACGAGCGGGCGGTCCTTGGCGTCGGCGATGTTGTTGAGCGCCTCCCAGGCCATGCCGCCGGTGAGGGCTCCGTCACCGATGACGGCGACGACGTGGTCCTCTTTCCGGAGGACCTCGTTGGCTTTCGCGAGGCCGTCGGCCCAGCCGAGGACCGTGGAGGCGTGCGAGTTCTCGATGACGTCGTGCTCGGACTCCGCCTGCGAGGGGTAGCCGGACAGGCCGCCCTTCATCTTCAGCTTCGAGAAGTCCTGGCGGCCCGTGAGCAGCTTGTGCACATAGGACTGGTGCCCCGTGTCCCAGAGGATTCTGTCCTTCGGGGACTCGAAGACGCGGTGCAGCGCGATGGTGAGCTCCACGACACCGAGGTTCGGGCCGAGGTGGCCGCCGGTCTTGGAGACCTCTTCGACGAGGAAGGTCCGGATCTCGCCTGCCAGCTGGTCCAGCTGCTCCAGGCTGAGCCGGTCCAGATCGCGCGGTCCCCTGATGCGGGTCAGCAGCGGCACCCGTGCCTCCTTGCAGTAGAGCTGATCGAGCTTTCGCCGGGTCTGTCGAGTCTAATGTTCCGCCTTTCACGGCGGCGGCCGGGCTGTGCGTCGTACGTCACGCGTTCGGCCGTAAAACATCTCGCCCACGGCTCCCGCCACCAAACGCACCAGGACAGACGAAAGTGCCCGACACCGCCATTGGTGTCGGGCACTTGTCCGAAAGGGGCTCCGCCCCTCAGGGGCGCGGTGCCGAACCGCTACGCGCGACCGGCGGTCTTCTGCGTCTTCCGGGTGATCGAGTCGATGACGACCGTGGCCAGAAGCACACCGCCAGTGATCATGTACTGAACCGGCGTGGCGATGCCCTCAAGGGCCAGCCCGTACTGGATCGACGTGATCACCATGACACCGAGGAGCGCGTTCCACGTACGCCCGCGCCCACCGAAGAGGCTGGTGCCACCGATGACCGCCGCCGCGATGACGTTCATAAGAAGGTCACCCGCACCGGCGCTCTGGTTGGCCGCCGCGATCTTCGAGGCCCAGAACAGGCCGCCCACCGCGGCGAAGAAGCCCGCGATGGCGAAGACCGAGATCCGTACCGCCGTGACGTTGATACCGGCACGACGGGACGCCTCGACGCTGCCGCCGAGCGCGAAGATCTTACGGCCGTAGGTCGTGCGGCGCAGCACGAAGTCCGTGATCACCAGGACCAGGACGAACAGCAGCAGCGCCAGGGGCAGACCCTTGTACTGGTTGAACATGACCGCCGCGGCGAAGGCGACGACCGCGAGGATCGCGGTGCGCACCACGATGTCGATGAGCGGCCGGGCCGGGATGCCCGCCGCCTCGCGACGGCGGCTGTCCAGGAACGAGGTGACGAAGAACAGCGCCACCGCGACCACCGCGAGCCCGTAGGCGGCCGCGACGTCCGAGAAGTAGTACGTGGTCAGCTTGCCGACCACGCCGTCGCCGTCGAGGTTGATCGTGCCGTTCTCGCCCAGGATCTGGAGCATGAAGCCGAGCCAGAACAGCAGGCCGGCCAGCGTGACCGCGAACGCGGGCGCGCCGATCCTGGCGAAGAAGAAGCCGTGGATCGCGCCGATGGCCGCGCCGCTGGCGAGGGCGATGAGGACCGACAGCCACTCGTTGACGCCGTTCGTGACGCTGAGCACGGCGGCGATGGCGCCCGCCACACCGCTGACCGAGCCGACCGACAGGTCGATCTCGCCGAGCAGCAGCACGAAGATGATGCCGACGGACATCATGCCGGTGGCGACCATCGCGACGGCGATGTTGTTGAGGTTCTCGGCCGAGAGGAAGGCCGAGTTGAGGCTCTGGAAGATGACGCAGATGACGATCAGACCGACGACGACCGGGATCGAGCCCAGGTCACCGGCACGCATCTTGCGCTTGAACTCGTCGAGGTAACCGGCGAAGCCCCGCTCGCGCACCAGCAGCCTGGGGTCGACGGCGACGTCGGCGCCCGCGGCGGCCTCGGGGTTCTCGACGACGTGGTCCTCGGGAGTGGCGGAGGTCTTGTCGATGCTCACTTCTGAGCCTCCCCGTTGCTGCGCGCCGCACGACGGGTCACGGCGTTGTCCGTGGCACCGGTGATGGCGGAGATGATCTCTTCCTGCGAGGTGGTCTTGACCTCGAACACGCCGTTGTTGCGGCCGAGCCGGAGCACGGCCACCTTGTCGGCGACGGCCTTGACGTCGGCCATGTTGTGGCTGATGAGCAGCACCGCGTGGCCGCGCTCGCGCAGCCGCTCGACCAGGTCGAGGACCTGGGCGGTCTGCTCGACACCGAGGGCCGCGGTGGGCTCGTCGAGGATGACCAGCTTGGGCGCGCCGAGCATGGAGCGGGCGATGGCCACCGTCTGGCGCTGACCGCCGGAGAGCGAGGCGATCGGGATGCGCACGCTGGGGATGCGGATCGACAGCGTCTGGAGCAGCTCGCGGGAGCGGCGCTCCATCTCGACCTCGTCCAGGATGCCGCGCTTCTTCAGCTCACGGCCCAGGTAGAGGTTGCCGACGACGTCGATGTTGTCGCACAGCGCGAGGTCCTGGTAGACGGTCGCGATGCCCAGGTGCTGGGCGTCGTGCGGCTTGTTGATCTGGACGGTCTTGCCGTCCCATTCGATGACGCCCTCATCGATGGGGTGCACGCCGGCGATCGTCTTCACCAGCGTGGATTTTCCGGCGCCGTTGTCGCCGACAAGGGCGACCACCTCGCCGGCGTGGACCTCGAGCTCTACGTCGGTGAGCGCCTGGACGGCACCGAACCGCTTCGAGACCCCGCGCAACGCCAGGACAGGCGTAGCGGACACGTTAACCATCTCCTTCGCCGCCTGACCCGGCGGGAGGTTGTGCAGAAGAATTGGGGGAGGGAGGAAGGATTCCGTCCGGCGCCCCGCCCTAGCTTGCGGGGCTGGTGGTTGCGGGGCGCCGGAGGAGCTTCTGGTGCGCGAGCCCCGGACGGGATTCCCTGCGGGAATCAAGCCTCGTACGGGAATCCGATGGCGAATTCCCGTACGCGGTGAGGGACTTGCGTGTGACTACTCGAGACCGATCTTGGTGCAGGCGGCCTTGAACTTCGCCGTGCAGATCTCGTCGAGCGTGTAGATGCCGTCCTTGATGACGGTGTCGTTGATGTTGTCCTTGGTCAGCGACACGACGGGGACGAGCACCGACGGGACGCCCTTGGTGGTCGGGCTGTCGACCGAGTCCTTGGCGATGGAGTCGAGCTTCTCACCCTTGGCGAGGGCGACGGCCATCTCCGCGGCGACGTCCGCCTCCTGCGGGTAGGGCTTGTAGACGCTCATGTACTGCTCACCGGAGACGATGCGCTGCACACCCGCGAGCTCGGCGTCCTGGCCGGTGACCGGCGGGAGCGGGGAGACGTCCGCGGCCTTCAGGGCCGTGATGATGCCGCCCGCCATGCCGTCGTTGGCGGAGTAGACGCCGACAATGTTGTTCTTGCCGATCGCGGAGATCGCGCCTTCCATGTTGGCGTTGGCGTTCTCCGGCTTCCACTCCTTGGTGTCGTACGACTTCGCGATGTCGACCTTGCCCTCGAGCTCGGACAGCGCGCCCTTCTTGAAGAGGGCGGCGTTCGGGTCGGTGACCGCGCCGTTCATCATGACGATCTTCGCGGAGGGCTTCGCCTTGTCGCCCAGGGCCGTCAGAAGCGCCTTGCCCTGGACGCGGCCGACCTCTTCGTTGTCGAAGGAGGTGTAGGCGTCGATCGGGCCCTCGGCCAGACGGTCGTACGCGACGACGGGGATGCCGGCGTCCTTGGCCTTCTTCACGCCGTTGGCGATGGCCTTGGAGTCCACCGCGTCCACGATCAGCACGTCCACCTTGTTGGTGATCATCGTGTCGACCTGCTGGGACTGCGTGGTGGCGTCCTGCTTGGCGTTGGCGTAGACGATCTCGCCCTTGTTGTTCGTGAGCTCCTTGACCTTCTTCTCGATCAAGGGCTTGTCGAACTTCTCGTACCGCGCGGTCTGGTTCTCCGGAAGGAGGAGGCCGACCTTGATGGCGTCACCCTTGGCCGCGGACTTCGTGCTGTCACTGTCGCCGGCCTCGTCGGCACTGCCACAGGCAGCCAGCGAGACAGCCATCGCACCTGCGGCAACAGCAAAGGCGGCGCGACGCATACGCGTATTCACTTCAGAAACCTCCCTGACGAGGCCGCGACGTTGCGGCCGAGGTGGCTGGAAGTCAACTCGGCCACAAGTGCGACGTCAAGAAGTAAATCCTTAACGAGATGGCAACGGTGCCATCCGTTCTCTAAGTGAAGGCAGGCGTGGCCGTGGTGAGCGAGCCGTCCAAAAGGGTTGAATCGCCCATCTCGCTGAGTGCGAGAGCGAGCGCCCCGAGGACCTCCGCCCGGCCGCCAAGTGCCCCTGGCAGAACGGATAGTTGACGTGCCGCACTGGGGATCGCATAGCGGCCGACGGACTCCCTTATGGGCCCGAGCACGAGCTCTCCGGCCTCGGCGAGATCACCGCCGAGAACCACCCGGCTCGGGTTGAGCAGGTTGCAGAGATTGGCGACTCCACTGCCGATGTGTCGGCCGACGTCGGCGATCACCCGACGGCAGCCAGGGTCTCCGTCCCTCGCCAGTCGTACGACACCTTCCATGGTCAGGTCCGTGCCGTGGCTGGACTGCAGGAGCGGCAGCACATAGCGCGCCGCCGCGAAGGTCTCCAGACAGCCCCGGTTGCCGCAGCGACAGACCGGGCCTGACTCATCAAGAGTAATATGCCCGATTTCTCCCGCTGTGCCACCCGGGCCGCGATAGATCTTGCCGCTGATCACGAGTCCGGCACCCACACCGCTCGCGACCTTGATGTACGCCAGGTCCCGTACGCCCCGGCCGCTCCCCCAGACGAGTTCGCCGAGGGCTCCCAGGTTGGCGTCGTTGTCGACGTGCACGGGCACCCCGAGCCGTCCGCCCAGCTCTTCGGCGGGTTTGGTGCCGGTCCAGCCCGGCAGGATCGCGGTGGAGCCGAGCGTCCCGGACTCCACGTCGATCGGCCCCGGCACGCCGAGCCCGACGCCCGCGATCTTCGTACGGTCCACACCGGTGGCCGCGATCAGGCGGTTGACCAGCTGTTCAGCCCGGTCGAAGCCCTGTGCGGCGGAGGCGTCCACGTCGAGCGGCTCGGACTCCTCGGCGAGGACCTGATGGGCGAGGTTGCCGACCGCGACGCGCAGATGCGTGTGCCCGAAGTCGACGCCGATCACGATGCCGGCGTCGCCGCTGAGACTGACGCTGCGAGCCCTTCGGCCGCCCGCCGAGGTGGGGGTGACCTCGACCGTCCCGCCGTCCTTCAGCTCCCGAACGATGTTGGAGACCGTGGCCGCGGACAAACCCGTCGTCCTCGCGATCTCGGCCTGCGTGAGCGACCCGGCCAGGCGCACCGCACGTACGACCCGTTCGAGATTGGCTCGGTGCAGCGACGACTGCGACCCCGGAGTCTCCACGACGACCTCCTGCGTACGGGGTCGCCTCAGTGAGACCCCGTCTATGTCCAACTAGTGAACTCTAAGCTGAGCCGTTTGGGTTGCCTCCCGTCAAGAGGTTGAGCAAGAGAGGGGCGCGCCCGCGCCCGCACACACAAGGGTGGCCCCGGCTCCAATCCGGGACCACCCTCGCAAACCGAACCGACGGCCGAACCGTTACTTGAGCGCGCCCGCGGTGAGACCCTGGACGACCTGGCGCTGGAAGACGATGTACGCCGCGAGCACCGGCAGCATCGCCATCACGAGGCCGGCGAAGAGGCCGGACCAGTCACCTTTGTAGCCCTGGCTGACGGCCAGTTGGACGAGCCCCTGGGTGAGTACCTTGTTGTCCGGCTCGGTGTTGAGCACGGTCGGCAGCATGTACTGGTTCCACTGGCCCAGGAAGTTGAAGATGGTGATGCTGATCAGGCCGGGCTTGGCCATCGGCAGCATCACCTGGAAGAACGTCCTGGTGTGCGAGGCGCCGTCCACGAAGGCCGCCTCGGCCACCGAGGACGGCAGCGTGCGGAAGAAGGCCGTCATGAAGAACACGGTGAACGGCAACGAGTAGCCGATGTAGACCAGGATCAGTCCGGGCAGCGTGTTCAGCAGCGCGAGGTTCTGCATGACGTAGAAGAGCGGGACCAGCGCCAGGATGATCGGGAAGCTCATTCCTCCGATGAAGAGGAAGTAGATGAAGCGGTTCCCGGGGAACTCGAAGCGCGCGAGGACGTAGGCCGCCATGGAGCCCAGCAGCATGGTGCCGAGGAGCGAGAACCCCACCACGATGATCGTGTTGAGGAAGTAGTCGCTCATGTTCGCCTCGGTCCAGGCGCGCGACCAGTTGTCGAAGTGCAGCGAGTCGGGCAGCGCCCAGGGCGAGCTGAAGATCTCCTTGTCCGTCTTGAACGAGGTCATCACCGCCCAGAGCAGCGGCAGCACGACCATGAACGCCCAGAGGATGAGCATGCCGTGCGAGAAGATGTTGAGGGTCCTGCCCTCGGTGGCCTTCTCCCGCGGCCCGGGCGCCGACGTCGTCTTCATGACGGGCGGCCTCTCCCCGGTGGTGTCGGCGGGAGGCATGTCGGTCGTCTTCACTCGTGGCCTCCTCGCGGCTCGGTCAGCTCGGTCTGCATCAGTACTCCAGCCGATCGCGCCGGCCCAGCTTCATGACGACGGCCACGAACAGCAGCGTCACGACGAGCAGGGCGACACCGATCGTCGTCGCGTAGGCGGCCTGACCGTCGCGGAACGCCTTCTGGTAGACGTACAGCGGCAGGACGGTCGTCGAGTAGTCGGGACCACCGCCGTTCGGGCCAACGGTCATGATCTGCACGACCGCGAAGGCCTCGGCGCCGAGCGCCAGGATGCCCACATAGGCCCAGCCCGACTGCACGGTGTCCCAGAGGAGTGGCAGGGTGATCTTGAAGAATGTCGTGAGGCGGTTTGCGCCGTCCAGCAGCGCCGCCTCGTAGTAGTCCTTGGGAATGGAGGCCATTCCCGCGGAGAAGAGCACCACGAAGAAACCGACGGTGCACCAGACGAGTACCGCGAAAACGCACCAGAGGGCGAGATCGGGGTCACCGAGCCAGTCGGGCTGGACGCTGTCCAGTCCGATCGCCTTCAGGGCGGAGTTGATCGCACCGCTGTTGGGGTTGTAGGCGAACTGGAACAGCAGCGCGACGATGGCGATCGACAGCACCTGCGGAAAGAAGTAGACCACCTTGTAGAAGGCGGAGCCGCGGACACCGGCGATCGCGGCATTCTTCCGGCGCCGTCCGCCGACATTGAGCATGAAGGCGAAGAACAGCGCCATGGTGAGGGTCACCAAAGGCAGCAGCACGACCAGCATCACGCTGTGCTGCAACGACTTCCAGAAGACCTCGTCATCGAGCAGACGCGTGTAGTTCTTGAAGCCCACCATCTTGAACTCGGGGCTCAGACCGCTCCAGTCCGTGAACGAATAGTAGATGGACTGGATGAAAGGCCAGATCACGAAGAGGCCGTAGATGGCCAGGGGGGCCGTCAAGAACCCCACGATGAAACGGTATTTGCCGTGTTGCATTCCTACCGACCCGATCTTCCCGCGGGGGCTGCCGTCGACGCCGCACTTCGAGAGCCGGGGCCCCGGTCACCGCCCGGGGCCCCGGCCTCGCTCACTGGTGCTTGTAGTGCTGGATGTTGTCGTCCTTGGCAGCCTCGTCGGCATAGCCCTGGATCTTCTTGATGGCCTCTGCCGGGGTGAGCCGCCCCGCCATCATCTCGCCGAGGCCGCCGACACCGATCTTCTCCTTCTGCAACGCCACGTACCAGTCCTGGATGCGCGGGTTGACCACGTTGGTGCCGGCCTTCTCCAGGGCCGCGACACCGGACTTCAGACCCGGCGTCAGCTCGATGCCGTCGGTGCCGCCGTTGAACGCGGTCAGCGACTTGACGGACGCCGTGAAGTTCTTCGACGAGGCCTCGCTGAGCATGATGCGCAGCTGCTCCATGCCGCCGTCCGTGTTCTTGGCCTTGGCGGGGACGATGAAGGGCTCGCCGCCGGACGCCCAGATGGTGCCGAAGGGCATCTTGTCCGAGCTGTCGATGCCGCTGGGCGCGTTCACCGCGAGGTTGAAGTCCTTCGGCATGGTCTTCGCCGCCTCGTTCTCCACCCAGGAGCCGTTCGGGATGAAGAGTGCCTTGCCCTCGGTCCAGGCCGTCTGGGACTGGATGTGGTCCAGACCCGGCGTGCCCTTGAGGATGTAGCCCTTCTTGTAGAGCTCGTAGTACGCCTCGAAGCAGGTCTTGACCGCGGGGTGCTTCCAGGCGTTCGGCTCCAGGTTGTCGATGGCGTCGAGGACCTCGACACCGCCGACCTTGGCGATCATCGGGTAGAGCGAGAAGGGGATGTAGTACGGGTGCTTGCCCGCGTACGTCCAGCCCGCGACGCCCTGCTTCTTCGCCTTGGCGCAGACCGCGAGCATGTCGTCCCAGGTCTCCGGGTACGTGGCGTCGAGGGACTCCAGCGCCTTCTGGGAGTACCACACGCCGTAGACGGTGTACGCGTAGTACATGATCCAGACCGGGTCGCCGTCGAACTGGCCCATCTCGACGATGCCGGGGCGCAGAGTGTCCCGGACCTTCTTGGCCGGGTCGTCGACGGACGGCGCGTCCAGCAGCGGGGTGAGGTCCGAGAGCTGCTTCTTGCCCACGAGGACGCCCATGTCCATCTGCTCGGCACCCGAGTTGTCGATCAGGTCCGGCGGAGTTCCCTGGTTGAAGCGCGGCTGCAGGACCGACTGGATCTTCTGGGTCGAGGAGAACTTGACCTTGGCCTTGGGGAAGTTCTTCTCGTAGATCGCCTTGGCGTCCTCGGCGTACTTCGTGCCGAAACCGCCGTCGAAGATGACGATCTCCAGCGGCGCGCTCTCATTGACGGCGAGGGGGTTCTCCTTGGTCTTCTTGCCCTTGTCGACCTTTTCCTCACTGCCGCTGTCACCGCTGGCACAGGCCGACAGGAAACTCATCGTGGGTACGGAAATCAGGCCGAGCGCAGCGGTCCGCTTGATCAGATCGCGGCGGCCGACGCCCTCACGGTTGTTGTGGGCGGAAGTGGATCCCATGCTCAAGTCCTCGCCTTCATCAGGACTCAGGCGGTGAACCGGACCCTCCCCGGCACCGCGGTCGGTACTGCATTACCCGGGGGTCAACCCCCGGACCCCCGGCAGGAAAAGCAGGTCGGACGGCTTGCCCGGCGCTTTCCGCGGGGGGACGTAGAGCTGGATCGTGCGTGGAATACCGGGATCGGCGGGAATACGCGGCAGTCGCTGATCGCCACGCCCCCTTCTTCTCCCTGGCCTGTGCCTGTCCGCGGCCCGTCGAACGACTGGGCGGACGCCGACAGGTATAGTCCACTTCCCGCCAGCGGAGCAAGATCGAATGCACAGTTGGCCGACACTCTTTCCCGAAGTGAGACCTCGCGGAAATATCAGCTGCCCACAGGCCCCGCCGCACAGCGGGTGATCAGGGAACGATCGGCGGCCGAACAGGAACCCGACAGGTGAGCCCGTGGATGGACCATCGGGCGGACTGTCGTCATTACCCCCGTACGCCACGTTCAACACCCTTGACATCCCTGACCACTTGACTCCCTACTGGACCTGCGCAGCAAATATGACAACGTTGTCCAGGCGCACGTGACAGGGAGGGTGCTGGCGCATGCACCACAGATCTCGGCAAGGATCTCCGCACAGATCTCGGATCAGGGCACGGCACGGATGGGGTTCCACGGCGGTCCTCGGAGCGACCGCCTTCGCGCTGGTGGTGGCCTCGCAGGGCGCCGCCGTCGCCCGTCCGGCCGAAGCCGCCGCCGCGGACCGGGAGTTCGGTTCCTCCTTCGAGGCGGGTGAACCCGCACCCGACTGGCTGAATACAGTCGATACCGCGCCCGATGGTTCGAAGCGTTCGTCGGGTGTCGACGGCGGCTTCAGCACCGGTATTCCCGGCAATGTGACCGAGCACGTCACGGACGTCGGCGCGAGCGGCGAGAACTCGGGCTCGGGCGAGGTGAAGGAGAACCTCGTCGATGTCGAGCCCGGCACCAAATGGCTCACGTTCGCGCCCACCGGCTGGGTGGAGTTCGAGCTGGACGCCCCGGTCAAGCTGGTGACGTACGCACTCACGTCGGCCAACGACCACGACGAGCGCGACCCGGTCGACTGGACCTTCCAGGGGTCCACGGACGGCAAGGACTGGAAGACCCTCGACACGCGCACCGGCGAGTCCTTCGGCGAGCGCTTCCAGACGAAGTCGTACGACCTCGCGGAGCCCGCGGAGTACCAGCACTTCCGGCTCGACATCACCAAGAACAACGGTGCCTCGGACGCCCTGCAACTCGCCGACGTGCAGTTCTCGACGGGCGGCGGCGCGGAGCCGACGCCCAAGGACATGCTCTCGCTGGTGGACCGCGGCCCGAGCGGCTCCCCGACCGCGAAGTCCGGCGCGGGCTTCACGGGCAAGAAGGCCCTCCGGTACGCGGGCACGCACAAGGCGGACGGCCGCGCCTACTCGTACAACAAGGTCTTCGACGTGAACGTGGCCGTGGGCCGCGACACCGAGCTGGCGTACCGGGTCTTCCCGTCGATGGCGGACGGCGACCGGGACTACGACGCCACGAACGTCTCGGTGGACCTGGCGTTCACGGACGGCACCTATCTGAGTGACCTGCGGGCCCAGGACCAGCACGGGTTCGCGCTGACTCCGCAGGGCCAGGGCGCGTCGAAGGTGCTGTACGTCAACCAGTGGAACAACGTCGTCTCGCGGATCGGCTCGGTCGCGGCCGGCCGGACGGTCGACCGGATCCTGGTCGCGTACGACTCCCCGAAGGGGCCTGCGAAGTTCCGCGGCTGGCTGGACGACGTGAACCTCAGCGTGAAGAAGCCCGAGAAGCCGAAGGCGCATCTCTCGGACTACGCGTCCACCACGCGCGGCACCAACTCCAGCGGCGGCTTCTCGCGCGGCAACAACTTCCCGGCGACGGCCGTGCCGCACGGCTTCAACTTCTGGACGCCGGTGACGAACGCGGGTTCACTCAGCTGGCTCTACGACTACGCCCGCGCGAACAACTCGGACAATCTGCCGACCATACAGGCGTTCAGCGCGAGTCATGAGCCGAGCCCCTGGATGGGCGACCGGCAGACCTTCCAGGTGATGCCGTCGGCCGCGTCCGGCACCCCGGAGACGGGCCGCACCGCCCGCGCGCTGCCCTTCAAGCACGAGAACGAGACGGCACGCCCGTACTACTACGGGGTGCGGTTCGAGAACGGCCTGAAGACGGAGATGGCGCCGACGGACCACGCGGCGGCCATGCGCTTCACCTACCCCGGCGACGACGCGAGCGTCGTCTTCGACAACGTCACCGACCAGGCGGGCCTCACCCTCAACAAGGAGAACGGGACCTTCACGGGCTACTCGGACGTGAAGTCCGGCCTGTCGACGGGCGCGACCCGCCTCTTCGTGTACGGGGTCTTCGACGCGGAGGTCGCCGAGGGCAGCTCCTCCGGTGTGAAGGGCTATCTGAAGTTCAAGGCGGGCGAGGACCGCACGGTCACACTCCGCCTGGCCACGTCCCTGATCAGCATCGACCAGGCCAAGGACAACCTCCGTCAGGAGATCCCGGACGGCACGTCCTTCGACGCGGTCAAGTCGCGCGCCCAGAAGCAGTGGGACAAGATCCTCGGCAAGGTCGAGGTCGAGGGCGCGACGCCGGACCAGCTGACGACCCTGTACTCCAGCCTCTACCGGCTGTACCTGTACCCCAACTCCGGCTTCGAGAAGGTCGGTTCGAAGTACCAGTACGCCTCGCCGTTCTCGCCGATGCCGGGACCGGACACCCCGACGCACACCGGCGCGAAGATCGTCGACGGCAAGGTGTACGTCAACAACGGGTTCTGGGACACCTATCGGACGACCTGGCCGGCCTACTCGCTCCTGACGCCCGGTCAGGCCGGTGAGATGGTCGACGGGTTCGTGCAGCAGTACAAGGACGGCGGCTGGACCTCGCGCTGGTCCTCGCCCGGTTACGCGGACCTGATGACCGGCACCTCGTCGGACGTGGCGTTCGCGGACGCGTACGTGAAGGGGGTCGACTTCGACGCGAAGTCGGCGTACGACGCGGCGGTCAAGAACGCCACCGTCGTGCCGCCCTCCTCGGGCGTGGGCCGCAAGGGCATGGCGACCTCGCCGTTCCTCGGCTACACGAGCACCGACACGCACGAGGGCCTGTCCTGGGCGCTTGAGGGCTACCTCAACGACTACGGCATCTCGAAGATGGGCCAGGCCCTCTACAAGAAGACGGGCGAGAAGCGCTACAAGGAGGAGGCCGAGTACTTCCTCAACCGCGCCCAGGACTACGTGAACCTCTTCGACGACAAGGCCGACTTCTTCCAGGGCCGTGACGCCAAGGGCGACTGGCGGGTCGAGTCGTCCAAGTACGACCCGAGGGTGTGGGGTTACGACTACACCGAGACGAACGGCTGGGGCTACGCCTTCACCGCGCCCCAGGACTCCCGCGGCCTCGCCAACCTGTACGGAGGCCGCTCCGGGCTCGCGGAGAAGCTCGACACGTACTTCGCGACACCCGAGACCGCCTCGCCCGAGTTCGTCGGCTCGTACGGGGGCGTCATCCACGAGATGACCGAGGCGCGTGACGTACGGATGGGCATGTACGGGCACTCCAACCAGGTCGCCCACCACGTGAACTACATGTACAACGCGGCGAGTCAGCCCTGGAAGACGCAGAAGAACGTCCGCGAGGTGCTGTCCCGGCTCTACACCGGCAGCGAGATCGGGCAGGGCTACCACGGCGACGAGGACAACGGCGAGCAGTCGGCCTGGTTCCTCTTCTCCGCGCTCGGCTTCTACCCGCTGGTGATGGGCAGCGGCGAATACGCCGTCGGCTCACCGCTGTTCACCAAGGCGACCGTGCACCTGGAGAACGGCCGGGAGCTGGTCGTGAAGGCCCCGAAGAACAGCGCGAAGAACGTCTACGTGCAGGGCCTGAAGGTCAACGGCAAGGCCTGGAAGTCGACTTCCCTCCCCCACTCGATCATCTCCCGTGGCGGAGTGCTGGAGTTCGACATGGGGTCGAAGCCGTCCTCGTGGGGCACCGGGAAGAACGCGGCGCCCGTCTCGATCACGCAGGACGACAAGGTGCCGTCGCCCCGCAGCGATGTCATCAAGGGCGAGGGCGAGTTGTTCGACAACACCTCGGCGACGAACGCGACCGTCGAGTCCGTCGATCTGCCGACCGCCGACCGGGCCAAGGCCGTTCAGTACACGCTGACTTCGGCCGAGCGCTCCAAGGCTCCGCAGGGCTGGGTCCTGCAGGGCTCGTCCGACGGGACCACGTGGAAGGACCTCGACAAGCGGTCCGGTCAGTCCTTCACCTGGGACCGGCAGACACGGGCGTTCTCGGTCTCGGCGCCCGGGTCGTACACCAAGTACCGGCTGGTCCTCGACGGTGAGGCGACGCTGTCGGAGGTGGAACTGCTGAGCTGACGCACGGCACGCTCGGCAAAGCAGCATGCACGGCGCACACGGCACCGGTTACGGCAGGACGGTAACCGGTGCCGTGTCGTTGGCGGGGTCGGGGTCCCGGCGGTCGGAATCGCGGGCGTCCGTCACCCGCACGCTGCCCTCGCCCGGACCGCCGAGGCGGAGCCTGAAGTCGAAGGTACGCGTCTTGCCCGCTTCCAGCCCGCTTCCCACGGAGCAGGAGTACGTGCCCTTGTCGAGGTCGCAGTAGGGCTCGTACACGTCCTCGTCGATGGCCTCCATGGGCTGCTTCACCACGGTGGCGCTCTCCGGCGGGGTGAACAGCAGTGTCGTGCTCCCGGGGTTGGCGGGCCCGTTGTTGCGGACCTTCAGACGCACGGTGTGCTCGCTGCCGCGCCCGCCGCTCACCTCGACGGGGAAGACCTCGAAGTCGGCGTACGTGTCCACCTGCACGTCACTCCACACGTCGCCGCCGGCGAACGTCCCCTTCAGGTCGGAACCCTTCGCGGTCGCGGTCGTCAGCCTGAGGCCGTCGCCGCGGTCGCCGCCCTCGGGCACCACGCTGTACTTGGCGGGGCCCATGTCGAGGGCCCATGCCTGCTGGCGGAACGAGGAGTACATCTCCGTCTTGGCGACGTCCAGTGCCAGGGCCGGGCGGAGGACGACCGCCTGCCCGGGCGGTATGCGCACGCCGGGGAACTCGCACATCGCGAGGGAGCCCTTCTGCGGCTCCGGGTAACGGCAGTTGCCGTACCGCTGCTTGAAGCGCAGGCCCGTGCCGACGGAGAGTTGCAGGCCGACTCCGCGCACGGGCACCTCCCCGGTGTTGCGGACCACGACGGGCGTGCTGAGGACGGAGCCGGGCCCGACGTCCTTGAACACCTTCGTCGTCCGCACCTTCACCACGGGCTCGCCGACGACGACCCGGGTGCGGGCGCTGAGCTTCTTCCCCTTCTTGGTGGTGAAGCTGAAACGAACCGTTCCGCTGTCGCCCGGCCTGCTGCCCGGGGCGGCGTACGGATAGACGCGGTCGATGTCGGACCAGCTGTCGTAGGCGCCGCTCACCTTGCAGACGACCCGGGTGTCGGTCCCGGCGCACCTGGGGTTCTTCTTGCGGATGTCCGAGATCTTGAGCCGTACCGCCTGCTCGGACCCTGTGACGTCCACCGTGAGCCGGTGGTCCTGCGTTCCGACGCGGCTCCTGGCCTTCACGTCCTCGGCCTGGACGTGGAAGGGCACCTTGTTCGTCGGACCGGACTTGTCCCCGGGCGGCCGGAGATAGAACTGGTCCGGCACCGCGATCCACGACTTCTTCGCGGCGCCGGTTCCTGTGCCGCATCCGGCGAGTCCGCCCAGCAGCATCACCAGTGCCAGGCAGACGGCTGCGGGCCGCAGCACTGTCACTCGCGCGCGCATGGCTCGTCCCCCGGGGCGTTCGTCGGAATCGCACACGCTACCGCCTCCGCCGGTTGGAGCACCGACGGAGGCGGATTGCCCTGCAGGGAAGCGGCCTTACCTTGCTGGGAAGCGAATTACCTTGCAGGGAAAGGGAGTTCAGTTCACTGCGACGGTGAACACATGCAGGTCCGCGTTGTCGGGCAGCTTCACGCTCCTGATCGTCCTGCCGGCCGGCGCCTCGAACGGCTTCGTGGCGAAGACGTACGTGGCGACCGGGTCCTTGTCGGCGCCCGCGACGTTCCGGTACGCGGTCCGGGCGACGACCTCGTTGCCGTACTGGACGGTGCCGCCTCCGCCGCCGACGGTCCAGTCGGTGAAGGAGAGGTCGATGGAATCGGTGGTGCCGTCGTCATACGTGACGGTCGCCCGCGTCTGCTGGTTGCCGTTGACCGCGCTGCCGAGGAAGCTCAACTTGGCTGCCGGTGCGGGTAGTTCGATGGTCTGGCCGGTCGCCGAGGCGTTGTCCGGACGGCCCGACGGGGAACCCGGCCAGGTGTAGTCGAGACCGTTCACCGAACCCTGCCCGCCCGGGGTGAGACCGGCAGCGGCGAGTGCCTGACGCGAGTAGCTCCAGCCGCCACCGTCGTAGTCGCCCTCTGAGTGGTCGCCGGTGTCGTCCGTGGTCCCGGTGTTGTTGTACGCGGCGAGCAGTGAGCCGGGCGCCGCGACGGTGAGGGCGACGGGCTGGTCGTACGAGGTGTCGCTGTCGCCGGACGTCACGCTGACCTTGACGTCGTAGAAGCCCTGCTCGGCGTCCTCGTCCGCGGCCAGCGTGATCTCCTGGGCCCCGTCCGTGACCGTTCCCTCGGCGGGAGTCGCCCGGACGCCTTCGGGGGTCTCGACGCGGAATCGCACCTCGGGCCCGGTGCCGCCGCTCAGCGCGAGCGCGCGGATGTCGAGCTTCGTGCTGCCGCCGGGGGCGACCGTAGCCGTGGTCGGGCCGACACCGATCTGGTACGGCTGTTCCCCGTCGCGGAAGGACGGCGGGGCGTCCTCGGCGCCGCTCCCCCAGGCGCGGTTCGGGGTCCCGGCGAGGGTGTAGTCGAGCGTGCCACCGTCGCGCACGAAGGAGGCGGGCAGCCAAGGCCGGTTGCTGGTACGGCCGTTGACCTTCAACGACTGGACATACGGCGAGTCCGCCGCCGCGCCCTCGGCCCGGATGTCGATGTCGTTGCCGTTCGGGCGGGAGATGTGGGCCCTCGGGAACAGCGGTGAGCCCAGGACGAGTTCGGCCCGCGACGGCACCTGCGGATACATGCCGAGCGCGGAGAAGACGTACCAGGACGACATCGCGCCGAGGTCGTCGTTGCCGGGGATCCCGGCGGGCTCGGTGGACCACAGCTTGCCCATCGCGGCCCGCACGGTCTCCTGGGTCTTGTGGGGCGCGCCCGCGTACGCGTACAGGTAGGGGACGTTGATGGACGGCTCGTTGTCCAGTTCGGACTTGTCGCCGCCGCTGCCGGTGAAGGCCCAACTGCCGTCGGCGTTGTGGAAGAAGGAGTCCAGGCGCTCAACCGCCTTGTCCTGCCCGCCCATCGCGGCGAAGAGGCCCGCCGGGTTGTGCTGGACCATCCAGGTGTACTGGGCCGCCGTGCCCTCGACGAATCCGTTGCCGGTGGCCGGGGTGAAGCCGGTGACCCAGCTGCCGTCCGCCTTGCGGTTCGCGATGTAGCCGCCGGTGGGGTCGGCCGCGATGTTGAAGTTGTTCTGCCACCACTGGGCGCGCCGGGTGAAGGTCTCAGCGGTCTTCTTCTCCCCGGCTGCGGTGGCGAGTTGGGCGAGGGCGAAGTCGGCGCCCGACATCTCCAGGGTCTCGGCGGCGCCGCCCCAGGCGTTGGACACGGACGGCATGTAGTGCTTCGCCAAGTACTTGTCGAGGGACGGGCGTTGGCCGACGGACATGATGGGCTTCCCGGCCGGGCTCAGATCGAGACCGGTCGGTACGGTGGCCGCCTTCACCAGCGAGTCGAGCGCGCCGCGCAGGTCGAAGTCCCGTCCGCCGAAGGCCCTGATGCCCGCCAGGGTCGCCGGTGCCGGGTCTCCGTTCATGACGTGGGTGCCGCTCGCACCGTGCAGCCAGCGGTCCCAGACACCGCCGTTCTGGCGGGCCAGTTCGAGCAGCGACTGAGCGATGTCGGAGCCGGTGCGCGGGTCGAGCAGGGTGAGCAGCTGGACCTGGGAACGGTAGACGTCCCAGCCGGAGTAGGTGCCGTACTGGGCCCGGTGGCCCGTGCCCACCCTGTGCACCTGGCCGTCGGCGCCTCTGTATCTGCGGTCGGCGTCGCTGATGACGTTCGGGTGCAGGAGGGAGTGGTAGAGCGCGGTGTAGAAGGTGGTGCGCTCGTCGTCGGTGCCGCCGCCGACCCTGACGGCGGAGAGGCGGTCGCGCCAGGCCTTCCGCGCGGCGTCCTGGACGTCGTCGAAGGAGCGGCGGGGCGGGTTCTCGGCGGCGAGGTTGGCCTCGGCGCCTGCCCGGCTGACGTACGAGATGCCGACCTTGACGTTCACCGGGTCGGTGCCGGGCTCGAACTCCACGTATCCGCCCGCGCCCTTGCCCGCGACCGGCCGGCCGTTGGTGCCGAATCCGCCGGTGCCGCCGCTCGCCTCGGTGGCGCCGGGGTTCAGCTTGTCGTCCTGCCAGGTGCTGGTGGCCTTGAAGGCGCGGTCGAAGCGGGCCGTGAAGTGGAGGGTGTAGTAGTCGCGTTGGCCCTCCGGGTCGAGGTAGCCGCAGAAGTTGCCGGACGTGACGGAACCCGAGACCGTACGGGCCTTGGGGTCGATGCGCACGTCCGAAGTCGTGGAGCCCACCTCGGAGTTGGCGGTACGGATCAGCAGCGAGGCCGGTTTGCCGACGGGGTAGGTGAAGCGGCCCGAGCCCGTGCGGGCGGTCGCCGTGAGGTCCGCGGTGACGCCGGAGGAGAGACCGACCTTGTAGTGGCCCGGTTCGGCGGTCTCGTCGGCGTGCTTGAAGTCCGCCGCGTACACCGCGTCCTTGGTGTCGCTCGCCGGGGACGAGGTGACCTCGCCCGCGTACGGGAAGAACGGGATGTCACCGCTGCCGCCCGCACAGCCCGTGCCGGACATGTGAGTGAGGCTGAAGCCGCGGATACGGGTCGCGTCGTACTGGTAGCCGCCGGGCGCGGCCGTGCGGGTCGCGTCGCCGCGGGTGTTCTCGGGGCTCCAGGAGAGCATGCCGAACGGCACGACGGCGCCCGGGAAGACATTGCCGCCGTTCCTGGTGCCGATGAGGGGGTCGACGTACGGGGTGGGGTCCTGGACGAGCGCCGGTCCCGGTGGGGGTGCGGCCACGGCCGGGGTTGCTCCGCTGCCGACGGCCATGGCGGCGGCAAGAGCAACGGCGGGAAGCACGGATGACGGACGGAAACGCATGACGCGGCCCCTCCTCCTTCGGACGGGTCGCGCACCACGGGTCGCACAAGCCGCAGGGACAGTAGCGTGCCGCACCTGTACCACGGAAGAGCGCCTGCCGGCGGAGGGGCGCGCACGGCCGACACTCGGACGGCTCAAGGCCCAACAGGTTTGACAGCGTTGTCTGTTGGAGGAGTAGAGTCTCGGCCAGACCATTCGACAACGTTGTCGCGTCCTCTGGTCCGCACAAGCCATGTTCCATCCGGGCAGACCTTCCCCCGAACCTGCCCGGCTCGCGGACCCGGTGGATTACGGCCACCGGGTCCGCCCCGAGCACGTGGTGTCCGAGCAGGTGGTGTGACGGGTTCGCCGGCCCTGATCAGCCCGGCCGACAGGCGAGGGCGGTCGCCGCATCACCCCCGGACCCCTGGACGACGTACCCGAACGAGGCGCTCTCGCCCGGATCGAGCGACCCGTTCCAGTCGGCGTTGTGGACCATCACGTTCTGACCGCTGTACGTGGCGTTGCCACTCCAGAGGCTGGCGACGGACTGGCCGCCCGGCAGTGTCCAGTCGACCATCCAGCCCAGCATCGGCACCTCGCCGGTGTTGGTGACGGTGACCTCGGACTGGTAGCCGCCGGACCAACTGCCCGTCGTACGGCGGGTGGCGGAGCAGGCGCCGGGCGGGGGCTCGGTCGGGTTGCCCGGGTCGTGGATGCCCGTCACCTCTCCGTTGCCGCCGTCGAAGACGACGTCGGAGCAGGAGTAGAAGGTCTCCGCGCTGTCCGAGCGCTGCCAGACCATGTAGATCAGATGGCGGCCCGACTTGCCCGAGGGAAGTTTGCCGGACCAGGAGTAGTTCGCCTCGACCGTGCCCGGGGAGCCGTTGAGCGGCGGGTGGTCGACGCTCAGGAACGGCTGTGCCTCCATGTCGTTCCAGGTGAGCGTTTTGGTCGGGTCGAAGCCGTCCTTGGAGATGTACACGTAGAACCAACCCGGGTGCGCGGCCCAGGCGTTGTAGGAGAAGTCGACGGTCGCGCCCGAGGTCAGATGGGTCAACGGCCAGTCGGCGCTCGGGGAGTTGAAACCCGTGAAGTTGGTGTTGCCGCCGCTGCACAGCTCACCGTCGGGCACGAAGCCGCGGGTGCGGCCCGCGCCGTCGGAGCGGAGCACCGAGAACCAGTTGTAGAACGGGGTCGTGCCGCTGACCTGCTGCGCCTTCTTGCAGGCCGGGTTGATCGGCTTGATCTCACCGGTGTCGGTGAGCCCGTCCTGCCAACACAGGAAGGTGCGGCTGCCGGGCTTCATGGGGGTGCCGTGGGCCTTCGCCTCGCCGCCGGCCGAGACGACCAGACCGAGCGCCGGGATCGTGACGACCAGGGCCAGCAGGATGAGGAGGAGGGCTCTGCCGCGGGCGGGGAGCGGTAATCGCCGTGGGGGGCGCGGGGTGGGCGGGGTGGGCGGGGATGTTGTCAGGATCATGACAGATCTGTCCGTCCCTTCGTTCATGGGCCGTGCCGGTGTCGGGTGATGTCCGTGTGCGGATGCGCGAGATGGGAGCGAGCCCTGGGCGGGTTCCGGTCCACCGATGTGGGAGCGCTCCCATCCCACGTGGTTTTGACGCTAGCGCGGACCTCTGCACCTGTAAACGCCTGACGCAAGGGGGTTGCACCCGGGTGGGTGCGGCCCTCGCGACGGCTGGGAAACCGGGGGCACTGTCAGCTCATGGACGAGGAGGCGATGTCCGGGGCGCGTGTGGGGGCCGGGGCGGGGGGCGGTGCGGGCGTCTGCGCCTGGGCTGGTGTCTGCGCTTGGGCCTGTGTCTGCGCCTGTGTCTGCGCCTGGGCCTTGGCCTGTGTCGGCGTCGGCGTCGGCGTCGGCGTCGGCGTCGGCGTCGAGGGAGCCGAGACCGTGTCCACGGGCAGCAGTCGGGGCATCCCGACGGGTGGCAGTTCGATGGTGAACTCCGTGCGTCCCGGCTCGCTCTCGACTCCGATCCGGCCCCCGTGCGCCTGTGTGATCGCCGCCGCGATGGCGAGGCCCAGACCGGAGCCCCCGGACCTGGCGTCCGGGCGGGAGCGCGAGACGTCGGCGCGGGTGAAGCGTTCGAAGACCCTGGGGAGCAGGGCGGGCGGGATGCCGGGGCCGTTGTCGCGTACCCGGATGACGCGGCGCTCGTCCGTGGCCTCGACCGAGGTGACGACGGTCGTGCCCACAGGCGTGTGCATACGCGCGTTGGCCAACAGATTGGCCACCACCTGGTGCAGCCGGGCCTCGTCGCCGACGACGAGCGCCGGGGTGTCGAGGAGCAGCCCGAGCTGCCAGTCGTGGTCGCCCCCGGCGGCCCGCGCGTCCCACACGGCATCGGCGACCAGGTCCGCGAGGTCCGCCTCGGCGGAGTGCGACAGCCGTCCCTCGTCGAGCCGGGCGAGCAGCAGCAGGTCCTCCACGAGGCCGGTCATGCGCGCCGACTCGGCCGAGACCCTCCGCCAGGCCAGCGTGGGCTCGATCATGTCCGCGCCGCGGTTCATCAGTTCCGCGTATCCGGCGATGGCCGCGAGGGGCGTACGGAGTTCATGGCTGGCGTCGGCGAGGAGGCGGCGTGTGCGTTCCTCGCTGCGGCGGATCTCCTCCTCGCCGCGCTGCCGCTCCGCGAGCGAGGACTCCACGTGGTCGATCATGCGGTTGAGCGCGGCGCCGACCTGGCCTGCCTCGCTGGCGGGGTCGGTGTCCCGTTCGGATACGCGGGGGAGGCCGGACGCGGGGGTGGGGCCGGACACGTGGGTCAGGCCGGTGACCTCGCCCCCGTCCAGGGGCGAGCGGGAGACCTCGGCGGCGGTGGCGGCGACCCGTCCCAGCGGCCGCAGTTGACGTCGTATGACGACGGCGCAGACGCAGCCCGCGGCGGCGAGACCGACGACTGCGGCCACGGCCTCGACCACGACCAGATCCCGGATCATGTCCTGTACGCCGTCCATCGGCAGGCCGGTGAGAACGGCCTGCCCGCTGTCGGCGACGGCGGTGACCCGGTAGGTGCCGAGGCCGGGCACGGTCCGGGTGTGCAGGGAGCCGTCGGGCTCGATGCCGTCGAGGGCGGCGCGTTGGGCGGCGTTGAGATTTCGCGGGTCGCCGTCCTGGGGGACGACCCGGGCGGCCGATACGTATCCGTCGACGTCGAGCGTGCCCGCGATCGTGCCGACGGCCTGACCCCGCTGGTCGAGGAACGTCAGGTCCTCGTCGGCGGCGGGCCCGGCCCCGGTCGTGCCCCGAGTCCCGCTCTGAACCCGCTCGGCGGCGTTGGTGACGCGCTGGTCCAGGTCACCGAGCAGATACGAGCGTTGGACGAGGAACACGGTGAGCGCCGTCACCGCGCACACGGCGACGAGGGTGACTCCGACGAACAGCGGGAGGCGGGACCGCAGGGAGCGCCCGCGCGGGGGCCGGTCCCGCTGCGACCGCCCATGAGGCCGGAGCCGGAGCCGCAGCCGCGAACTCATCTCCCGGCCTCCGTCGATCTGCCGTCATAGGCGGCATCTCGCCCGGAGCGGGTCGCCGGCGCCGAAGCGAGTCCGGCTGTGCGGGGTTCCGGCCTAGCCGTGCAGGGTTCCGGCCTAGCCGTGCAAGGTTCCCGCCCCGCCGTGCAGGGTTCCCGCCCAGCCGTGTCGTGTCGCATTCCGTCGAGGACGTCGGCATGCGGGACGCCGCCGCGGGCGATGCGGCTGTGCTCGCCGCCGTTGCACGCGATGCCGATGCGCGCGCTGCCGTTGTGCGCGCTGCCG
Source organism: Streptomyces sp. NPDC033178 (assembly GCF_055577685.1). Classification (NCBI taxonomy): domain Bacteria; kingdom Bacillati; phylum Actinomycetota; class Actinomycetes; order Kitasatosporales; family Streptomycetaceae; genus Streptomyces; species Streptomyces sp. NPDC033178. Next base: position 27,108 of record NZ_JBVIPT010000040.1, read on the forward strand.
TTGTGCGCGCTGCCGTTGTGCGCGACGCGCGGAACGGACGCGCCGTCCGCCAGCCGGCACGACCGCCCACCGGTCGCGGTGACGGACCCCGTGCCGACCGCGGAGCGCGGTCCCATGTGGCCGGTTTCGTCGTCGACGTTCAGCACGCGGACGTGCTCCCTTCGGATGCCAGACATGTCTTGATCCTGTCCCGGTTGGCTGGCAGAACCCTGTGTTCCGCCTGAGCCGCAGCCGTGCGACCCGGTGGGCCGGGGCAGACGGCGACCCGCACGCGGGCGTAGCGAACCCGCCAACTCCCTTGGCCAAAAGGGGCATTGGCATTCCTCGGCCACGCGAATCCCTTGAGCCCCCTGCCGCGCGGCGCCCACTCTGATCACTGGCTTCCGCCCACCAGGCCGGAAGCGTTTGTCAGCGTTCAGGGGAGGACGCCCACCCATGCGAAGACACCACGCCCTCTGGGCCGTGGCCGGAGCGGCCGGACTGCTCGCGGGGGCAGTCACGCCCGCGACGGCCGGTCCCGGCGGCCCGGCCACCAAGTCCGACGCGACCACGAGGACCGGCGCGGAAACCCGCGCCGGGACCACGCAGACCGTCACCCTCCTCACCGGCGACACGGTGTCGCTCACCGCAGGACCGGACGGCAAGTACGCCGTCGACGTCCGGCGCGGCAAGGGCCGTGAGGCCGCCACCTTCCTGTCCACCGAACGCGACGGCGAGATCAGCGTGCTGCCGGCGGACGCGCTCCCGCTGGTACAGGCGGGCCGCCTCGATCCGGCCCTGTTCAACATCACCCAGCTGGTGAAGCAGGGGTACACCGACTCCACGACCGGCACCACCCCGCTCATCACCACCTACACCAAGGGCAGCGCGACGCCCGACGGAGCGCGCCGCACGCTCGCGCTGCCCGGGATCGACGGCGCCGCGCTCAGCGCGAAGAAGTCCACCGCCTTCTGGGCGGACATCGCCCCCGCGCTCGGCACCGGACCCACCACGAAGGCCGCGCGGCAACTCGGCGACGGTATCGAGAAGATCTGGCTCGACGCCAAGGTGAAGGTGTCCCTCGACACGAGCGTCCCGCAGATCGGCGCGCCCGAGGTGTGGCAGTCGGGCTACGACGGCAAGGGCGTCAAGGTCGCTGTCCTGGACACCGGCGTGGACACCGGCCACCCGGATCTGGCGGGGAAGCTCGCGGAGACGAAGAGCTTCGTGCCGACCGAGGCCGTGCAGGACGGTCACGGCCACGGCACCCATGTGGCGTCCACGATCGCCGGCTCGGGCGCGGCTTCGGACGGCAGGCTCAAGGGCGTGGCACCCGGTGCGGAGCTGCTGGTCGGCAAGGTGCTGGCGAACGACGGCCGCGGTCAGACCTCCTGGATCCTCGACGGCATGGACTGGGCCGCGCGCTCCGGTGCGAAGATCGTCTCGATGTCGCTGGGCGGTGACGCGTCCGGCCCCTCCGACGTGCTGAGTGAGACCGTGGACGAACTGTCCGCGTCCACCGGCGCTCTCTTCGTGATCGCGGCGGGCAACTCCGGCCCGTCCGAGCAGACCCTCGGCACCCCGGGTATCGCGGACTCCGCGCTGACCGTGGGCGCGGTCGACAAGTCCGACAAACTGGCCTCGTTCTCCAGCCGCGGCCCCCGGCTCGGCGATTCCGCCGTCAAGCCGGAGATCACCGCGCCGGGTGTGGGAATCGCGGCTGCCCGCGCCTTGGGAACCACCATGCCCGGCAGCACGCATGTCGGCGACAGTTACACCAGGGTGAGCGGCACGTCGATGGCGACCCCGCATGTCTCGGGCACCGCGGCGCTGGTCGCGCAGGCGCACCCCGACTGGACGGGGCAGCAGATCAAGCAGGCCCTGGCCACCACGGCCAAGACCAGCCCCGACGCCTCTGTGTTCGAGCAGGGCGACGGCCGCGTCGACGCCGTACGGGCCGTCGGGCAGGGCGTCTTCGCGACCCCGGCGCTCAGCTTCGGCAAGTTCGAGGAGGACGACGGCGCCGAGGCCGCGAGCAAGGAGATCACGTACACCAACACCACTGACAAGCCGGTGGAGTTGAAGCTGGCGTTGTCGCTCACCGAGGCCACCCTGGGCGCGGACGTCGTGACCGTCCCGGCGAAGGACACCGCCACCGTAGCGGTCACGGTCGACCCGGCCGAGGAGGCCGAGGGCCGGTACACGGGCCATGTCACCGCGAGCGCCGACGGCATCCGGGTCACCACGGCCGTCGGCTTCGAGAAACTGCCGAAGACCTACGACCTGAAGGTCTCGCTGGTGAACCGGAGCGGCAAGCCGTCCACCTCGGCGTCGATCTTCGTGCTGCAAGAGCTGAACGGCGCGTACCCGGACACGCACGGGTTCCTCGGCAGCGGCTACACGTTCAAGGTGCCGGCCGGTACGTACTCCATGGCGACCTGGATCCCGGAGCGGGACGCGGCCGGGCTGGAGGTCGCGACCTCCGTCGTCGGTGATCCGGAGATCAAGGTCGACAAGGACACCGAGGTCGTCTTCGACGCCCGCAAGGCCGTCGAGATCAAGCCGAGGACGAAGGAGAACTCCGAGTTCCAGGGCTTCAGCACCAACTGGCACCGGGAGGGGCCCGGGACCGCCTTCGGGGCGACCTACGCCCAGAACTGGTGGACCGACCGCCTCTATGTCGCCCCGACCGAGAAGGTCACCGAGGGCATGTTCGAGTTCACCCCCAAGTTCCGTCTGTACGAGAAGGAGTTGACTGCGAGCGTCAGCAGCCCCGAGAAGTACGCGCTGCCTCTCGACTATTCGCAGGTGAGCGACACCCTTCCGGTGAAGTTCAGCGGAAAGCGCACGGTGCGGGCGGTGGACGCCGGCAGCGGCACCCCGGCCGACTTCCAGGGGCTCGACGTCAAGGGCAAGGTGGCGGTGGTCCGGGTGGCCGCCGGGAAGACGGCTGACGCGGCGCTGGCCAACGCGACCAGGGCCGGGGCCGGTTACGTCATCGCGTACCAGGAGAAGCCGGGGTACTGGATCTCCTGGGTGGACACCACGACGATCCCGCTGATGGTCGCCACCGGCGAGGACGGCGCGAAGCTCGGCGCGCTGCTGAAGAGCGGGAAGAAGGTCACGCTGAAGCTGGACGGCACCGCGGTCAGCCCGTACGTCTACAACGTGATGTTCCCGCAGACCGGCGCCGTCTCGAAGAACCAGACGTACTCGCTGAACAGCTCCAACACCGTGCGGCAGAAGGTCCGTTACCACGGCAGCCGGGCCGGTGACGTCGGCAGGGACACCGTCTACCGGTACCGCCCGTGGCAGGGGGCCGCCATCGAGACCAGTCAGTACGTTCCGCTGGGCACGACACGTACCGAGTACTACAACGTGGCTCCCGACACCCGCATCTGGAACACCGTCACCCCGAACTGGCAGACCAGCAGGGGCCAGTGGAACGACCTGCGGACCTTCGACAAGGCGGGCAAGGTGCCCGCCGAGGAGTGGCTGCGGCAGGTCGTCCGGCCGGCGACCAGCGAGCGGTACGGTCTCTCCCAGCGAACCGGTGACAAACTCGCGCTCAGGGTTCCTGAGTTGAGCGACGCGACACCGGGTCACTACGCGAGCGTGGACGGCGCCCAGGACACCGCGAAGGGCGCGCTGTACGCGGACGGGAAGCTGGTCGGCAACAGCGCGCTCGGCGGCTACGGCACCTTCGACGTCTCGGGGGCGAAGGCCTCGTACCGCTTCGTGCTCGACGCGCAGCGCAAGGCCGACTGGGCCACGTACTCCACCAGCACCCACACCGAATGGTCCTTCGCGTCGGCGCACACGAACCAGCAGACCGCGCTGCCGCTGCTCTCCGTCGACCACGACCTCGACGGGCTCGACCTCCTCAACCGTGCGGAGGCCAAGCGGAAGTCGAAGCTCGAACTCTCCGTCCGGGACCAGAAGTCGAGTATCACGGCCCGTGAGCTGAAGGCCTGGGTGTCGTACGACGACGGCGCCTCCTGGAAGGAGGTCAAGGTCCGAGGCGGCAAGGCGGAACTCAAGCACCCGAAGGGCGCCGAGTTCGTGTCCCTGCGCGTACAGGCCGCCGACCGGGAAGGCAACGCGGTCGACCAGACCGTGGTGCGGGCCTTCGGCCTGAAGTAGTCGGCGGCCCGGACCGGCACGACAGCGGAGTTAACAAAGATCGCCTACCGTGCCGAGCCATGGTGAACACGGCATATGGCACGGCCGGGCAGAACACGGCGGGACAGAACACGGCAGGACGCGCCCCTGCCGCGAGCCCTTGGGCCGCGGTGGGAGTGTCCCCCTTCCAGGAGCGGGTGTACCAGGCGATCCTCCATCAGCCCGACGCCGGTGCCGCCGGCTGGGCCCTGCTGACCGGCGCCTCGCCGGCCCAGGTACGCGAGACCTGCAACCAACTGCTCGGGCTCGGGCTGCTCCAGCCGCCGGACTCCATGGGCGGGTTACGGGCGGTGGACCCACGGGTCGCGGTGCGCGCGCTGATCCGCCGGCGCGAGACGGAGTCCGAACTGCTCGCCGCCACCGCCGAGGAGATGGGCACCGCGTACGAGGCCGGGCTGCTGCGGGAGGAACCGTCCCGGCTGATCGAGGTCGCCTCCGGCGAGGGCGCCATCGCAGCACGTCTGGAGGAAATGTACGCACGCGCCGAGCGGGAGGTGTGTCTCTTCGACACGCCACCGTATCTCGCCCCGCCCGCACCTCAGGCGGCTCTCCAGGCCGATCTGCTGCGCCGCGGGATCGTCTCTCGCGGGGTGTACGCGGCGACGGCCCTGGAGGACCCGAAAATACTGTCGCGCACCTGGAAGATGGTGGAACTCGGTGAGCAGGCCCGGGTGTTGCCGTCCGTGCCCCTCAAGCTGCTGGTGGTCGACGGGTGCCGGGCGATGCTGCCGCTGACCGCCTCGGCGGCGGGCGGCTACTGCGCCGTCGTGGTGTGGCACTCGGCGGTCACCGAAGCCCTGCAGAAGCTCTTCGAGATGGCCTGGCAGCAGGCGACACCGCTCGGCCAGCCGACCGGCAACGGTGAACTCCTCGAAGGTGAGCGGGTGTTGATCCGGCTGCTGGCGGCCGGGATGAAGGACGAGGCGGTGGCCCGTCATCTGGGCGTGAGCCTCAGGACCCTGCGGCGCCGGGTGAGCGAACTCCAGGAACGGCTGGGCGCGGCGAGCAGGTTCCAGCTGGGGGTACGGGCCGCTCAGCGGGGCTGGGTGTAGCGACCGCGCGCCCGAGCCACCCACCGCACGCGCCGCCCGCCACCCACCCAGGCCACCCTCCGCACGGCAAAGGGCCGCACCCCCGTCTCCGGGAGTGCGGCCCTCGACTGCCGTACCGGACCGCGTACTTGCGGTGGCCCGCCTACTTGCGGATCAGGCTGCGCAGCACGTACTGCAGGATGCCGCCGTTGCGGTAGTAGTCGGCCTCGCCGGGGGTGTCGATGCGGACGACCGCGTCGAACTCCACACCGGTGTCGGTGGTGACCTTGACCGTACGGGGGGTGGTGCCGTCGTTCAGCTCGGTGATGCCGGCGATGGAGAAGGCCTCCTCGCCGGTCAGGCCGAGGGACTCGGCTGACTGGCCCTCCGGGTACTGCAGCGGGATGACGCCCATGCCGATGAGGTTCGAGCGGTGGATGCGCTCGTAGGACTCGGCGACGACGGCCTTGACGCCCAGGAGCGCGGTGCCCTTGGCCGCCCAGTCGCGGGACGAGCCGGAGCCGTACTCCTTGCCGGCCAGGATGACCAGCGGGGTGCCCTGCTCGATGTAGTTGCGCGAGGCGTCGTAGATGAAGGAGACCGGGCCGCCGTCGACGGTGAAGTCGCGGGTGTAGCCGCCCTCGGTGCCCGGCGCGATCTGGTTGCGCAGGCGGATGTTGGCGAAGGTGCCGCGGATCATGACTTCGTGGTTGCCTCGGCGCGAGCCGTAGGAGTTGAAGTCACGCCGCTCGATGCCGTGCTCGGTGAGGTACTTGCCGGCCGGGGTGTCGGCCTTGATGGCACCGGCCGGGGAGATGTGGTCGGTGGTGACCGAGTCGCCCAGCTTGGCGAGGACGCGCGCGCCGGTGATGTCGGAGACCGGGGTGGTCTCCATCGTCATGCCCTCGAAGTACGGGGGCTTGCGCACGTAGGTGGACTGCGGGTCCCACTCGAAGGTGTTCCCGGTCGGGATCGGCAGCGCCTGCCACTGGGCGTCACCCGCGAAGACGTCCTGGTAGGACTTGTTGAACATGTCCTCGCCGATGGCGTTCGCCACGACGTCGTTGACCTCGGCCTCGGTCGGCCAGATGTCGGTCAGGAAGACCGGCTTGCCCTCCTGGTCGACGCCGAGCGCGTCGCGCGTGATGTCCACCTTCATGGAGCCCGCGAGGGCGTAGGCGACGACCAGCGGCGGGGAGGCCAGGTAGTTCATCTTGACATCGGGGTTGATCCGGCCCTCGAAGTTACGGTTGCCGGAGAGCACCGAGGTCACGGCCAGGTCGTGGTCGTTGACGGCCTTGGAGACCTCCTCCGGCAGCGGGCCGGAGTTGCCGATGCAGGTGGTGCAGCCGTAGCCGACGAGGTTGAAGCCGACCTTGTCGAGGTAGGGGGTGAGCCCCGCCTTGTCGAAGTAGTCGGTGACGACCTTGGAGCCCGGGGCGAGGGTGGTCTTGACCCACGGCTTGCGGGTCAGCCCCTTCTCCACGGCCTTCTTCGCGACGAGCGCGGCGGCGACCATGACGTACGGGTTCGAGGTGTTGGTGCAGGAGGTGATGGCCGCGACCGTCACCGCACCGTGGTCGATCTCGTACGTGGAACCGTCGGCGGCGGTCACGGTGACCGGGTTGGACGGAGCGCCGTTGGGGTGGTTGGCCGGGGCGTCGGAGGCCGGGAAGGACTCCTTGCCGGCCTCGTCGGCGGTGTCGACGTAGTTGCGGACGTCGCTCTTGAACTGCTCGGCGGCGTTCGCGAGGACGATCCGGTCCTGCGGGCGCTTCGGACCGGCGATCGACGGGACGACCGTGGAGAGGTCCAGCTCCAGCTTCTCGGAGAAGTCGGGCTCGGCGGCCGGGTCGAGCCAGAGGCCCTGCTCCTTGGCGTACGCCTCGACGAGGGCGACCTGCTGCTCGCTGCGGCCGGTCAGCTTCAGGTACTTCAGCGTCTCGCCGTCGATCGGGAAGATCGCGGCGGTGGAGCCGAACTCCGGCGACATGTTGCCGATGGTGGCGCGGTTGGCGAGGCTCGTGGCCGCCACACCCTCGCCGTAGAACTCGACGAACTTGCCGACGACACCGTGCTTGCGGAGCATCTCGGTGATGGTCAGCACGAGGTCGGTGGCGGTGGTGCCGGGGGTCAGCTCACCGGTGAGCTTGAAGCCGACGACGCGCGGGATGAGCATCGAGACCGGCTGGCCGAGCATCGCGGCCTCGGCCTCGATACCGCCGACGCCCCAGCCCAGTACGCCCAGACCGTTGACCATGGTGGTGTGCGAGTCCGTACCGACAAGGGTGTCGGGGTACGCCTGCCCGTTGCGGACCATGACGGTCCGGGCCAGGTGCTCGATGTTGACCTGGTGGACGATGCCGGTGCCCGGCGGGACGACCTTGAACTCGTCGAAGGCGGTCTGACCCCAGCGCAGGAACTGGTAGCGCTCGCGGTTGCGGCCGTACTCCAGCTCGACGTTCTGGGCGAACGCCTCGTTGGTGCCGAACTTGTCGGCGATGACGGAGTGGTCGATGACCAGCTCGGCGGGGGCGAGCGGGTTGATCTTCGCCGCGTCGCCGCCGAGCTCCTTCACGGCCTCACGCATGGTGGCGAGGTCCACGACACAGGGCACGCCGGTGAAGTCCTGCATGATCACGCGGGCCGGCGTGAACTGGATCTCCTGGCTGGGCTGGGCCTGCGAGTCCCAGGTGCCAAGAGCACGGATGTGGTCGGCGGTGATGTTCGCGCCGTCCTCGGTACGGAGCAGGTTCTCCAGCAGGACCTTGAGGCTGTACGGAAGGCGGGCCGAGCCTTCCACCTTGTCCAGCCGGAAGATCTCGTACGACTCGTCGCCCACGCTGAGCGTGCTACGGGCGTCGAAGCTGTTCGCCGACACGACAGTCTCCTTCATTCATGTGCGCGTACCACCGCATCCTGCCGCCACGCCCTCTTGGCCGATCCGCTAAGGTAAGGCTAAGTTAGGTAACCCTTACCGGTCTGGGCGGCTGCGGCACGCCTCGGCAGATATCTCGATGTCGAGATAACTCTAGTACATGACCGCTGGGCGGTCATGCCCGGAGGGTGTGTCCTGTTGCACGGACACGCCCGCCGACCCGGCCCGGGAGGCATCTCAAGACGGCCGAAACAGTGCCGCAGGGCAGCCGCGAGAACGGGCCCGGCGCAGCCCAGGACACGGACCCGGACCCGAACCGGGCCCGGGGGCAAGCGTGTTCGGCGTATCGACCGGCATCCGGGGTACCCGGCGACGGACGACAAGGAGGCACGCATGCCCCTCACATTCCGTAAGAGTTTCCGGATCCTGCCGGGAGTACGGCTGAACATCAACCGTCGCTCGTGGTCCATCACCAGCGGTGGCAAGAACGGACCGCGGCGCACCCACAGCAGCACGGGCCGCCGGACCACCTCGATGGATCTGCCGGGTCCCTTCGGTTGGCGGCGCACCACGACCAAGCGCCCCAAGCGCGGCTGAGGGACCGTCACCCACTCGGACCCCCCGAGATGCCCCATCTCATATGTGAGATAGCCTGCCGCCATGGCAGACGACTACCTCGTACGCATCGGCAAGCTCATCCGTGACGCCCGTCAGCACCGGGGCTGGACACAGACGCAGCTGGCCGAGGCGCTCGGCACCAGTCAGAGTGCGGTGAACCGCATCGAACGCGGCAACCAAAACATCAGCCTTGAGATGATCGCCCGAATCGGTGAAGCGCTGGACAGTGAGATCGTCTCGCTCGGCTACGCGGGTCCGATGCATCTGCGGGTGGTCGGCGGCCGTCGGCTCTCCGGCTCGATCGACGTGAAGACCAGCAAGAACGCGTGCGTGGCGCTGCTCTGCGCGACGCTCCTGAACCGGGGCCGCACAGTGCTGCGCCGCGTCGCGCGCATCGAGGAGGTGTACCGCCTTCTGGAGGTGCTCGGCTCCATCGGCGTACGCACCCGGTGGATCAATAGTGGCGTCGACCTGGAGATCGTGCCGCCGACCGAGCTGGACATGGGGGCGATGGACGCGGCGGCGGCCCGTCGCACCCGCTCGATCATCATGTTCCTCGGCCCGCTGCTGCACCGTATGGACAGCTTCACGCTGCCGTACGCGGGCGGCTGCGACCTGGGCACGCGGACGATCGAGCCGCACATGATCGCGCTGCGCCGGTTCGGCCTGGACATCGCGGCCACCGAGGGTCTCTACCACGCACAGGTGGACCGCAAGGTGACACCTGGCCGCCCCATCGTGCTCACCGAGCGCGGCGACACGGTGACCGAGAACGCCCTCCTCGCGGCCGCTCGTCACGACGGCACGACCGTCATCCGCAACGCCTCGTCCAACTACATGGTCCAGGACCTCTGCTTCTTCCTGGAGGCGCTGGGCGTACGCGTAGAGGGCGTCGGCACCACCACGCTCACCGTGCACGGTGTGCCGAACATCGACGTGGACGTCGACTACTCCCCCTCCGAGGACCCGGTGGAGGCGATGAGCCTGCTGGCCGCGGCGGTCGTCACGGAGTCCGAGCTGACCGTGCGCCGGGTGCCGATCGAGTTCCTGGAGATCGAGCTGGCGGTCCTGGAGGAGATGGGCCTCGACCACGACCGTACGCCGGAGTACTTCGCGGACAACGGCCGTACGCGCCTGGTGGACCTGACCGTCCGGCCCTCCAAGCTGGAGGCGCCGATCGACAAGATCCACCCGATGCCGTTCCCGGGCCTGAACATCGACAACGTCCCGTTCTTCGCGGCCATCGCGGCCTCCGCGCAGGGCAAGACGCTGATCCACGACTGGGTCTACGACAACCGCGCGATCTACCTCACGGACCTGAACCGCCTCGGCGGCCGCCTCCAGCTCCTCGACCCGCACCGCGTACTGGTCGAGGGCCCGACCCGCTGGCGCGCCGCCGAGATGATGTGCCCGCCCGCCCTGCGCCCCGCCGTCGTCGTCCTCCTGGCGATGATGGCGGCCGAGGGCACGTCCGTCCTGCGGAACGTGTACGTCATCAACCGCGGCTACGAGGACCTGGCCGAGCGGCTCAACTCGGTCGGGGCGCAGATCGAGATCTTCCGCGACATTTGATACGCGGATGCCGCCGCACCCCCTCTGACCTGCTACTTAGCGGGTCAGGGAGGGGTGAGGCGGCATCTCTGGGACTTCTCTGGGACTTTAGGCCCCCGGCGGGCTACGGGCGACGCTCCACGGGCTCTGTCGACCGGCCACGGCTACCCGAAGATCGCGTCGATGGCGACGCTGCCACGTGCGCCCGCGCGGGGCAGGAAGTGGGAGTACTTCCGCAGCGTGAACCCGGGATCGGAGTGCCCCAGCCAGCGTGCCAGGGACACGATCGATTCGCCAGCCTCCAGTTCCTCGGAGGCGAAGAAGTGGCGCAGGGCGTGAAAGCCGTGCTCCCGGGACGGCTCCCACACACGGGCGCCGTCGGTGGTGCCATCCTCCAGCGGAGCGATCACGCCCGCCGAGGCAAGAGCGGGCTTCCACACGTAGGAGTTGAAGTAGTTCCGGTTGATGGCCTTCCTCTCTCGTCCCGTTGCCAGGAGGCTGTAGGTCCTCGGCCGCCGGTGTTTGGCTTCCACCGGCGTCTCGGCAGGAGTCGGGTCGTCCCAGGGCAGCGTGACCGGCACCGGCGCGAAGTGCTCCATGTGCTGCTGGATGGCCCGGGCCACGCTTGACGGCAGCGGCACGTCCCGAACTTTGCGGCCCTTGGGAAGCGCAAAACACAGCTTCGCCCGCACCATCTTGACCTGCCGCCGGACGTGGACGACTTCCTTGGCGAAATCGATGTCCTCCATGGCGAGCCCGAGTGCCTCGCCCTGTCGGAGCCCAAGGCCCGCGCCGATCACGATGAGAAGCTGGTAGCGGTCCGGCAATGCCTCCCGTACCGCCAGCACCCGTTCCGGCGGCCACGCCTCGACCCTGCCAGGTGCGGCGGCCGGAGGGCCAACCGTGCTGGACCGACATGGATTGCGTCCGAGGCGCCGGTCCTCGACGGCGGCCTGGAGGACGCTGGAGAGCGTCGCCCAGACAAGTCGGATCGAGATCGGACCGAGGTCCTTCTCCAGCCGCTTCTTCCAGTGACGCAGGACTTCCGCGCCGATGGCGTTGAGCGGCTAAGACGTCATTTCATTTGGTGGTGCGGCGGTAGCAGATGAGGGTGCTGGCGATGCCGACGAAGGCGAGGAAGTGTTCGGGCTTGCGCTCGTAG
>NZ_JBVIPT010000041.1:0-33208 GCF_055577685.1 Streptomyces sp. NPDC033178
ACTGCCTGCAGCACCGCCAGCTGTTCGACGAACACGCCGCGTTCCCCACCGAACTCGCCGCCGCAGCTTGACGCGTTGGCATCGTGAGGTGTCTGTCTTCATGCTCGGCATGCAACAAGACCACCCGACCGAGTTCCCACCGCCGAACCCACGTCCATCAAGATCGGTGCGACAACGGCTTCTCACAGCAGGTCAGCTCAGAGTGCGACCGCCACATACTGCTTGCCTTGATCGTTCTCGACCACGACGGAGTCGACCTGGTCCGGAGCCACCGCCGCGGAGCCGAAGAGTTCGAGGGCCTTGCTGTTGCCCTTGCCGTCCTTACCCGAGCCAACCACCCAACTGCCGGCGATTTCCCGCTCACCCGACTCGGAAACCACCACCAGCCGACAGTTCTCACCGGGCCGCAGACCACTCACCATTGCGTTGAGCCGCACCCAACCATCCGCCGGCGTCAGGCTGACAGTCATCCGCGCCTTTGTCGTGCCGTCTGTCGCAGACATGCTTTCACCCGCCTCCGGAGCAGCCGGGCTCACGGAGACCTGGGGTCCACTCGCCTCGGGGGCCTTCCGGGCATGACCCGCGAAGTAGCCGCTGGTGAGCAGCACGCCGGCCAGAGCAGCTGCCACAAGGCTCACCGAAACGGCCTTGCGTCGCCATGCCGTTGAGTATTCATCTCGAACCTGCCGCAACGTACGTTGCAGGAGCAGGTCAGCGCCCTCTGGAGGCCCCTCAAGGAAGGCCTCGGGTGGTACATCGCCGAGTTCCGCTTCCAGCGCTTTTAGATCAGCCAATTCCACTTGGCATACCTCACATGCGGCGATCTCTTCCTCAAGTCTCGACTGCTCTGCCGGTTCCAGAAGACCCAAGGCGTGAGCGCCAAGCAGTTCGTCATGTGAATGGACATGCGGACTCACACTGTCACCTTCCGACGCTGGACGGCACCGCCAGGCTTGCCCGCATACACCTTCCGCAGGGCCTTCAGAGCATGGTGGGCGCGCGACTTAACCGTACCCTCCGGTATACCGAGCCTAACGGCCGCCTCGGCAGCAGTTCGTCCGTGGTAGTAGACCTCCATCAGGACGTCTCTGTGGTCGGGCTTGAGCTGCGCGAGTGCGTCCATGAGGACGATCGAGTCAACGGTGTTGTCCGCATGGTCCTGCTCGACCGGTACGACCGTTTCGCTCTCTGCGACTTCGAGCGGCCGAGCGGCCTTCGCACGGTATCGGTCGGCCACGATGTTGCGCGTCACCGTGATCAGCCAACCTCGCAGCGAGCCACGTGGGTTGGACACGACCTCAGGGTGCCGCCAGGCTCTGATCAACGTCTCTTGGACCACGTCCTCAGCGATCAGCCGATCGCCGGTCAGCCGTGTCGCGTATGCGAGCAGGGCCTTCCCGTGCTCCATGTATATGGCACGTATGAGTGCTTCATGACTGGTAACTTTTGGGACACGCGCCCGCGCAATCGCCATTTACTTACTCCATCCCGCTAAATATCCCCGTTAACTGGCAGAAGTTCTTAATTGCCATGCGTTAAACCAGGCGCCACTGATACCGAGACTCCGCAATTCCGGTCGTCGGGTTGGAATCGGTGTATAGAAACCGGCGAGTTACAGTCGTCCTGCTGACCGTACTCAACCTCCCCGAAATGACTTCTAACACCCGGCCATACTGCTTACGAAACAATCCCTCCTCCGGCTTAATTACGCACATCAGCACCTCAAGGACGATTGCGGATTCCTTTTGCGTATCGCATGGAACCATGCGAGCCGAACACTCCTGCCGCTGGTGAGCGCAAGAGTGACCTTTATGCCTTCATGTGCAGCTCACGCATTTTTGCTGGGAGCTTCACGGAGTCGGACGGATAAGAACTGCGTCCACGTTGAGGGCAACGGGAATGGCTGGAAAGACGTCCCGCCAAACATCCGACTGTGTGGTGCGGCGGCTGTGGGCCTCGCCAGCACCGTCGCCCGCCGCGGTGATCAGCCGGGAGTGCGGGGGACGGTCGTCGCCGGGGCGTGCGGTTCGACGGAAAAGGAGCCGCGCTCCTCGAACGACGTCCTCAACACCGCGCCTGTCCTCGCCAGCCGGGCCCCACGTAGGGCAAGCCGGGAGGGCGTCGCCGCATTCGTGGTAAACCGCACGCGTCGCTCTCTCCCCGCGCTCAACCGCGCCGGCGGATGCTCTGAGCTTCCGATCCACTGTTCTTCTTGCCTTTCCGCCCGCCCCCGGGTCCGGACACAAGATCGTCCATCCCCACGACGAGGACGGGTTCTCGTCACAGTGAGTGTCACTGACGGCGATTCACGTCCTGTTGACACCTGATTTACGCCTCGCCCGCCAGTTGATGCACGCAGCTGAACTCCCCAGGCGCGCACGTCCCCGCGGGCACCGTCAGCCCCTGGCGGACGAACCGCAGGACGTCCCGCCGAACCGGGATCCGGGTTCCGTGGTGTCCGATGGGCTGCGATCTCTGCACGTCGCGGGGCTGGATCGCCCGTCCGCTCTGCCACACGGCAGGTCGCGGGCGCGCCACAGCCTGAGACACCTGACCGCGGCCCGTGTCGGTTTCGTGTGCCTCGGAAATGTCGATGAGAACCGAGAACGCTGAGGCCGAAGAGTTTCGTCACTGTGTGTGTTCGGTTGCGTTCAGGAGTGAGTGGTCGTTGTTCGCGCTACGGTCAGGCCGCACCGGTAGAGCTCGTCAGGACCGTCGTGGGGGATGAGCCGCGCCGACACCGTGCGCTCGGCGTAGAGGAGTTCGGCCTGCTCGACCGGGGGTCCGTAACCGCACAGGCGGTCGCCTGGTGCCGGGTGGCTGCGGGTGGAGAGGGCGCGAGACGGACGTCTCTGCTCGCTCACCGGCCGTGGCCGAGATCCGATCCGGCAGGTTCGCCCTCCTCATCCCATCGCTCCGTCATCGCGGTGAGCTGGCCTCGCGCTTTCGTGAGCGTGCTCGTCCATGCCTTGCCTATGGCCGGCTCGCCGACTTCGAACGGCGTCACCGCAGTTGGGCCCGCTGCGAGCAGCGCATCCGAAACGCCCGCGACACCGGCCTGCGCAACCGGCCCCTGCACGACACCGCACAGAACCGGATCTGGCTGGAGATCGTCTCCCTCGCGCTCGACCTCCTCGCCTCCTAGATGCCGATGCTCGCCCTGACCGGTCAAACCCGCAGATGGGGACCGAAGAAACTCCGCCTGCGGCTGTTCTCCGCCGCTGCCCAGCTCGTCACCACCGGCCGCACCCGCCGGCTCCGCTTCACGCCCGAAGGCCCTGGACCGACGAGATCACCCGGGTGATCAACCGGCTCAAGGTCTTGCGAGCCCCGGCCGACCAGCCACTTCAACCGCCCCGTCGATCCGCCCGGTGTGGGGACATCGCCGTGGATCGTGCCGGATGAGCTGTGGGATCGCCTGGAGCCGCTGCTGCCGCAGCGCGAACGGCGCTTCCGGTACCCGGGCCGCAAGGCGCTACCGGACCGGGAGGTGCTGTGCGGGATCGTCTACGTGCTGCACACCGGCATCCGGTGAGCGTTCTTAGCGCGGCCGCTGATCGGTGACGGGGCAGTGTGGGGTCGGGGTGCGCATCGGGCAGGGCCCCGTGCCGTTGAGGGAGGTGTTCGTCGTCTCAACTCAGCGGCACAGGAGCCCTGTCGGTTCCCTGTCCTGCCGCGTTTCAGACTGTGATCCGGCCTTCGTTGACGCCGGAGTTGAACGGGGTCGTGATTCCCTCAACGACTGCGTGCTGGTCTTCGCGGATGGCTCTGGCCAGGCTGGCCAAGGCGGGGGAGGCGGGAGGCCGCGAGGTGTTCGGGCCAGTCCGGCAGCGGGCCGGCATCACGAGAGTCGAGTATCACCGCGAACTGCCGCACCAGGTCATGGGTTCGGTCCAGCGCCGGGCAGTTCTGAAGCAGTCGCCGGAGTGCTTCGGTGGCGTGCAGCACGGTTGCCGTGTGCTCGCCTTCCTCCCGGCATCCACGCAAGTACTCCAGATATGGGTCGAGGCTCGTGGACCGGCGGGGTGGAGTGCGGCGTAGGTACTCCTGCCAGGAGGCAGCGCGTGCGTACTTGGCCACGGTGCGTCGGTTCAAGCCCAGCTCGTGGGCGATCGCGCTGAGCGAACGGCCGGTATCGGAGACAGCGTGCACCGCCTCGAACAGCCGCTTGGCATGGCGGCGCGTACGGGAATCATGGGAACGCCGAGCCGAAATCCAAAAGATGTCGGTTTCATTATCAGTAGTTCGTTAGATCCGGCATATGACTCTGCCGCCTTTGAGTTCTTATCCAGAGAAGTCCAGGCCAAAAAGACACGAGTATCGACGCGATACCCATGGCAGTCAAAGCGAAGACCGGACCGACCAGCTGGGTGAGTACTCCCGCACAACCTGTGCCAAAGCCCTGGGAAGTAAGATTCATCGCAGAAGCCACACCCATACCTCGCGCACGCCTGTCGTCAGCCAGCAACTCCGCCAGCATGGATACCGAGATCACCACCTGAATACACCACAGCGCGTTACTGAGAGCAAAGCCAATCATTGCGACGAGGATTCCCGCTCCCGGTACGGACACTGCAATCAGCGGGATCCCAGCAGTGAAACAGAAAGCAGGGAAACACGCAGAGTAACGCCTCACCGGAACAAACTTTAGGAATACCCACAGTCCAATCACCGCCCCCGCACCAGTGCTAGCCAGCAGGATACCCACCCAAAATTTTTCGTATCCGAGCGAACTCACATACGGTGCGGCAACAGCTTCCGGTGCCACATAGAAGAATCCAAGAAATGTCGTCAGGAAGATGGCACGCCGACCCGGGTTTTTCCAGAGATCCCCTGTTCCCATGGAGCCCGGTTCCTGGCCTTCTCGCGGGCCAGGGGCCGGGCGCGGCCCGACAAAGAACAAATATATGGTGAACGAGGCGGCGAACGTAAAAGAGTTCACAGCGAGGCAGACCTGCGGGGTGAGCGTCGAGGAGATCAGACCGCCGAATGCGAAACCGCCGATTTGTGCTGCTTGCGTCGTGACCTGCCGGATGGACATTCCAACTGGATACTGCTCGGACGTCAGAATCTCTCGCAGCAGTGCGAGCTGTGCCGCCTTGTAGGGGCCCCCGAGGAAGGACATCACAGAAACTAGCAAGCAAAGGTAAGGAAGCGGTACCCCCGGAATCGTCATCGCTGCGACAACCGCCGCACGCGATCCGTCCATGACCATGATGACGCCGCGTCGAGACCGTTTGTCCGCGAACTGTGAAAGTGTGAGAGCTCCGATGACACTGGGCACGTAAGTCAGCGCGTAGGTGATTCCGGTCAGAGCTGCCGATTTCGTACGGTCGAAAACCAGGATCGCCAAGGCGACACGGGCCAACTGATCGCCGAAATATGAAATCGACTCCGCCAGCCATGCTGCCCGGAACTCAACCAGTGAGAAGAGGGACCGGCAGTCCGATCTCCCCTTTGTAGACATCATCGCTCTTCTTCCTGGCGACATAACTATCACCTGCTTCTGCGAAAACGACCCGGTGCGCGCAGTGAACGAAGAAACCGCGCGCACCGGGCCCTCAGGTTTACCAGTCCGCCTTAGCCATTTTCCTCACACCCTTCCTTAACGGATCCATTGCGACATCTATTATGTGATCACTTTCGAGCCCGAACGGCAAGGTGAACAATCTCACCAACGGAATATCCCTCAAAGTTGCGTTCAAGGTGACGAGTCTCGGGATTACACATGATTCTGACCGCACCTGTCGGACTCAGTTGAGTCTCGACGAGTACGGCCGGAATCGATACAGATCGAAATGCTCTACAGCACCTCTGACCGAAGGAATTTCAGGTCTCCAGTCAGGCCCTGTGCAGATGAACCTCGTTCACATTGTTTCGTCGCTGCGGTTACGCAAACTCGCCGATGAAGATGGACCGCGTCTTGGGGAATTCCTGCGCGAGGCGGTCACCGGATCCGTTCGGCAGCAGAAGGGATTCCCCGGTGCAGTTGGCGCCCGACCACAGCTTCACGGGCTTGTTCGACGCGATCTCCGGACCGATGCCTCCGATCTGGCCCACGACGTTGACGCACCCTGTGCTGGGCTTGCTCGGCTGGATCCGCACGGCGGACTCCGCGTCGTTGGGGTCGTCAACGGTCCGGTACTGACCCACCTCGGACCGCTTGACCAGCTCACGCTTGTCCTCACCGGCCTCAGCGCTGCTGTCACCGGTTCCGGGCTCATCGACCGAGGGCTCCTCGGCGCCGGCGTCCTGCCCGGCGCGCTGGCCGTCAGGCGTAACGCCGAACCAGGTCTTGTTCACACCCTGGCCATTGGTGTCGCCGGGGTTGACATCCTTGCTGAACAGGTAGACGGGCCAGCCTCCAAGCGTTACCTGGAACCCTCCGGACCGCTTGATGAAGCCAACGTCCTGCTTGTTGACACCTTCGATGAAAACCTTGCCCTTCGGCGAAACGATGAGCGGCGGCCACGTCTTCTCACACTCGTCGAAGCAGTTCGACTTCGAGGGCTCGGCCGTGTCCTTGTCGAATCGGTACAGAACAAAACCCTGACCGTTCGTGACGACAGGATCCAGGTCCCCCGCCGAACTGGACGAGAGCTGAACCCACTCACGAATCTTCGGCTTGGAAGCCTTCGCCTGCTGTACAGGAGCAGCGTCAGAAGCAAGGTCCCCGATGCTCATGTTGGCATTGTTCTGCTTAGCGGTGCCGTTCTTGAAGGTCAGGTCGTCCGTGGCAGCCGCATTGGACGCTCCGTCAGCCTTGTCCGTTCCCCCGTCACCCCCGCAAGCGGTGAGTGTAAGAGCGGCAACCGTCGCTAGTGCGGCGAAGAATGTAGTGCGAGTGCGAGACACGCGAACCCCCATAGAAAGACGTACTTGGTTTTGTTCTGGCTCTTCCAGAACGCCGACACTCCGGACACGGGCCCGCCCCTCAGGAGAGTTCTAAAACTCCGCCCCCGATACATAAACGTGACCTTTGGTCACAGGCTGACACCACGCGCTTACGCCACTCGTGAGCGGCCATGCGCTTTTGGAGCCGGAGCTCTCGCCGGTGAGGCGGCGGGCCATGAGGGGTCCGGTCACGGCGAGGCTGATCGTGGCTTCGGAGCTGTGTGGAAGGGCCTCGTGGTCGCGGGTCCGGCGGCGGTGCCGCATCGGGGACGACACGAATCAGCGCCGATGCCCCTCCTGACCATCTCCGTTCTACTGCGCTCCAAAGCGGAGGAAGTCCGCTGAGCCGGCGCGGCCACAAGCATGAACTGTCCATGCCCATCCCGACGTACCTCGAAGTACCGGCCGTAGCACCGTCAAGGCATAGACCAGGGGAATTTCGTGGAGTATTTTAAGCAGCCGATAGGTTCCAGTGCCCCCCGGCGTCTGCGTTTCAACAAAAAGATAATAATAGGCTCATGCGTGATCGCTGTGATCACGGCGGGAACCGCAACCGCTCTCACATTCCCGAGCACCGAATCCACGACCAGCAATTCGCCACTGCCTCCGGCTTCGACTTCATTCCCACCGTTTCCCACCCGCGACGTAGTACCCCCTGAAGACACGAAGGAACAACCCGATGGTGGCGTGATCATCGCTCCGGGCGAGGAAGGTTCTTCGGATGCGTCACCGTCATCTGAAAATGCCGCCGAATTCCCATCAGTCGATTCTCCACCGCCGTCCCGTGCCTCACAAAATCCGTCGACTCCGCCGGGAAGATCGGCGAATGACGGGAGTTTCGTGCCACCTGTGACCGGATACGTAGTCACTGCGCGATATTCTCAGCAGGGCAACTGGACGACCGGTCATCACACCGGGATCGACCTCGCCGTACCCGTGGGCACCTTGGTACGGTCCACCAGCTCGGGCACGGTGATCGTGGCGGGATCGGATCCGCGGTACGGAAATTATGTGGTGGTGCGACACAGTGCGAGCGAGAACATGCTCTACGCGCACCTGTCGAAGCTCTCAGTACAGTCCGGCGCCAGTGTCGCGGGCGGAGATGAGCTCGGCCTGTCCGGTGCCACAGGAAATGTGACCGGACCGCATCTTCACTTCGAGGTCCGAACCGAACCCGTCTTCGGCTCCGATATCGACCCCGTAGCCTACCTCGCCAAGCACGGGGTAAATTTGTGACGGCTTCGGAAAATATTCACAAGTACCGAATCCGGGAGATAGATGCCCTCAGGGGTTTTGCCCTGTTCGGTATCTGCATGGTCAACGCCCCAACAATCGCAGGCGTGGACTATTCCGCCGCAAACTCGAACGGTACGCTCGCCGACCAGGTCGCAGTGTGGCTGGTCACAGTCTTCTTCAGTGCCAAGTTCTACCTGCTGTTCTCATTTCTGCTCGGCTACAGTTTCACCTTTCAGGTTCCCTCCGCGACCGTTTACGCAGACCCCCACGTCTCCAGATTCCTCCGCAGACTCGCCGGAATGCTGCTGCTAGGCCTCGCACATGCCGCATTCTTTTATTCCGGCGACATCCTGAGCACTTACGCCGTTCTGGGGACGGGGCTGCTCGCCCTGCGGAACATATCGGTTAGGAATGCCCTTCGAACCGCTGCATCGCTGCTCGGTCTCCTCATGCTCACATTCCTGACCGTAGGCATATATCTTCTGTCACTGGATCCCGTGGCCCCAAGTTCTCTTCGAGAAGGCCCCGGCAAACTTTCCGAGGCATACCTGGGATCCCCCGTTTCCATCGTGTCCATGAACATCGAGATATACCAGAACAACCTGGGTGGTACCGCGGTGTACTCTCTCCACGTATTCGCCGCGTTTCTTGTAGGATTTTCCGCCGGAAAACACGGGCTGTTCTCGCGCCCCTACAGAACATCACGGAGAGTGAAGCGAGCGCTCCTGATCTGCGCCCTGTCAGGAATTTCAGGCGCCGTGTTCGCTACGGCATGCACGTACAGATCACCTGAGCGCGACCTCTACTACATAGGGCAGGCCGTCTCGCTCCTCACGTCTCCAGCATTGGCGGCGGTCTACGCGTACGCTGTGATCAGGCTTCACCGCATGCGGTACGGCCCATCGATTCTGCGTGCCTTTGGGGCTGCCGGAAAAATGTCACTTTCGAACTATCTCGCCCAGTCGATCGCGCTGTCCGTATTTTTTACGGGCTATGGTTTCGGACTGTACGGCGAGATCGGTCCCGCAGCACTCTGCATGGTGTGTCTGGCGCTGTATCTATGCCAGTTGTCCTACAGTTCATGGCTCATGCAGAGAACCCGCTACGGTCCTGCCGAAGCAGTACTTCGGCGGATAACTCTGGGGCGTAAAGAATTTAACGCGGCCAAGAATTCGTAGATCGACTCGGCTGATCGCCGCCACGGGCCAACCTCATGTCAACCGCATGCCGCGACGGTCCAATTGAGGCAGCGACCAGTCACCACGAGATCAAGCTCAGTTGCTCGACGGATCGCTGAAAGATCCCGTATTCGCAGCAAAACGAGGTGCAGCCACTCGTGCGTACGCCGACAGTCTCGCTTCCACGGACTCTATCCCCACGAGGCCGCTCTCCTCAGCACCGAAGATGACTCCCCACAGGGACACCAATCTATTCCCCAGCGGAACAGCGGAATGTGGTTGCCGCAGGAGTTCCCACGTCGCAGCAGCACGTTCTATCTCCTCCACGGCCCTCTTGTCGCCCGCTGAGAACCGGCGCTCCGCCAAGTCCAACGAAATAGCTGTCGAGCGCTCGTGATCGCCCTGGAGGTGCGCAACATAGGCGTCCAGGGCCAGAGCCTCGAACATATGAGGATGATCAGCTCCGAAAAGATCGCTCGTCATTCTCTTCAATTCAGCGACAGCGAGGTTCGCATCCGGGAGGCGGTGCTCCGTCACAGCTCCCCGGATGCGCTTGATCACGTCGGTCAACTCAAGCGGAACCGCAAGCGCAGCCGCACTCACCACAGGTGCCGTCGCGGGTACGCGTGCGGGTTCGAGCGCAGGCACGGATGCGGGCTCACGTGTGGGCTCAGGTGCGGGCTCGGGTGTGGGAACAGGTGCGGGTGGGGAAAAAGGTGCAGGCGGGCTCATAGGAACTGGAACGGGCGCAGGGGGGAGGGAGAGCGGCGTCGCGGCTTTCAGGGGAGGTCCTTCGGCCGGCAAGACGTCCGCGGTCGCCGGTTGCGGGAGCGGTGTCGGCGCCGTGCCGCCGGCTTTCGCTTCTATGACGACATCCGGTCGGCTCCGCACGATATCCGCAATCCGCAAGATCGCGGTGTCCGAGTCGACGTACCCGATCTCCGTTTCAGCAGGCCGAGGCGTGTTCGCCCTGGACGCGTCGACCCGGTTCTCCTGTCCCGGTTGAGATCGAGGTCTGTGTGACGGCACGTCTGCCGAATCCACAGACTTTCCCGCGTCCATGGTGCGAGGTGGCTCCAGGAGACGGCTTGAGCCGTCGGGGTGAACCATGATCCGCAGCGCGACCCGATTCTCGTGATCGAGTACCGAAGCGACGACTGGATGTTCTCGCTCTCGCGCACTGGAGGCCAGCCGGTCCAGCACAGCTGTCTGTGCTGTTTCACCAGCGGCTCTGGCGAGCTTCTCTCCATTTACCGCAGGGGTTCCGTCCGCAGATATAAATGCGTAATAGCCTGCGGAATCGCCACCTCCATTATTCAGCGCCTTCGCTTCGTTCGACTGCTGCCGGAGCATGTCGGATTTTCCCTTCTTCGATACATACGGCCATGATCAACGCCAAACATGGCTCCAGAGCGGGCGTCGGACCTCTGCCTCACGGCACACCTGGGGAAAAACATACATAAACCATCAATTTAAACCTATATCGGTCATACCTGATGGTTCCGCCATCGCGGATCGCGGCGGTGGCCGCTGCTGAGCGCGCCGGAGGGTGCGGGACAGCGCTTGGACACTGTGTGAACGGAGACGGCCGGCGCTCCCCCCAAGTTCAATCCAGGCTGCTGCAAAAAAGAATGAACTCTGTTGGCCCGAGGGCACGTCGTTGAGGCTGACGGGGTTCTTCGGGACAGCAACCGCGGTGTGGTCTGTGCACCGATATGCCGATGTCGCATCTCGTCACCGCAACGTCACACGTGCCGGACAGCGGTGCCGCCATTCGTCCGGTGCCTGGTCGGCCAGCACCTCTGCCCGTCCCGCCGCCATGAGCCAGGAAAGCAGCCGAACGCGATGACTACTCCCCCAACCGACGCCAGCATCGGCATGTGGGTACGTGGTCCGGTTCCCCCCCCTGAAACCGGAAAGAAAGCACAGCCTCCGCACCCTGCCTACTCCGCACAGGGGCAGGGAACGCATCGTGAATCTCTGACCATGCCGCTGGACATTTCCGCGATGCGTGCGCAGAGTGGTCCGCCTTCGCAGATCCCTGCCCGTCCGACTCCGAACACGCCCCCGAACACTGATCAGGCTGCGGCAGTCAGCTGGGTCAACGCACACGGTGGCGCCGGAGCGACAACGTTTGCGGCTGCTCTGGGCGGCGTCGATCTCGGGCAGAGCTGGCCGAATTTCGCGCTGGGAAACCCGGGACGTTTTTTCCTTCTTGCCCGTACACACGCTGCGGGACTTCAGGCAGCCTCACGCAGGATGGAAGCATTGCGGAGCCAGAACCATCCTCCGGGTATTGAGTTGATCGCCATCGTGCTCGTCGCGGACGCTCCAGGACGTTTGCCCAGTGAGCTGTCCCGGCGGGTCAAGGTCCTGCGTTCGGCGGCACCTTCCTTTATCGTCCCGTGGATTCCAGCCTGGCGCATCGGACAGCCGGCGGAACGAGCTCCGCGCCCTATTGTCGAGATCGCTTCCATCATTCGGCCCGACTTGGAAACCCAGGGAAGAAGCAATGACTCACCCCCTCGAATTCATCGCCGCTCCGCCAGCAACGTTTGATCCTGGAGTCGAGGCGGACGGACTGTTGTCGATTCTTGGCTGGGCTGCCTCGGCGGCCGGCGTGGCCGGGATCATCATCACGGGGATACTTTTGGCCCTTCAGCTGAATCATGGCGACTTCGGGGCGAACTCCCGACACGGTCGTGGTCTCTTCTTCGTATTCCTCGGCTGCGTTCTTGCGACGACGGCGGGGCCGATCATCGCGTTCCTCGGACCCCTCACCCTGCAGTAGTAATCCGAGACATCTCGGCGCTCAACACAATCACGCAGAAAATTCGAATCAGGAGCTTGTCATGCGTAACTTCTTCCTTGCAGCGGCCGTCCCCTCCCCAGGGCGCAACGCTCCCGCGGCGCTTACCCAGAAGATCGACCTCGTGCTCGGCATCGCCGCATGGGCCGGGACGGCCGCGGGAGTGGCCGGCGTACTGGTCACCGGCGCGATGATGGCCATCTCCGTCAAGCGTGGCGAGAGTTCTGAGCACATGAGCCGTCTCGGCATGGTTCTCGGAGGCTGTGTGCTCGTCGCGACCGCCGGTCCTCTCGTCACCTTTGTATTCGCGTAGACACGACTGTATCTGCGTAGATCCGACAGCAATCCACACAACTGGTAACCGGGAGGAGCAATATGGCATGCGACGGCTCTTTCGACGCGATCGTTAAAGGGTTTTTCTCTTTCCTCACCGATCCCGTTGGCACCATTATCGATGTCATAGCCAGCCGAGTTCTCGAATCCGCCATCAAGGTCTTCGGCGATCTACTCACCACCATTCCCACCCTTGACGGCGGAACAAGCAGGCTGATCAGTTCACAAACGCAGTGGGTCGTCATATACACCGCTGTGGGATCGCTTCTCTTCGCGTCCGCGCGTATGGCTCTCGAACGCCGGGGGGAAGCAGGTGGAGTAGCACTGAAGGGCTTGCTGCGTCTGATTCTGGTCGCGGGTGGCGCAACTGCCGTGGTAACGGCGGCAGCAAGTCTGTCGGACCGTTACTCGGACTTTCTTTTCAGGTCCGCGTCCAACGACATCAACAGTCTCGCGTGCACGCCCAACGACGGAAAGATTCCGTCGTTCGCCATGTTGATCCTCGCCTTCCTGCTTCTCATCGGGGCAGTGGTGCAGATGATCCTTCTCTACGTGCGTCTCGGCGTCATGATCATCCTGCTCGGAACCCTGCCTCTCGCGGCTGCCGCGTCGATGACCGACTGGGGCGGCGGCTGGTGGCGCAAGCACGTCGGCTGGATGGTTGCCTGGCTCCTGTACAAGCCGGCGGCGGGACTCATCATCTATTCGGGTACCGCCATGGTCTCCAGTCGCGACGGCGACAACAACACCGCCCAGCGGATCGCGGGCATCGCTGTTCTGCTGCTTTCCGCGCTCGCCCTTCCCGCTCTGCTCAAGCTGGTCATACCGGCCACCGCCGCGCTGGGCACCGGCGGGCAGGGAAGCACCCAGGCGATCGTGGGTTCCCTCGCCTCCGGCGCCAAGTCCATCGGGAGTTCCTCCCTGCCCGGTTCGGGATCCGGCAGTGCGGGCGCCGCAGGCGGTGCGGGCGCCGCAGGCGGGTCGGGCGGGGCAGGACCTTCGGGCGCACGAGGCGCGGCAGGCGGTGCCGGAAGTTCCGGCGCGGCCGCCGGGGCCGGACGCGCCGCGGCTGCGGCCGGGCCTGTCGGGGCCGCGGCCAGTGCCGCGATGGCGGCGGCATCCACCGTCGGAAACATCACGACCGGAGCGGTGGCGGGCGCGGACGGGGACCGCGGTCACAACCGCTGAACCCCCCGTCCCCGCTCCCCCGCGCTCCCCCACGCGGCAGCCTGACGAGTCCAGGGCACCAACCATCATTCCCACCCCGAGAAACTGCGCACCCCAGAAAGGGCATCATGTCTACAGAAGCGGCAGCGCCCCCGACCTATGGAAACTGGAGGCGTCCTCGCCGGCCGGGTCTCGGCCCGTTCGGGATGGTCGGCACGTTCGCCGTGTTCGGCGGGCTGGTCCTGGCGCTCCTGGTGTCCCTCGCGTCCCTCGTCGCCGCCGTCGTGCTCGTGGTACTCCTGGCCGTCCTGCTCACACCACTTGTACTCCGTACCCAGGACGGGCGAAATCTGTACCAGATCATCGCTCTGCGGGTCGGCTGGTTCCGCAGACGGGCCAAAGGCGCGCACACCTACATCTCCGGACCGCTGTCCCAGCGGCCGGAAGGGCACTTCAGGCCGCCTGGACTGCTGAGCCGGCTCACCATGCACGAAGGGCGGGACGCCTACGACCGTTCCTTCGGGGTGCTGCACAACCGTGACCGGAACCAGTACACCATCGTGCTGGGTTGCGAGCCCGACGGCGGTTCCCTCGTCGATTCCGACCAGGTGGACGTCTGGGTCGCCGCCTGGGGCCAGTGGCTCGCACGCCTCTCGCACGAACCACAGCTGCGCGGCGCCTCGTTGATCGTGGAGACCGCCCCCGATCCCGGGACACGGCTGGCGAACGAGGTGCTGCCCCGCATCCGGCCGGACGCTCCCGCCGCTGCCAGGGCGGTGATGCACGAGGTCGTCGAGCGGTACCCCTCGGCCTCGTCGGAGATGCACACGTACATCACGCTCACCTATTCCGTGCCGGCGGCTCAGAAGCGTTCGCAGAGCGACATCATCACCGAGCTCGCCATCCGGATTCCCGGGCTGTTGTCGGGCCTGGTCGGCGCCGGCGGTGGTACCGCGTACCCGCTGTCGGCGGAGCGGATAGCCGAGGTGGTCCGCGTCGCCTACGACCCGGCTGTCGCGGGTGAGGTGCTGAGGCTCCGCGGGCAGCAGGGAGGTTCGGGGCTGGAGTGGGAGGACGCCGGTCCGGTGACCACCGTCGAGACGGTCAGCTCGTATCAGCACGACTCGGGAGTGTCCCGCAGCTGGCTGCTGACCCTCGCGCCGCGCGGCACGGTCATGTCGAACGTCCTGCGCGGTCTGCTGCAGCCCGCGGCGGGCACGCGACGCAAGCGTGTGGCCCTGCTGTACCGGCCCATCGACCCAGCGACCTCGGCACGGATCGTCGAGGCCGACCGTCGCGCGGCCCAGTTCATGGCGACCTCCGGCAAGGGCATGGTGCAGGCACGGGCCGCGTCGGAGATGAAGGCCGCCGAGCAGACCGCGGCCGAGGAGGCGGCGGGGGCCGGGCTCATCGAGTTCTCCTTGATGGTCACGGTCACGATGGACTCGCAGAGCCAGTTGGACGACGCCGCGGTGAGCATCCGCAACCTCCAGGCCGCCGCCCGCCTCTCCTTGCGCCCGGCGGACCGCGTCCAGGCAGCCGCCTTCACCTGCACGCTTCCCGTGGGGGTCCTGCCCTGGGAAAACACCTTTGTTCCGCAGAGCCTGCAGGAGGCGTTGTGATCTTTCGGGGAAAGAACGAGGACCCCCGAAGGGGTCAGTTCAACGCCAGGGCGGGCGCGCCCGGCCCACGTGGCTGGCCCGGGCCCGGCGGCGGCGAGGTCGGCTACATGGACCCTCCCACGATGTGGCGTGCCACGACCGTGCAGGCGTGCGGCTTGTGGCCGTTCTCCGCGGGCTCCGGCTCTCCCATGACGGGCGTACCCCTCGGCCAGCACCTCGACACCGGTGCGACCGTCTGCGGTGATCCCATCTCCTGGTTCACCAGGGCCCGTTACATCTCCAATCCGTCCCTCTTCATGCTGGGCATGCCGGGACTGGGGAAGTCCACCCTCATCAACCGCATGCTGATCGGGCTGTCCGCGACCGGGGTGGTCCCGCTCGTCCTCGGCGACCTGAAGCCCGACTACGCGGACACGGTACGGGCGCTCGGCGGACAGGTGATCTCGATCGGCCGTGGAGTCGGTGGCATCAACGTCCTCGACCCCGGTGCCATGGGGGCCGCCGCCGCGCGGATCGGCGGTGACGCGGGCCAGGCGCTCGCGGCCGAGGCCCACGGCCGGGTGCTGAACACCGTGGCGGCGCTCATCTCCGTGGTCCGTACCCGCACGATGGACGACCACGAGCAGTCGGTGCTGTCGGCCGCACTGCACCATCTGCGCGAACGCACTCCTGTCGGAAGGGTCGCGCTGCTGCCCGATCTGCTGTCCGTGCTGCAGGAGGGCCCCGACCGGGTGCGCGCCGTCACGCTCGACCGAGGTGACGACGCCCGCTACCGCGCGGCGGTGGACCCGTTGCACCGATCGCTGCTGGGCATCCTGGACGGCCCCCTGGGCGACACCTTCTCGACGGAGACCTCGACGCGGATCGACTCGACCGCCCCGGCCGTGTGCATCGACATCTCCCGCATCGGTGAGGCCGACACCCAGCTCACCGCTGCGGCCATGCTCGCCACCTGGTCCGACGGCCTGGGCGCGGTCGCCGCGTCGCACGCGCTGGCCGACGCTGGCCTCACTCCGCGCCGTTGGTACTTCGCCGTGCTCGACGAGTTGTGGCGCCCACTGCGGGCGGCTTCCGGCATCGTCGACCGCATCGACGCCCTCACCCGTCTCAATCGTTCGCTCGGTCTCGGGGACGCGAAGATCACCCACACCCTCAAGGACGCCGAGGCCCTGGGAAGCGCGTCCGACCGTGCCAAGGCCCGCGGGTTCGTCGAACGGGCCGGGATGGTGGTCTGCGCGGGACTGCCCCGTACCGAGATGGAGGATCTGGGCAGGGTGGTGGACCTGTCCCGCCGAGAGATCGACCTGGTCTCCTCCTGGTCCTCGCCGCCCGGCTGGGGAGTCAGCGGCGGGCACGAGGAACCTCCGGGCCGCGGGCGCTTCCTCATCAAGGTCGGCGGCAGGCCCGGTATCCCGATCAAGGTCGCCATCACCGACACCGAGAGGCGGCTGCACGACACCAACACCCGGTGGGCGAACCAGGGGCAGGCGTCACCCCCCGCGCCACCACGAGAGGGTGCTGCCCGGTGAGTACGAGATCCGCGCCGCGGGCCACCGGCAGCGAACTCACCCCATGGATCATCGTGGGACTGGCCGCCGTCACCATGGTGGTCTGCGGCGTCGTGTGGCTCGGCGGCTCACTCGGCGCCCTGCTGGCCGGCGCGGGCTGGAACCCTCCCCCCTTCGCGGCGTCGACCTTCACGCGGCTGCTCTCACACGGTCCCGCGGATCTGTGGCCCCATGCCTCCGTGATCGCCGTCCTCGGCGGAATCATCGGCATGGTGGCTCTGGTCGGAACGCTCGTCGCACTGGTGCTCAGCAAGTTGCTGATCGGCCAGAGCGGCACCAAAGGGCTGGCGGGACCTCGCGATCTCGCCGCTCTGACGCCTGCGGGCATCACCGCCCGCGCCCGGGACCTTCGTCCTTCCCTTCGGGGCCAGAAGGATCTGGATCCAGACGAGACGGGAAACCTGCTGGGCGACCTCGCACCGAACGGCCCGGAACTGCGTTCGTCGTTCGAGGACGTGGAACTGGACCTCATGGCTCCGCGCGCCGGAAAGTCGACCGGGGTGGCGATCCCGCGCGTACTGAGGGCTCGTGGAGCAGTTCTCCTGACGTCCAACAAGTCGGACGTCTATTCGGTGACTCGTGCCCAGCGCGAAAAGATCGGGAAAGTCTGGACTTTCGATCCGCAGGGCATCGCCCACGCTCCGCGCGAGATGTGGTGGGACATGCTCGCCGACTGCAACAGCATCGAAGGCGCTCGGCGCCTGGCAGGCCATTTCGTGGCTTCGGTGAACGACGACTCGTCGAAGAAGGACTTCTGGATCTCAGCGGCCCAAAACACTCTGACCGCCCTTTTCCACGCCGCGGCCGGAGGCAAGGCCACCGTCCTCGATCTGCTCGGCTGGCTCGCCGACCCCGCCGATCGCACACCCATCGACCTTCTGCGGGACATGGGGATGATTGCCCTCGCCGAGCAGTTGCAGGGCACCGTCCGTGGAGCCGTGGAGACACGCGACGGCATCTATGAAACCGCCCGCCAGTGTGTCTCCTGCCTTCTCGATCCGAGCATTTTGGCGTGGGTGACCCCGGATCCCGATCTGCCGCAATTCCTACCGCACGAGCATGTACTCACCCGCGACACGCTCTACCTGCTCTCCAAGGACGGCGGTGGATCCGCCGCCGGCGTGATCGCCGGCCTGGCGGACGGGACCCTGCGCGCCGGGGTCATGGCCGCCGAGCGGATGGGCGGGCGCCTCGACCCCCCGATGGCCGCCGTGCTCGACGAGGCCGCCAACGTCTGCCGCATATCCGACCTCCCCGACCTGTACAGCCACCTGGGCTCTCGTGGCATCAACGTGGTGACTCTCCTGCAGAGCTACCGACAGGGCAGCCGGGTCTGGGGCGAGGCGGGAATGGACGCCATGTGGGGTGCCGCGACGATCAAGCTTCTGGGCGCCGGCCTGGACGACGCCGACTTCGTCGACAAGGTGTCCAAACTCGTCGGCCAACACGATGTCAGCACCGTCAGCATCTCCCGAAGCAAGGACGGCACCTCCCGCTCCACCTCCTACCGCCTCGACCCCATCCTTCCTCCGGACCGCATACGCGCACTGCCCAAGGGCACCGCGCTCCTCCTCGCGACCGGAGTGAAGCCGGCCCTCATCCGACTGCGCCCCTGGTACAAGGAGCCCGGCGCGGCCGAGATCTCCGCGGCGGCCGCCAAGGAATCGGAGGCGATCACCATCCGAGCAGCTCAGAAGTGGTCGAAGAATACAGCTGGATAGCCGATCGAGAAACCACGCCGCCAATCGACTAAGGGATCGCAAAAAGGTCATGCAGCAGCACATCGAAAGCCCCACTCCAGCGCGTGAAATACCTTCTCCTGAAGAGCGAGATTTTTCATTCCCGGGCTGGATCGGAAATTCTGAAGCACCTGAGGAATTTTACGATACTCCGACCCATTATTCGGGCGAGAGCTGGGACGGCGCGGAGAAGATCGACCCGAGAGATCACCTGGCAAGGCCGACGGCACCGGAACCCAACCTCGACCTCGTCGCACCGCCCCCCGAAGAACCGATCTCCACTCCCGAGGCACCCCAGGCGGAACCGGAGAAGGCCGAGTCTCCCTTCATCCTGTACAAGGACGGCGAGTCCTTCAACGCAGCACTGGACGACCTCGTCATGTGGGTCAGCAACCTGCTCCTGCCCGTCTACGGCCGGGAGGTTTCCTCGCAAGCCCCCTGGTGCCCTCGCTGGTGGCTGCACATGGAGGCGGTGGCGCAGCTCTACGGGCTGTGGATGGCCTGGCAGGAACTGACCGGCCCCAAGGCCCCGTTGACGGGCCCTGCCAGTTGGCACCGCGACTTCCTCATGCCGGTCATGGTGGCACTGAGGGATTCGTCGGGGCCATTTGCGGGCTGCAAGACCGGGAGCCACCGGGACAAAGAACCGCCCCAGGTCGACCTGGTCTGAACAGCCTTGAATCCCATGTCATCGGAACAGGGAAAACAGATGCAACGACTCAACAGAATACGGGCACTGTGCGCCGCCGCGGTTCTCGTCTTCACGGCGGCAGGCTGCCAGACTCTCCACGAGGAGATATCTGAATCGTTCTCGAACCCACCGGTGCCCGGCTTTTGGACACCGGGAAAGATGTCGAACGTCACCCCGAGCAATATGGTCATGTCCGATGAGTCAGCTATCGACACCGGCGTATCCGACCCTGAACCACTTCCCGTGACCGCGACGGCGGAGAAGACTCCTTACCTCGATAACGCTCCGGTGCTGGGAAAAGTTTTCTTCGAAACGCCCGACGGACCGCGCGTCTGCTCGGGTACCGCCGTCGAGGACCCGCGCCGACCCAAGAGGTCGAGCCTTGTATGGACAGCGGGACATTGTGTGCACCAGGGAAAGAACGGGACTTGGTACAAGAATATTGTTTTTGTGCCGTCGTACAACAATGATGCAATTGCCGAAATAAGCAGGTCTGGGGCGGATTCACGACAGATCGCACCACTGGGGGTCTGGTGGGCCGACCAGGCAGAAGTATCTCAGGAGTGGGCCCAGACGGGTGAAGAGACCGGCGGTGCCGGTTCCGCCTTCGATTTCGCCGCTCTGCACGTAAGACTTCCCGCCGAACCGCAATCCTCTCTTGAGGAAGCCATAGGGTACGCGATACCTGTTTCGTTCGACGCCCCGGCCATAAAAGAGATAGCGACACTGAAGGCCTGGGGTTATCCGGCAGAAAAGCCCTTCGACGGAAACCTTCTGTTCTCGTGCCAGGATCGGCCTACACGACTGGCAATCGACAGCGACAAACCTACGCTCTACAGAATAGGTTGCACGATGAACGGCGGATCCTCCGGCGGCGGCTGGTTCATCGCGGCGTCGGACGGTTCCCTCAGCCTGGTCAGCAACACCTCGATCGGCCCGAGTGATCAGAAATGGCTGGCGGGGCCACGGCTCGGTTCCGGCGGGGAGAGGGTACTGAGCAACATCAGCGAACGGGCAGGATGAGGCGGCGTGGCTTCCGCCCTGCGGGTCCCGGTCACAGCGCCAGCGCTTCCGTCGGTGTAAGCCGGGCGGCTCTCACCGACGGGTACAGGCCGGCGAGTACGCCGATGGTGACGGATCCTGCCGTGCCGGCGGCCACGGCCGTCGCCGGTACGAGAGTCGGCCATCCCTGGTACATGGCGTAGCCGGTGGCCGCCAGCGACCCGGTGACCGTGCCGACCAGCCCACCGGTCAGGGACAGGACCACGGACTCGGTGAGGAACTGGCCGCAGATCTGCCGGCGGTTCGCGCCGAGAGCACGACGGAGTCCTATCTCCTTGCGGCGTTCCAGTACGGAGATGTACATGGTGTTGGCGACGCCGATCCCGCCGACCAGCAGCGCGACACAGGCCAGTCCGAGGAACAGCTCGGAGAACGTGGACTGCGCGGCTCGTTTCGCCGTCAGGGCGTCCAACGGCCGGCTCACCCGTACCAGTCCCGGAGACTGCGGGTAGACCGTCGCGGGCAGCACGGCCGTGACGTCCTCGATGGCGTCCTCGCGTGCCTTGAGGTAGAGGACCGTGGGATGGCCGTCGAAGTCGAGGTACTTCTCGGCGGCCTGCCAGCCGACGAGTACGGACCGGTCGAGGTCCGGCGTCAGTGGCGTGGGCGCCAGCACTCCGATCACGGTGAACCACGCCCCGCCGATCGGTACCACCATCGGCTTCCGTCCCGGCTCGACGCGCGGGATGCCCAGGCGGGACGCGGCCTGGTGGCCGAGGACGACCGTGGGCAGCCCGCCGGTGCCGCGGTCGAGGAACCTTCCCGACTGGAGCTTGCCTCCGACGGCGGGCAGCAGGTCGTGCCGCGCTGCCAGCACGGTCAGGCCCAGTCCGTCGTTGGCGTCCGTGCGGTCGGAGCGCCGCACGATCGCGTGCGTGTTGGCGCTGGTGCGGGTGACAGGCCCGATGCGGGCCGCCGTTCGCGCCGCGTCCGGCGGCAGCAGCACAGGAGGCTTGTGATTGGGCTGCGGCTCGACGCGCAGTGTGTCCGGGCCGAGCGCGGCCAGCTGTTCGTCGAGGTCCTGCCGGCTGGAGGCCGGGATGGCGGTCACCAGGACGAGTGTCGCGACGCCGATGGAGATGCCGAGCGCCGAGAGCACCGCCCGCATCGTGCGCGTACGGATGCCGAGGAGGCCCAGGCGCAGGACGTCGCGGACACCGAGACGTACCGGCCGCAAAGGTTCGGCCGCCCGGAAGTGGGCGGGGTCGAAGTCTTCTTGAGGGTGCATCAGCGTCCCGTTCCGTCGGCGGGCCCGACGGCCGGCCCTTCAGTCGGCCCGTAGGTCGGTCCGACGGCCGGCCCGCCGGTCGTCTCCGAGACGATGCGTCCGTCGCGCATCTCGATGCGCCGTGTCAGTCGTCGGGCTATGTCACGGTCATGGGTGATGACGGCGATGGTGGTGCCTTCCGCGTTGAGGCCGACCAGCAGATCGAGCACCGCTCGACCGCCCGCGGTGTCGAGGGCGCCGGTCGGTTCGTCGGCGAGGACGAGCGACGGCCGGTTGGCCACGGCCCGGGCGATGGCGACACGCTGGCGCTCGCCGCCCGACAGCTGGTGCGGCAGATGGTGGGCACGCGAGGAGAGGCCGACCCGGCCGAGCGCGGCGAGCGCGAGGGACTTTCTCCTCCTGTGCGGCACGCTCGCGTAGAGCAGCCCCGTCGCCACGTTCTCCCAGGCGGTGAGCCCGTCGGCCAGATGGAAGTGCTGGAAGACGAAGCCCAGCGACCGTCCGCGCAGGGCCGACAGCTCGCGGTCGGACAGCCGGGTCACCTCGTGGCCGCCGATGGTGATCGTGCCGCTGGTCGGCAGGTCCAGTGTCCCCATGAGGTTCAGGAGGGTCGATTTACCCGACCCCGAGGGACCGACGACGGCCAGGAGCTCCCCCTCGTCGATGGTGAGGGTGACGTCGTCCAGCGCTTTGACACCGCCGTCGTACTCCTTGCTGACGCCGCGTATGTCCAGCAGGGGTTCCGGGCGGGTGGAGGGCGCCGGAGGTGACTCGTCCATGGAGCGATCCGGTGGTGACTCGTCCGTGGGGCGAGCCGCCTGCGGTCTCGCCCCGTGTGCGTCCTCGGGTGCTGCCGGGAACACGCTCACGACGCCGTCACCACCAGTTCGCCGTCCTTGATGCCGGTGCCCGACACCTCCGCCATGCCCTTGCCGATCAGCCCCGTCCTGACGGCCACCAGTTCTCCGTCGGGGCGCTGCAGGGCGTAGCCCCCTTCACTCAGGGCCAGCAGAGCGCCGACCGGTACGGCGAGGACGTCGCTGCGCCGTCGTCCCGTGAAGGAGACCTGGACGGATGCCGCGTCCAGACGCTCGACGTCGTCCGCGTGGTCCGGTTCGACGGTCACCCGCACGGTCGGGGAGGTGCCGGCACCCGGCGCGTCCTCGTCGGAGCCGCCGCCCTGCACCTCGGTGGCGACCAGGACGACCTTGCCCGGGACGACGCGGTCGTCGGGCAACGAAATCCGCACCTTGTCCCCCTGGTGGATCGAACCGGCGGTCTGCGCATCGACCTTGACGCCGACGGACCTGCGGGCGGAGGTGACGACGAGCACGTCCGCCGGTACGGGGTCCCCGAGCTGGGCGGTGAGGGAGCCGACGCGGCTACTGCCGGGCAGGACCACGACCTGTCCCGGTTCCAGGGTGCCGGTCTGCTGTTGTCCCGTGTCGCGCTGCCACCGCTTGAGGGCGGCCAGGAGACCGGGTGTGAGCTCGGTGCCGACAACAGTGGTGTGCGTGCTGTGCGTCGTCCTGGGCGGCTGCTGGGACACCTGCCGGTCGATGTCGTAGCCGAGCGCCCGCAGGTTCTCGGCGAGCACCGTCACGTCCCGCCCGGTCAGGCCCGCTCTGTCGAGCGTGCGGAACATGGGGGTGTCGCCGAAGAACACCATGACCGGCCGGTCGTCCACCCGGTACAGCGGCTTGCCGCGGGACACGGCCGCGCCCGGCGCGGGCAGTTCGGTCACCGTGCCCTTGCCGGCGGCCTTGACCGTGTACGCGGGGCCGAAGCCCAAGGTGCCCGGCACACTCTCCTCGTCGGACAGGTCCATCCGCTTGACGGGGGTGGTCCGCGTCGAGGGCGGGCCGGCCGCCTCGGGTTTGCGCGCCTCGCCCCGCGCGGCGAGGGTCTGTGCCCCGTACGCGCCGCCGACGACGACCGCCAGCACCAGAGTTCCGGCGAGTACCCGCCTTCTGATCCGGCTCGTTCGGTCGCGCGCCCGGTCACTTCTTGCCATCGAACGCTTCCAACGTGCACTTCTGCTCGGCCTCGGCCTGCTGCGACTCCGGCAGGCCGGCCCCGTCGGCCGTGTCGTAGGTCCAACCCAGGCCGTCGGGGAAGACGCTCGTGTCCGGGACCATGTGCACCTTCATGCCCCGGCCCCGCAGGCACTTGACGTACGCGCGGTAGTCGTCGGCGTATGCCGGGTTGCTTCCCGGTTCCGTCTCGGGGGGCTGCTTGGGCAGTTTGACCAGGCAGGCGTCGAAGGAGTCCTTGTACTTGTCGCCGAGCCCCTGCTTGGGAGGAGCCTGCCGCACGCCGGCGGCGGCCGCGCGTTCCTTCGCCATGGGCACCCCCTCGGCCTCAAGGCAGGCGTTGTAGGCGTCCGACAGGCGCTGCTGCTCCTCCTCGGAGGTGTCGAGCCGCAGTTGTGGCCGTCTGGCGTCCACGGCGCTGCCCGACTGGGTGCCGGCACCACCGCCCCCGCCGGGTGACGACGTCGCGGACGACCCGGTGGACAGGGTGTCGACGCCTCGCCCGTCGGCGGCGCCGCCGCTCGACGAGCAACCGGTCACAGCGCCGGCGATCAGGACGACTGCACCGATGGCGACCACGCCGCCGAGTCTTTTTCCCGCTGGGCCGCGGACCGTGCTGAGGTTCGTCATGGCGCAGAGAATGGCGCGCCGGGGTCAGGGTGTTGTCATGATGGTGTATTGCGTGAGTGAGGCCTTCCTGCGCATCGTGCCGGCACCTCCTGCGGGTACCTAGACTCGCCGGCATGTGTGCGCACGTGGTGGTCGCGGAGGACGATGAGGGGCAGGCGGCACTGATCCGCCGGTACCTGGAGCACGAAGGTCATCGGGTGACCGTCGTGCACGACGGCCGGGCAGCCCTCGACGCGGTCCGCGAACGGACCCCCGACCTTCTGGTCCTGGACGTGATGATGCCGCGGGTCGACGGCATGGACGTGTGCCGTGTCATCCGCGGCGAGCTCGCCCTCGCGGCCCTTCCGGTACTCGTCCTGTCCGCCCGGTCCGCCGAGGACGATCAGCTGCTCGGGCTCGACCTGGGGGCCGACGACTACATGACCAAGCCCTTCAGCCCCCGGGTCCTGATGGCCCGTATACGCACCCTGCTCAGGCGGGGCGCGCAGCATGTCCCACCGGAGCCGGAGCCGCCCCTGCGGGCAGGTCCGCTCACCATCGACACGGCACGGCACGAGGTGCGGGTCCACGGCCGTCTGGTCGACTGCACCGCGGGCGAGTTCCGCCTCCTCGAACTGCTCGCCGAGCGCCCCGGCCAAGTGTTCACGCGTGCGCAGATCCTGACCCATCTGCACGGCTTCGACCGCCACATCACCACCAGAACGGTGGACATGCATGTGATGAACATTCGCAAGAAGATCGAAACCGACACACGGCGTGCCGCGTACCTGGTGACGGTGTACGGCGTCGGCTACAAGATCGCCCACGACGACGAAGCCCCGGGACGGCGTGCCGCACGAAGCGGTCGCGCGTCGTGAACCGGACAGCGAGACGCAGCAGCCCTTTCGCCCCGCGCGGGAGCCTGCTGACACGGCTGTTGGCGGTTTCCGTACTGGTCTCCGTGTGCTCCGTCACGGCGACCGCCTGGGTGGTGGTCCGGACGGTGGCGGTGGCGATCGACAAGGAGCGAGGGCAGTCCCACGACAATGACGTGCGGGTCTACGAGAGCCTCATCGGCTACGCGGCCACCCATACGGACTGGGAGGAGGCGGGCCCCCTCGTCGCGGAACTCACCGACGACACGCAGCAGCGCATCGTCCTCACGGACATGGACGGCCGTACGGTGCGGGATTCGGCACCCGCGTCCGGGCAGGCCTCCGGCCGCGGAGAGAGGCCGCTGGCGGTCGTCGACCCACTGAACGTCGATCCGCAACTACGGCCGGACGCCACCACCGACTCCATCGACGCGCGCGTCAGCGGCCCCTTCCAGCTCTCGGCCGGCGAACGGCGGCGGCTCGAAGGGGCGGCGAGCGAGATCGCCGAGTGTTTCCGCGCGGCACTGGGCATCCAGGCGGATGTCCGGTCCGGACCCTGGGAGCGGCCTCATGTGGTCACCTCCGACCCGGCCCTCACCGCCTCCCCGCGGTGCAACAGCGCGTCGCTCGGCGCACCCGTGCCGTCCGAGAAGAAGGCACTCGCGGCACTCAACGAGCTGGTGAACACCTGTCTGTCCCAGCACGACAACGCACCGGTACGCCTGGCGCTCAACCTCAACTGGCGGCCGGCGGACTCGGCGGAGACGAGCGACTCGGTCCAGGTCGAAAGGTGCCTGTCGAGCAGCCGCAGCCAGCAGCTCGCTCCATACGTGGCACCAGCCGTACAGCTCTACGCCAGTGGTCACGAACATACGCCCACGACGTTCTTCGATCTCTCCGGCAGCAACAAGAACCGCATTGCCGGAGCGGCGGCACTGGTTCTGGTGGCGACGGTCGCCGTCACCACGCTGGCAGGCACTCGGCTGATCAGACCACTGCGAGCCCTGACCACGGCGGCCTGGCGGATGGAGGAGGGCGCTTCCTCCACGCGGGTGGACGTGACCGGGCGCGACGAGATCGCGCGGCTGTCCCGGGCCTTCAACGCGATGGCGGCGCGCCGGGAGGAGTTGGAGCTGCTGCGCAAGAACATGACCAGTGACATCGCCCACGAGCTGCGTACGCCGCTGAGCAACATCCGCGGGTGGCTCGAAGCGGTGGCCGACGGGGTCGCCGAGCCGGACACCGACCTCGTCTCCGCGCTGCTCACCCAGGCCCTCGTACTGCAGCACATCATCGACGACCTACAGGACCTGGCGGCGGCGGACGCGGGTGAGCTGCGCCTGTCCAGGCAACCGATCGACGTGTCGGATCTGCTGAGCACGTCCGTCACCGCCCACCAGGCGAACGCCCAGGAGGCGGGGGTGACGGTGGAGGTGGTCACGGCCGCCGACGGTGGCGTGCCCATGGTGCTGGAGGCCGATCCCGTGCGTCTGCGTCAGGTCGTCGGCAACCTCCTCGCCAACGCGATCCGTCATACGTCCGAGGGCGGTCGCGTCACTCTACAGGCCCGTCATGAGGACGACGACGTGGTCATCGACGTGGCCGACACGGGATCGGGTATCGCGCCGGACGATGTGCCCCGTCTCTTCGACCGTTTCTGGCGGGCCGACAGATCCCGCAGCCGGCAAGGGGGCGGCAGCGGACTGGGCCTCGCCATCGTCCGCAAACTGACGGAGGCCCACGGCGGTACGGCCACCGCCACCAGCACCTTGGGCGAGGGGTCGGTGTTCACGCTGCGCCTGCCATCATCGCACACGACCGCCGTCTCCCGCGCGCAGGATTCCGTGCCGCACGGCGGGCGGGGTTCCGGCTGACGCCCTGGACCGGGCCAGCGACCGGTCAGGCGTCCGTGTGTTCCGGTGCCGTGGGCGGCGGGCCGGCCTGCTCGTCCAAGCCCTTCAGTCTGGTGCGCAGGAGCTCGGCGTCGGCATGGCCGAGGTCCTCCATGACGGCCAGGCTCTCGGTCCAGACGGCGTGGGCGCTGTCGGGATCGCCGGCGCTCAGGTGGGTGTCCCCGAGGCGCATCAGGGTGCCGCCCCTGAACCAGGGAAGCTCGCCCTGCTGCCGGTAGAGGTCCAGGGCGCTACGGAAGGCGGTAACGGCCTCGGCGTACTGTTCCAGACCGTGATGGGTGTGCCCGATGCTGTCCCAGGTGTGTGCTGCCAGGGTCGTGTCTCCCACCGCGAGGCACAAGGCCAGCGCCTGCTGGCAGCGGTCGAGGGCCTTGTCCAGGTGCCCGAGCTGTTTGAGACACCAGCCGACGGCGTTGAGGGCGGACGCTATCGCCATCTGGGCGCGGGCGTCGGCCGAGCCGAAGTCGCCGCAGGCACGGTGGCATTGGAGGGCCTGTTCCGCGGCGGCCAGGGCGATCTCCGTGTCGCCCTGGCCCTCCGCCGCCCAGGCCAGCATGAAGTGGCCCTCGGCACGAGCCCGCAGGTCGCTCGTCTCCGAGAAGAGTTCGACGGCGTGTTCGGCATGGGCGCGCGCCTCCGCATGGCGTCCCAGCCCCCACGTCGCCGTGACGACACCGTGGACGACACGTGCCTGAGCGGTTCGGTCGTCGAGCCGGCGCGCCGCCTGCAATGCGGTGAGGTGCATCTCCTCCGCCTCCTGCCACAGACCACGCAGGTGCAGATGGTGGGAGACGGCCCAGGCGAGCTGCCAGGTGTAGGCGTCGTACTCGTGGGCGGCGGACTGCTTGAAAGCGGCGAGGAGGACCGCCTCCTCGGCGGTGAACCAGGCCGTCGCCTTCGCCTTGTCCGCCGCGAGGTCCTCGACCAGCACGCCCTCGGTCACCGGAGCCAGCGGGATGAGTGTGCGCGCGAGGCTGATCAGCGCCGTTCCCTGGTGGGCGGTGTGGAGGTAGTGGTCGAGCATGCGGTGGCGGGCGGTGTGCCGCTGCTGCGGTGCGTCGATGGTCTCGGCGAGTTCACCGGCGTAGGTGCGGAGCAGGTCGTGGGAGGCGTAACGGCCCGGAGTGGTCTCGTCGAGGAGGTGGGCCTGAACCAGTTCCGCGAGGAGCCGACTGGTGTCGGAGAGCGGGCGTGCGAGGAGACTGGCGGTGGCGGGAAGGGTGATGTCCGGACCGGGGTGCAGGGCGAGCAGACGGAACAGGCGGGCGGCCTCGGGGGTCAGCGCGTCGTAGGACCAGGAGAAGACGGCGCGCGCGTCGGCGGCCGTGTCACCGAGATCCTGGAAGGCATCGAGCACGGCGGCGCTGTCACCCAGTTCGGCCGCCATGGAGGCGAGGGAGAAGGTGGGGCGGGTCGCGGCACGCGCTGCGGTGATGGCCAGGGCGAGCGGCAGCCGGGCGCACCTGCCGATGATCTCTTCGACGGCCTGCGGTTCGGCCTCCACGCGGGCGGCGCCGAGGCGGCGGGCGAGCAGGGCGTGGGCTTCGGCGGGAGTGAGGACGTCGAGGTTGAGGGGGTGCGCGCCGTCGACGGCGACCAGTCCGGTGAGGCGGTTGCGGCTGGTGACGACGGCCAGGCAGCCGGAGGACCCGGGCAGCAGAGGACGTACCTGGGCGGCGTCCCGGGCGTTGTCGAGCAAGACCAGCATGCGCTTGTCGGACATGAGGGCGCGGTATCTGACACTGAGGGCGTCAACGTCCTGCGGCAGCCCTCGCAGGTCCTCGCCCAGCGAGCCCAGCAGGGTTCGCAGGGCGTGTTCAGGTGCCACGGGCTGGGTGACCGGGTCGAAACCGCGCAGGTTCAGGTAGAGCTGGCCGTCGGGAAATCGGGCGGCCACCTGCCGCGCCCAGTGCACGGCGAACGCGGTCTTGCCGACGCCCGCCATTCCCGCGATCGCGCTCACCACCACCGCTCCGCCGGACGACAGCCGCGCCATCTCGGCCAGTTCGGCGTCCCGGCCGACGAACACCGGCAGCCCGGAGGGCAACTGGGCCGGGACGGGGGCAGCTTGAGGAGCGGAGGAAGAGGCGGGTGCGGGTGCGGGAGTGGGAGCCACCGGGTCCGGCGGGGCGAGAAGTTCCGGGTCGGCGCGCAGGACCCGCTGATACAGGCTCTGCAGTGCCGGGCCCGGATCCACGCCCAGTTCGTCCGCGAGCAGGCGCTGTGCCTGACGGTACGATTCGAGCGCCGCCGCCTGGCGCCCCGACCGGTACAGGGCCAGCATCAGCAGCTCCCGCAGCCGCTCGTCCAGCGGATGCCCGGCGACCAGCTCGACCAGCTCCGCCACCGCCGTCACATGCGAGCCAAGATCGAGCTCGGCCTTCACACAGGCCGCCCGCGCGGACAGCCCCAGCTCGTCGAGCCGCTGCCGCTGGCCTTGCGCGTACTCACCCGGCACACCCGCCAGCGCCGGCCCCTGCCACAGGCTCAGAGCCTCCCGCAGGTGTGTCACCGCGCTCTTGGTCTCTCCCTCCGCCTGCGCCCGCTCGGCCCGGGCACACAGGTCCCGGAACAGGCTCAGGTCCACCTCGCCGACCGTGCGCAGCTGGTAGCCGTCCCCCAGGGAACGGATCACCGACGCGGCGACATCGGCCTCCGGGTCCAGGGCCCGGCGCAGGCGGTGGACGTAACCGCGGAGAATGCCGGCCGCGGACGCGGGCGCCTCTGTTCCCCAGACCGCGTCGGTCAACCCGTCCACGGACACCTGAGCGCCCTCCGCCAACAGCAGCACGGCCAGAACGGCACGCTGTTGAGGCGGACCCAGTTCGACCTCGGTCCCCCCGCGCCATGCCCTCAGCGGGCCCAACACCGAGAACCTCAAACGCTGTTCCACAACCGAAACCCTCCCCGCGAACGATCTCCAGTCTGGCAGAGCGCCGCGAGCACTGTCGCACCGTGCCTCGGCCAAGAGCGCGGCGGTCCGCGGAGCGGACGGTGAGTCACCGCAGGGGGGTGCGCGGGCCGGTCCCCCGTCCCGACAGCCGGTCCCCCGCCCCGACCACAGGACAAGTGCCTCTTCGCGAGCGCCGTGCCGCGCGAACGGTCCGGGCGCGAACGGTCGGTGCGCGAACGGTCGGTGGCCGGCACGGACCGCCGACCCTCTGCGCAGGGCTCAGGGCGCATGGCTCAGGGCGCATGGCGCTGACATCGGTCGCACACCTTTCTGACCACTTCATGACAGCGCGTGGCTACGGTCCCGCGCATGCGCACACCTTTTCGACACCCCTCCTTCCACCCGGACAGCACCCGCAGGACGCTCCGGCACGCCGTCACCACCACTGCCGCGGTGTCGGCGACGCTCGTCCTCCTGGGCACGGCGCCCGCGGCCGCCGACACCGCGTCACACGCCCCGTCGTCCGCCCTCGGTGGGGGTACGGCGGCGGCACCGGACTCCACCACCACCCACGCGGGCGCCACGACCGCGCGGGAGCGCGACCGCATCAAGGCCTACTGGACCCCTGAGCGGCTGAAGCTGGCAGGGGCCATGGTTCCCGAGATCACGCCCGTGCCGGAGGACGACAACACACCGGACGACCCGCAGCCGCTTCCCGCGAACACACCGGACTCCGGGTCCGTGTGGACACACAACGGGGCCGTGGAGAAGACCGTGGGCCGCTTGTTCTTCACCTTCGCCGACGGCTACGACGGCAGTTGCACCGCGACGGTCGTCGCAGGCGCCAACCGCAGTGCCGTCATCACGGCGGCACACTGTCTACGAGGCGTCGGGGCGTCTTCCGCCGACGACACCTGGAACCACAACTTCTACTTCGTGCCCGGCTATCGCAACGGGACGAAACCGCTCGGCGGTTTCACCATCAGGACGATGGCCACCTCCTCCGCCTGGAACGCCGATCCGGACACCACGGATTCGTCGGACGTCGCCGCCGCCGGGTACGACACGGGACTGCTCGTGGCGAACCCCGCCGCCGGAGGGCGGCTGATCGCGGACGTCACAGGAAGTCAGCGGATCGGGTTCGGCCGGCCCGTCGAGGGCGAGTTCGTCCACGCCTTCGGGTACCCGAACCACGGGCTCAACGTGTCCACGGACAACTACGTCGGATCGCGCATGATCCACTGCGCGGGCACGAGCCGCCCCGGTACCGAGATCCCCCTGCTGTGGGGTGAGACCTGCGACATGTCATCGGGATCGAGCGGTGGTCCGCATCTGGCGCAGTTCGACACCGTCACCGGTGTCGGCACCGTCGTGGGCGTGACCACCACCGACGAGGGACTGGCGGGGGGCCAGTCCCCCACGCTCTACGCCACGCGCCTCGGCGACAGCGCCCGCCGTCTCTACGACTGGGCACAGTCGCGTTAGGGCCCTCCCCGCCACACCTCTCGGCTCCCACTGCCGGAACCCTCACCGCGAAGGGTCCCGGCGGCGTCCGGTACGCGCTCCCCCGGAAGGGGACCGGACCGGTGACGGGGGTGCTGGCGCTCCCGGGCGGTGCCGTCGCGGGGGCGCTCCAGTACCTCGCACTCGTCCCCTTCGAAAGGCTGGGCCCCCTGTGGCGGACGCGCGGCGACTTGGGCAGCAGCAGGACGTGCTGCGAGTACTGACAACCGCCTCCTGAGGTTTTCGATAGTTCCGTGGGGGCAAGGGCGGGCCTTGACCCGGAATCTTGGACACGGGCTATGCGGCTGGGGCCAGGGTAGTTGCTGTTGTGCTGAGTGCTGTTTCGTAGGCGATGGGGCTGCGTTGTCCGAGGCTGGAGTGGCGGCGTCGGGTGTTGTAGCGGTGCAGCCAGCGGAACAGGTCGAGGCGGGCTTCGCGCTCGTCGGCCCAGGTGCTGCGGCCCTGGAGGGTCTCCCGCTTGCAGGTCGCGTTGAAGGACTCGGCGAGTGCGTTGTCCGCCGAGTTGCCGATGGCGCTCATGCTCTGGATCACGCCCGCCTGGCGGCAGGCGTCGGCGAACGCCCGGCTCGTGTACTGGGCGCCGTGGTCGGTGTGCAGGATGGCGCCGGCCAGGCTGCCGCGGCACCGCTCGGCGGCGGCCAGGGCCTCGGTGACCAGTTCTGCGCGCATGTGGCCGGTGATCGCCCAGCCTGTCAGGCGCCGGGAGGCGAGGTCGATGACCGTGGCCAGATACAGGAACTTCCCGCCGGCCAGCGGGAGATAGGTGATGTCGCCGACGTACTTCGTGTTCACCGCCGCGGCGGTGAAGTCGCGGCCGATGAGGTCGGCTGCCTTCGCGGCGGCCGGGTCCGCGATGGTGGTGCGGTGCTTCCTGCGCAACCGCAGTCCGGCCAGTCCGGTGGCCTGCATGACGCGGGCGACACGCTTGTGATTGATCCTCTCGCCGTCCTCGCGGAGCTCGGCGGTTATTCTCGGAACGCCGTAGGTGCCGTCCGAACTGCGGTGGACTGTGCGTATCCGCGAAGCGAGTTGGGCGTCGGCTGCCTGGCGGGCAGCCCTCGCGGCCGCGGCGTTACGCCAGTAATAGAAGCTCGAGCGGGCGATGCCGAGGATGGTGCACAGCCGCTTCACGCCGAAGCGGCGCTGATGGTCGGCGACGAACTGGAAGCGGTTCACCAGCGCGTCTCCCCGGCGAAATACTTCGCCGCCCTGCGCAGGATCTCGCGCTCCTCCTCCAGCTCGCGGACCTTCTTGCGCAGGTCCGCGTTCTCCGCCTCCAACGGCGTGGGCGGCTCCGCGGATACCTCCGCCCGACGCCCACGGGGCCGGTTCGCCCCGGCCGCCCGCACCCAGTTCCGCAGCGTCTCCGGGTTGACTCCCAGATCAGCGGCAACCTGCCTGATCGTCGCTCCAGGACGCGACTGATACAGCGCGACCGCGTCCGCCTTGAATTCGGCGGGATAGTGCTTCATGACCACGAGATGTCCGTTCTCAGATCCTCAGGATCCAGTGTCTCGTGTGTCCAAGATCAAGGGTCAAGGCCCGGCTTCGGTGGCGTGAGTGTCTGGATGCGCCTTTGCAGTCTGAGGCTTGTGCAGGAGCCGTTTCGCCTTTGACACAGCCGCAGTTGGCTGGGGCCCGCCGCGTGCGTGCGGCCTAAAGGATGCTGCACAAGGCTGCGAACTGGGCATTTCCTCGGTATGGCTGGGGTGTTGAGTGCTGAACGGGTGTGGGTGGAAACGTTCACGGGGCTGCGGGTGGCGCAGTTTGCGCGGCTGCTGAAGGTGGTGCGGGAGCGCGGTGGCAACGGCACGATGCAGGGCAGGCCGTGGAG
>NZ_JBVIPT010000042.1:0-29418 GCF_055577685.1 Streptomyces sp. NPDC033178
GGGCGCGCGGGCGGCCAGGAGATCGATGACCGCGGTGGTGTAGGCGTGCGCGGTGCCGACCGAGATGCCGAACCCGGCGGCGATCTGCGCAAAGGGCTCGTGCTTGCGTAGGTACCACAGAGCGACCAGGGCACGCCGGTGCGGCGGGAGCTTGCAACGGCGATCACCCTCGCGGGTGACGATGAGCATCGTGACCC
Organism: Streptomyces sp. NPDC033178; assembly: GCF_055577685.1. Lineage (NCBI taxonomy): Bacteria > Bacillati > Actinomycetota > Actinomycetes > Kitasatosporales > Streptomycetaceae > Streptomyces > Streptomyces sp. NPDC033178. The sequence goes on from NZ_JBVIPT010000042.1 coordinate 198, forward strand.
ACTCGACCAGCGCGTGGGGCAGGTCGAGTGCGGCAGGTTGAGGGACCAACAGGGCTCCTGCGCCGATGGGTTGAGACTTCGAACACCTCCCTCAACGGCACGGGAGCCTTGTGCGTTGTGGCCACGGTTCCGGTCACCCGATCGGTGGCCATGCTGAAAGACCTCAATGACTCGAAGTCGCCGTCGCTCCATGCGAGCAGAGGTTCAAGTATTGGATTCTCAGGATCGGAGTGTGAGCTGGGCCGCGAGGTAATCGGCCCAACTGTCTTGTGCGTATCCGGCCCAGGCGTTGGCCGTGTTGATGTGGATGCCGAACAAGTCGCTCACGACAGCGGCCGGGTGCTCCGCCACATTTTCGATCACCGTGGTGACCAGTTCAACGTCTGCAAGGCCATGCCAGGGCCTGCAGGTTCTGATCAGCTCTGTCTTGTAGAGGCCGATCTAGGATCGTATAAACGCGTGGTTCCAGGGCGTCGCACACGGTGCCGATCGAAGCGTCGAGGAGGTGCACGGTGAACGCGAAAATCACGTGTTGCCGTTCAACCTGCCCGTGCGTCTTTCCCTAGTAGGCGTCGGGTCTCCGCCACGGGACAAGGTCGGCCTGCCGTCCCAACAAGTGTCCAAGGGCGAGGGCGATTTCGGTAGGGCCGTCAGTGAAGACCCAGCCACGCAGCGGGGTGCCTTGAGCCGCGAGCATCTCGGTCATCTTCCCCTGCCAGTGATGGTGGACGTATCGAATCAGCGACTCGTAGACGTCCCGTTGGTCGTGAACGTTGCCCGACCGCGTGGCGAAGACCAGAGCGCCCACGCAATGTTCTCCATCGGCCTGGGATCCGTTGAGAAGGTATTCATCGTGTCTGCCGTTACGAGCAGCAGCCAGTGCCTTCTCTCGAGTACCGGCAAGGTGTCCGGCCATCGGCAGGATGAGAGCCATCCGTCGAGCCGTGCTCCCCTCAGGTTGTTCGAATGTCAGCCACTCCGGTCCCTCGGTCTCCGGGTCGCGTACGAGCGCCTCGCGCAGTATCTCCATGTCTTTGGCATCGGGCTGACGAGTCAGACCGCTGTGTAGGCGGAGAGCTTCGAAGATCCCGACGCTGTCCTCGTGAGACTGCCTCATCAGCCTGAGCGAGGTGTGTCGCTGGTCTCGGAGCAGGTCACCCAGTCGGTAGGCATCGTGATGGCGCGCAGTGACATAGAGGGAAACGTTCTCGTACGGCTGCTCCGCCTCCAGAATCCGTGCCTGGATGACGCGCTGTGCGAAACGGACACGGTCGTGGGGGTTGCCGGAGTCTTGCTGTGCGCTCTCATTGTCGCGGCCGAGCAACTCGGAGACATTGACGGTAAAGCAACTCGGGTGCTGCTGCAGGGCGTCGGCTCGCAGCGCGCGCAGTCGCGTAACGTCCCAACCTCGTTCACTCACGATGACGACAATGCCGACGCCTTCCTTTCCGTGGAGCAGCGTTGCGCACACGACGAAGAGCAGCACGGCGGCAATTGCCACGGCCGCGAGCCACCAAAGGTGGCCTCCCACCCCTGGCACTGCTTGCGCGAGGTCGGGTAGCAAACCCACTGCGAGGCCAGCTGCCGCAGATGCCACAACGGTCAACAGCCCTTGCCCGGATGACAGGAACCGCAGCAACCAAGTCACTCTCTGCGACGCCACAAGCTCCCCAGTTCCCTGTATGCACTAGGCAAGCTTGTGCCCTGCGCGCTGTTGGTGTTCCGCCGAGGACACCAACAGCTCGAGCCTCCGTCCAGCCCAGAAGGTCGAAGAGACATCCGCACAGACACACCTCGATAGTCGCATCCACGCACGCTGACATCGCCTAACCCCTCGTCAGGTCAGTGGTGGATTCTAATCGGACACAGGTGCCCCCTGGTAGCAGAGCGTGCTTCGATCGTGTCGTCACTGCGGTGGACCAGCAACAGCAGCGGCTGGCTGTATCGGCGGGAGGCGTTGCAGATGGATTGCTCGTCCTGGCTGCTTGGGCCGCATCGTGCGGGATGGGTGTGCCAGTCTCCGACGTAGCCGAGCCAGGGGTGGTCCAGGTCCGCGAGCGCCCGGTCGAGCGCGTCCTGCGCTGGGTGTTCCACTCGCGTCCAGGACGACGTCGTCGCATCCGGGTCTGGCACCTCGATGGCGTAGCGGGCCACGATGGTGTCGTCCTCCCACCACCCGAGCAACAGACCTCCCGTCTCAGTGTGTCCAGCGGCAGACGCGGCTTCTCGAATGACTTCCAGAGCGCTGGAAAAGAGGAGGGCTTCCAGGTGACGCTGCTTCACTTCACCACCTAGTCATGTGCCACGGGCCCCGCGAGCACCAGCCCAGTGTGGGTGAACGGCTCCTCTGGTTGAGGCCGGCTCACAAACGCGACTGAGATCGGGAGCTCGCAGTGTCCTGCCAACTCGTCGAGCACTACGCAGCAAGCCAACTCGGCAGCAGCGACGACAGCTGTTGCCGGGGTACGCGAAACAGGACTCCCACAGCCGTTCTCTCGCAGCTCGTTCTGACCGTCGAGAGCGGGCAACGGGGGGAGGAAAGTTTCTATACCCCGTGCCGGAAGTCGATCGACGCGCACGACATCTCCGTCGCGTTGCGCACAGACCGTCACAACCGCCTTCTCCTCGCCGGCTCCGGTGGTATTCGCAGCGAATGCGAGCATGCTCGTAGCGCGCGCGCTTCCTGTCGCGTCCACAACGATTCGGTGGTCCTGGACCAACAGTTTGGCCTCATCGGCCGAGGTCATTGCCCTTGTCAGAGGTCGCACTGCGTTGATCGCCGGGTCGATGGCCAAGAGGCAGCTTCGGACGGCGTCTGTCTTCCAGGCGCCGACCTGTTCGAGGCCAGCGAGGTGTCGTACGACGTTGCCGGGGCGCAGTCGTTCATGATCAATAAGGGTGAGGCGCCGGGCCCCCGCGCGAAAGAGCAGGGCGGCTGTGAACGATCCGATGGCGCCGCATCCGACGATGGCGATGGGTACGTCTGCGAGTTGTGGCGCCATCGTGCCGGCCCGCATCTGGCGTGTGGAATTGCTGGTGTCCGCGCTCTCGCAGGCCCGCACCTTGATCCCATCGGCCGCGTACTTCACCGTCAGGGCAAGGACCGACTGCTGGTCACCGCGTTGGTAGCGGAGCAGTACCAGGTTCACCGAGCCTGCTGCGATGAGTTGCTCTACCGAAGCCGCACGCTCCCCGAGCACTTCGTGAATATCAGCCCAGGACCGGACAGGTCTGTGTATCTGCCCCAGATTCTCCACCCACGCGAGCTGCCTGTCTGCTCGTCTGAATCCAGGGCGCCCTGCCTGTTTCTTCAATTGGTGCGGGGTGTTCCAGATCTCTACAGTGCCGCTCGTGGAGCGTTGGCGGGTGCGCACAGCGTGGCCTTCGAGACGAGCCAAGTTCTCGGCGTCGTAGAGCACGAACGTCGTTAGGTCGGCTTCGAGATACCGCTCAAGATCGCAAACGTTGTCTCCTGGCCACCCAGACGCTGTCTGCTCCAGCCAGCCTGCGATTCGGGACAGCAACCGGTCGGGTTCCGTCCAGGGTGCTGTGTCGGCCGGCCATACGTCGTCCCACAAGCACAAGTTGCCGGAGACTCCAGGACGAGCTGCACGGTCGATGTGAAAGGTGACCTTCAGTTGCGCGCCCGGGTCAAGAAGTCGGACCTGCGGTGGATAGAAAGGGAAGCGTTCATCGACTTCGATCTCCACGCGCGCTCGGGCTTCGGCACCACCAGGGCGACTCCAGGGAACAGGTCCACGCAGACGTACACCGTCGTCGGTGAAACCATGCGCTACCAAACCCTCGCGGAGCAGGTCAGCATCCCAGCCATCGGCCCCGCTCACGCGTAGCGGTCCGGTCCCGCCGGGACTGCCGGCGCGCCCTTGATGACACTCCTGTTCTTGGTCGTACCGTCCGCGTTGCAATAGTCGGGCAGAGGAAAGACATCCTCCGGGGCCTCGGTGTTCTGGGTCGTACCCAGAAGTTGACGCCACTTCACAGCTGCCACGCACCGATCTTCTTCGCCAAGTGCCGCCTCGGCGAGATCTGCGGCCTTCGCCATCTGGTCCGCAGCCGCCTCGATCTGCTCTGCCGTGGCCTTCGTCCTGATCGTCTTATCGGGCAATGTGGGATCGACCGGTCCTTCATCCACATGCTCGGGCAGCATGTCGGCGATCCGTCGCAGGATGCAGGCCAGGTATGCGGCGACCGTCCGCTCGTCCGGGTGCAACTCCTGGAAGGCGTGGTAGGCCAGGACCTCGAAGTAGTAGCCACCCGGCTGGTCATCGACCCATGTACGGCGCACCTGACGGACGAGTTTGACGATCGGGACGTAGACACCGCTGTCTTCATCGTCGTCATACAGAAGGAACGACTTGTTCGCCGCGGTCGTCAGCTCCGTCATCTTGGTCGGATTGGTCTCCAACCACCGCGCCCGGCCGTCTTCCTCGATCCGCTGAGGAATTTCCCAGTGATCTCCACACGGTCGTGCGATCACCACGTCCACCGACAGGTCGTAGTGGGGGAAGTCGACCTTGACCGAGCGATGCTGTCGCTCCACGTCTCCCGGGAACGCCACCTCAAGAATCTCGGCAACGTGATCAAGAATTGCCCCTGGTCTGAGAGAACCGTCGGCTTTGGTGAGCCGTGCGAAGACGTCGACGTCCTTCACCCGCCTGATGGAGACGTGCCGCTTGTACGACCCGATGAGCAACGGATCGACCCCAAAGCCACGAAGGCGTTCGTCACCCTCCAGTGCTGCCGATACCTGCGCGTGCGCGTCTTGCGCGTGAGCGGCGTCCTCATCTGGCTCGACAGCGCCAAGGGCCTCTCCGAATTGGGTGGGAAGCGCCGCCATCCCTGGTCCTCTCTCCCAGTGGTGCGCCACTTCCGGTAGATGGTTCAGCCGCGAAGCGACACCGGCCCGTTGCGCCCTAGCTCGGCCCCGTGCCGAACACGCACCACATCGTTCCCAAGAGGCTACGCCTCACCACTGACAAGCCCGGCCAATGACGGCCCACCGCCCCTTCGGCGCCCAGGGCCGCATGGCAGTCGTGCGGAGATCCACGGCACCCAGCAGCCCATGGGGCCCATCACTTCAAGCGAGGTCAACAAGACGGACACGTCCCTCGGCAACCAGCCGCTCGATCAACTCCTGCGCCTTCGCCTGTTGAGCAAGTGCGACCGGCCGTTCGCAGTAAGACGTCCGGCTGCGCCTTCGACTCGTGGCCTCGCGCCGTCCTCCCCCTTTCGCCGGCGCCGCAGGTCCGGCGGGCACCCAGTGAACACCGACGTCCGCGAACGCCGGGTCGTCGGGATGATGACCATGCCGAAGGTAGAACCGGCCTGCCGCAGTGACCTCGATACGCACGTCACCGCCACCGCGGCTGACAGTCAGGAGTCCGCGATCACGCAGGGCATAAGCTCAGCGCCATTCACCGGGCGCCCAGGCTCCTCTCCCGCCGCGAGCCGTTCGAGAAGCACGCGTTGCCGTTCGTTCAAGGCCGACCACCGATGCACGAACACAAGGCCACACCGCACCGCACGCTCTACATAGAGCCGAAAGAGTGACAGCGGGCGGTGGGAGTCTCCTGGGACTTTTCTGGGACTTCCGGCTGCATCAACAGGCATGAGCGTGAAACAACCGAAAGGCCGTTCACGCAGGTCAGCAGCCCGAGCCATCCATCGCGGCAGGTCACGGGGCTCACTGGTCTCTTCCGCGACATCTGACCGGACGGCCGGCCGACCTGGGGGCCCTTGCTGACCAGCACGCATACTGGTCGGCAAGGGCCCTCAGTAGTATGCCGACTCCCCCACCTGCGTAACTGTACCTTCCGGATGGTACAGTTACGACCATGCGACCGAGCTCTCGAACCCAGATCCTGGATGCCGCGATCCGTGTGACCGAGAAAGAGGGGATCACGAGCCTGACCCTGGAGTCCGTGGCCGTGGAGGCCGGGCTCACCAAGGGCGGTCTGCTGTACCACTTCCGTACCCGGGAGGAGCTGCTGCTGGCGATCCAGCGGTATCTGACCGAGGGATGGGAGAAGCAGCTGGAGGCGAGGCTCGGGAAGGCCTTCGCGGAGGCCACGGCGACCGAGCGGGCGATCGCCTACACGCTGATGGACATGGAGAGCGAGCCACGCAAGGCGGACCTGGCGTTCATGGTCGAGTCGGCGTCCGACCCGGAGCTGGCACAGGTGTGGAACTCGCTGGTGGACCGGTGGGTGCCGGTGCCCTCCGAGCCCGATCCGGCGCAACTGGAGCTGTTCCTGGCCCGGATGGCCGCGGACGGGCTGTGGCTGTTCGAGGCGACCACCGGGACGAAACTCACGCCCGCGGTGAAGGATGCCCTGCGGCAGCGGATCGCCGCGCTCACCGAATCGGCCTCCACGCCGTGACCCACAGGCTCGGCGCCCTTCCGGCGCACCGTCGAATCCAGAAGATCCGGGGTACGAGATGAGCAAGGCACGACGCTGGTGGGTCCTGTTGACCGTCTCGGCAGGGCTGTTGCTGATTTCGGTGGACATGACGGTGCTCTACACCGCCCTGCCCACCCTGACAGGCGACCTGCACGCCGACGCCTCGCAGAAGCTCTGGATCATCAACGCCTATCCGCTGGTGTCGGCCGGCCTGCTGCTGGGCACCGGCACGCTGGGCGACCGGGTGGGACACAAGCGGCTCTTCCTGGCCGGCCTGGTCATCTTCGGGGCGGCGTCGACGATGGCCGCCTTCGCCCCCTCCCCCGGGATGCTGATCGCCGCGCGCGCCTTCCTGGCGGTGGGTGCGGCGACGATGATGCCCTCGACGCTGGCGCTGATCCGGCTCACCTTCGAGGACGAGCGGGAACGCGGGGTGGCGATCGGCATCTGGGGCACGACGTCGGTGGTCGGCACGGCGCTCGGACCGGTTCTCGGCGGCTTCCTGCTGGAGCACTTCTGGTGGGGTTCGGTGTTCCTGGTCAACGTGCCCGTCGTCCTGCTCGCCCTGGTCGCGGCGGTGTTCCTCGCGCCGGGCGGATCCGGCCGCGCCGACCGGCCCTGGGACCCGGTCGCCTCCGTGTACGTCATGGCCGGCCTCGTCGGTCTGGTGTACGCGATCAAGGAGACCACCAGGCCCGATCCCGCACCCCTGCACATAGTCGGTGCACTGCTGGTGTCCTTCCTCGGCTTCCGGGCCTTCCTGAGCCGCCAGCGCACCCAGGCCTACCCCCTGATCGACTTCGCGCTCTTCCGCAACCGGCCCCTGCTCGTCGGCGTGCTCGGCGCCGGGCTCGCGATGTTCGCCACCGCGGGCATCCAACTCGTCCTGGCCCAGCGCCTCCAGCTGGTCATCGGCCACACCCCGCTCAGCGCGGGCCTGCTCGTGGCCGCGTGCGCGCTGGGCGCCCTGGTGGCCGGGGTCGTCGTCGGCGGCCTGGTCCACCGGATCAGCGTGCGCACGCTGATCGGCGGCGGCCTCTCCACAAGCGCACTGGGCATCCTGCTCACGCTCCTGCTCACCCCGGGCGCGGTCCCCCTCCTCGACTCCGCCCAAAGCTCCGGCTGGGTCGTCCCCGGCCTCATCCTGGCCGGCGCGGGTCTGGGTACCACGATGACCGCCGCCTCCGCCGCGATCATCGGCGGCGCCCCACCCCACCGGGCCGGTATGGCCTCCTCGGTGGAGGAGGTCTCGTACGAACTGGGCAGCCTCACCGGTGTCGCCGTCCTCGGCAGTGTGCTGACGGCGGTCTACACCGGCACGGTCACCCTGCCCGCGGGCACCCCCGACACCGCGGCCGACAGCCTGGACGAGGCCCGCGCCACCGCCGACCACCTGCCCGCCGAACAGGGCCGCCCCCTGCTGGACGCCGCCACTTCCGCCTTCGACAACGGCTACAACGCGACCCTGGTCATAGCCACCGCCCTCCTGGCCGCCGGCTCCCTCTTCACCTACCGCTACCTGAGCCGCGTCCCCAAGCCCACCACCATCACCACGGAACCCACCGAGCCGGCCCTGGACTCCTCCCCCTGACCCGGCGGCTAGCGCGTGGCCAACCCGGCGAACACCTCGACGGCGCGGTCGAGTTCGTCCTCGGTGTTGTAGTAGTGCGGCGACAGCCGCACCAACGGATGGACGCCCCGGTCCTCGGTGTCGAACTGGGTGTGCGCCGCCACGGTGGTGGTGACATTGACGCCGTGCCCAGCAAGTGCGGCAGCGACATCCGCGGTGGCCACGCCATCGACCTTGGCGGTCACGATCGCGCACCGCTCCCGGCCGAGGTCGTACGTCGTCACGCCGGGCACGGCGTCCAAACGCTCACGCAAGCGGGCGCCGAGCTCGAAGGCACGCCGGCCAATGCCCTCCATACCGATCTCCAGAGCCTGCTCGACGGCGGCGCTCAGGCCGAGCACGTTGGCGTAACTCACCTCCCAGGTCTCGAAGCGCCGGGCGCCGTCGCGCCAGGTGAAGTCGCGCTTCCCGTCCCAGGTGGCGGAGGCGATCTCGCTGACGTACGGCTCCAGGTGGTCCAGCGCTTCGCGGCGCACCCAGAGAAATCCCGTTCCGCGAGGGCCGCGCAGGAACTTCCTGCCCGTGGCGGTGAGCATGTCGCATCCGAGTTCGGCGACATCGACCGGGAACTGGCCGACGGACTGGGTGGCATCGAGCAGGAAGGGCACACCCGCGGCCCGGCTGATGCGACCGATCTCGGCCGCGGGGTTGACCAGGCCGCCGCTGGTGGGGACATGGCTGACACCGACCAGCCTGGTCCGGTCGTCGATCAGCTCCGCCAGGGCCGCGGTGTCGAGCTGCCCGGACGCGTCGTTGGGGACGACGACGACCTCGGCGCCGGTACGCCGGGCGATCTGCAGATAGGCGAGGACGTTGCTTCCGTACTCGGCCCGCCCGGTGAGGATGCGGTCGCCGGGCGCGAACGTCATGGAGTAGAACGCGGCGTTCCAGGCGTGCGTGGAGTTGTCGAACAGCGCGACCTCGTCGGGGCGGCCCCCGATGAGCCGGGCGATGTTCGCGTACGTGGCGTCGATCCGGCCCCGTTCCCGGTCCGCGGCCTCGTACCCGCCAATGGCGGCCTCCAGCTCCAGATGGGCCGTCATGTCCCGAAGGGTCCTCCGCGACAGGAGCGCGGCGCCCGCGTTGTTCAGGTGAACCCTGTTCGCGGTGCCCGGGGTGTCCCGGCGGATCGCTTCGATGTCCATTCCTGTGCCCCATCTCTACGGTCGGACGCCTCTGCCTTCCCTTCCCACCCACCCAAGCCGACACGCGGGGCTCCGCCCGGCTTCTGGGTTCGGTACGGGTTCGTTTGGACTGGTCGCGCAGATCCCCGCGCCCCAAAAAACACCGGTTGCCGCCGAGGCCGGTTCACCACGTACCGGCCGTCGTGGCTTGTGTGCGCGGTTCCTCGCGCCCCTGAAAGACTGCGCAGTTCCCCGCGCCCCCAAGGGGGCACACTGCCCGAGGGGACGTGGCGGGATGTGTGTCCGCAGCTTACGAGGACACCAGTTGGCGGCCACCGTGCGACAACCGCGCCTTACGTCACCGGCTGCGGACACACATCCCGACGCGGCCCCGCACCCAGGAGACAAGCCTCAGCCCGCACCCACCCAGGGGCGCGGGGAACTGCGCACCCAGCCACAGCGCAGCCGCACCCGAAAACGAACCCCTACCTACTCCCCCACCCCCGAAGCGTCGAAGCCTCCCGCGCAAGGAGCTTCTCGTCATCCCCCGGCACGAACTCCAGAAGGACATCCAACGGCCCGCCACCACCCCCCGCCCGCAGCCGAGCCAGAACCCCACCCCACAACTCGGCCCGCGCGGAGAGCGGAAGCCGAGTCGTCCCGGGCCACCACGAGAACGCATGCACAGCGGCAACCCGGTCGATCACCGCGTCGAGACCGAGAAGCGCATCCGAGTCGGGCACGTCGAGCGGCGGCTGCCAATAGGTGAGGACGTCAGGACGCCCCACCTCCTCCAACAACCGCAGGGCACGACCCGCACCATCGGTGAGCGTGTCGCGGTGGAACTCGTAAGCGAGATACACACCCGCATCGGCCGCAAGCTCCGCCGCACGCCGAGTGTCCTCGACAACAGCCGCCCGCTCCTCCGGCGACGCCTCCTCCGTCCCGGTCACCCCCGCCCAGATGCGAATACGTGCCGCCCCGAGCAGCACAGCGGAGCGAAGGACCCCGTCGAACTCCGAGGGGTCGCTGCGCCCGGCGCGGTAGTACGAGCCGTACGAGGCCACCGCGAGCCCCGCGTCCTCGGTGGCGCCGCGAACCCGGACGGCCGCGGCCTCGTCACCCGCCGGCACGTGGACGTCGGCACCCCACTCGACACACTCCAGCCCCGCCTCGACCGCGGCAGCGAGAACCCCGGCCACATCAAGGTGCCGCAGGGTGACGGAACACAGCCCGAGCCGAGGCGACACCCGGCTCACGCAGACTCCTCGGTGACAGAGAGGCCGCCCACACCACCCGCACCACCCACACCACCCACACCGAAGTCCACGACCGTACGAACCCCGTCACCCCAACGAACAGCAACAACAGGCCCACTCACCTCGACACCGACCTGCCCGGCAAGCGGCGCCGCATCGGCTTCCCCGGTGAGGGAAGCCAGCGCAACAAACACCGCCCCCGCAGCCTCCGACTCCGCATCCGCGCCCGCGCCCGCCCCGACAACCCCGGTGAGTTCGGGAACAAGAGCCCAGGGCCCAAACGCCGTACCCTGCGGAGCCCGCACCACGCACCGCGTCTCCCAGCCGTACAGCCCGACCAGTTGGCTCGTCACCTCCAACCCCTGGAGCCGTACCTCCGAGCCCTGTTGGACCTCGGGGACGGTCCCCGGCGGCAGCGCAACGGCCCAACCGCTGTGATGGACCGGCGTCCCCACCGGCACACCGACCGTGCGATGCACACGCAGTTCGAGCCTGCCGCGGGCCAGCGTCAGACTCTCGATCCGCGCCGACGGAAGCACGGGCCCGCCTGCCGGGAAGACCGGCCGATGCCACGAGGCGACCCAGTCACGCCCGGCACCCAGCGGATGAATACGTACACGTGCACTCCGCAAGCCACGGGCCGACAGCGCGATGTGGTTGTCGGCAGCGTTGGCCGCGCTGGTCGGACCGGTACGGGTGGAGTACGCGAGCCGCGCGTACAACGGGTTGCCCGGGGCCCGCTCCGGCTCCCGCGAGTCGAGCTTGTAACTGCCGTGGTTGTGCAGGCGCGACAGGCCGTCCCCGCCCGTGGTCTGGACGAGCAGCCCGGACGCGGGAAGAGCGAGCACACGGTCGGCCCCCTCGACCGGCGCCGAATCCTCCGTGGCCGTCCACACCGGATCCTCGGCCGGGATCAACAGCGAGAGGAACCCCTTGGAGGCCCAGTACGGGGACCCGGGCCCGGAGTACCGCTGAAGAGTCGCCTCGTGCGGCCCGTACCAGCCGAGCCCAAGGAGCCCGTCCGCGGTCGGCGCACCCCGGTCGACAAAGTGGCGCAGCCCCCCGCTGAGGATGCGGCGGGTGACGCCCGGGTCGAGCGGAGTCTCACCGGTGAGCGCACCGAGCGCCACGGCGGTGACGGCCGCGAAGCGGTACGTCAGCGAGCGCCCGTGGTGAATCGGCGCACCGTTCGCGTCGAAGAGCAGCGCGAACCCGTCCAGGAACTGCCGCAGCCGCGGGCCGAGTCGGTCGAGCAGCACGCGGTCGCCCGTGAGGTGGGCGTGCAGCAGCGGATAGAAGTGGAGGGCCCAGCCGTTGTAGTGGTCGAAGGAGCGGCCGTCGCCGTCGGAGTACCAGCCCTGGCCCCGGTACCAGCCGTCCAGCAGGCCGAGCGCCCGGTCGATCGCCCCGCGTGTCTCGGCGTCGCCCCGCCCCACGGACTCCAGGAATCCGGCCACGGTCAGTGGGAAGAGGTACCAGTTGTTGGGGGCGGGCGTGTGCCGCAGCGCGCCGCGCAGCCACTGCTCGACGCGGTCCTGGTCGGCGGCCGGGAGGGTGTCCCAGGTCCAGGGCGTGGTGAGCCGCAGGGCCAGCGCCACGGAGGCCGACTCCACCATGGGCTGGCCCTGGATGCCGTGATGGCCGATCTCGGGCCAGGACTCGGCGTCGTCGCGGCCGGGCGAACGGGTGCCGCGTGCGAGGCCGGCGGTGTAGCGCTCCAGGAATCCGTGCGGGTCCTTGCCCGACGCCCCGGCGGTGCGGAACGCGGCGAGCAGGAACGTACGGGCGAACCCTTCGAGACCGTCGGAGCGCACGCCCGACTGCGAGGGCGGGCCGGGCAGGTCGATCAGGGCGTGGCCGGGGGTTGCGTAGCGCAGGGCGGCGGCCAGCAGCCGGTCGCCGGTGGCTTCCCAGTGGGCGCGGGTGTAGCCGGTGTGCGGGCTGAGGGTGCGGTCTTCCTCGGGGGCAGCGGGCAGCGGGTGTTCAGGCATGGGAGGGGCCATGTCTCCTGTTCGTTCCGTCGGTTTCCGAGAGTCCGTCACGGCGGTTTCCGAAGGTTCGTTCCGCCGGCTTCGAAGGGTCGGCTCCGGTGTTATCGAAAGCGGCTGCGATGGTGGTCGGCGTCAGGCGAGGCGGGCCAGGTGTTCGGGCCGGACGGCGTGGGCGAAGGGGCGGCCGAGGGCGTACGACTCGATCTCGGCCAGTGCCAGGTCGGCGAGGCGGCGCAGTTCGCCGCCCTTGGAGCCGGCGATGTGCGGGGTGATGAGGACGTTCGGGCAGTCCCACAGCGGTGAGTCGGCGGGCAGAACCTCCGGCTCGGTGACGTCCAGGACCGCGTTGATCCGCCCCGACACCACCTCACCGGTGAGAGCGGTCTGGTCGATGACCGCGCCGCGCGCGGTGTTGATCAGCGTGGCGCCCGTGCGGAGCCGGCCCAGCAGCTCGCGGCCGACCAGGCCGCGGGTCTCGGGCAGCAGCGGTGTGTGCACGCTGAGGACGTCGCTGACCGCGAACAGATCGGGCAGGGAGACCGGCTCCGCCCCGAGATCGCGTGCCTCGGTGTCCGTGACGAAGGGGTCGTGGAGCAGCACGTTCAGGTCATGCGGGCGGAGCAGGTCGATGACACGGCGTCCGATGACCGAGGCGCTCAGGATGCCCACGGTCCTGCGGTAGTTGCCCGCGTCGGGGTGACGTGCGTTCCAGTCGATGCGCCGGCGCTCGGTGCGGTAGGTCCGGGCGGTGTCGAGGACGTGTTTGTTGGCGAGCAGGATCATGGCGAGGGTGTACTCGGCGACCGGCACGGCGTTGGCCGCGGCGGCGGAGGACACGGTGAGGCCGCGCTCCCAGCAGGCGGCGGTGATGTGGTGGCGTACGGTCCCGGCGGTGTGCACGACGGCGCGCAGCCGGGGTGCGGCGTCGAGTACCGCCGCGTCGATGGGCGGGCAGCCCCAGCCGGTGACGAGCAACTCGGCGTCGGCGAGCGCACGGTGGGCGGCGGGGGTGGTGAGGTCGTCCAGGACGAGCTGCGGGTCGATGTCGGTGAGGGCGGCCAGCCGGGCCCGTACATCCGGGTCGAGGACCTGTTCCGCGGTCCTGGCTGCCATGGCGAGCACGGCACGCGGGCGGGGACGGGGCCGGAGGTCGGGGTGGGTCACTTGGCGCTCCTACGGGTCAACTGGGGCTCCTTGCACATCACTTGACGGTGCATCACTTGCCGCTTCCGGCGGTCAGGCCGGACTTCCAGTAACGCTGCAGCGTGACGAACGCGACGATCAGCGGCACGACGGCGAGCAGCGAGCCGATGACGACGAGCGGGTAGTACTCGGGCGAGACGGTGGCGGAGCTGTTCCAGGTGTAGAGCCCGAGGCTCAGCGGATACAGGTGCTGGTCGGAGAGCATCACCATCGGCAGGAAGAAGTTGTTCCAGATGGCGGTGAGCTGGAACAGGAAGACGGTGACGAATCCGGGGCCGAGCATGCGCAGACTGACGCGTATGTACGTCTGCAGTTCGCCGGCGCCGTCCACGCGGGACGCCTCCAGTACCTCGTTGGGTACGTAGCCGCTGCTGAGCAGGCGGGCGAGGTAGACGCCGAAGGGGTTGAACAGGACGGGGACGAAGACCGCCCAGAAGGTGTTGACCAGGCCGATCTCGGAGGCCACCAGATAGAGCGGGAGGGCGAGCACGGTCTGCGGGACCATGACGCCGGTGAGGACGAGACCGAACAGCTTCTCCTTGTGCCGGAACTCGTACTTGTCGAAGGCGTATCCGGCGGAGACGCTGATGAGGGAACCGACCAGGGCGCCGCCGACCGCGTACAGCAGGCTGTTGAGGTACCACTCGCCGTAGAGGCCGCCGTCCATGGCGAAGAGGTCGGAGAGGTTGCGGGAGAGGGAGAAGTCGCCGAGGGAGAAGATGTCGCTGCCGAAGAGGGCGTCGGCGTTCTTGGTGGACGCGAACAGCAGCCACAGGGCGGGCAGCATCGTGTAGAGGGCGGCGATCAGGACGACGGCGTTGGCGACGCCGCGGCTGGTGAGTCCGGACCTGCCGAAGGGGCGGCCGAGCGGCTTGGTGGGCGGCCCGTCGGCCGGGGCCGTGGGGGTGACGGGAGTCGTCGTGGTCATTTCGCGCTCCGTTCCCGGCGGCCGGCCCAGCGTGTGACCGCGAACGACAGGGCGCAGGTGACGACGAGGAGGATGACGGAGGCCGCGGAGGCGAGTCCGTAGTTGTTGCGGCGGAAGGCCGCGTCGTAGATGTACATGTTCGGTGTGAAGCGGGAGTTGACCATCGGCGTCGCCTGGTTCATCAGCATGGGCTCGGTGAACAGCTGCAGGGCGCCGATGAGGGAGAACATGCACACCATGAGGACGGATCCCCGGATGATGGGGATCTTGACCTGGAACGCGGTGCGGATGCCTCCGGCCCCGTCGATCCGGGCCGCTTCCAGCACCTCGCGCGGCAGCGCCTGGAGGGCGGCGTAGAAGATCACCATGTTGTAGCCGAGGCCGCTCCACAGGGCGATGTTGACGATCGACGGGAGCACGGTGTGCAGGCCCAGGAAGTCGATGGTGATGTCGGCCTCGGCGAAGAGCTTGATGACCGGGCTGAGCCCGGGTGTGTAGAGGTACAGCCAGATGACCGCCGCGATGATGCCGGGCACGGCGTGCGGCAGGTAGAGCAGCATCTGCGCGGTGCGCCGCAGCCGGATCAGTCCGGAGTCGAGCAGCAGGGCGAGGCCCAGGGAACCGGCGACGACGAGCGGGACGAAGATCACGCAGTACAGGGCGATGGAGCCGAAGCCGGAGACGAAGCTCGGGTCCTGCAGCACGGCGAGGTAGCTGCGCAGTCCGGTGAAGACGGTGCGGCCGCCGCCGAAGCCGAGCCCGTCGTGGTCCTCGGAGAAGAAGCTGAGGTAGACGGCATAGCCGACGGGGACGAGGAACACGGCGACGAGCAGCGCCGTGAACGGGGCGAGGAGCGTGACGTAGGCGAACCTCTGCTGTCGGCGTCCGGCTCTGCGGGTGCGGGCGGGGTCCGCCGGTGGCGGTGTGGTCCCCGTCCGTTTTCTGGGAGTCATCACTGTGCTCACGGATGCACCTCGGATCCAACCTGATGTGCGGCTCTGGAGGGGTGGTGTGCGGGGGCGTGGTGTGGCGCGGCGGGTTGCGGCACGGCTGCCGGTCAGCGGGTGGTGACCGACAGGCCGAGGCTCTTCAGGTCGGGCAGGGTTTTGCTCTGTGCCTCCCGGAGGGCCTCCAGGATGGTTCCGCTGCCGACTCCGGCCCGCGCGAGGCCGTCGTCGCCGGAGCTGATCGTCGAGACCATGCGCGGCCCCCACTTCCAGCGGGTGGAGATCAGCTCGGCCTCCCGCTGGAAGAGGGAGAAGATGTCCTGGCCGCCGTAGTAGCTGGTGTCCATCTCCTTGCGGGCGACCGGGACCAGGTCGGGCACGGTCGGATACGCGCTGCTGACACCGCTGGCGAGCTTGGCCTTCAGCGCGTCCGGGCTGGTGACCATCCAGGTGATGAACTCCAGGGCTTCCTCGGGGTGTTTGCTGTCCTTGGTGACCATGAAGGTCGAGCCGCCCTGGGTGCCCAGGGACGGCTTCCTCGGGTCCCACTGCGGGGAGGGGGCGATGGCCCACTTGCCCTTGCCTCCCGGGGTGGAGGCCATCATCGAGCCCGCCGCCCAGGCGCCCGCCAGCCAGCCGGCCGTCTCACCGCTCTGCAGATGCGCCCGCCACTGCTGACTGGACGAGGGCTCGACACGCACCAGGTCGTCGTCCACCAGGCGCTGCCAGTACGCGGCGACCTTGCGGGTGGGGGCGTCGTCCATGGAGACGGTCCAGGACTTGTCCGAGGTGTCGTACCACTGGGCGCCGGCCTGCCAGCTGAGGCCGGCCATGGCGAGCGTGCCGCCGGTCGTGAAGAGAGAGGCGATACGGGAGTCCGGCCTGGCCTTCTTCAGCCTGCGGGCCGAACTCTCGAACTCCGCCCAGGTCCTGGGGACGGGGATGCCGTACTTGGTGAACAGGTCCTTGCGGTAGAGGAAGACCATCGGCTCGATGTCGACCGGCAGGGCGTAGGTGCGCCCCTCGAACGTGGTCAGGTCCATCGCCTGCGGGAGGATCTTGCGGCGCACCGAGTCGGGCAGCATGTCCGTGATGTCGCGGGGCACACCGTCGATGGCGTAGCTGGGCAGCTGGGGATACTCGATGGTGGCGACGTCGGGGGCGTTGCCCGCCCGTGCGGCGTTGCTGAGTTTGGCCCAGCCGCCCTGGTCGCCCGAGGGGACCTGCTCGAAGTCGACCTTGATCCTGGTGTGGGTGCGGTTGTACTCGTCCACGACCTCCTGGCTGCCGCGCAGCGCCGACCAGAAGGTGACGTGCACCGGCCCGTCTCCGGCACTGTCCCCCTTCCCGCCGCCGGAGCAGCCCGCCACCAGCAGCATGGCGAAGATCGTGAGCAGTGCCGTCACGGCCGCACCTGAGCGTCTGACTGCTGGGCGTTGACCAGGCATGGGCCCTCCCGCGTCGTTGCTGGGTCATGGGCATCCTCAGCGTCAGACGAAAAAGGCGTCAATACATCGAACAGAAGAAACTAAAGCGGTCAAACGAACAATCCGGAACGCCGGGCGACTTTGGACGGGGTCAGACCACCGGCGCGGCCGTGGACTCCCTGATCACGAGACCCGGCAGCAGTTCCACGTGCCGGGTGGCCCCGGGCCGCAGCCCGCCGCCCGCCGTGTCGAGCCGTCGCAGCAGCAGTTCGACCCCGGTCCGGCCGAGCTCCGTCTTGGGCGGGGCGACGGCCGTCAGCGGGACCGGACCCATGTCGGCGACCACGTCGTTGTAGGCGACCACCGAACAGCGTCCCGGCACGTCGATTCCCGCCGCCAGCAGGCGTTGCACCAGCATCAGCGCGTCCATGTCGCTGTGGATCAGCACCGCCGTCGCGCCGCTCTCCCCGACCGCCTCGACCAGGTCGGCCGCCCGTGGATCGGCGGCGCGCGGGTCGGGACCCGCGGTGCTCGAACTGAGAATCGTGGGGCAGCCCTCCGCGAGCCCCCGGGCGGCGGTCTGCTCGGCGAACTCGGCGCGGATGACCCGCGCGGTGGGGCTGTCGTCGCGCGCCGCCAGCACGATCCGCCGGTGCCCGAGGCCGACCAGGTGCCCGAGCGCCAGATGCACGCCGTACGCGTGGTCCGTACGCACGGAGTCCAGCGAGTAGATCCCGCCGGCCCGGGCGGGGCGCCGCTCCACCAGCACCGCGGGGACGTCCAGGGCGGCCAGCCACGAGTGGTCCGCCTCCGCCTCCGCACGTGTGCGCCAGTGCGGCGACAGCAACAGGCCGCGCGCGCCCGCGTCCACCGCCTGGCGCACGGCCTCGCGCTCCGAACCGCCGTCACCTGCGGTGATGTGCAGCGCCAGCCGCAGACCGGCCTTCGCCGCGGCCTCCCGCGCGCCCTGCACGGCCTCGGTGAGATAGGTGTTGCTCTCCGGTACGACCATGGCGACCGCGTCGCCGCCGACAGGGGCCTCCTCGGGCACCGGCCGCAGTGAACGCGCCACCCCGTGCCCGCGGCGCACCTCCCCGCGCCGGGCCAGGTCCTCGACGTCCCGGCGCACCGTCACCACGGAGACACCGAGTTCGTCGGCGAGATCGGTGATGCGCGCGACACCCCGGTCCCGCACCGTCTCCGCGATCCGGTCCTGCCGCGTCCGCGCCGACTCCCGCATGTCCCCACCGCTCCCGCCCACGTCGGCCGCGCCGCCCGGCCACCACCGCACGGCGGCTCGCACGATCGAGTTTCGCGCGACGGCCCCCATCGTAGCGATCAATCGATCAAAGTGACGGCCGGCTCCGAGGTTCGTTGGACCGGTCACTGGACCGGGCGGGCGGTTTCCGGCGTGCGGCAGAAGGGCCGCGCGGGGGCACGGGATGTGGCCTGGTAGGGCTGTTCCTTCGCCCCTCCGCGGACATCGAAGAATGAACGTCAAATGAACGTCGACGGAGGGAATCGCATCTACCTCCCCAGCAGTCCCTCCCGCCCCGCCCGCTCTGCCCCAGGAACAGCCTTCATGCGCGTACAGCCGTTCTCCGTGGTCGCCACCGCACCCTCCGGACCCGACGGCGTCCTCGACGTTCCCCGGAAGCCCGCGTACCGGCCGCTCCGGCTGTGGGCGGGCCGCGTCCCGGTGGTCGCGGTCCTCGCCGTCCTTCCGCTGTACGGGGTGTGGGCGACGCTTCTCGCGACGGGCGGCGGCGACCTCGCGGCCCAGTACGCGTGGGCGGGGTTCTTCGCCCGGAACCCGGACTCGGCGTACGGACTGTTCTGGTACGGCGGTACGCACACCGCCAACTACAGCGTGCTGTCCCCTCCGTTGATGGCGATGCTGGGCGTACGGACCGCCTCCGTCCTGGCCGGGGTGGCCGCCACCTGGCTGCTCGGCTCGCTGCTGGAGCGGACCGTCGCCAGGGTGCCGCTGTGGCCGGCGCTGCTCGGCGCTCTCGGGCTGTGGGCCAACGTCGCCTCGGGGCGCACCACGTTCGCCCTCGGGCTGGCCTTCGGGCTCGCGGGACTGCTGGCCGTGGCGGGCCGTCCGGAGCGGCGGGACCGGCTGACCGCGGGCGCCCTGGGAGCGCTGCTGGCCACCCTGGCCAGTCCGGTGGCCGGGCTCTTCCTGCTGGTGGCCGGCGCCGGGTATCTGCTCGACCGGCGGTACGCCAAGTGCCTCGCCCTCTGCGTGCCGCCCGTCGTCGTCTGCGCGTCGACGGCACTTCTGTTTCCCTTCCAGGGCGAGCAGCCCATGCCCGCGGTCCGCGTGCTGCTGCCCCTGCTGCTGGCCGGCGCCGTGTTGTGGGCGGCTCCCCGCGCGTGGCGGGTGCTGCGTGGTGGGGCGGCGGTGTACGCCGTCGGAGTCGTACTGACCTGTCTGGTCCCCTCGCCGATCGGCACCAACGTGGAACGGCTCGCGGCACTCTTCGCCCCGGCGGTGCTGCTCCTGTGCCTGCGGGTCGCGGCCGGGTCCGGTGACGCCTTGTCCGCCCTGCGGACGACCTTCGTGCGGCGGGCCTCCGCACTGGGGGCCTCCTGGTGGCGGACCTCTCCACGCTGGGCCGCCCCGGTCGCACTCGCGCTCGCCGCGTCGGTCGCCTGGACCACCACGACGACCGCCAACGACCTGCGGGTCACCACGTCGGTGCCGGCCTGGGCCACGCACACCGGCGGGGTACTCGACGAGCTCGACCGGCTCGACGCGGATCGCGACCGGGTCGAGGTGGTGCCCGCCCGCAACCACCGCGAGGCCACCCTCTTCGCGCCGCACGCGCAGCTGATGCGGGGCTGGAACCGGCAGTTGGACGTCGAGCGGGGACGGCTGTTCTACGAGGGCGCGCTCGACGCCCCGCGCTACCACGCCTGGCTGCGCCACTGGGCCGTGGGATACGTCGTCGTGCCCGACGGGACGCCCGACGGCCCCGCCGAGCACGAGGCCGCGCTCGTCACCTCCGGGCAGGACTGGCTGGAGCCCGTGTGGCACGACGCGTACTGGAGGATCTACCGCGTCCGGGACGCGGAGCCGCTCGTCTCGGCGCCGGCGCGGGTGGTGCGCGCCGGCGAGGCGGCCGTTGTGCTGAGGGTGCCGGGGCCCGGGGCCGTGACGGTCCGGGTCCGGTACTCGCCGTGGCTGCGGGCCGCCGGGGCCTGCGTACGGCCGGACGGCCCCTGGACACGGCTGACCGTGCGGCGGGCGGGGCTGTACCGGCTGGACTCCAGCTATGTGAACGGGCCCGCGGACGAGAACGGTTGCCTGCCGGCCGAGGACAGCTCCCGGGAGGGATCGCAGTGACCCGACTGGGATGACCGTGGCCCGACACGGGCAGCAGCGGCACGGGCGGCGGCCGGTGAAGCCGAACCGGGCCCGCCCGCCGGTCTCCTGGGACTCGGTGGGCGGGCCCGGCCCGGTACGTGCTCGTCGGCGGTCAGTCGACGAGCGTGATCTCCTGCTGTTGCCTCGCGTGGAAGTACGGCAGTGGAAGCCCGCCGCCTGACCGCAGTTCCATCACCGTGGCCTCGACGCGGGCCGCGCCCGGCTTGAACCGTCCCGGCTCGGTGCGGTCGGTGTTCGTCCAGCGGTGCTCGGCGCCGTCGCAGACCGCGCTGGTGCCCCCGACCCCCTTCCGTGCCTTGCCCTCGCCCTGGCCCAGCGAGGAGCTCACGAAGACCGGTCCGGTGCTGCCCGTGCAGCGGTAGGTGCCGGAGAGGGTGACCCTGCCGTCCGCGGCGACACGGCCCGTCGGGTCGACGGTCACCGTCTCGAACGGCCCGGACTGTCGGGAGAGTTCGAGCGAGGGGGCGGCCGCATGCGCGGACGACGGGGTGGCGAGCAGCAGCAGCGCGGCACCGGCGGTTGTCGCCATGACCTGGCGCAATGGCATTGGAGTACCTCCTGGAGTGGGGGGTCTCCACAGGTACCGGCCCGGTGTGCTCGCGCGCGTGATCATCACCCCATTGGTGGCGAGTCCGCACCATCCGTCCTGGGCACGTCCGAGTGTTGTCCGCGTGTTGTCACGCTTCCCTTCCCACTGTTCCGATGAGTTCGCGGCAGGAGGATGGTCTATCCGTAAGAGGCGACGACAACGCCGCCGAACCCTTCGCACGTGGAGGTACGCCATGTGTTCCCACCGGTCTTCGTGCCCGTCCGCCGACCGCTCCGAGCGCTCCCACCGCGACGAGGCGCACATCGTCTCCGCGCACCCCGAGCAGGGCTGGTACCTGCTGTGCGACGGCGCGATCGTCTTCGACGACACCGGCGCACTGCTTCCCGACGGCCGTGTCGTCGCCCCGCACCGGGTGCCGGCCGAGCAGCTGACCATCGCGGCCTGACGCTCCCCCGGATCCTGCCCGGCACAGGCCGGGCCGCAGGGCGGCAAGGACGGACTATCGCGGCCCATTGACTGCCGTCATGAAGACGATACGCTCCTGGTGCGACCCCATCATGACAAGGGGGCGGACCGCCATGGAGCCCAGGAACCCACGGGACGTCGACACCTTCCCGCGCGACAGTCTGCCGCCGCCGGACCAGTGGCCCGAGCTCCGCTTCGACCTCCCGGAACTGCGTTGTCCCGAGCGCCTCAACTGCGCCGCGGAGCTCCTCGCCCACACCGCCCAGGACCGCCCGGTCTTCCGTACCGCCTCCGGTGACACCTGGAAGTCCCCCGACGACCTGCTGAACCGCGACGCCCTCGACGAGCCGTACCCCGCCGCGGGCACCGCGGCCGACGACGTGGCGCTGATCGCGTTCACCCCGGGCACGACCGGCCGCCCCAAGGGCTGTATGCACTTCCACCGTGATGTGTTGGCGACTGCGGACACCTTCTCGAAGCATGTGTTGAAGCCCCATGCCGACGACGTCTTCGCGGGCAGTCCCCCGCTGGGCTTCACCTTCGGGCTCGGCGGTCTGGTGATCTTCCCGATGCGGGCCGGTGCGAGCGCGCTGCTGCTCGAACAGGCGGGTCCCAGGCAGCTGTTGCCCGCGATCGCCGAGCACCGGGTGTTGGTCCTGTTCACCGCGCCGAACGCGTACGGCGCGATGCTGGACGGGCTGAGCGCGTACGACGTCACGTCCCTGCGGCGCTGTGTCTCCGCGGGCGAGAACCTTCCGGCCGCCACCTGGCAGGCCTGGCACGACCGCACGGGCCTGCGGATCATCAACGGCATCGGGGCCACCGAGCTGCTGCACATCTCCATCTCCGCGGCCGACGAGCACATCCGCCCGGGCACCACCGGCGTCCCGGTGCCGGGGTGGCACGCGCGCGTGGTCGACGATTCCGGTGAACCCGTGCCCGACGGCGAACCCGGACCGCTCGCCGTCCGCGGCCCGGTCGGCTGCCGCTACCTCGCCGACCCGCGGCAGCGGGAGTACGTACGTGACGGCTGGAACATCACCGGCGACACCTACGTCCGCGACTACGACGGCTACTTCAGCCATGTGGCCCGCGCCGACGACATGATCATTTCCGCCGGGTGCAACGTCGCGGGCCCGGAGGTGGAGGACGCGCTGCCGCGTCACCCGGACGTGATCGAGACGGCCGTCGTGGGACACCCCGACGCGTCGCGCGGCCAGGTCGTGGTGGCGTGCGCGGTCCTGCGGCCCGGGGCCCCGAGGGGCTGCGTGCGGACGTCAACCCGGCACGTGCGGAAGGCGATTCCGTACGAACGGAAAGTGATCCCATGCCCCCCGGAAGGCGATCAAGCGTGATGGTGACGATCTAGAGTGATCAACGTGTCCGAGCAGCACACTCCCCGGTCCCTCATCGTCACCTTCTACGGCGCGTACGGCCGCTTCGCCCCTGGTCCCGTACCCGTGGCCGAACTGATCCGGCTTCTCGCCGCGGTCGGCGTGGACGCGCCCTCCGTGCGCTCGTCGGTGTCGCGGCTCAAACGCCGCGGGCTGCTGGTGCCGGCGCGCACGGCGTCGGGCGCGGCCGGGTACGTACTGTCGCCGGACGCGCGACAGCTCCTCGACGACGGCGACCGCCGGGTCTACGCGGCCTCACCCCCCGAGGACGACGGCTGGGTGCTCGCCGTGTTCTCCGTGCCGGAGTCCGAGCGGCAGAAACGTCACGTACTGCGCTCCCGTCTGTCCGGCCTCGGTTTCGGGACGGCCGCGCCTGGCGTCTGGCTCGCGCCCGCCCGCCTCTACGAGGAGACCCGCCACACG
This sequence comes from Streptomyces sp. NPDC033178, assembly GCF_055577685.1. Taxonomy (NCBI): domain Bacteria; kingdom Bacillati; phylum Actinomycetota; class Actinomycetes; order Kitasatosporales; family Streptomycetaceae; genus Streptomyces; species Streptomyces sp. NPDC033178. The sequence continues at coordinate 23,355 of NZ_JBVIPT010000042.1, forward strand.
CTGGAACGGCTGCGGCTCGACGCGTACGTGGAACTGTTCCGCGGCGAGCACCTGGGCTTCGCGGCGACGGCAGACGCGGTCGCCCGCTGGTGGGACCTGGCCGCGATCGCCAAGCAGCACGAGGCGTTTCTCGACGCCCACGCGCGCGTGCTGCACGACTGGGAGGCGCGGGACGACACCCCCGAGGAGGAGGCGTACCGCGACTATCTGCTCGCCCTGGACACCTGGCGCCATCTCCCGTACGCCGATCCCGGGCTGTCTCCCGCGCTGCTGCCCGAGGACTGGCCGGGCGCCCGCTCGGCGGCCGTCTTCCGGGCGCTGCACGAGCGGCTGCGGGACGCGGGGGCGGCCTTCGCGGGCGTACCGGGGAACGACCCCAAACCCGAAACCATGTGACACCGGCCACACTATGGACCGCTAAGGCAACGCTCAGGCTCCTCAGTCCCTCTTCTCATAATCCTTACCTAGCGTCGTGACGCATGAGTCTGATGCGCAGTCTGAACCGGGCGCTCTCCGCCACCACCGGCCTCCAGGTGCGTAGGGCCGCCGCCGTCGCACCCCCCGGGCCGAATAAAGCGGCGGCGCAACCCGGGAAGCGGCCCACGCCGGTGTACCGATGTCCCGCGCCCGTGGACCTCGCGACGGACCGGCTGCTGCGGGAGCCGGTCTTCATCATGTCGCCGGTGCGCTCCGGCTCGACCCTGCTGCGGATGCTCCTGAACGCCCACTCACGGTTCCACTCCCCGCACGAGCTGCACATCCGCCGCCTGGAGGTCGACTTCGGCAGCAGGCTGTCGCAGCGCGCGATGAGCGCCCTGGACCTGGAGCGCGGCGATCTGGAGCATCTGCTCTGGGACCGGGTCATGCACCGCGAACTGGTCAGGTCCGGCAAGGACTTCATCGTCGAGAAGACACCCAGCAACGCGTTCGTGTACCGGCGCATCCGGGACTGCTGGCCCGACGCCCGCTTCGTCTTCCTGCTCCGCCACCCGGTGTCCATCGCCCGGTCCTGGCACGAGGGCGACCCCGACAAGCGGACCTCCGACGAGGCCGCCGCCGACGCGCTGCGCTACATGCAGGCCGTCGACAACGCCCGCAAGGGGATCACCGGCGGCCACACCCTGCGCTACGAGGACCTCACAGCCGGCCCCGAGAAGGAGATGCGCCGCCTCTGCACCTTCCTGGACGTGGACTTCGAGCCGTCGATGCTCGACTACGGCAGAAAGGACGACACCCAGGTCGTGAAGGGCCTCGGCGACTGGCGGGACAAGATCCGCACCGGCCGGGTGCAGAGCGGCCGTGCGCTGCCCGCCGAGGACGAGATACCGGAGATCCTGCGACCGATGTGCGAGGCCTGGGGCTACACCTCGTGAAGCCGCACGCCGAGATAGCCGAGGTCTGGCCGCGCGAAGGGCGCGTCAGACTCGTCGGACACATCCACGGGCACCCCGCCGAGGGCGAGTGGCGGCTGCTGCTCACCCGCCGGAGCCACGCCGAACAGCGCCTCGACTATCCCGCGCAGGTGAAGGGCGACCGTTTCGAGAGCGAGCTGCCCGTCGCCGACCTGGCGGCGGCGACCGACACCGCCGAGGCGGAGATCGGGGCCGGGGTCGAGGAGTGGGACATCCATCTCACCGACGGTGAGGTGGAGTTGCGGGCCGGAAGGCGGCTCGACGACATCCACGGCAAGAAAAAGATCATGGTCTTTCCAGAGCAACGGGTACGCGGCATCGGCGTGCGTCCGTACTACACGGTGAAGGACAACCTTTCGCTGGAGTGCCGCACGGGAGCCGCAACATGACGACCCATCAGATCGGAGGGCGGCCGAAGGTCCGCTATCTGCTCCTGCACGCGTACGGACGCGGCGGCACCATCCGCACGGTGATGAACCAGGCCAACTCCCTGGTGCAGGCGGGCTGGCAGGTCGAGCTGGTGAGCGCGCTGCGCCGCCGTGACGACCTCCAGTTCCCGCTCGACCCGCGGGTGAAGGTCACAACGGTCGTCGACCTGCGCGAGGAGGCCCACACCCCGCCCTCGGGCGTGGTCGGGCGCTGGCAGGACTGGCGGCGCGGCCGGCTCACCGAGCAGCCCGCGCGGCACATCCCGTGCGGCGAGTTCGGCTACCGCTACTTCAACCGGTACGTGGAGCAGCGGCTGATCACGTACCTCTCCTCGCTGCGCGACGGGGTGCTGGTGACCACGCGGCCCGCGCTCAACTTCCTGGCAGCGGAGCACGCGACGGGCGGCGTGGTGCGTGTCGCACAGGAGCACATGAACCACGGCACGCACAAGCAGGACGTGCGGCAGCGCATCCGGGAGACCTACGCGCGCTTCGACGCGGTCGCCGTCCTGACGGAACGGGACCGCGAGGAGTACGAGCAACTGCTGCCCGGCACCCGGGTCGTGCGCATCCCCAACGCCGTGCACTCCCTCGACCAGGTGCCCTCCGACCACCGCTCGAAGATCGCGGTGGCGGCGGGCCGGCTCTTCCCGCAGAAGGGCTTCGACCTGCTGATTCCGGCGTGGGCGAAGCTCGTCGAGACGTACCCCGACTGGCAGTTGAGGATCTACGGCAGCGGCGAGAAGAAGGCCGAGCTACGGGAGCTCATCGAGGAGCACCACCTCTACAACCACGTGTTCCTGATGGGCCACACGGACCGGCTCGACGACGAACTCGCCAAGGCCTCCTTCTACGTGCTCAGTTCGCGCTTCGAGGGGCTGCCGATGGTGATGATCGAGGCGATGAGCCACTCGCTCCCGGTGGTGAGCTTCGACTGCCCGACCGGGCCCTCGGACGTGCTCACACACGGAGTCGACGGTCTGCTGGTCGCGCCGGAGGACCCGGACGCGCTCGCCGACGCCATGGCCAAGCTGATGGGCGACCGGGCGCTGCGGGCGGACATGGGCGTCGCCGCCGTACTGACGGCGGCCTCGTACGGACCGGACGCCGTACACCCCCGCTGGGAGGCCCTCTTCCGAGAACTCCACGAGGTTCGCGAACTCCACGACCTCCACGAACTTTCCGATCAACGGCACCGCGTCGCGGGCGCCTCGAAGGGACAGCGCGCATGACCACCACGGCCAGGGGCCGGCAGAAGCCCCCCACCGCTCAGGGAGCCACCGTCTGGCTCACCGGGCTGCCGAGCGCGGGCAAGACGACCGTCGCCCGCTTCCTCGCCGGCCGGCTGCGGTCCGAGGGACACCGCGTGGAGGTCCTCGACGGCGACGAGATCCGCCGCTTCCTCTCCGCCGGCCTCGGCTTCTCCCGCGAGGACCGCAACACCAACGTGCAGCGCATCGGCCTGGTCGCCGAAGTCCTCGCGCGCAACGGGGTGCTGGCGGTGGTGCCGGTCATCGCCCCGTACGCCGACAGCCGCGAGGCGGTGCGCAAACGGCACGAGGCCAGCGGCACGCCGTACATCGAGGTGCATGTCGCCACTCCGGTCGAGGTGTGCAGCGAGCGGGACGTGAAGGGCCTGTACGCGCGGCAGGCGGCCGGTCAGCTGACCGGCCTCACGGGGATCGACGACCCGTACGAGCCGCCGCTGGACCCCGCCCTGTCCCTGGAGACGCAGTCGCAGACGCCCGAGGAGTCGGCGGACGCGGTGCACGCGGTGCTGGCGGCCAGGGGGCTCGTGTGACACCGCGCCCGACGACCGCCGCGGCGCCCGAGCGCGCGCACGCGCTCGCCCAGCACGCGCCTGCGCAGCACGCGTTCCCCCGGCACGCGCTCTCGCATCTGGACGCGCTGGAGTCCGAGGCGGTGCACATCTTCCGCGAGGTGGCGGGCGAGTTCGAGCGGCCGGTGATCCTGTTCTCCGGCGGCAAGGACTCCATCGTCATGCTGCACCTGGCGCTGAAGGCGTTCGCGCCCGCTCCGGTGCCGTTCTCGCTGCTGCATGTGGACACAGGACACAACTTTCCGGAAGTCCTCGACTACCGGGACCATGTGGTGGCCGCACATGGGCTGCGGCTCCATGTGACCTCCGTACAGGACTACATAGACCGCGGTGTGCTGAGGGAACGTCCCGACGGGACGCGTAATCCGCTGCAGACGGTGCCGCTGACGGAGAAGATCCAGGCCGAGCGGTTCGACGCCGTGTTCGGCGGCGGACGCCGGGACGAGGAGAAGGCCCGCGCGAAGGAGCGGGTGTTCTCGCTGCGCGACGAGTTCTCGCAGTGGGACCCGCGCCGCCAGCGGCCGGAACTGTGGAACCTCTACAACGGACGCCACGCCCCCGGCGAGCACGTCCGCGTCTTCCCGCTGTCCAACTGGACCGAGCTGGACGTCTGGCAGTACATCGCCCGCGAGGGCATCGAGCTCCCGGAGATCTACTTCGCGCACGAGCGGGAGGTCTTCCAGCGGGCCGGCATGTGGCTGACCGCGGGCGAGTGGGGCGGCCCGAAGGAGAGCGAGACCGTCGAGACCCGCCTCGTCCGCTACCGGACCGTCGGTGACATGTCCTGTACCGGCGCCGTCGACTCGGACGCGGTGACCCTCGACCAGGTCATCGCCGAGATCGCCGCCTCCCGGCTCACCGAGCGGGGCGCCACCCGCGCCGACGACAAGATGTCCGAGGCCGCGATGGAAGACCGCAAGCGCGAGGGGTACTTCTAGAGATGACCGGCACCATCGTCCCCACGACCGGCGTTCCCGCGACCGGCGTTCCCACAACAACCGTCCCCACGGCCGACGTCACCGCCGCCATGTCCCGCACCACCGTGGACACACTGCGGTTCGCGACCGCCGGGTCCGTCGACGACGGCAAGTCCACTCTCGTCGGCCGGCTGCTGCACGACTCCAAGTCGGTGCTCACCGACCAGCTGGAGGCCGTGGAACGCGTCTCCCAGAGCCGTGGCCAGGACTCGCCGGACCTGGCACTGCTCACCGACGGGCTGCGGGCCGAGCGCGAGCAGGGCATCACCATCGACGTGGCCTACCGCTACTTCGCCACGCCCCGACGCCGGTTCATCCTCGCCGACACCCCCGGCCACGTGCAGTACACCCGCAACATGGTCACCGGCGCCTCCACGGCCGAACTGGCGATCATCCTGGTCGACGCCCGCAACGGCGTCGTCGAGCAGACCCGGCGGCACGCGGCGATCGCCGCGCTGCTGCGCGTTCCGCAGATCGTGCTGGCGGTCAACAAGATGGACCTCGTCGGATACGAGGAGAAGGAGTTCGAGCGGATCGTCGAGGACTTCGCGGGCCACGCCGCCGAACTGGACCTGCCCGGTTTCACCCCGATCCCCGTGTCGGCCCTGGCAGGCGACAACGTGGTGGACCGCTCGACGCGCATGGACTGGTACGAGGGTCCGGCGCTGCTCCGGCATCTGGAGTCCGTCCCGGTCGGCGGCGACCGCTCGGGCGAACCAGCGCGTTTCCCCGTCCAGTACGTGATCCGGCACGCCGAGGTCCGTTACTACGCAGGCCAGTTGGTCTCCGGTTCGCTGCGCGTCGGGGACCGCGTGACGGTCCACCCATCCGGCGAGACGTCCGCGATCACCGGCATCGACGTACTCGGCGAGGACGCGCTGGAGGCGTACGCCCCGCAGTCGCTGACCCTGCGCCTGGCCGACCAGCGCGATGTCTCGCGCGGCGACATGATCACGACCGGGGCGGACGTGCCCTCGCTCACCCGGGACGTCCGGGCCGCCGTCTGCCATCTGGCCGACCGTCCGCTGCGGGTCGGCGACCGGGTCCTGGTCAGGCACACGACCCGTACGGTCAAGGCGATCGTGAAGGATCTGGCCGGGGCCGCCGAGCTGGCCGCCAACGACCTGGGCCGGATCACCCTGCGCACCGCCGAGCCGCTCGCGCTCGACGACTACGCGGACTCGCGCCGCACCGGGGCGTTCATCCTGGTCGACCCGGCGGACGGGGCGACGCTTACGGCGGGAATGGTCGATCTGGGGGAGACCGGCCCACACGCGTGAGCCGAGGAGCAGCGCACGCCCGCCACCTGTCCGGACAGGGCCGTGGGGGGGGGGGGGGGGGGGGGGGGGGGGGGGGGGGAGGAGGGGGGGGGGGGGGTGGGGGGGGGGGGGGGGGGGGGGGAGGGGA
>NZ_JBVIPT010000043.1:0-21136 GCF_055577685.1 Streptomyces sp. NPDC033178
TCGGGTGCGGTGGCGGCCCGGGTGCGGCTGGCCCCGGCGGTGTCCGGCAGTGGGGTGAGTCTGGAACTGGCTGACACGAGTGGTCAACGTATCGCTTCGGTGGGCTCGTTGACGCTGCGACAGCCTCCTGTGGGCACCCACACCCACACCGGCACCCACACCGGCGCTGGTGTGGGTGGTGGGTTGTTGCGGGTGGAGTGGGAGGCGGTGATGTTGCCTTCTGCCGGTCCGGGTGTGGGCCGGGATGTGGTTGTTCACTACGTGGAGGGTGGTACGGCGCCGGATGCGGTGCATGCGGCGGCGGAAGAGGCGCTGGCGCAGGTCCGTGGGGTGCTGGCCGATCCCTGGCGTGGTGGTGTGCTGGTGGTGGTGGTGCGGGGGGATCTGGCGGGTGCGGCGGTGGGTGGTCTGGTGCGCTCGGCACAGGCGGAGCATCCGGGCCGGCTGGTTCTGATCGACGCGGACCCCGACCTCGACGTACGGCTGGACCCGGCGGTGCTCTCGTCGGTGGTGGCCTCGGGTGAGCCGGAGGTGCGGGTGCGGGCCGGCGGGGTGTGGGTCCCGCGCCTGGTCCGCGACCACAGCCCAGTTCCGTCTGTTTCCCATGTTCCCTCTGTTCCGGCTGGTGTGGCGTCGGTGTGGTCGGGTGAGGGTGCGGTGCTTGTTTCGGGTGGTACGGGTGCGTTGGGCGGGGTGGTGGCCCGGCACCTGGTCGCCGCGCATGGGGTGCGTGAGCTGTTGCTGGTGAGCCGGTCCGGCTCGGATGCGGTGGGTGCCGGCGCCCTGGTGGCGGAGCTGGCCGGGCTGGGTGCGGTGGTGGAGGTGGTGGCGTGTGATCTGGCGGATCCGGTGGCGGCGCGTTCGCTGCTGGCGGGCCGGCGGCTGGCTGGGGTGGTGCATGCGGCGGGTGTGCTGGACGACGGGGTGGTCACCGGTCTGACCCCGGAACGCCTGCACGCGGTGCTGCGGCCGAAGGTGGACGCGGCCTGGAACCTGCACCAGCTCACCACCCAGCCCGACCCAACCACCCAAACTTCCGATGAGGCCGGCGGGCCCGGTATCCCGTTCGTGTTGTTCTCTTCGGCGGCCGGGGTGCTGGGTGCTCCGGGACAGGCCAACTACGCGGCGGCCAACGCCTATCTGGACGGGCTGGCCCGTCATCGTCGTGCTCTGGGACTCTCCGGGCAGTCACTGGCCTGGGGCATGTGGGACACCCAAGGCGGGATGGCCGGTGGGCTGGATGACGGGGAGCGGGAGCGGTTGTCCCGGATGGGTGTGCAGGCCCTGACCGTCGAGGACGGTCTTGCCCTCTTCGACCAGGGGCATCATCACGACGAACCAGTACTCATGCCCGTCGCTCTCAATCTGAGGGCCCTGCGACAGCACGGCACAACGCCCCTGCCGATCTGGCGTCGGCTCGTTCCGGCAAGCCCTCACCGTCCCCGTTCCGGCGGCGACGAAGGCGACCGGCTGAAGAAGCGACTCGACTCGCTCTCAGAACCCCAACGCCACGACGTGCTGGTGGATGTGGTCCGCAGGCGGGTCGCCGCCGTTCTCGGGCACGGCGCCGACGAGAGAATCGTGTCCGATCGTCCGTTTCGGGATCTGGGCTTCGACTCGCTCACCGCTGTGGAACTGCGCAACGAGCTGAACCTCGCCACAGGCCTCAGCCTGCCCACCTCATTGATCTTCGACCATCCGAACTGCGAGGCGGTGGCGTTTCATCTCTCCGCCCAACTCCCGGGAGCACTCAGCCCTTCGGCTGTGTCGTCGGCAGCCGACTCCGCGGCTCCTGGCGCCGCGGACACCGACGACGATGACCAGATCGCGATCGTGGGCATGGCCTGCCGTTACCCGGGCGGGGTGACCTCACCGGACGATCTCTGGCAACTGGTCACCGAAGGCAGAGACGCGATCGGTGACTTTCCCTCGGACCGGGGCTGGGACGTCGAGCGGCTGTACGACCCGCAGGTCGGACACCCCGGCACCAGCTACGTACGAGAGGGCGGGTTCCTCCACCACGCGGCCCACTTCGATCCCGACTTCTTCGGAATCAGCCCCAACGAGGCGCGAGAGATGGATCCGCAGCAGCGGTTGTTGCTGGAGACGTCGTGGGAGGCGTTCGAGCGGGCGGGGATCGGGCCGAAGTCGGTGAAGGGGAGTCCCACCGGCGTGTTCGCCGGCGTCATGTACCACGACTACGCGGGTGCCGGGAGTTTGGGCAGTGTGGTGTCGGGTCGGGTGGCGTACACGTTGGGTCTTGAGGGGCCTGCGGTGACGGTGGATACGGCGTGTTCGTCGTCGTTGGTGGCGTTGCATCTGGCGGCGCAGTCGTTGCGCAAGGGTGAGTGTTCGCTGGCGCTGGCCGGGGGAGTGACCGTTATGGCCACCCCTGGGCCGTTCGTGGAGTTCAGCCGGCAACGGGGACTGGCACCCGACGGGCGATGCAAGCCGTTCGCGGAGTCTGCGGACGGTACGGGGTGGAGTGAGGGTGCGGGGATGCTGCTGTTGGAGCGGCTGTCCGACGCGCGACGCAACGGCCACCGGGTGCTGGCCCTGGTCAAGGGCTCGGCCATCAACCAGGACGGCGCCTCCAACGGTTTGACGGCACCGAACGGGCCGGCCCAACAGCGAGTGATCCGACAGGCCCTTGCGGACGCCCGGTTGACCGCCACCGACGTCGGTGCTGTCGAGGCGCATGGTACGGGGACGACGTTGGGTGATCCGATCGAGGCGCAGGCGTTGCTCGCGACGTATGGGCAGGAGCGTCCGGAGGGTGGTTGGCCGTTGTGGCTGGGTTCGGTGAAGTCGAATCTGGGTCATACGCAGGCTGCGGCGGGTGTGGCGGGGATCATCAAGATGGTCGAGGCGCTGCGGCACGAGGAGTTGCCCCGGTCGTTGTACGCGGAGGAGCCGACGTCGCACGTCGACTGGTCGGCGGGCAGGGTGGAACTCCTGGCCGAGGCAAGGCCCTGGCCGAAGAACGGGCGCCCACGCCGAGCAGGCGTCTCCGCCTTCGGGATCAGCGGCACGAATGCCCACGTCATCCTGGAGCAGGCCCCGGTTGCCGACGAAACGACAGTCTCCGCTTCACCGGAGGACTTGTCGTACTCCGGCGAGCAGGTGCCGTGGATCCTCTCCGCCCGTGGCCCGGATGCGCTGCGGGCCCAGGCGTCGCGTCTGCTCGCGCAGGTGACCGAGACCCCGGATGCAAGTGCTTGGGACGTCGGTTACTCCTTGGCCACCACCCGCAGTTCCTTGGAGCAGCGTGCCGTGGTCATCGGCTCCTCGGCAGACCAACTCGTGGAGCGGCTGGCGGCATTGTGCGAGTCGAGCGACCTGCCCGAGAACGCCGTAGGCGAATCGACGGTAGGCAAGCTCGCTTTCTTGTTTTCGGGTCAGGGGTCTCAGCGGGTGGGGATGGGGCGGGAGTTGTGTGCTGCTTTCCCGGTGTTCGCGGGGACTTTTGATGCGGTGCTGACCGAGCTGGGGCCGGAGGTGGGTTCCGGTTTGCGGGATGTGGTGTGGGGCGCCGATCAGGAGGTGTTGGATCGGACGGAGTGGGCGCAGCCTGCGTTGTTTGCGTTCGAGCTGGCGTTGTATCGCCTGTTGGAGTCGTGGGGTGTGCGGCCTGACTTTGTGGCCGGGCATTCGGTCGGGGAGATAGCTGCCGCGCATGTGGCAGGGGTGTTGTCTTTGGCCGATGCGGTGCGGTTGGTGGTGGCGCGGGGCCGGTTGATGGAGGCGTTGCCGACGGGCGGGGTGATGGTGGCCCTCGAAGCATCGGAGGCGGAGGTGCTGCCGTGTCTGACGCCGGGTGTGAGTGTCGCGGCGGTCAACGGCCCGACCTCGGTGGTCCTGTCCGGCCGGGAGTCGGAAGTCCTGGCTGTCGCGGAGGGTTTCGCTGAGCGTGGGGCTCGTGTGCGTCGGTTGCGGGTGTCGCATGCGTTTCATTCGGTGCTGATGGAGCCGATGCTGGCGGAGTTCCGTGCGGTCGCGGAGCAGCTCACGTACGCCGAGCCATCAATTCCGGTCGTCTCGAATGTCACCGGTGCTGTGACCGGGGACGTGGCGTCGGCCGAGTACTGGGTGCGGCACGTTCGCGAGGCGGTGCGTTTCGCGGATGGTGTTGGGCATCTGCGGGAGCAGGGTGTGACGCGGTTCGTGGAGATCGGCCCCGATGGTGTGCTCACCGCCATGGCCCAGGACTGCCTCGTCGAGGACCAGGAGCTCGTTCCGCCCCTCGTCGTCCCGGCCGTGCGGACGAAGGACGCCGAGTCGGAGTCTCTCCTGTCGATGGCGGCTCACCTGCACTGTCACGGTGCCACGGTCGACTGGACCGCCTTCTTCGTGGGCCGCGGAGCGCGGCGCGTGGACCTGCCGACCTATGCGTTCCAGCGGCAGCGCTACTGGCTTGAGCCCGAGAGCTCCGACGCACTCGACGCGGCCGGCCTGGCTCCGGCCGACCATCCACTCGTGGGTGCTCAGGTGAACTCCCCCGAATCGGGCGGGGTGTCCCTCACCGGACGGTTGTCGGCCGACCGGCTGCCATGGCTGGCCGACCATGTGGTGCACGGCCAAGTGATCGTGCCGGGAACGGCGTTCGTGGAACTCGCCCTGCGGGCCGGGGAACAGACCGGCTGTCCCGCGCTCGAGGAACTCACCCTGCAGGCGCCCCTCGTCCTGCCGGACACCGGCGGGGTGACGACACAGGTGGTGGTCGGGGCGGAGGCCGGTGCCGGTCGCCGACCGGTGAGTGTGTACGCGCGGGCCGCCGGTCGTGAAGCCCCTTGGGTCCTGCACGCCGCGGGGATGCTCCGCGCCGACACCGGTCCGGCTCCCGACGCCGCGGCGGAAGCATGGCCGCCGCCGGGTGCGGTCCCGCTGGTCCGGTCGGCGCCGTACGAGCGGCTCGCGCGCCGCGGTTACTCGTACGGGCCCGTCTTCCAGGGGCTGGGAACGGCCTGGCGGCGTGGCGACGAACTGTTCGCGGACGTCGAGTTGCCCGCGGAAGCCGTCGCGGACGCCGCTCGATTCGGTCTGCATCCGGCGCTGCTCGACGCGGCCCTGCACCTCCGGCTGCTCGACGGGAACGACCGGCACGGAGAGGAACAGCACGAACGGGACGCGGAGGAGGTGACGCTTCTCCCGTTCTGCTGGAACGGGGTTTCGCTGCATGCCCGTGGTGCCGCTGCCGTACGAGTCAAGATCGTCCCGGCCGGGCCGGCTGCGGTGTCCGTGACGCTGTACGACGCGAGCGGTGCCGTGGTCATGGGTGTCGAGTCGTTGCAGGTGCGGCCGGTGACGGCCGGTCAGCTCGAACCGGTGCGCACGGGACTGCACGACTCGCTGTTCCGTCTGGACTGGCAAAAGGCACCGGCCGGGACGGAGGAGACCCACGGTCCGTCCCGGGACAGTGGCCGGTGGGTGCTCCTGGGCGCGGGTTCCGGAACGGGATTCGACTCGGTCCATCCGTCCCTGGAGACCCTTGCCGACAGCATCGGTGCCGCGGGTGCTCTCGGGCCGGACGTCGTGGTGGCTCCCGTCGGGCCGCTGCGCGGGCAGAGCGGCCCCGGCCACCCGGTCGACGTGCCTTCGGCGGTCCGAACCTCGACGTACGGCGTCATGGCCCTGATACAGGACTGGCTCCGGGACGAACGGTTCGCCGCGGCCCGGTTGGTGGTCGTCACGAGGAACGCGGTCGCCGTACCGGGAACGGGCACCGACCAGGACACCACCCCCATCGACCCGGTCACCGCTCCCCTCTGGGGTCTCGTCCGAGCGGTGCAGGCGGAGGAGCCCGGCCGACTCGTGCTCGTCGACGTGGAGGACGACGACGCGGGCCTCTCGCCGGCCGTGCTCCGCGCTGCCGTCGCATCCGGCGAACCCGAAGTGGCGGTGCGCGCCGGAACGCTTCGAGTGCCCCGACTGGTCCGGCAGACGGAAACGTACGGCGGGCAGACGAAGACGTACGGCCGTCAGACGGAGACGTACGGGAAGACGGCCAGGGCCGCCCGCGGCCCCTGGGACCCGTCCGGAACGGTCCTGATCACCGGTGGCACGGGCGGGCTCGGAGCGCTGCTCGCCCGGCATCTGGTCACCGAACACGGCATGCGGAACCTGCTGCTCATCGGGCGGCGTGGTCCTCAGGCTCCGGGTGCGTCGGACCTGCGCGACGAACTCGTCGGCTCGGGAGCCCAAGTTCGTATCGAGGCCTGCGACACCGCGGACCGGGGCGCCCTCGGCGCGCTGATCGCGTCGGTGCCCGCGGAACATCCGCTGACCGTGGTGATCCACGCCGCCGGGGTCGTGGACAGCGGCACGATCGGAACCCTGACCCCGGAACGGGCCGACGAGGTATTGCGGCCCAAGGTGGACGGGGCGTGGAACCTCCACGAACTGACCGGCGGCCACGCCGAACACACCGGCCGAGGCATCCAGGGCCCGGTGCCCCTGGTCCTCTTCTCCTCGGCGGCCGGCCTGGTTCTCGGCGCCGGGCAGGCCGGCTACGCCACGGCGAACGCCTTTCTCGACGGTCTCGCCGAGCACCGGCGCGGCCTCGGACTGCCCGCGCTGTCCCTCGCCTGGGGCGCCTGGGCGGAGAACGGCGGCATGGCGGGCCGGTTGGACCGGTCCGGTCTCGACCGGCTGGACCGGCTGGGCATGCCGCCCCTGACGACCGAAGAGGGACTCGCACTCTTCGATGCCGCGCTCGACACCGCGATGCCGGGCACGGAACCGGGCCCCGCCGCCCTCGTACCGCTCCGGGTGAACACGACCTCCCTGGCGGCCCGCCCTCGCTCCGAGGTCCCGCCCGTTCTGCGCGGCCTCGTACGAGCACCCGTCAGGCGCGCCTCCAGTGTCCCCGGGATGGTGCAGCGGCTCGCGGGGCTGTCGCCGGCCGAGCGGGAGCGGACACTCACCGAGCTCGTGGCCCGGCAGGCCGCGGCTGTGCTGGGACACCGCCCCGGCACGACGGCCGACCCGCACAGGCCCTTCAGGGAGCTCGGCTTCGACTCGCTCGCCGCGATCGAACTCCGCAACGCACTGGGCGCGGCGACCGGCCTGCGTCTCCCGGCGACGCTGATCTTCGACCACCCGACGCCGACCGCGCTCGCCCGCCACCTCTCGGCGGAGACCGCACCCGCCGAGAAGGACCGCGGCACACCCGTACTGGCCGAACTGGACGTGCTGGAGACGGCACTCGCCGCAGCGCTCGGCGCACAGGGCGACAACGGTGGGGGCCCCATCGGCGGCGACACCGGTGCCCGCGTCACCGCCCGCCTCGAAACCCTGCTCCGAACCTGGCGTGAGGCACAGGGCCGACCGGCCGCGCCAACGCCGGAGCCGAAGGACTACACATCGGCGACCGACGACGAGCTCTTCGCCGTCCTGGACGCAGAACTGGACACACCTCGACGAGGTGAGGGCTGATGACGGACGAGGAGAGGCTGCGCGACTACCTCAAGCGCGCCACGGCGGATCTCCAGCAACTCAAGCAGCGGTTGCGCGCATCGGAGGAACGCGCCGTGGCACGCGACCACGAGCCGGTCGCGATCGTCGCCATGAGCTGCCGCTACCCCGGCGGCGTACGGACCCCGGAGGACCTGTGGCGGCTGGTGTCGGAAGGCGTCGACGCGACCGGCGAGTTCCCCGCGGACCGCGGATGGGACCTCGACTCGGTCTACCACCCCGATCCCGAGCACCCGGGCACCAGCTACGTGCGTCGCGGCGGATTCCTCTACGAGGCGGCGGACTTCGACGCCGGCTTCTTCGGCATGAGTCCCCGGGACGCGCTGCGGGCCTCGCCACAGGAGCGGTTGCTGCTCGAAGCCGCCTGGGAGACCTTCGAGCGGGCCGGTATCGACCCGCTCTCCCTCCAGGGCAGTGACACCGGCGTGTTCGCCGGGCTCATGTACCACGACTACGCGGGCGGCAGCCCAGGCGGAAGCCTCGCCTCCGGCCGCATCGCCTACCACTTCGGTCTGGAGGGCCCCGCCCTCACGGTCGACACCGCCTGCTCGTCCTCCCTGGTGGCACTGCACCTGGCCTGCCAGTCCCTGCGACAGGGCGAGACGTCCCTCGCCCTCGCGGGCGGTGTCACCGTCATGGGCACCCCGGACATGTTCGTCGACTTCAGCCGACAGCGCGCCCTGTCCCCGGACGGCCGCTGCAGGTCCTTCTCGGCCGGCGCCGACGGCACCGCGTGGTCCGAGGGAATGGGGCTGCTGCTCCTCGAACGGCTCACGGACGCGGAACGCCTCGGGCATCCCGTACTGGCCGTCGTACGTGGCACCGCCGTCAACCAGGACGGTACGAGCAACGGGATCTCCGCGCCCAACGGGCCCTCGCAGCGCCGGGTCATCCAGCAGGCGCTGACCGCCGCCGGACTGACACCTGCCGACGTGGACGTGGTGGAGGCACACGGCACCGGCACCACGCTCGGCGACCCCATCGAGGCGCAGGCTCTGATGGCCACCTACGGGCACCCCGGGCAACGCCCCGAGGGCAACCCCCTCCTCTTCGGCTCCCTCAAGTCCAACATCGGACACCCCCAGGCCGCGGCCGGAGTCGCTGGGGTGATCAAGGCGGTCATGTCGGCCAGGCACGGACTGGTGCCCAAGACACTGCACACGGACGAACTGTCGCCGCACATCGACTGGTCGGCGGGCCGGGTCAGGCTCGTCACCGAGCCCACACCCTGGCCCACCACGGGCCGGCCGCGGCGCGCCGCCGTGTCGTCCTTCGGGTTCAGCGGGACCAACGCGCACGTGATCGTCGAGTACGACCCGGTGTCCGAGCCGGTTCCGCGGCCCTCGCCGGCGCACGAACCCGACCCGGCGGAGGGGGAGTCGGAGTCTCCCATGCTGTGGGCCCTGTCGGCCGGGACACCGGCCGCTCTGCGCGCTCGGGCGGCCCAGCTGCTGGAACACGTCCGGAACCACCCCGGACTCCGGGCGCGGGACATCGCCCGCACACTGGCGTCTGCCGGGCGGCCGGCCCTCACCTGTCGCGCCGCCCTGGTCGGGGCAACCCGGGCGGAACTGCTCTCCGGGCTGACCCGCATCGCCGCGGAACCGGAACCGGAACCGGGGCCCGGCCCCTCGGATGCCCCGGAACCCGCGGCGCTGATCACGGGAACCGCCGACGTCCAGGGCAAGGTGGCCTTCGTCTTCCCCGGCCAGGGCGCGCAGTGGGCGGACATGGCCGCAGAACTCCTCCGCACAGAGCCCGTGTTCGCCGCGCGGATCGCCGAGTGCGAGCAGGCACTGGAACCGTACGTGGACTGGTCGCTGTCCGCGGTCCTCGGCGGGGAACGGGACAGCGGCCGCGACACACCGCCGATGGAGCGCGTCGACATCGTCCAACCGGTTCTGTGGGCGGTGATGGTCTCGCTGGCCGCGCTGTGGGAGGCCCACGGTGTCCGGCCCGCCGCGGTGGTCGGGCACTCCCAGGGAGAGATCGCGGCAGCGTGTGTGGCCGGACGTCTGTCCCTGGACGACGCGGCCCGCATCGTCGCGCTGCGCAGCCGCGCCATCCGTGAACACCTCGCCGGACACGGCGGCATGATGTCCGTGGGACTCTCCCCGGCCGAGACCCGCGCACGGCTCGGCGCCCGGGAGGGAACCACGCTCTCGATCGCCGTGGACAACGGCCCACGTTCGGTCGTCGTGTCGGGCGCGGGCCAGGCCCTGGACGAGCTGGCCGCCGAGCTGACGGCGGACGGCGTCCGCTCGAAGCGGGTCCAGGTGGACTACGCCTCGCACTCCGCCCAGGTGACGGAGATCAGAGAACGGCTGCTCGGCGATCTGGCGCCCGTCGCACCACGCGTCGGCACGATCGACATGATGTCGACGGTCACGGGCCGTTGGGCGACCGAGCGGGATCTCGACGCCGAGTACTGGCACGCCAACCTGCGACAGACCGTGCGCTTCGGGCCCGCTGTCGACGCGCTGGCCGAGCAGGGCTTCACGACCTTCGTGGAAGTGAGTCCGCATCCCGTACTGACCATGAGCGTGCAGGAGATCCTGGACGACCGCGACACCGGCATCGATGACGATCCGGAAGGCATGTCGGAGGCTGCCGCTGCCACGGTGGTGAGCGGCACTCTTCGCCGTGGCGACGGGGGCCGGACCAGGCTGCTCACCTCGATCGCCGAACTCTTCGTCCGCGGGGTCGCACCCGACTGGACGGCCGTCTGCGCGGACGGCGCGCTCGTCGATCTGCCCACCTATCCGTTCCAGCGCAGGCGTTACTGGGACGTGGCCGCCACAGCCACAGCCGCTACCAGCCCGGCCCCGACCACCGCGGGGGCTCCGCCCGCCGCCGGCCCGCGGCACAGCGGCTTCTGGCACGAGGTCGGACAGGGGGACCTCACCGCGCTCGCCCGCCGACTGGAGATGCCGCCCGGCGCGCTCGAGGAAGCCCTGCCCGCGCTGACCGCCTGGCACGGTCGCCAGGACGACCTCGCCACCGTCGACACCTGGCGCCACCGGGTCGTCTGGCGGCCCCTGCTCGTCCCCGAGACGAGCGCCGGAGCGCGCCCCCGGCTGAGCGGTGTCTGGCTGGTCGTCGTACCCGCCGATCCCACCAGCGTCACACCGGAGCACCAGCGGCTCATCCACGCCGTGGTCGAGGGACTCGCCGCGCACGGTGCCCGCACCGAGCTGCTGGACATCGACACCGCCGCGCAGGAGACGGAAACAGTCGCAGCGCGCCTCGCGGTGTGCACCGACACCGGACCACCCGCCGGAGTGCTGTCGCTCCTGGCCCTCGACGGCCGCAGGCGAGCGGACTCCGACGCACTCACCCGCGGCACCACCGCCACCGCCCAGCTGGTTCGGACGCTCGCGGACGCCGGGATCACCGCACCCCTGTGGTGCGTGACCTCACACGCCGTGGCGGTCGACCGCCACGAGCGGGAACCCGATCCCGACCAGGCGTTCCTCTGGGGCGTGGGCACGGTCCTCTCCCTCGACCAACCGGACGGCTGGGGAGGCACGGTGGATCTGGCCGACGGCGCGGACGAGCTCGCCGTACGACGGCTCTACGCCGCGCTGGCCGGAGCCGACAGCGAGGACGCAGTCGCCATCCGCCCCTCCGGCTGCTTCGTACGGCGGATCGTACGAGCCCGACCCGCCGCGGACACGGGGGTCGGAGCCCCGTCCGCGACCGTACCCACCGATGGTCCCGCCGAGAGTCCTGCCCGCGGGCCCATGGCCGGGACGACCGCGCAGGCCGGCGGCGGCTCGACCCGGGCCACCCTCCGCCCGGGCTTCCAGCCGCACGGCACCGCACTCGTCACCGGAGGCACCGGTGTGCTCGGCGCACACGTCGCCCGGTGGCTCGCTGCGACGGGCGCAGACCACATCGTGCTCACCAGCCGCAGCGGGCGGAAGGCCACCGGTGCCACCGAGCTGGAGGCCGAACTGACAGCTCTCGGGCCCACGGTGGCCATCGAGGCGTGCGACGTGACGGACCGGGACGCGCTCGCGCGCCTCCTCGACGGCCTGCCCCCGCAGCACCCGCTGACCACCGTCGTCCACGCAGCCGGCGAACTGGGCGAGGAGAGGCGCCTGACGGAGACCACCGTCGAGGAGTTCGCCGCACTCACCCGGGCGAAGATCATCGGCGCGACCCACCTCGACGAACTGCTCGACGGCCACGCCCTGGACGCCTTCGTTCTGTTCTCCTCCGGAGCCGCCGTGTGGGGAACCTCGGGACAGCCCGCCTATGCCGGAGCCAACGCCTTCCTGGACGCCCTGGCCAGGCGCCGCCGCAGCCGCGGGCTCACGGCGACCTCTCTCGCATGGGGCCCCTGGGCGGGCGGCGGCATGGTCGGCGAGGACGCCGACGCCTATCTCCGCCGTATCGGCATCACGGCGATGGACCCCCGCCTGGCCGTCACGGCCCTGGGGCAGGCACTCGACCTCGACGACGACCACCTGGTCGTCGCCGACATCGACTGGGCACGCTTCGCGGACGTCTACACACTCACCCGGCCCCGCCCGCTGCTGCGCGACCTTCCCGAGGCACGGGCACAGACGTCCGCGGACACGCCCGCCACGCACGACACGACCGACGGTGGCGAAGCGACTCTGGCCGCACGGCTCAGCGCGATGACCGGAGGCGAACAGTCCCGGACGCTGCTCGACCTGGTCCGTACCCAAGCCGCCGCACTGCTCGGCCACGAAGACTCCTCGGCCGTCGGAGCACGCCTCTCCTTCAAGGAACTCGGGTTCGACTCCGTCGCCGCCGTTGACTTCCGGAACCGGCTCAGCGCAACGACCGGCCTGCGTCTGCCTGTCTCCCTGGTCTTCGACCACGCCACGCCCCAGGCGCTCGCGGCACACCTGCGCACCCTGCTCGTCGTGGAGAGCGCTCCGCAGAACGGCACGGCCCTGCCGTCCGTGCTCGACCGACTGGACGCCCTGGTGGCCGGCCTCGGGCCCGACGACGCCGAACTGACCGGCGTCACCGCCCGGATCCAGGCGCTCCTGGCCAGGCTGAACCCGGCCCCAGGCAGCGGCGACGGCGAGTCCGTCGCGGACCGTCTTGAGACGGCGACGGCCGCCGACGTCATCGACTTCATCAACACAGAGCTCGGAGTGACCTGATGTCGAACGAGGACCAGCTTCTCGGTTATCTCAAGCGGGTCACCGCTGAACTGCACGAGACGCGCAGCCGGCTCCGCGCGGTCGAGACGGAGGACCACGACCCGGTGGCCGTCATCGCCATGAGCTGCCGCTATCCGGGGGGCGTACGGTCCCCCGAGGATCTGTGGCGACTGGTCGGCGACGGTGGCGACGCCATCTCCGGTTTCCCGCAGGACCGTGGCTGGGACCTTGGCGCGCTCTACGACGCGGACCCCGAGAGCCCGGGCACCAGCTACGTACGCGAGGGCGGCTTCCTGCACGACGTGGCGGGATTCGACGCCGGTCTGTTCGGCATCTCCCCGCGGGAAGCCGTTGCCATGGATCCCCAGCAACGGCTGGTCCTGGAGCTGGCGTGGGAGTCCTTCGAACGGGCGGGCATGGCTCCGGACTCGCTGCGGGGCGGGCGCGTCGGCGTGTTCGTCGGCAGCGGTGGTCAGGACTACTACGAAGGACTGTCCGAGCGGGCGGCCACCGACGTCGAGGGCTATCTGAGCACGGGCAACTCGGCCTCCGTGCTGTCCGGCCGGGTGTCCTACACGTTCGCCCTCGAAGGACCGGCCGTCACCGTGGACACGGCGTGCTCGTCGTCCCTCGTGGCCATCCACCTGGCCATTCGCTCCCTGCGGCAGGAGGAGTCCTCACTGGCGCTCGCGGGCGGCGTCATGGTGATGTCGACACCGGCCCCGTTCGTGGCGTTCAGCCGCCAGCGAGGACTGGCACCCGACGGGCGATGCAAGCCGTTCGCGGAGTCCGCGGACGGTACGGGGTGGGCCGAGGGCGCGGGGATGCTGCTGTTGGAGCGGCTGTCGGACGCGCGACGCAACGGCCATCAGGTCCTCGCTGTGCTGCGGGGATCCGCTGTCAACCAGGACGGGGCATCGAACGGGCTCACGGCACCGAACGGACCGTCCCAACAGCGCGTGATACGCCAGGCATGGGCGGACGCACGGCTGTCCGGGGCCGACGTGGACATGGTGGAGGGGCACGGCACCGGCACCACGCTCGGGGATCCGATCGAGGCACAGGCACTGCTCGACACCTACGGCCGGAGCCGTCCGGACGACGGCCCGCCGCTGTGGCTCGGGTCCCTCAAGTCGAACATCGGACACACGCAGGCGGCCGCGGGAGTCGCCGGCGTCATCAAGACGGTCGAGGCGCTACGCCACCGGACGCTGCCCAAGTCGCTGTACGCGGACCACCCGTCCACCCGCATCGCCTGGTCGGCCGGCGGGGTCGAGTTGCTGGCCGAGGCGCGTGACTGGCCCGAGTCCGGGCGCCCGCGCCGCGCGGCCGTGTCGTCCTTCGGAGTGAGCGGCACCAATGCGCACCTGATCGTCGAAGAAGCCGACCCGGAGAACACGCCGACGGCCGCCGCCGACACCCGAAGCAGGGACACCGCACCTCGGAACCCCGTGCTGCTCCCGCTCTCGGGCCGCGACGCCGAAGCCCTGCGCGGCCAGGCCGAACGCCTGCTGACCCTGCTCGAGACCGAGCCGGCACCGGACCTCATCGACATCGGATACTCCCTGGCCACCACCCGCGCCGCCCTGGACGACCGTGCCGTGGTGCTCGCCGACGACATCGACACCGCGGTGACGGCACTGCGCTCGATCACAGCGGGCGAGTCCGCTCCACCGGTGGTGTCCGGCGCGGCAGGAGACGGACTGGGTGCGTTCCTGTTTTCGGGTCAGGGGTCTCAGCGGGTGGGGATGGGGCGGGAGTTGTGTGCTGTGTTCCCGGTGTTCGCGGGGGCTTTTGATGCGGTGCTGACCGAGCTGGGGCCGGAGGTGGGTTCTGGTTTGCGGGATGTGGTGTGGGGCGCCGATCAGGAGGTGTTGGATCGGACGGGGTGGGCGCAGCCTGCCCTGTTTGCGTTTGAGGTGGCGTTGTTCCGGTTGTTGGAGTCGTGGGGTGTGCGGCCGGATTTTGTGGCGGGTCATTCGGTGGGGGAGATAGCTGCCGCGCATGTGGCAGGGGTGTTGTCGCTTTCGGACGCTGTGCAACTGGTGGTGGCGCGGGGCCGGTTGATGGAGGCGTTGCCAGCGGGTGGGGTGATGGTGGCCCTCGAAGCATCGGAGGCGGAGGTGCTGCCGCATCTGACGCCGGGTGTCAGCATCGCGGCGGTCAACGGCCCGACCTCGGTGGTGTTGTCGGGCCGGGAGTCGGAGGTCCTGGCTGTCGCGGAGGGTTTTGCGGGGCGTGGGGCTCGTGTGCGTCGGTTGCGGGTGTCGCATGCGTTTCATTCGGTGCTGATGGAGCCGATGCTGGCGGAGTTCCGTGCGGTGGCGGAGCAGCTCACCTATGCCGAGCCGGAAGTGTCCTTCGTCTCCACTGTGACGGGTGGTTCCGTTTCGGCGGGGGAGGTGGCCTCGGCGGAGTACTGGGTGCGGCACGTGCGGGAAGCCGTGCGTTTCGCGGATGGTGTTGCGCATCTGCGGGAGCGGGGTGTGACGCGGTTCGTGGAGATCGGCCCCGACGGTGTGCTCACCGCCATGGCCCAGGAGTGCTTGCGGGGGCCGGACGAAGACACGGCATTCATCTCCGTACTCCGTGCGGATCGTCCCGAACCGCCCGCCGTGTTCACGGCCCTCGCCCGTATGTACGTCAGCGGGCTTGTGCCTGACTGGGAGGCGGTGTTCGCCGGAAGCGGGGCACGTCGTGTGGCCCTGCCCACGTACGCGTTCCAACGGCGGCGCTACTGGCTCGATGCCAGGAACGACGACCAGGGCCCGGCCGCCCTGGGATTCGAACCGGCTGACCATCCCCTGCTCGGCGCACTCACGACTGTGGCCTCGCCCGAAACCATCGTGCTCAGCGGCCGGATCTCGGTCGACACGCAGCCCTGGCTGGCCGATCACCGTGTGCACGGCCAAGTGGTGCTGCCGGGAACGGCGTTCCTCGAACTGGCGATCCGCGCCGGTGACGCGGCGGACAGTCGTCGAATCCAAGAACTCACGGTGACCCGGCCGCTGCCGCTGCCCGGCCGAGGAGGCGTACGGATCCAGGTCGTTGTCGGTGCCCCTGACGCCGGGGGCACCCGACCGCTGGGGATCTACTCCCGTACCGACACGGAGTATCCGCACGCCGATACTCCGGGCCTCGACTGGATTCAGCACGCCACGGGGGAACTCGGCGTCGCCGAAGAGCGGGGCGACGGGGGCGACGGACCGACACCGCAGGCCGGCACGGCTGTCTGGCCGCCGGAGGACGTCATCGCGGTTCCCGTGGACGATCTGCTCGACGAGTTGGCCGCCACCGGGCTGGTCTACGGCCCCGCCTTCCAAGGGCTCACGGCCGTCTGGCACCACGGACGGGACATCCTTGCGGAGGTGCGTCCGGCCGAGGAGACCGCACGGGACGCAGGCCGCTTCGCGCTGCACCCGGCCTTCCTCGACGCCGGTACGCACTCCCTTCGATCGGCTTCCGGAGACAACGGGGACGGCTCGGCCGCGCAGGAGGGCGCGAGGCTGCCGTTCTCCTGGTCCGGCGTCTCGGTCCACGCGACGGGTGCCTCCACGCTCAGGATCCGGTTCACCCCGACCGGCGACGACAGCTTCGCCGCCGAGATCACCGATGCCATGGGAGCACCGGTCGCCTCCATCGAGTCCATCGTCTTCCGGCCCGTCACCAGGCAACGCGGCGAGCGGCCCGGCGGCGCACCGGACTCTCTCTACCGAGTCGGCTGGCTGCCGGTGCGCCCCGGCGCCGGGGAGTCGACACCGGACGCGTTCATCCTGCGGGCAGGGGCAGGGGCAGGGGCAGGGGCAGGGGCAGGAGTCGGGGGCGGGGTCGGTGAGGACATACCGGATGCCGAAGCCGTGGATGCCGCCGTGCGGCATGCCCTGGAGGCGGTGCAGTCCTGGCTCGCCGATCCCAGGCAGGACAATGAGGCCTCGACGCTGGTCGTAGTGACCCGCCACGCCGTGGCACTGGGCGCGTCGCACCGGATCGATGTGGCAGGCGCGGCCGTCCGGGGGCTGGTGCGATCCGCCCAGGCCGAGCACCCCGGACGCATCGTCCTGCTCGACGTCGACGAGCGGACCGACGAGCCGGGTGCACTCGACTTGCTGCTCCCCGCGGTACTGGCCTCGGGCGAACCGACCGTGACCGTACGCGACGGAGTGCTCCACACCGAGCGGCTGGAGAGCCTCGGAGTCACGAGCGAAGCGGCAACCGCCGACGAGCTTCCAAGCAAGGGGATCTTCGGCCCGGTCGGCACGGTCCTGGTGACGGGCGCTTCGGGTGCACTGGGCGGCGCCGTCGCACGCCATCTGGTGACGCGTCACGGCGTACGACACCTGATGCTTCTCAGCAGGCAGGGCGAGGAGAGCGCGGAACTCGCCGACACGGTCGCGGAACTCATCGCCCTCGGCGCCGAGGTGGCCGCACCCGCCTGCGACGTGACCGATCGAAGCGCCTTGGCCAAGGCGCTGGGCGAAGCGGCCGCGGAGCACCCGCTCGTAGGCGTCGTCCACGCGGCGGGCGTACTCGACGACGGCGTCGTGACGGAGCTGACCGCCGAACGTCTGCGAGCCGTCCTGGCCCCGAAGGTCACCGGCGCACTGAATCTGCACCATCTCACCCGCGGCCACGACCTCACGGCCTTCGTACTGTTCTCCTCGGTCTCGGGCGTCCTCGGCGCCCCCGGTCAGGGCAACTACGCCGCGGCCAACGCCTTCCTGGACGCGCTCGCCGAAGAGCGCCGGAGGGAGGGGCTGCCCGCACTGTCACTGGCCTGGGGGCCGTGGAGCACGAACGCGGGAATGACCGCGGGCCTCGGTGAGGCCGAACGGTCCCGCATGGCCCGCAGCGGAGTGCTGCCGCTGGAGGCGGAGGAAGCGCTCGCTCTCTTCGACGCGGCGTGCGCCTCGTACACAGCGACTGCCGCCCCCGTAAAACTCGACGTGCACGCCCTGCGGGGACACGCTGACGCAGTCCCGTCCCCTCTCCGGTCCCTGGCCGGGACGGACCGCGTCTCTCGCCGAAGCGTCGCCACGGACGCAGCTGCCCGCACTCCGGGCTCCGACTCGTTCGCCGAGCGCCTGACCGCCATGAGCGAGGACGCGCGACGCGAGACCGTTCTCGACCTCGTCCGTACGCACGCCGCCATCGCGCTCGGCCATGCCTCGGCGGCGTCTGTCCCACCCCGGCGCGAATTCCACGACCTGGGCTTCGACTCCCTCACCGCTGTGGAACTGCGCAACGCTCTGAGCACGGCGACGGGCATCCGCCTGCCGGCCACTCTGGTCTTCGACTATCCGACGGCCGCCGGTGTGGCGGACCACCTGGTCTCCGAACTGGTCGGCGCACAGCCACTCGAGGCCGACTCGGGTGAGGGGCCGATGGCGGGGCGTGTCACCGACGACGAACCGATCGCGATCGTCGGCATGGCCTGCCGCTATCCCGGCGGAGTGGCTTCACCGGAGGACCTCTGGCAGGTGGTGGTCGAAGGCCGGGACGTGATCGGAGACTTCCCCACCGACCGCGGCTGGGACACCGGTCGGCTGTACGACCCCGACGGCCAACGCCCCGGTTCCACGTACGTACGTCAAGGAGGCTTCCTCTACGACGCGGGCGACTTCGACCCAGGCTTCTTCGGTATCCCTCCGCGCGAGGCGGCACTGGTCGATCCCCAGCACCGCCTCCTCCTGGAGACCTCGTGGGAGGCGGTCGAACGCGCCGGGATCGACCCGCAGAGCCTGCACGGCCAGGCGGTGGGAGTGTTCGCAGGTGTCCAGTACCACGACTACGTGGGCAGCAACAGCGTGGGATCGATCGCCACGGGCCGTATCGCCTACACCTTCGGCCTGGAGGGCCCCGCGGTGAGCGTCGACACGGCCTGCTCGTCGTCGCTGGTCGCACTGCACTTGGCTGCCGGGTCACTCAGGACTGGCGAGTGCTCGCTGGCGCTGGCCGGTGGCGTGACCGTCATGGCCACGCCCGAGACGTTCGTGGAGTTCAGCCGACAGCGGGGGCTCGCGCCTGATGGCCGGTGCAAGGCGTTCGCGGAGTCTGCGGACGGTACGGGGTGGAGCGAGGGTGTGGGGATGCTCCTGTTGGAGCGGCTGTCCGACGCGCGACGCAACGGTCACCGGGTGCTGGCCGTGGTGAAGGGTTCCGCGGTGAATCAGGACGGTGCGTCGAATGGGATGACCGCGCCGAACGGACCGGCCCAGCAACGGGTGATTCGGCGGGCGTTGAGCAGTGCGGGTCTGTCGTCGGCGGATGTGGATGTGGTGGAGGGTCACGGTACGGGGACGGTGTTGGGTGATCCGATCGAGGCGCAGGCGCTGCTCGCGACGTATGGGCGGGATCGGTCGGAGGATGGTTGGCCGTTGTGGCTGGGTTCGGTGAAGTCGAATCTGGGTCATACGCAGGCTGCGGCGGGTGTGGCGGGTGTCATCAAGATGGTGATGGCGATGCGGCATGGGGTGGTGCCGGGGAGTTTGTTCGGTGAGGTGCCGTCGTCGCGGGTGGACTGGTCGGCGGGTCGGGTGGAGTTGCTGGGCCGGTCGCGGGAGTGGCCGGTGGTGGGGCGTCCGCGTCGGGCGGGGGTGTCGTCGTTCGGTGTGAGCGGAACCAACGCACACGTCATTTTGGAGCAGGCGGTTGAAGAGCCTGCGGTTGGTGAGCCTGCGGTTGTGGTGCCGGTGGAGTCGGTGGGGCCGTTGGTTCCGGTGGGTGTGCCGTCGGAGGTGGTGGTTCCGTGGGTGGTGTCGGGGCGGAGTGCTGAGGCGCTGCGTGCTCAGGCGGAGCGGTTGCTGACGCTTGTGGATGATGCGCCGGATCTGGGTGTGGCGGATGTGGGTTTCTCGTCGGCGGTGGCGCGGTCGTCGTTCGAGCATCGTGCGGTGGTGGTGGGGCGGGACCGGGGTGAGTTCCTGACTGGCCTGCTGGCCGTGGTCGACGGCGACGAGATGCCGGGTGTCGTGCGGGGCGTAGCTCGTCGTGAGGGCAAGCTCGCGTTCTTGTTTTCGGGTCAGGGGTCTCAGCGGGTGGGGATGGGGCGGGAGTTGTGTGCTGCGTTCCCGGTGTTCGCAGAAGCCTTTGATGCGGTGCTGACCGAGCTGGGGCCGGAGGTGGGTTCCGGTTTGCGGGATGTGGTGTGGGGCGGGGATCAGGAGGCGTTGGATCGGACGGGTTGGGCGCAGCCTGCGTTGTTTGCGTTCGAGGTGGCGTTGTTCCGGTTGTTGGAGTCGTGGGGTGTGCGGCCTGACTTTGTGGCCGGGCATTCGGTGGGTGAGGTGGCTGCCGCGCATGTGGCGGGGGTGTTGTCCTTGGCGGATGCGGTGCGGTTGGTGGTGGCGCGGGGCCGGTTGATGGAGGCGTTGCCGGCGGGCGGGGTGATGGTGGCCGTGCAGGTGTCGGAGGCGGAGGTGCTGCCGCATCTGACGCCGGGTGTGAGTGTCGCGGCGGTCAACGGCCCGTCCTCGGTGGTGTTGTCGGGCCGTGAGTCGGAGGTCTTGGCTGTTGCGGAGGGTTTTGCGGGGGGTGGGGCTCGTGTGCGTCGGTTGCGGGTGTCGCATGCGTTTCATTCGGTGCTGATGGAGCCGATGCTGGCGGAGTTCGGTGCGGTCGCGGAGCAGCTCACCTATGCCGAGCCGTCAACTCCCCTCGTTTCCAACGTCACGGGGAGGGTGACTGCGGAGGTGGCGTCGGCCGAGTACTGGGTGCGGCACGTTCGCGAGGCGGTGCGTTTCGCGGATGGTGTTGGGCATCTGCGGGAGCGGGGTGTGACGCGGTTTGTTGAGGTGGGTCCGGGGGCGGTGCTGGCTGGGTTGGCTGCGGAGTGTTCGGCGGCGGGTTCGGATGAGGTGGTTGCGGTTGCGTTGGTGCGTGGGGAGCGGGGTGAGCCGCGGTCGGTGATGGAGGGGTTGGGGGCGTTGTTCGTGTCCGGGGTGTCTCCGGACTGGGGAGTGGTTTTCGCTGGTCGGGGCGCTGGGTTGGTGGATTTGCCGACGTATGCGTTTCAGCGGGAGCGGTTCTGGTTGTCGGGCGGTGGGTTGAGTGTGGGTGGGGTGGGTGTGGGGTGGTTGGGCCCGGGGGTGGAGTCGGCTGATTCGGGGGGTGTGGTGTTTGAGGGTTTGTTGTCGGTGGGGGTTGATGCGTGGTTGGCGGATCACGTGGTGGGTGGGCGGGTGTTGTTTCCGGGGACGGGGTTTGTGGAGTTGGCGGTGCGGGCCGGGGATGAGGTGGGTTGTGGGCGGCTGGGGGAGTTGACGCTGGAGGCGCCGTTGGTGTTGGGCGGGCCGGGTGGTGTGCGGGTTCAGGTGGCGGTGCGGGCTGGGGATGGGTCCGGGCGTCGGGTGTTTGGTGTGTATGCGTGGGATGAGGGTGTGGGTGGTTGGGTGCGGCATGCGTCGGGGGTGCTGACGGCCGCCGACACCGACACCGCCGATGACGCTGAGATGGCTGTTGGGGGTGTGTGGCCGCCGGTGGGTGCGCAGGTGGTGCCGGTGGCGGGTCTGTATGAGGGGTTG
>NZ_JBVIPT010000044.1:0-20791 GCF_055577685.1 Streptomyces sp. NPDC033178
CGCACACCCCACGACTCCAACAACCGGAACAACGCCACCTCGAACGCAAACAGGGCAGGCTGCGCCCAACCCGTCCGATCCAACGCCTCCTGATCGGCGCCCCACACCACATCCCGCAAACCAGAACCCACCTCCGGCCCCAGCTCAGTCAGCACCGCATCAAAAGCCCCCGCGAACACCGGGAACACAGCACACAACTCCCGCCCCATCCCCACCCGCTGAGACCCCTGCCCCGAAAACAAAAACGCGGTCCCCGCATCACCACGCACCTCACCACGACACACAAGAGGCGACGACTCCCCCGCCACCAACGCCCTGAGACCACTCAACAACTCATCACGCCCGGCCCCAGCAACCACCGCACGATGCTCGAACGACGACCGCGCCACCGCCAACGACCGCCCCACATCCAAAACCCCAAGCCCCGAACGCTCCCCCACAAACGCCAACAACCGCCCAGCCTGCGCACGCAACGCCTCAGCACTCCGCCCCGACACCACCCACGGAACCACCACCTCCGACGGCACACCCACCGGAACCAACGGCCCCACCGACGCCACCGGCACCACAACCGCAGGCTCACCCACCGCAGGCTCCACAACCGCAGGCTCTTCAGCCGCAGGCTCTTCAACCGCCTGCTCCAAAATGACGTGTGCGTTGGTTCCGCTCACACCGAACGACGACACCCCCGCCCGACGCGGACGCCCCACCACCGGCCACTCCCGCGACCGGCCCAGCAACTCCACCCGACCCGCCGACCAGTCCACCCGCGACGACGGCACCTCACCGAACAAACTCCCCGGCACCACCCCATGCCGCATCGCCATCACCATCTTGATGACACCCGCCACACCCGCCGCAGCCTGCGTATGACCCAGATTCGACTTCACCGAACCCAGCCACAACGGCCAACCACCCTCCGACCGACCCCGCCCATACGTCGCCAACAACGCCTGCGCCTCGATCGGATCACCCAACACCGTCCCCGTACCGTGACCCTCCACCACATCCACCTGATCACCCGAAACCCGCGCATCCGCCAACGCCTGACGAATCACCCGCTCCTGCGAAGGACCATGGGGCGCGGTCGGGCCGCTGCTCGTGCCGTCCTGGTTGACGGCGGAGCCCTTGACCAGGGCAAGCACCCGGTGGCCGTTGCGTCGCGCGTCGGACAGCCGCTCCAACAGGAGCATCCCCGCCCCCTCGGCCCACCCCGTACCGTCCGCCGAGTCCGCGAAGGACCTGCATCGACCGTCGTGCGACAGTCCGCCCTGCTCGCTGAAGCTGACGAAGGTCTCGGGGGTGGCCATGACGGTCACTCCGCCGGCCAGCGCCAGCGAGCACTCGCCCTTGCGCAACGACTGCGCCGCCAGATGCAACGCCACCAACGACGACGAACACGCCGTATCCACCGTCACCGCCGGCCCCTCAAGACCCAACGTGTACGCCACCCGACCCGACACCACACTGCCCAAACTCCCGGCACCCGCGTAGTCGTGGTACATGACGCCGGCGAACACACCGACCGCGCCACCCCTCACCGACCTCGGCGCGATCCCCGCCCGCTCGAACACCTCCCACGACGTCTCCAGCAACAACCGCTGCTGCGGATCCATCAACACAGCCTCACGCGGACTGATCCCGAAAAACGCGGCATCGAACTCACCGGCGTCGTAGAGGAAGCCGCCCCGCCGGGCGTAGTTCTTGTCGGGCCCTGTCGGGTCCGGGTCATCGAGCGTCGTCTCGCTCCAGCCACGGTCGTCCGGGAAGCCGCCGATGGCGTCGCGGTCCTCGATCACGAGCTGCCACAGGTCCTCGGGAGAGGTCACTCCGCCGGGATAGCGGCAGGCCATTCCGACGATCGCGATCGGTTCGGTGTCCTTCTCTTCCCGTTCCTGGATCTGCCGGCGGGCCGCCCGGAGTTCCGTCGTCGCGCGCTTGAGATATTCGAGCAGCTTGGGGTCGCCGTCCATCAGGCCGCCTGCCCCCGCGACTTCTGGTGCTCGAGGACGACGGCCTCGATCTCGGGCACGATGTCCCGGGGACTCGGCCGGGACAGCATGTCCTTCTGGATCTGTGCGGCTCCCTGGCGGAAGCCGGGGTCGTCGAGAAGCCGGGTGAGGCCGTCGACCAGGGTGCCGGCGTCGGCCCGCAGACCGGCGCCCTGTGCCTCCAGTTGCCGCATGACTCCTGCCTCGCCCCAGATGTTGCCGGGGATTCCGAGCTGCGGGACGCCGTGCACCACCGCAGCGGCGACGGCACCCATGCCGCCGTAGTGGACGATCGCCGAGCAGCTGGGCAGGAGCGCGTTGAGCGGGATGAAGTCGAAGAGGCGTACGTTGTCGGGGATCCGCGTGCCCTTGGGAAGCTGGTCGGCGCTGAGTGTGGCGATGACCTCGACGTCCAGTGCCGCGACCTCCTGGAGCATGGTGGCGACGGACACCTCTTCTCCACCGCGTCCGTGCACTCCGAGGCTTCGGCGGGTCTGGCCGAGGGTGAGGCAGACACGGGGGCGCTTGGGTTCCTTGCGCAGCCAGGCCGGGATGACCGTCGGGCCGTTGTACGGCACATGGCGTACGGAGA
Source organism: Streptomyces sp. NPDC033178 (assembly GCF_055577685.1). Classification (NCBI taxonomy): domain Bacteria; kingdom Bacillati; phylum Actinomycetota; class Actinomycetes; order Kitasatosporales; family Streptomycetaceae; genus Streptomyces; species Streptomyces sp. NPDC033178. Next base: position 2,584 of record NZ_JBVIPT010000044.1, read on the forward strand.
GGCGGTCGACGTCCAGTGGGACGCCCAGCCAGCTCGGCAAGGGGTCGACGGTGGCCTGGCCGGTGACCATGTCGTCGCCGAACTCACCGCCCCACGGCTCCAGTTTGGCCGCGAGATAGCGGGCGAGGGGGTCGTCGGCAGGGGCTGAGCCCGCTGTCGGGTCGTCGGCCGCCAGTTCCCGGTGGAGCGCTCGCATCCGGGCCCAGTGGTCGGGAGCGGGCAGGACGCGGATGTGCGCGGCGCCGACGGCTCGTGCGAGGACGGGTCCGGTGTACGTGTGCGCGTCCCACACGACGAGGTCGGGCTTCCAGGCGCGGGCGAACTTCACCAGGTCGTCGAGCATCGTGCGGTCGGCCATGAATTCGCAGACGACAGAGGTGTAGCCGGCGAGTGTGCCGCGTACGTAGTCGAGGGTCAGTCGGTCGGGACGGGTCTCGGCGATGTCGTAGCCGAGTCCGAAGGGGGTGCTGGGTTCTTGGGGGCCGCCCGGCCCGTCGGGGGTGTCGGGGGTGTCTGGGCCGTCGGGGATCTCCCGGGGCAGTGCCATCCTGTCGCCGACCGCGACCGCCGTGAGGCCGGAGTTCTTGATTGCCTCGGTGATGTCGGGCTGTCCCGCGACGCAGACCTCGTGTCCCGCGGTCCGCAGCGCCCAGGCGATGGGCACCAGGTTGTTGAGGTGGGAGTTGACGGCGGGTGTGACAAACAGGACTCGCATGATTCTCTCCAGCAGCCCGGGACGGGAGGTCGATGAGGACGGGGTGTGCGGGGGTGCCGGCTACCGGGGGGCGGTGCTGGGCATGCGGTGGGCGCGGTACCACTCGGCCGTCTGCCTCAGTCCGTCCCGCAGTTTCCGCGGCTCGAAGTCGATGACCCCGTGAAGCCTGCCGAGGTCGAGGGTTCGGCTCTGCCGGCCGCCTGACTTGCTGCGGTCGAAGGTGACCCGTTCGGGCCTGCCGAGCGCGGCGCACACCATGTGTGCCAGTTGGAGCACGGTGACTGTTTCCGCGGTTCCCACGTTCAGTGTCTGGTGCTTGTTCTTCTCGACCATCAGCAGAACGGACCTGATCAGGTCCGTCACATACATGTAGGTGCGGGTCTGGCTTCCGTCGCCCCAGATCTCGATGGCCTGGTCCGCCACGACTCTGGCGAACATGCTCGGGACGACCCGGTCGGTGTCGGGTTCGTAGTTGTCTCGCGGCCCGTACACGCTGGTGAGCCTGGGCAGGAAGATGTTCATTCCGTGTTCCTGGCGGTAGGCCTCGGCCAGGATCTCGGCGTAGTTCTTGGAGAGGTAGTAGCCGTCGGGGGCGTACTGCATGAGCTGTCGGAAGTCCTCTTCCTCACGGGTGGGACGGTCCGTCGGCGAGAGGTAGATGTCGCTGGAGCTCAGCAGGACGATGTCGGGGACGGCGAACTTCCGTGTGCAGTTGAGGATGTTGGAGACGCCACGCACGTTGGCGTCGAGAATGGTCGCCGAGTGGTCGCGCCTGAAGGCGGTGCTGCCCGAGACGACGGCACAGTGCATGACGGCGTCGATGCCCTGCGGCTCGTCCATGAAGACACGCTGCAGCGCCGCTTCGTCGCACATGTCCATCCGGACGGTCCGCAGCCGGTCGGTGACCGGAAGCTGGGGCAGGACCTTCCTGTTGTCGCGGCGGTAGAGGCAGATGACCTTCGCCTGCCGGTTCAGCAGTTCCTCGACGAAATGTGAACCGATGAAGCCGCATCCACCGGTCACGATCACCGTCTTACCAGCCCAGTGTTCAGCTGACATCTTCTTCCTTCCTTCGGCTGGCCGCCGGTGACGCGCCTGCTGCCGGGTGGTCTACTTCCGGTGCGCGGCGGTGAGTTCTTCCAGTTCCGTGACGATCTCGCGCGGGCTGGGGGTCGCCAGGACCTCCTGTTGGATGCGCCCGGCGTTCTCCAGGAACGTCGGGTCGTCGAGCACGCGTGTGATCGTTCCGGTCAGTGAGTCGCCGTCGACCTTGGTCTTGAGGGCGTCGCCGGAGAGTTCCTCGTGGTCGAGGAGCAGTCCCGCGCCGCGGGCCTCCAGGTGTCGGCCGAATCCGACCTCGTCCCAGTACCGGCCGGGAGCGATGATCTGGGGCACGCCGTGCACCAGTGCGTTGCCCAGGGTTCCGAATCCGCCGTGGTGGATGATCGCCGAGCAGGTCGGCAGCAGATCGTTCAGCGGTACGAAGTCCACGATCCGCACGTTGTCGGGAAGCCGGGTCGCTCCGCTGAGCTGCTGCGCACTGATCGTCGCCACGAGTTCGATGTCGAGCCCGGCCAGCGCCGTCAGCATGTCCGAGACGGAGAAGACGTCTCCTCCGAGGACCTCGCGTGCCGTCATCCCGAGGGAGACGCACACCCGCGGCCGCCCGGGCTTTTCGTGCGTCCAGTCAGGGACGGCCGTGGGCCCGTTGTACGGGACGTAGCGCACCCGGGTGGTCGGCAGCCCGAGTTGGAACTGCATCCACGACGGGGTGGGGTCGATGGTCCACTGACCGGTCATCATCTCCAGGGCGAGGTCCTCGTCGGTGTCGCAGCCGAACCGGGCCAGCCGACCGGTGACCCAGTCGTGCACGGGGTCGTCGCGGCGTTCCGGCGCCTGCTGGTCGCGGAGTTCGGTGTAGTCGGCGTGCATCCGGCCGATGTAGTCGATGCCGAAGAGCATGCGGGCGTGTGCCGCACCGCAGGCGCGGGCGGCCACAGGGCCGGCGAAGGTCATGGCGTCCCAGACGACGAGGTCGGGTTTCCAGTCGCGGGCGAACGCGACCAGGTCGTCGAGCATGGCCCGTCCCCCGGTGGCGTGCTCGTAGTGCGTCGAGCAGGCGATGGTGAAGGTGCCGAGGACGTAGTCCCAGGTCAGTACGGAGGGCCTGGTTTCGGTGATGCCGGCGTTGAGGTCCCGCCAGGACATGTCGCTGGTGACATGGTCCCCGGACGCGGGTGCGGACCTGCCCTCGATGGACTGCTCCTCGCCGACGCCGACCGCCGGCAGGCCGGCCCGGCCGATCGCGTCGACGATCTGAGGCTGGCTGGCCACGCAGACCTCGTGACCGGCGGCACGCAGCGCCCATGCGATGGGCACCATGTTGTAGAAGTGCGTCTTCGCCGCGTACACGGTGAACAGGACTCGCATGGGCTCCCCTCGGCTCTGGCGTTGCCGCCTGCGGACTCGGCGACGTGGCGGTCGCTATGCGCCGGCGCTCACACCGTCCTGTCCGACGGGGCTCTCCCAGTCGATGCGGTGGCTGTAGAGCCACTTCATCTCTTCGTGGGAGTACTCCGATCCGCGCTCGCTGTAGGCGATGCGGGCGATCATGTCCCGGCCGATGCGCCTGAACGGGCCCCCGGCCTCCAGCGCCCGCCCGCACTGCTTCCCGAAGGCGACGACCTTCTCGACCCTTTCGCGGCGGAGCTCCTCGTAGCGCTCGAGTGCCCGGCCGATGTCGGGGATGTCGCGCAGGCACTTGCCGAGAACGACCGAGTCCTCGATGGCCATGGAGACGCCTTGTCCGCCCGAGGGCGATACGGCGTGGCACGCGTCGCCGATCACGACCATGCGGTCGTTGTGCCACTTCGGCAGATGCGGGATGTCCTGGATGGGGCGCGGGGGCCAGATCGCCTCCGTGGCCTTGATGACTTCGACGGCCGGGCTCTTGTCCACCGAGAACGTGTCGATCAGCTGGCTTCGCCACTGCTCGGGAGTGATGGCCGCGATCTCCTCCGGCGAGGGCTCCTTGGGGCGCGTGACGGTGGCGTACCACCAGACCCGTCCGTCGGGGTCGGTGATGTTGCAGTAGAAGCCGCGCTTTCCGTAGTACATGAACTCGGTGCCGGTTTCGTGCGGCGTCTCGATGCCGGTGCAGTAGCCGCCGGTCGTCCACAACCGTCCGTAGCGGAAGGTGAGTTCCGCGGGGTCGATGATCTTGCGGGTGATGGAGTGGAGTCCGTCGGCGCCGACGAGTACGTCGCCGTGGTCCTCCGTTCCGTCGGAGAAGTGGGCGGTCACACCGTCGGGGCCGACTTTCGCGTCGACGAGCCGTTTGCCGAAGTTGATCTCGATACCGCGGCCGATGGCTTCGTCCCGCAGCGCGGTGTAGAGATCGGACCGGGTGATGGCGCGGGCGACGGTGCCGTCGTCCAGGGGTTCTCCGTTGGGAATCTTGGCCAGTCGCTTTCCGCCCCCGAGATTGAAGCGGTAGCGCGGGATGTCGAACCCCTCGGCGAGATGCGGCACTCCGAGTGCGAGGAGCGCGCTGTACCCGTTGACCGCGAGGACGAGGTTCTGCCCGATGCCGTCGGCGCCGCGTTCGTAGGCTTCGTAGACGACGGGCTCGAGTCCGGCTCGCTGCAAGGCGATCGCGCTGGTCGGGCCGGCCACTCCGCCGCCGATGATCAATGCTTTGGTCATTGCTCGTGGATTCCTCTTCGTCCCGCCGGATAGAGGCTCTGCGGACCTGGCAGGCTCGGTGCAATGACACGTCACAGATAATCCGGGCACGCTGCGCCAGGTATGGCCATCACACTCACATGGGGGTCCCGGCCCGTCAGCCCCTACGCGCCCCTCTTCGGCGTCACCCCTGCCCTCGACGCGACGGCCCGCGAGGGCAGGGGTGGTCCGATACCCCGGCCAGGGGTTATGAACGGTGCACAGGGCTAGTGGAGGGCCGGGCATGACGAAGCATCAGATCGACCCGCGGCAGTTCAACGACAGTGATCTGTCGCGTCATCTGCTGGCTGCTCGCGGTACGCAGTGGATGCGGGGCAACCGCGGTGACCCGTATGCCCTGATCCTGCGTGACCAGGGCATCGAGCCGCGTGTGCTGGGCATCCTGCATCAGGGGATGCGGGGTCGGCCGTCGCTGCGGCAGAGCGAGTCGGACGTGTGGGTGACCGCGAGCCATGAGGCGGGGGCGGCGATCCTCGCCGACGAGCGTCTGGTTCCCGAGGTGCCGGGCGGGGCGGGCCGCAGCCGCCGACAGCGGATCTTCGGCATCGACTCCCGTACGTCGCTCAAGCATGTCCTGGCCGTGGACGATCCGTTGCTCGCCATGGACCGCGCGGGCTTCGAACGGCTCGGAGCGCTGACCGCCCCGGTGCTCGGTGCGGCCTCGACGGCGGATCGTCACGACGCTGCCGCGGGCGCGTTCGCCGAGTCCCTGGGGCGGGCCGGCGGATCGGCGTTCGACCTCATGACGGACGTGGCCCGTACGGCGTCGGCGGCGTTCTTCGCGGAACTCCTGAAGCTGCCCGAAGAGCTCAGGGAGGGGTTCGAGGGGGCCGTCGCCGTCACCGCCGCCGTGCCGGACGCGTTGCTGTGTCCACCGACGCTGTCGATGGCGCGTCAGCTGGTCGCGTCGTACGACAGGCTGCGGGGCATGCTGGAGGAGCTGATCACCGCCCGTGTCGCCGCACCGGCCGACGACCTGGTCAGCGCGCTGTTGGAGGCGACGAGCGGAGGCGGGGCGCCGGCCGAGGACACGTTGGCGGCGCTGATGCTGACGCTGGGCCTGGGGGTGGGGATGGCGTCGAATCTCGTCTGCGCCGCGGTGTGCGCCCTGCTGGAGCACCCGGATCAGTGGGCGTTGCTCCACGAGAACCCGTCGCTCGCCGCGGACGCCGTCGAGGAGGCCCTGCGCTTCGCGCCTCCCGTGCGGCTGGTGAGCCGGATCGCAGGCACGGGCGTGGAGATCGCGGGGCAGCCGGTGGAGCGCGGGCACCAGCTCGTCGTACTGGTCGACGCGGCGAACCGCGACCCGGAGGTGTACGACGAGCCGGAGCGGTTCCGGATCACCGGGAGGAGCGCTGCCGCCGCTCATCTCTCGCTGGACGACGCGTCGTACACCGGGTTCGTGGGTGGGTCGGTACGGCTGTTGGCGCGGGCGGCACTGGAGGTTCTGGTGTCCGGCCCCTACCGGGGGTTGCGGCCGGACGGCGAGCCGGTCCATCGGATGCGGGCTCCGGTCACGCACGGTGTGGCGCGGTTTCCGGTGGCGGTCTCCTGACGGGCGCGGGGTTCAGGCCGACAGTTCCCGGGCGATGTCCATCACGTACCGGCCGTAGCCCGAACCGCCGAGGGCCACCCCCAGCCGGTGGCACTCCCCCGCGTCGATGAACCCCTTGCGCAGGGCGATCTCCTCCAGACAGGCGATGCGGACGCCCTGCCGCTCCTCCAGCGTCCGCACGTACAGCGAGGCCTGGAGCAGGGATTCGGGTGTGCCTGTGTCGAGCCAGGCGAAGCCGCGGCGCAGGTCGACCATCCGCGCGCCACCGCGGCGCACGTACTCGCGGTTGACGTCGGTGATCTCCAACTCGCCGCGGGGGGAGGGCCGGACGTTCTTGGCGATGTCCACGACGTCGTTGTCGTAGAAGTAGAGGCCGGTGACGGCGCGGTTGGACCGTGGTCGGGCGGGCTTCTCCTCCAGTGAGACGATCCGGCCCCCGGCGTCCGTCTCGGCGACGCCGTAGCGCTCGGGGTCCTTGACGGTGTAGCCGAAGAGCACGCACCCGGTCAGCTCCCGGACGCTCGCCTCCAACAGGTCCTGGAACGTGGGGCCGTGAAAAATGTTGTCCCCGAGCACCAGGGCGACCGAGTCGTCCCCGATGTGGTCGGCGCCGATGAGGAAGGCCTCGGCGAGTCCGTTGGGTTCGGGCTGCACGCCGTACTCGATGGTGAGGCCCAGTTGTGAGCCGTCTCCGAGCAGCCGTCGGAATTGCGGGACGTCCACGGGCTTTGCAATGATCAGGATGTCCCGGATACCGGCGAGCATGAGCACCGAAAGCGGGTAGTAGATCATCGGCTTCTCACCGACGGGCAGAAGCTGCTTCGACACCGCGATCGTGACTGGGTTGAGCCGAGTACCGGAACCACCCGCGAGAATTATCCCCTTCATATACCGCATATCCCTTGGTAGCGGCCCGGTTACCGTTGGGCCGGCACGATGAAAAGCTGGCTGGCAAAGCTAGTCACCGGGGCATACGTCTGGCAATGCATACATACTGCGTCTGGGGCCCCTCAAGGGCGCTGGGGCAGCTAGGGGTTGCGGTCCCCGGGGCACTGTAGTGAAATTCCGGATGACATTGAAAAGCCGCGTGATTCTCCATATCTGAAATCCGTCGTCGTGACAGGGAGTGGGAGCGGTCGTGACCACACGTGTGTGGGATTATCTGGCGGAGTTCGAGAAGGAGAAGGACGACATCCTGGGCGCCGTCGAGCAGGTGTTCCGCTCCGGGCAGCTCGTTCTGGGAAGCAGTGTCCGCGGTTTCGAGGAGGAGTTCGCCGCCCACCACGGCGCGGCACACGCCGTGGGCCTGGACAACGGGACCAACGCCGTGAAGCTGGGGCTGCAGGCACTGGGGGTGGGCCCCGGCGACGAGGTCATCACGGTGTCCAACACCGCCGCGCCGACGGTGATCGCGATCGACGGCGCCGGCGCGAAGGCCGTTCTCGTCGACGTGCACGGCTCCGACTACCTGATGGACACGGATCAGGTGGCGGCCGCGATCACACCCCGCACCCGCTGCATCCTGCCCGTTCACCTCTACGGCCAGTGCGTCGACATGGCGCCCCTCGAGGAACTGGCCGCACGGCACGGCCTGGAGATCCTCGAGGACTGCGCGCAGGCGCACGGCGCGCACCATCACGGCAGGATCGCCGGCAGCATGGGCCGGGCCTCGGCGTTCTCGTTCTATCCGACCAAGGTCCTGGGGGCCTACGGCGACGGCGGTGCGGTGGTCACCTCGGACGACGAGGTCGACACGGCACTGCGCCGGCTGCGGTACTACGGCATGGAGGAGCGCTACTACGTGGTCGGGACGCCGGGCCACAACAGTCGCCTGGACGAGGTGCAGGCGGAGATCCTCCGCCGCAAGCTGGGGCGGCTCGACCAGTACATCGCCGCCCGCAGGGCGGTCGCCGAGCGCTACGTGGAAGGTCTCGGCGACACGGAGCTGGTGCTTCCGGGAACGGCCGAGGGCAATGACCACGTGTACTACGTGTACGTGGTCCGGCACCCGCGCCGGGACGACATCATCGAGGCGCTCAAGTCGTACGACATCATGCTGAACATCAGCTATCCGTGGCCGGTGCACACGATGCGGGGATTCGAGCATCTCGGATACCGGCGAGGATCGCTTCCGGTGACCGAGAAGCTGGCGGGTGAGATCTTCTCCCTTCCCATGTATCCGTCGCTTTCGGTGGATCTCCAGGAAAAGGTGATCAGTGCCGTACGCGAGGTGCTGAGAACGCTCTGAAACCCCTTCGAAGCTCTGCGGACCCCCCTCGGCCGCAGAATGGCCCCGGTGCATTTGCACCGGGGCCGCCCCCATAAATAGGGGTTGGCCGCCCGGTCCACCGACAGTAGGCTGTCCCCCATGTCAAAGTGCCGTATCTGCGGTGGCGCCGTACAGGAGTTCTTCGACTTCGGACGCCAGCCGGTATCCGATACTTTCATCACCCCCCATGACATTGGCACAGAGCATTTCTACCGGCTCGCCGTCGGATTCTGCACGTCCTGCTCGATGGTTCAGCAGGCGGAAGAGGTCGCCAGGGAGCGCATGTTCCCCAGCGACTATCCGTATCGTTCATCCGGCTCCTCCGTGATGCGCGGGCATTTTGAGCGAACTGCTCGGCATTTCCTGGAGACCGAGCTGGCGGGGCCGGATCCGTTCTACGTCGAGATCGGCTGCAACGACGGCATCATGCTCAACTCGATAGGCGGCGCGGGAGTGCGGCACCTCGGCATCGATCCGGCCGCGGAGGCCGCCGCGGTCGCCCGTGCCGGAGGCAGCAGGGTACGGGTGGCCTTCTTCGAGAAGGCGACGGCGGCGGCCGTCCGGCTCGCGGACGGGCCGGCCGATCTTGTCTTCTCCGCCAACACCATCAGTCACATCGCCTACATCGACTCGGTGTTCGCCGGCGCCGCGGCCCTGCTGGCGCCGGGCGGGGCCTTCGTCTTCGAGGACCGCTATCTCGGCGACATCCTCGCGCAGGCGTACTTCGACCAGATCTACGACGAGCACTTCTACCTGTTCTCGGTCCGTTCGGTGCACGCCATGGCGGAACGGTTCGGTTTCGAGCTGGTCGACGTCGCCCATCTGCCCGTGCACGGGGGCGCCATGCGCTACACGGTCGCGCGGGCCGGAGAGCGGCCGCCGGCACCGGCCGTCGCCGAACTCCTCACCGAGGAGCGCCGGCAGTGTCTGGCCGAACCCTCCACCTACAAGGACTTCGCGACGACGATCGACGCCAACTGCGAGCAACTCAAGTCGCTCCTCGCCTCGTTGCGTGCCGAGGGCCGCAGCGTCGTCGGCTACGGCGCCACGTCCAAGAGCGCCACGGTCACCAACTACTGCGGCATAGGACCTGAGTTGATCCCCTTCATCTGCGACTCGACACCCGAGAAGCAGGGCCGGATGACGCCCGGATCGCACATTCCCATCCGTCCGCCGGAGGCGTTCAGGGATCCCTACCCGGACTATGCCGTGCTCTTCGCCTGGAACCACGCCGAGGAGATCATGGCGAAGGAACAGGACTTCCGTGAGGCCGGCGGCAAGTGGATCCTCTACGTCCCCGAAGTCCAGACCGTCTGACCGGGTGGCAGACCCCGAACCGCCGGACAGCGAACCACTCGGCTAGGAGTTCCCCATGACGGATCTTTCCGCCGTCTCCCCGACCCTGTCGTCCTCGACCCCGTCGCCCCCGGCATCCGGGGCTACGCCGTCCGTCTCGTCCAAACGGGAGGCCTCGACCGCGGCGAAGATCGCGGAGTCCGTCCGGGTCCGGGACGGCGGGATCACTCAACTGTCGGACTTCCACCGCTGGTACGCCGACTACAGCCGTGAGTCCGCGGCCCGGGTGCGCCGCATAGCGCTGCACGACCTGGTCGGCTGGCGCGAGGATCCCGTGACGGGGGACCTGCGCCACCGCAGCGGAAAGTTCTTCTCGGTCGAGGGCCTCGACGTGCGGATCCCGGACGGACCTGTCCCGCACTGGACCCAGCCGATCATCAATCAGCCGGAGCTCGGCATACTCGGTGTCCTGGTCAAGGAGTTCGACGGAGTCCTGCACTGCCTCATGCAGGCGAAGACGGAACCGGGGAACGTCAACGGGTTCCAGCTCTCGCCCACTGTGCAGGCCACCCGCAGCAACTACACCCGGGTGCACGACGGACGGTCCGTGCCCTACCTGGACTACTTCCAGGAACCGACCAGGCATCGGATCATCACCGACGTACGCCAGTCGGAACAGGGCTCGTGGTTCTACCAGAAGCGCAACCGGAACATGGTCGTCGAGGTGACCGAGGACGTCGAGGTCCTGGAGGGCTTCTGCTGGCTCACCATCGGGCAGCTGCACCAACTGCTCGCCCTCGACGAGGTGGTGAACATGGACGCCCGTACGGTGCTGTCCTGTCTGCCGTTCTCGGGCGCCGGCCCCCTGATGGCGGTGACTCCCGGAGACGACTCCTTCCGGGCCTCGCTGTTGCGTTCCTGCCAGGGATCCGACGGCGGGGCCGTCCCCACGGACCAGGTCCTGCGTTGGATCACCGATGTACGCAGCCGGTCCGAGGTGATCACGGCGAAGATGCCGCTCAACGCCCTTGAGCACTGGAAGCGCGACGAGTTCGCGATCGCGCACGAGACCGGCCGGTTCTTCGAACTGATCGCGGTGGACGTCCAGGCGGGCAGCCGTGAGGTGCGGCAGTGGACCCAGCCCATGATCAGGCCGACGGCTGCCGGCATCGTCGCCTTCCTGGTGAAGCAGATCGACGGGGTGCTCCACGCTCTGGTGCACGCGCTGGTCGAACCCGGCTGTCTCGACGTGGCCGAGCTGTCCCCCACGGTCCAGTGCACCCCGGAGAACTTCGCGCATCTGCCGCCGGCGGCGCTGCCGCCCCTGCTCGGCGAGGTCCTCGGAGCCCGGCCCGAGAGGATCCGGTTCGACGTCACGCTCTCCGAGGAGGGCGGCCGCTTCTTCCACGCCTCCAACCGGTACACCATCGTGGAGGTCGACGAGGACGCCGAGTTCGACCACCCGGAGTACCGCTGGCTGACGGTTCATCAGCTGGTCGATCTGCTGCGGCACAGCCACTACGTCAACATCCAGGCACGCAGCCTTGTCGCCTGCCTGCACAGTCTGTCGGGACGGCCGTCGGACGGCTGAGTCCCATCCGTAACCAGGAGAAGGCCGCCTCATGTCGCTCTGTCGGGTCTGTCACGCATCGGTTCGCGAGTTCTTCGACTTCGGGCAGCATCCGCTGTCCTCGGCCTTCACCGAACCCGGCCGGACGACGGACGAGTTCCGCTACCGGTTGGCCATCGGCGTCTGTGTGTCGTGCTCGATGGTCCAGCTGATGGAGGACATCCCGCCCGAGCACGAGGTCCACGAGGGGTATCCGTACCATTCGTCGAACTCCACGGTGATGCGCGCCCACTTCGAGGAGACCGCCCGCGGCTTCCTCGCCACGGAGCTGACCGGGCCCGACCCGTTCATGGTCGAGATCGGCTGCAACGACGGAGTGACCCTGCGGGCCATAGGGGACGCCGGTGTCCGCCATCTCGCCTTCGAGCCGTCCGGCGCGGGCGGCGTACGTGTGCACCGCGCCTTCTTCGACGGTGCCTCGGCGCGCGCGGTGTGGGCGGCGGAAGGTCCCGCGGACGTCATCTACGCCGCGAACACCCTGTGCGACATCCGTGACATCGGGCAGGTCTTCGAGGGCGCCGACACGCTGCTCACGCCCGACGGTGTGCTTGTCTTCGAGGACCCGTATCTCGGCGAGATCATCGACCGGACGAGCTTCGACCAGATCTACGACGAGCACGTCTACTTCTTCACCGCGCAGGCGGTGCGCGCCATGGCGGAACACTTCGGGTTCGAACTGGCCGATGTGGAGCACCTGCCGGTGCACGGCGGCCAGATCCGCTACACGCTCGCCCGTGCGGGCCGCCGCACCCCGACCGCCTCCGTCGACGAACTGCTCGCCGGGGAACGCGCGCGAGGTCTCACCGATCGCGCGACGCTCGACGGATTCGCGGCCGCCGTACGGGGCATCCGTGAGGATCTGCCGGCCCTGTTGCGCAAACTGGGTGCCGAGGGCCACTCCATCGTCGGCTACGGCGCCACGGCGAAGAGCTCGACCGTCACGAACTACTGCGGTATCGGCCCCGAACTGATCCCGTTCGTCTGCGACACGACACCGTCCAAGCACGGCCGGCTGATGCCCGGTTCCGGTATCCCGGTACGTCCGCCCGAGGCATTCTCCTCGCCGTACCCCGACTACGCCCTGCTGTTCGCCTGGAACCACGCCGAGGAGATCATGGCGAAGGAACAGGGGTTCCGCGAGGCCGGCGGCCGGTGGATTCTCTACGTCCCGGACGTCCGGATCGTCTGACGTACCTCGCCCCGACGTTCTCGGCCCCGTCCGCAGCTGCGGACGGGGCCGAGAACGTCGGGGCGAGGGCGCTCGTGCCCCACCCCTACGAGTACCGGCGCCGGAACTTCCGGGCGGACACGGGGATCACCAGGGCCGTGATGCCGCCCCACCAAAGGACGGCCAGCCATACGGAGTTGCCGACGGGCTGGTCCAGCAACAGGGCCCGCACACTGTCGATGACCGCGGTCAGCGGCTGGTGTTCGACGAAGGTGCGCAGCCCCGCCGAGATGGTGTCGGTCGGCGCGAAGATGTTGCTGGTGTACGGCAGGAACGTCAGGATGAGCGCGAGCCCGCTGGCACCGGCGCTGCTCTTGGCGATCTGGCCGAGCAGGACGGCGATCCAGGCCACGGCGAAGGCGAAGAGCAACAGCACGCCGATGGCCCCCAGCCACTGCAGGACGTTGGCCTTGGGCCGGAATCCGATGAGGAAGGCGAGCGCGAACAGAGCCGTCAGCGAGATCACCGCGCGCAGCACCGCCGCGACCACATGGCCCACCACCACGGCCACGGCCATCGTCTGCATCGAGCGCAGCCGGTCGACGAACCCTTCCTGCATGTCCATGTACACGCCGGACGTGGTGGAGACCGCGATCAGGGTCACACCGACGGTGAGCACTCCCGGGACGAGGAAGTCGACGTACGCGGTGCCGCCCACGTCCACGGCGCCGCCGCCCAGCATGAACCGGAACAGCAGCATCATGCTGGTGGGGATCATGACGGCGGTGATGATCTCGTCGGGCTGGCGGGTGATGTGGTTGACATAGCGCTTGATGAGCACCCTGGCGTCGCTGAGGGCCCAGGCCGCGTTCGAGCGTTGCAGCCGCGGGGCTCCGCCGGCCGTGCGTGTCGCGGTGGTCACTTGACTCCCTCGCCTTCCAGGGTCGCGCTGACGGGGGTGGTGCGCTCGGTGAGGGTCAGGAAGACGTCGTCGAGAGTGGGTTTGGCCAGGGCCAGGGACCCGACGTCGACGCCGCTCTGTTCGATCCGGCTGAGCACCCCGATCAGCTGGTTGGTGTTGCCGGCGGGCAGCCCGATGGTCTGCTTCTCCGCGTCGCAGAGCGCCTCCTCGCCGGCGACCGCGAGACATGCCTTGGCGTAGTCGTCGGCGGCGGCGAACGTCAGCTCCATGCGTTCCTCGCCGACCCGTCGTTTGAGTTCGGCGGCGGTGCCGTGGGCGATGATCCTGCCCTCGTCGATGACCGCGACCTGGTCCGCCAGCCGGTCGGCCTCCTCCAGGTACTGAGTGGTGAGCAGGATCGTCGTGCCGTCCGCCAGCAGGCCCTCGATGGCGGACCACATGCCGATCCGGCTACGGGGGTCGAGGCCGGTGGTCGGTTCGTCGAGCAGGAGGATCGAGGGAGCCGCGATCAGGCTGATGGCCAGATCGAGCCGCCGCCGCATCCCGCCGGAGTACGTCAGGACCGGCCGGTCCGCGGCATCGTTGAGATCGAACTGTTCCAGCAGCTCCTCGGTGCGCCGGTGTGCGGCCTTGGTCCCTATCCGATGCAGCCGGCCCATCATGACCAGGTTCTCCCGGCCGGTGTGCACGAAGTCCAGAGCCATGAACTGGTTGACCACGCCGATGGATCCGCGTACGCCGTCGCTCTGCCTCCCGACGTCGAATCCGTTGACGGTCACCGTGCCGCCGCTGGGCGCGGTGAGTGTGCTGAGAATCCTGACGATGGTCGTCTTGCCGGCCCCGTTGGGCCCCAGAAGCGCGAGCATCGATCCCTGTTCGACCTTCAGGTCCACGCCCTTGAGGACTTCGACGTCCCCGAACGATTTACGCAGACCCGATATGTCAATTGCGTAACTGCCGCCCACTAGGCAACATCCTCCCGTTCGCGTTCACTTTCCGGATGGCAACCGCGCACGTCGCGCGCCTGTGTCGATCGGTGACGGCAGGTCAGCTCCTCCAGTTCGGAGACGACTTGGAGTGGACTGGGAGTGGCGCGCAGGTCGTCCCGGGCGCGCAGCGAGTTCTCCAGGAAGGACGGCTCGCCGATCAGCCGGACGACGCTCTCCCGGAGCCCGTCGAGCGTCAGGTCGGAGGGGTCGATGAAGATCCCCGCCCCGCGTTCGGCGATGTCCTGACCGAGTTCTGCCTCGTCCCACCAGGGCGCGGGAATGGTCACGCTGGGCACCCCGTGGGTCAGCACGTTTCCCACCGTGCCGAATCCGCCGTGGTGGATCACCGCGGCGCAGCTGGGAAGGAGCTCGTTCAGCGGGACGAACTCCACCGCTCGGACATTGCGGGGAAGCTCGGTCGGCGACAGCAGCTGATCGGCTCTGAGCGTCGCCACGAGTTCGATGTCGAGTCCGGCGAGGGTGCTCACGAGATCGTCGAGTGTGATGCCGTCGGACGACGCGCCGCCGTTGACCGAGAGTTTGTCGTTGCCCAGCAGTTCGCGTCCCGACATGCCGAGGGACAGACAGACCCGCGGGTGCCGGGGCTTCTCGTGGACCCAGTCCGGGATGCCGGTCGGCCCGTTGTAGGGGACATACCTCACCGGGACCCTGGGAAGGTCCGTCGGCAGTTGCATCCAGTCGGGGGTCGGGTCGATCGTCCACTGACCGGTCATCAGCTCCGTGGCCAGGCCGGGCTCGTACTCCAGGTCGTACCGCCCGAGTCTCCCGGCGAGCCAGTCACCCACCGGATCGTCCCGCTGCTCGGGCGGCCGGTCCGACAGGAGTCTCCGATAGGTGGTCCACATCCGGGCGTTGTAGTCGATCCCGAACAGCATCCTGGCGTGTGCCGCACCGCAGGCACGGGCTCCGACGGGGCCGACGAACGTCAGCGCGTCCCAGATCACCAGATCGGGCTGCCATTCGCGGCAGTACGCGACGACGTCGTCGAGCATGGACTGGCCCGCCATGTGCTCGTACTCCATGGAACAGGCGAGGGTGTAGGTCCCCAGCACATAGTTCCAGGTCAGTACGGACTCCCTCCCCTCGCTGACCCCACTGAGCCGCTGCCAGGTGCCGCCGCCCTGTGTGTCGCTCTCCTCGGGCGCGAAGGACTTCCACAGGTTCAGCGCGTCACCGACGGGGACCGCGGTCAGCCCGGTCCTGGTGATCGTCTCCGTGAGATCCGGCTGGCTGGCGACCCGGACCTCGTGGCCGGCGGCCCGCAGCGCCCAGGCCATCGGCACCAGGTTGTAGAAGTGCGGTTTCGCCGCGAACACCGTGAACAGCACACGCATGCAACTCTCCGTTCGGGCACAGGACTGCGCGGACGTCATCCGGCTCTGCGGTCGGGGCGGTGCACAGCGGTCAGTTCCTCCAGCCGCGGCACGAGTTCGCGAGGGCTCGGCACCCTCCGGAGCCGTTCACGCATTCTTCGCGCGCCGAGGGAAAAGGAGGGATCGGTGAGCAGCCGCGTCAGGGCGCTCCTCAGCGAGTCGGTGGTGACCGTGGCGGAGTCGACGACGACACCGGCACCGCCTTCGGCCAGATGCCGTCCCAGATGAGCCTCGTCCCACCAGGGGGCCGGTACCACCAGGTTCGGCAGGCCGTGGGCGAGGACGTTGACCACGGTGCCGAAACCGCCGTGATGGACGACGGCCGCGCAGGTGGGAAGCAACTCGTTGAGGGGGACGAACTCCACGGCCCGGACGTTGTCCGGAAGGGTCTTCACCGTGGCGAGCTGCTCGGCACTGAGCGTGGCGACCAGTTCGACGTCGGCGTCGGCCAGTGCCTCCAGGAGGTCCTCGACCGGGATCACGTCACCACCCAGCAGGTCCCTGCCCGACATGCCGAGGGAGAGACAGACCCTGGGCCGCTCCGGCTTGTCGTGGATCCACTCGGGAATTCCCGTCGGCCCGTTGTACGGGATCTGACGCACGGGTACATAGGGGAGGTCCAGCGGCAGCTGCATCCAGGGCGGGGTCGGATCGATCGACCACTGCCCGGTCATCAGCTCCACGGCCATCGATGCGTCGTACGGGACGCCGAAGCGGGCGAGTCTGCCGGACAGCCAGTCGGACACCGGGTCCTCACGCCGCTCGGGGGGTTGTGCGAGCCGCAGTTCGCGGTAGAAGCCGTACATCCGTGAGGTGTAGTCGGTGCCGAAGAGCATCCGGGCGTGGGCCGCGCCGCATGCCATGGCCGCTATCGGACCGGTGAAGGTCAGCGCGTCCCAGACGATGAGGTCGGGCCGCCAGTCGCGGCAGTGGTCCACCAGGTCGTCCAGGGCCGACTGCCCCGCGAAGTACTCGTACTGCACCGAACAGGCCACGGTGAATGCCCCGAGCACCCGCTCCCAGGTCAGTTCCTCGGGACGGTCCTCCAGCATGTCCCCGCTCATGCTGCGCAGCATCCGGCTGCTCGGACCTGAGTCGTTCCCGGTCCGGCGGCCCTGCGCGCCCCCGGCGGCGGAGCCGGCGACACCGAGGCCGTCCCCGACCGGCACGGCGGTCAGCCCGGTGGCGGTGATGGCCTCCACCAGGTCCGGCGGACCGGCGACCCGGACCTCGTGGCCCGCAGCCCGAAGGGCCCAGGCCATCGGCACGAGGTTGTAGAGATGGGTCTTGGCCGCGATCACCGTGAACAGGACGCGCATCAGACTCCTCCGCGCTCAGTCCGTGATCTCGGGTGCGTAGAACGTCTCGAGGGGCTGCGGGCCGATGTACTGACGACAGGTGCAGGGCTCCATCTCGAAGTCCACGGCGCCGTACACCTTGTCGAAGGCGACCGGGGTCTTCACCCTGCCGTGGCAGGCCCGGGTCTCGCGGTCGTGATGGGCGAGCGAGTGCTCGCACGAGCAGATGGGCTCGACCGCCTCCGGAGTCCGCGGCCTGCGCCGTCGCTCCAGCCGCCCGGCGACGTAGGCCACAACGGCGATTCCGGCACCGGCCAGAAGAGAAAAGGGATCCATGGCAGCCTCCTCGGGCCGGTCGGCGTGACGCCGCGTCAAGACGTGATCGTATGAGTGCGGCCGGGGCCGGGTAACCCCTATCTCCTGCTACTCCCGGGCCCGCGGCTCACTCCTGCCTGTCCGGCCCGAGAGCCGCCCGCACCAGGTCCTCGACAGCCATGTCCCTGAAGGGGCTGGACGGCACCTGCGGGTCCTCGGCAGCGGGCTCGGCCCCGGTGCCTTCCGGCACGAGCCGCTCGTGCAGATACCGCGCCAGCAAGGACCGGTTGGGGTGGTCGTACATCAGTGTGGCGGGCAGTCGCAGGCCGGTGGCCGCGCTGAGCGCGTTGCGCAGCTCGACCGCGGCGAGAGAGTCCAGCCCGAGTTCGGTGAACCCGCGGTTCGCGTCCGCGTTGTCGGCGCCGGCCGTGGCGGAATCGTCGTGCCGGACGGCCGCCACATGCGTCCGTACGAGATCGAGCAGCAGATCGAGTTGCTCGGACGGCTGCAGGCTCCGGAGCCGTTCTGCCAGGGCTGCCGGTCCGGCGGCCCGGTCCGGGTCCGCATGGCCGTTGTGATGCTCGGCATCCGCATGGCCGTTGTGATGTTCGGCGCCGGCCCGAGGGCGCGTTACCTGCCGGCGCTCTCGTATCAACTCACGCAGGACGTACGGGACTTCGGGGTTGCCCGCCACGGTTGCCCGGTCCACGGGTTGGGGTACGAGGGCGGCGTCGCCGAGTGCGAGTGCCTCGTCGAAGAGTTCGAGCCCCCGCTCCGGTGACACCGCCGGCGTGCCGACCCGCTCCTGTCGCTGAAAGGCCTTGGTGTCGAGTTGGGCGCCCATCCCCGCCCCACCCGACCACAGACCCCACGCCAACGACACACCCGCCAGACCCTCACCCCGCCGCACATG
>NZ_JBVIPT010000045.1:0-18811 GCF_055577685.1 Streptomyces sp. NPDC033178
ACATGGTCAGCCGAAGGCCGCTTGCACGTACGGCAGTTACCAACGCGAGTGATCAAGTACGACACGCCGTTCGAGACCCCAGGTTAAAGATCAAGTTAGATACGCCATCCCGCGAGAAAAGTGGTGAAAAATCGTAGAGTGCAGGTTGGAATCCTGCTTTTCGAGTTCTCTTCGCTTGCGCGCGAGACGGCGGCAGCGATCCTCTACGATGAGGCAGCCAATTTTCAGGTTCCACTTGGTAGAACGTCGATCGCATCAGGGCTGTTTTTGTGCAGGTCCCACACCCATACGCCATCCACTCGCTTCCCGTCCCGGCCCACGAGTTCACCCACCGCGCTGCGCAGGGCGTCGTCGTTCGGCTGCGGTACCACCACCACCAGTGCGCCCGCCCGCCAGTACGCGAAGTCACGTCGTGCCTGCGCTCGCCAGTCCGCACCCAGTTCGGGGACCACGCCCGTGTAGCGGACCTGTCGCAGCAGCTGCGAGGTGTAGCGCGGCGGGGCGCCGTAGATGCCGGTGCGCTGGTTGCCGTAGGGGCCGTTGAAGTAGCCGCCGGCGAGGTTAAAGCCGAGGCCAGCCTGCTGCCAGTGCAGTGCCTCCGCGTTCCCGGAGTCGGGCAGCGGGACCGTCACCAGGGATTCGCCCGCGTGGACGTACGGCTTCCATGCCCCGTCGGTGAAGAACGCCGGCGTTGCGGGACGCTCGACCGCCTTCAGCGGCGCGGGTACCAGGGGCAGCAGGGCGAGGCAGAGGCCGAGCAGACCGGCGTACCGTGTGCGCGGGCTGCGCGTGGCCGTCAGGCGGTTGACGGCCAGGGCCAGCAGTATGCCGAGCGCCGGGGCGCAGATCATCGCGACCCGGCCTTCGATGACCGACTCCAGCAGCGGCAGTTGCGCCGCCACCGCCCAGGGGCCGGGATGGACGTGGTCGGTCAGCGGGATGCGGAACCTCGGGCCCAGGGACAGCAGTGCCGCGCCGACCGCGGTGAATGCCAGCGCTTTGACCAGGGCCCTCTCCCACAGCCGTACGACGATCGCGAACGCGAACAGGATCAGCGGCCAGCCGTAGAAGGCGTTCTGCTCGGTAGGGTTCAGTGACAGCGAGGCTGCCCGCTGTGCGTCCCCCGCGATCAGGGAGCGTTCCGCGAAGGAGAGCAGGGCGAGCGGGCTGTTGCCTGCATCGTCGCCGTGGAGGATGCTGCGGTAGCTCTGCGGCCCCGCGAACTGCCAGGCCAGGGCTCCCACCACGAGCGGGAGGCACACGGCCCCGGCGATGGCCAGGCCGTTGAGCAGAGGCCGCCAGGACCGCTTGGCCACATCCCTGCGCACGACGGCGTAGACCACCGCGAACATCAGCATGCCGATCGCCGCGAGCAGCAGCGGTTCCTCGCCGAGGAAGATCTGGTACGCAGCCATCAGACCGAGCACGATCCCGTCCCGCACGGTCCGGGTGCCCTCGCACAGGCGCAGGGCACGGTCGACGATCAGCGGGATCATGAACAGCACGACGAAGTTGGGGTGCGCGTTGGCGTGGCTGATCATGGGCGGGGCGAAGGCTGCCAGGGTCGCGCCGACGAAGGCCGCGCCCCGGGCCGGCACGACGCGCTTCACGATCAGCCAGTACCAGGCAGCCGCGGTGGCGGCGAGGCCCAGCGCCATCACCACGCTCAGTGAGACGGCGGGCCCGGCCAGCAGGGTGAGCGGTGCGAACGGCACGGTCAGGCCGAGCATGGCCGTGTTGGCCATGAGGTTCACGCCGTCGGGGAAGCCCTGGAGATGGGAGAAGAACGGGTTGCGCAGGTGGGCGACGTTGTCCGCGGTCACCGCGAAGAACCACTCCCACTGGTTCTGGTCCTGCAGCGAGTCGGAGAGGTAGCGGTGCTCGGGATCGGACAACCGGCCCCAGTACAGGGCCACGGCCATCAGCAGGAACGTCAGGACGGCGGTGATGTCTGCGGGGCGCACCGTGCGGGCGCGCAGCAGGGCGAGGTCTGCGAGGAAACGGACGTAGTCCAGGGACCGTATCTTCGAACCCGGCCGGTGCGACCAGCGCACCGGGACCTCGGTGACCGGCCAGTCGGCTCGGTGGAAGTAGCGCAGCACCTCCACGTCTATGCTGTAGCCGTTGATCCGCGAGGCGGCGAAGGCCTCGCGCGCGTGGTCGCCCTCGAAGAGTTTGAAGCCGCACTGGGTGTCGCGTATCCCGGGCACGGCGGCGCGGCGGATCAGCAGGTTGCCTGCTCGGCCCAGCAGTTCACGCAGCCGGTGCTGGCGCAGCCCTATCATCGCGCCGGGGACGGTACGGGAGCCGATCGCCGCGGTGCCGCCCTCGCCGAACGCCTTGTCCAGCCGCTCCAGTTCCTCGATGGGGGCGGCGAGGTCGGCGTCGGTGACCAGGACGCGTCGGCCGCGGGTGGCCGCCACTCCGAGCCGCAGGGCACTGCCCTTGCCTCAGTTGCGGAGGCTGGAGACGAGCCGGATCCGTGGGTCTCCGCAGGCGATGATGAGAGCCCGAGTGTTGTCCGTGGAGCCGTCGTCGGCGACGACGATCTCCCACGTGCCCCAACGTTTCTCCTTCTCACTGAGGTAGCGGGTGACGGTGTCGAGGGTCGGACCGAGGCGTGCCTCCTCGTTGAAGGCCGGGACCACGACGGACAGATCCACGGGCAGATCGGCGGGCAGGTCCACGGGCAGAACCTCGGCCTCCACCGTGGCGATCGTCTCCCTGCCGACCGTTCGACGACCGGTGCTGCGGGTGACGGCGTCCCCCCCCCCCGCTGCTGCCGGGCAACGGCGGGGGGTCTTTTCGGAGCGGTCGGATGGCGTGCACATCTGTACCTACGGGCAGGGCACTTTTTGCGTTCTATGAAGTTCGACGTGGCGTTCGTGCCGGGCGCTCAAGCGGCGGCGGCCGACCGGACGGCCGGTCCGTACTGACCCATCGGTACGGGCAGCACGGGCCCGCGGCCTCCCACCAATGGGCGCTACCCCGTTGTCTCGTCCTGGCATGTCGCTTTGACGGGCGATCAGAAATGAACCTGCCACGGGTGCGGGACGTGCGGCGGGCGATGCCTGCGGTGGAGTCCTCAAAGCCGCGGTCACGAGGGCCATCAGCGGCAGGCCGGTGCGCGTAGATGCCCACAGCGGTCGGCTCCGTCCAACGTCCCTCGCTCTCGCGGACGCGACGCCGCAGCAGGTTGTCGAGGTGCTCGAAGACATACCCCAGGTCGAAGTAATACCGAAGGGATCGAGACCCGTTAATTCCGCGCGGACATCACGCATTCAATCTGCGCGGCTCAGAACTTGCTCCACTTTTGATTTCGCTGACCATTGCAGGTCCAGAGTTGCAGCCTGCTGCCATTCGCAGTCAGCTGATCCTTGACATCGACGCATTTGTGCGACTGCGGATTGACGAGGTCATGCGAAGCATTGAGCACAAAATGCTGTGCGGCGCTTCCATCACAGTCGGCCAGTTGAACAGCTGCACCATTTTCCGTTGCATTTCCAGCCACCACCATACATTCACCCATGGCCTGGACTGTCCCGTCAGGCATGAACTCCCATTTCATGCGGGATCCCCCGCTGCAATCCATGATGCCGAGCCACCAACCGCTCACACCGTTACTTCCGGACACGTTGATGCAACGACCGGAAGCGTGACCTCTGATCAGACTTACAGTGCTGCTCGGCGAGCCGCTACGGTCATGGCCGGCATCTGGAGAGTCACCAGCGTCGCCGCCCTCACCCTCGCTGGTCCGTTCACCGGTCGGCGTGCTTTTACCGCTCTTCGGGTCGGATTTCGCTTTGCCGCCGGAGGCGGTACCGCTCGCGCCGCTTCCACCGGAGGAGCTACTACCTTTCTGCGCCAAAACCTCACCCTCCTCGTCGTATTCGATGGACGCGCTGCCGCCGTCTTTCGCGGGATCACTCATATCAATACCAATACTGTCTCCTCTTCCTTTCGACGTACCTCCGCTTCCCTCCTTTCCTATACTCTGCGGCACCGAATCCGTAGCGAAGCAACCAGCAATGACAGTGAGGCTCAGGACTGCAGCAGTAGCTATTCCGACGCCTTTAACATGTTTCATGAAAAATTTACACCCTCCAACGGGACCAATCCCAACCTGCGGTCGCATTGGGAATTCCGCTCCGACTGCTCTTCGTCCCGGGCTACCGAGCACCGACGTGAGCGCACCCATGTGGTCCCCGATTCGTCATGCCCGGTGAACGCCTTCACTGCACACGACGTACGCGGGACCGATCCTGTTCTAACCGCGCCCGGTCACCTCACGGACGTTTCCGTCGTTGTCTCGTACGCCACGGCCTGGGCGACAGTCAGGGTGAGGGCAACACGAAGCTGATCAGGCCGACAGGGCCTCACCCGCCGGTTCCGGAACGATGGCCGCGACTACGAGTCGGTGCGTTCCGCGTCTGTCCCCAGCGGACCGCGCGGCTTTTCGAGTCGGCGCAACCTGTCACGGAGGGGCTCGGCGAGGCGCTCGGCATCGGCGTCGGCGAGCCGGTCCATGGTCTTCAGTGCCTCGGTCCACGTGGCGCGGGCCTCATCGGGCCGGCCGGCGCTCAGATGGGTGTCCCCGAGATGCATGAGGGTGATGGCCTTGAAGCGGGGCGCGTCGAGCCGCAGGTAGAGGGCGAGGGCGTGGCGATAGGCGGCCACGGCTTCGTCGTACTGACCGAGATGGTGGAGGGCGTGGCCGATGCTGTCCCAGGTGTCCGCCGTACCGGCGTCGTGTCCGAGTTCCTGTTGCAGGGCCAGAGCCTTCCGGCAATGGTCGAGGGCCTGTTGGTGCTGCCCGAGCAAGGTGTGGCACCAGCCGAGCGCGTTCAGCGCGGTCGCTATGGCCCGCTGAACGCGGCCGTCCGCGCCGCCGAGGCCGTCGTCATAGGCCCGGAAGAGCGCGACGGACTGCTGTACGGCGCCGAGCGCGGCTTTCGGATCACCCTGGCGCACCCCGACCCAGGCCAAGTTGTAGTAGCTGTCCGCGTAGGCTCGCGTGTCGCCTGATTCGGTGAAGAGTTCGACGGCCCGTTCGGCATGAACGCGTGCCTCGTCGAAGCGGCCCAAGTTCCCTGTGGCAAGGGTGAGACCGTTGTGTACATGGGCCTGGGCGGTCCGGTCGCCCAGGCGGCACGCGGCGTCCATGGCGGCGCGGTGCACGGCCTCCTGCTCACGCCACAGGCCACGTAGGTGAAGATGGTGGCCGACGGCCCAGGCGAGTTGCCAGGTGTGGACGTCGTATTGGTGGGTGGCGGCCTCTTCGAGGACTGCCAGCAGTACGGCCTGTTCGGCGGCGAGCCAGGCCGTCGCCTTCCCCGCGTCCTGGGTGAACGTTTCGGCACGCACCCCCTCGGCCGCAGGCTCCAGGGAGATCAGTGCGCGTGAGGTGGTCAGCGCGGCGGTCTCGTGGGCGGTGTGGAGGTAGTGGTCGAACATCCGGTGCCGGGCGGCCCGCACCTGCTGGGGCGGTTCGACGGTTTCGGTCAGTTCGGTGGCGTAGGCACGCAGCAGGTCGTGGGAGACGTAACGGCCGGGGACGGCTTCGTCCACGAGGTGGGCCTGGATGAGTTCGCCGAGCAACTGCCGGGTGCGAGGGGCGGTGAGGCCGGCCAGGCTGGTGACGGCGGGCAGGGTGATGTCCGGGCCCGGGTGCAGGGCGAGCAGGCGGAACAGCCGGGCGGCGTCAGGGGTGAGGGCGTGGTACGACCAGGAGAACACGGCGCGCACATCGGCCGCCGTGTCGACCTCGTGGAACGCGTCCAGTCCGTCCGCGCTGTCGCGCAATTCGGCCGCGATCGATGCCAGCGGGATGGCGGGCCGGGTCGCGGCGCGGGCCGCGGTGATGGCCAGGGCCAGTGGCAGCCGGGCGCACCGCGCGATGATCTCCTTGATCGCGTCCGGTTCGGCCGTGACGCGCCGCTGTCCCAGGCGGCGGGCGAGCAGTTCGCGGGCCTCCGGCTGGGAGAGCACGTCGAGGTGGAGGGGGTGGGCGCCGTCCACGGCGACCAGTCCTGCGAGCCGGTTGCGGCTGGTGACGATGACCAGACAGCCGGGCGCCCCGGGCAGCAGCGGCCGCACCTGCGCCGCGTCGCGGGCGTTGTCCAGCAGCAGGAGCACACGCTTGCCGGCGAGGAGGGTGCGGTACCTGGCCGCGAGCGTGTCGATGTCCTGCGACAGCCCGTGCGCGTCGGCGCCCAGCGACTCCAGCAGCGTCCGCAGGGCGTGTTCCGGCGGGACCGGGAGACCGACCGGGTCGAAGCCGCGCAGGTTCAGATACAGCTGACCGTCCGGGAAGCGGTCGGCGACCTGGCGCGCCCAGTGCACCGCGAAGGTGGTCTTGCCGACGCCCGCCATGCCCGCGATGGCGCTGATCACCACCGCACCGGCCGAGGGCAGCCGGGCCACCACGGCCAGTTCCGCGTCCCGGCCGACAAAGGCCGCGAGATCGGCGGGCAGTTGGGCCGGGACAGCCGGAGCCCGGACAGGTGCCGGGGCGGCGGCCTGGGCAGGGTCGGGGGCGGGCTCGGCCGGGGCCGGCGGAGCCAGCAGCCCGGCGTCGGACCGCAGGACGCGCTGGTGCATCGCCTGCAGTGCCGGACCCGGATCGACCCCCAGCTCCTCCGCGAGGAGTGTCTGCGCCTCGCGATAGACGGCGAGAGCCGCCGCCTGCCGCCCCGACCGGTACAGAGCGAGCATCAGCAGTTCCCTGAGCCGCTCGTCCAAGGGCTCCTCGGTGACCAGCTCGGCCAGCTCGCCGGTCGCCTGCGCAGCGGCGCCCAGGTCGAGTTCGGCGGTGAGGCGGGCCACCTGCGCGGACTGACGCAGCTCCGCCAGCCGCTGTCGCTGGTTCTGCGCGTACCCGCCCCGGACACCGGCCAGCGCCGTCCCCCGCCACAGATCGAGCGCGTCACGCAGGTGTTTCACCACGCCCTTGGTGTCCCCCGCACCGCGCGCCCGCACGGCCTGGGCCACCAGCTCCTGGAAAGCGCCCAAGTCCAGCTCCTCCGACGACACCCTGAGCTGATAGCCGTCCCCCATGGAACGGATCACGGACGACGAGGCGTCCCCGCCGGGCTCCAGCGACTTACGCAGCCGGTGAACGTAACCTCGCAGAATATTGAGCGCGGAGGCCGGTGCCGCGGTCCCCCACACCGCGTCGACCAACGCACCCGCCGACACCTGCGAGCCCTCCGCCAGGAGCAGCACGGCCAACACCGCCCGCTGCTGAGGCGGCCCGAGTTCGACCTCGGCCTCACCACGCCACGCCCTGACCGGCCCCAGAACCGAGAACCACAGCCGCTCCCGCACCGGCCTCCCCCTTGCACCCCCCCACCCGAAGCCGATAGGAAGCCCGGGCACAGGGACAACCACGCGGATGGATACCGAAGTCTAACGGCGTGATGTACGACCGGGATCAGGGTGCGTCGGCCTGGCATACCGATAGGTGGGTACTTCACCGCTCGGCAGGGCGGTCACGGGCGTGGTCCGCTGCGGACCGGATGGGTCTCGCCGTAGCACTTACGGCGACCGAGGCGTCACTGGAGGGGATGCCACTGCCGGCCGTTGCCGCCCCGGCGTGAATCACGGGACAGCGCGTGGAACGGCCGCGGTCAGGGACCGGTCCCTGGAATCCGTGCCTGCATGGCAGCCGTCGCAGATTCGGATACGAGATCACCGGTACACGCCACCTCGACTCGCCCCATCAGCCACACGGGCTGATCTCCGCATCCCGGAGCCGAGCCGGCGGCCGCCCCGGCTGCCCTCGATGCCTCTCGATGTCTTGGTTGCGAGATCGTTCAGGTCCGCGTTGCCGGTGCCATCCGCGTCGGAGCAGCGGCCGCCTCCCTTCCAGGTGTCCCGCATGTGAGATCAACTTGGCGCATCAGTCCCCTGTGACCTACCTTTCCGTGATTCGGATCGGGGCTTCGAGTCGCCTGGGCGCGGATCGCCGACGCGACACCGGAGACGTGCCGGAGGGAAGGCCCAGTGACAGAGCAGACGCGCATTGCCGTTCTGGGGCCGGTCCGGGCCACACGGAGAGGCGAGGAGATCGACCTCGGGTCGCCGCAGCAGCGGACCGTGCTGGTCGCACTGCTTTTCGCACAGGGCGCGGCCGTCTCGGTGGATGGACTCATCGACGCCGTATGGGGGATGGACGTCCCCTCGTCCGCACGCGGCACGTTGCGCACCTATGTGCACCGGCTACGCCGGATCCTGGACGCGGGCGAGGGACCGTCGATGGTCGCATCGGCCGGTAACGGCTACCGGCTCGACACCGCGCGCATCGTGCTTGACCTTGAGGACTTCCAGCGGCTGTTCCGTCAGGCGGAACGGGCCGTGGAACGGGGGGAGTTCGAGGATGCCGCGGCAGACCTGCGGACCGGGCTCGGACTCTGGCGGGGGACGGCGCTGGCGGGCGTCCGCGGCGAGTACGCCGACATGCGGCGGCGCGTTCTGGGCGATCAGCGGCTGTCCGCCGAAGTACTGCTGCTGAAGGCCGAGATCGAACTCGGCTCGCACACGGTGGCGGTCGGCAAGCTCGGCAGTCTGGTGAGTGAGCATCCGCTCGACGAGCGGTTGCGGGAGATGCTGATGCTGGCCCTGTACCGGTCGGGGCGACAGGCGGCCGCGCTCGCCGCCTACCGGGACATCCAGGAGCTGCTCGCCCAGGAACTCGGCGTCGATCCCGGTCCGGGCCTGCAGACGATGTTCCAGCGGGTGCTGCGCGCGGAGTCCGACCTCACCACCCCGGCCGCGCCGGCGCGACCCGAGCCCGCCTCCGCCCGGCCCTCGCCCTCCACGCCTCCTCCCCCTTCCCAACTGCCGGCCGCGCTGGCCGCTTTCGTGGGCCGTGAAGCCGAATTGGCGCGGGCCACCGACCTGGTGACGCACACCAAGGCGACGATCACCGTGGTCACCGGGATGGCGGGCGTCGGCAAGACGACCTTCGCCGTGCACTGGGCTCGCCAGATCGCCGGCGACTTCCCCGACGGACAGATCTTCCTCAACCTGCGTGGCTTCGACCACGCGAGCCCGCCCCTCGACTCCGGCCAGGCCATCGGCACCGCGCTGGACGCGCTGGGTGCCAAGCCGGGTGACATCCCGCAGGAGACGGACGCGCGAGCGGCGTACTACCGCACCTGGCTCAGCGGCAGACGGGTACTGCTGCTCCTGGACAATGCCCGGGACGCCGCGCAGGTACGCCCGTTGCTGCCGGGCACGCCCGGCTGCCAGGTCATCGTGACGAGCCGGGACCGGATGGCCGGTCTGGTGGCCGTGGAAGGGGCCCACCCGATCCCACTGGGCATCCTCAGCGATCAGGAAAGCCATCACCTCCTCGCCCGTCGCCTGGGCGACCACCGCACCGTGGCGGAGCCGGAGGCGACCGCAGAGATCGTCGCGCTGTGCTGGCGGCTCCCCCTCGCCCTGGCCGTCATCGCGGGCCGGGCCGCCACCCGCCCGGCTCTGTCGCTGTCCGCAATGGTGGCGGAGCTGCGGGAGAGCACGGGCGGACTCGACGCGTTCTACGGCGGTGACGCCGCCGCTGACGTACGGGCGGTGTTCTCCTACTCCTACCACGCCCTCGGCGCCGACGCGGCCCGCCTGTTTCGGCTGCTCTCCCTCCACCCCGGGCCCTACGCCGCACTCGGGTCCGTCGCCGCCCTGACCGGCCTGTCGCCCGCGCGGACACGACGGCCGCTGGACGAACTCCTGCGCGCCCACCTCGTGCAGGAGCTGTCGCCCGGCCGCTACTCCGCGCACGACCTGCTGGCCGCGTACGCTTCCGAGCTGCTCGAGGAGGAGGACACCGACGACGACCGCACCGCGGCACGGTGCCGGATGCTGGACCACTACCTGCACAGCGCCGTCACCGCCCGCCGCCACCTGACGTCCGTCACCACCCCCGCTGCCGCCGTCATCCCCACCGCGTTGCACGGCGTGTACATCGAGAACTTCAACGGCGAGCACACCACCGCGGATACCGCGCGCGCGTGGTTCGACGCCGAACACGCCGTGTTGCTCGCGTGCGTGGACGTCACCTCGGGGCTGCGCCTCGACGCCTACACCTGGTCATTGGCCTGGACCCTCGGTCCCTACCTGGAACGCCGTTCGCTCTGGGACGAGGCGCGGACAGTGTTCCATCAGGCGCAAGAGGCGGCGCGACGGCTCGGGGACCTCTTCGGTGAGGGTTATGCGCACGGTGCTCTCGCGCAGGCAAGCGTGTCCTCGGACTCTCCGGAGGACGCCTTCGCCCATATGAAGCAGGCGCTGGAGCTGTACACCGAGCTAGGTGACCCCGTACTCCTCGGGAAGGCCTACAGTCAGGCCAGTTGGGTGCTGGAGCGCGTGGGCGACATGAGCGGCGCGCTGAAGCACTCCGAGCGGGCCCTGCGCCTGCATCGTTCGCACGGCATCGAAGACGTCACCACCGGACGTGCGCTCAACGCGGTCGGCTGGTACCTCGCCCACCTCGGCCGGTACGAAGAGGCCCTGGCCCACTGCGAGCAGGCGCTGCCCATCCTCAGGAAGGCCGGGGACGTGATGGGTTACGCGGACACCCTGCTGAGCATCGGCTTCACCCGGAAGCTGATGGGCGAGTACCTCCCGGCGGCGGCCCTGTACGAGGAGGCCCTGCCCAGTCTCCGGGCCACCGGCGCCACCTTCAACCTCGCCACCGCGCTCGACGGTCTCGGTGACATCTACCTGCTGATGGAACACCGCGACAGGGCCCGGGGGGCATGGCTGGAGGCGGCCGAACTCCTGGAATCCCTGGGCCACTCGGGAACGGTTCCGGTCCGCGAGAAGACCAGAGGGCTCGCCTAGCAGCGGTCTGTCCAACAGGCTCCGTCGCTCGCGGCAGTCGCGCCGCGTGGCTCCCGCCATCGCGCCTTGTGAACGAGTCGTTCCGACTGGGCGATCACATGAAGTCACGGGTCACGGACGCTTGACCAGTGTCCCTGACCGGACGTCAGAGGGTCACGAGGTGCAGGATGCCCTCCTGGAGCAGCTGCGCTGTCATACATATCGGATCCGGTGGAGGCACAGAGTATTCCCGGTCCGGTTCAGACCGGACCGGACCGGACCAGGGACAGTCTCACCATCAGGGCCGCGCAGCGGTCGGCGCCACCGGTACCAGCAGCCGGGGTGCCGGTCTGCGCGATGGCACCCATTTGGCGAGACAGGAGTGCCCGGCCGGGACTCACGCGGCCGGCGCGCTGGCCTGCTCTGGCACGCCCTGCTGGAGACGCGAAAGCGGCAGCGGGGCGGCGGACGCTCCGAGGGTGCACTCACCTGGACCGCCGAGGAGTTGCACCGCGCCCTGAACGGAAGCCGCCAAAGGGTCGCAGGCCGCTGTTCCCGCGGCTCGTCGCGGGAACAGCGGCTCGTCACACCGGGCGAGCGCACCGCAGGAGCCCCGGAGCCGCCGCGGCCGCACTCCGGTCTCGAAGGCGTCGCCGCGGCACAGGACCGGTCGGCACGGCAGTCACCACCGCTGCACGACGACAGCCCGGGTCCCGGTTCGGTGACGGCCCGGGGCGGCCGGCGTCACGACCGACCGTGCCACCAGTCGTCAGGCGCCCCGAAGAGCCGTCAGGGAGCGGCGGGTGATGCCGACAGCGTGCCGAGTCGCAGCCGGTTCGATGACGACGGCGCCAGCTCCTCCGCGATCATGAGCGCGGAGTAGAGGGCACTTTCCTGACTGTCCACGTCGAAGACGTGGCTGCCGGCGAACCACAGTCCGTCGTCTCCGTTGCGGCGCTGCAGCTCCCCCTGGGCCAGGATGAAGTCAGGCGTGATCAACGGATGCCGGAAGTCCATGTCTGCCAGCAGCTGCTTGGGCTCCTCCCGCCGGTGCAGCACCCAGCTCTTGTAGACGGGGACGTCACCACGCAGCCGCGCGTAGGAGATCGATGCCTCGCAGAACTCACCGTCGCGGGTGATGTTGAACGAGGACCAGTCCGCCGGGGAAGCCGGCATGTAGATCGGGTCCCGGTGGATGGCTATACGGGCCGGCATGTAACGGAAGCGGTTGTACGTGCTGGCGAGCGCCCCTGCCTGAGGCAGCTGCGCCACCAGCGTGGCAGCGGGCTCTGGGGGCAGGGCCAGCACGACCTGATCCGCGAGGTGAACCCGCCCTTGGAAATCGGTGATCTTGTAGTGGTCGCCGACACGGGAAAGGCCGACCGCCCGCGTGCCGACCCGTGTGGTGACGCTGGTGAATTCGTCCGTAAGGGCCGTGATGACCGACTGCAGGCCGTCGCGGGCGTTGACGTATTCGGTTCTGTCGTCGACCAGTGGACGGACGGCGAGCGCCAGCGCCGCCCGTGCCGAGAACTCCTTGGCCTGACTGATCGTGGCGCCGTTCACCGAAGCCACGTACGGGTAGACGAAATTCTCCTTCAACGCCTCGTCGACCGTCATCTCCTCGATGAGTTCGGCGACGGTGGTGCTCCAGTCCCGGCGTGCCTCAAGATCGCGCGCCCTGTCCATCAGTTCCCCGACCGCCTGCAGCGCGGGCAGGTACTGCAACAGGTCGGTGATCGGCCGGTCAACGCTGGGCGACACCATGAGAGGGGTGGGCACCCCGTACGCGAACACGGTGTTGTCCAACTGATTCGGCACTGTCGGCATCTGAAGAACCGACGTCACGAGTTTGTTGTAGATCGGATGGGAGTAGGGCCCGAAGAACTGCGCTCCGACATCCACCATCACATCGTGGCCATCGACGTCGACAGGCACGCTGGTCGCGTGACCGCCCAACGAGGATGCCGCCTCCAGCAGCGTCACGTCGTGCCGGCCGTCGAGCAGCCAGGCGGTCGCGACGCCCGCGATACCGCCCCCGATCACCACGACCCTCTGTCGTGCGGAGCCGGTCGCAGCAGCGTAGGAGGGTCTCGCACCGACAGTGATGCCTGTCAGCGCCGCGGCCGTGCCTAACCCGGCCGCAGCCACGAGGCTTCGTCGCGAAAGATGAGATCTGTCTTCTGTGTCATGCATTGAACGGCACCTTTCATTCTTCTTGCTCATCGCGTTCATATTCATCTCCGGGTTCCTTCGCCCTGCTCTGAGCAGCCCGGCTCGTCACTGCACCGCACTGCGGCGAACTGGGGTCACTCCACGAAAATGTCCACCAAAGGACGCAGCTGGGAGCAGACCTTGAGTACCTGGTGGATGACGTGGTCCTCGAACGCCGCGAACGGGGCGGGGTCCACCGCCTTGTCGTCCACCGCGGGGTACGCGGCCTGCGTCAGGAGGTAGTCGAAACGCGGGGCCCACTTGCGGGCGCCGAGGCGCGCGGTGGTCGAGCAGTTGTCCACCATGTACGCCACGCCGCGGGCGTGCATGTACGGGTTGAGGGAGTCGACCGCCTCGATGACCGACTCGTTGGCGATCTCCGAGTACGGGTGCCCCCGCTCCAGCAACAGGTCGGCCTGGGCCATCATGACGCCGCAGAAGACACCGGCGGTGAACGGGTTGAGCGGGGCCTCACCGTCGGTGTCACGATGAGCGCGGACTCCATGACCGACCCGCCACATGTCCGTCTGGTCGATCTTGCCCATGGGGAAGCGGTCGAGACGTTCGCTCGCCAGGATGACGCTGCGGATCTCGTTGCCGGACCCGACCTCGTCGTAGATCTCCGCGGTCAGTTCCAGACCGACCGGGTACGCGGCGGAGTAGGCGTCCCTGAACACGCCCCTGTCCGCCTCGTCGAGGTGCTGGTAGACCCCGATCAGGCCGTCCTTGGAAATGATCCGGGAGACCGGGCCGGTGACACACTCCACCGAGTGGCGGAAGGCGTCGTGCCCACTCATACCGTCACGGTCGCGGTAGCGCCGGTACAGGCTCTCCACGATGCCGTGCACGCCCGCGAGCAGGGTGGCGCGTTCGCCGGTCAGGTCGGAGAGGTACTCCGACCGCAGCGTCGTCTGGAAGGTGAAGGGCGCGCCGAGCGCCACCGACCAGCCCAGAGCACGGTCGACGGCCCGCCCGGTGACGTCCTGCTCGACGGCGAAACTCGCGTTGATACCCGCGCCGTTGACCGTGGCGCCCTGAAGGTACAGCGCGCGCACCGAGGGGCCCATGCCCTTGGGGCACACCGCGACGACATCGATGTCCTGCGGGAACGATTCGCCCACGTCCTGGAGGTGACCCAGCAGGAAGCCGTGGGACAGTCCCAGCGTGGTCCCCGGCCGCAGCGCGGCGAAGATGTCCTTGTAGTGCTCGGCGAACGCGGCATCGGAGATGAGCAGCAGCACCATGTCGGAGGCCGCCATGACCTCGAACATCTCGCCGAGAGTGCCGTCCTGTTCGGTGAAGCCGGCGGCGCGGGCGGCGTCCAGGGAACGGGAACCCTCGCGCAGTCCGACGACCACCTTGACGGCGTCTCCCAGGGAGTCCCGCAGGTTCTGCGCCTGGGCCGGACCCTGCGAGCCCCAGCCGATGACGCCGATCCGGCGCACCTCCTCGAAGGCGACGGGCAGCCGGTCGAACAGATGCCGGCCGCCGCGCACGATGGCTTCACGGCGCTCGCCGAGGGTCACGTACTCCTTGTCGAACACAGCAGTTTCGAAATCCAGCGTTTCATGACTCATGGTTCTGCTTTCCTCTCGTCGCAGCCGTGTTCAGCTGCCGCTTTCAGTGGAAGGTGTGGATGGTGGGACTTGAGACGACTCCGCCCCGTGCGGCACGTACAGCGGCAGCGCGGGCTCCGCGCGCCGGGTCGTGTTGAGGTCGTCAAGCGGCTTCGGACCAGGAGCGGACGATCGCGGCCTGTCCACGCACGGAACCTTCGCGATCGGCGAGGTTCCAGATGGTGACGTCCTCTATCCAGAACCGGCGTCCCGTCCCGGATATCCGCAGCCCGCGGTACCCCTCGACGTAACCGTCGCTCGTCACACCCGCCAGGGCCCGGTCGCGCTCCGCCCGGTCCGCGACCGGTGCGGACAGGCGGGACGGCAGACCGCAGAACTCGTGCCACGAGTATCCGAAGCACCGCTGCGCCGCGATGTTGGCGTAGACGAAGACCGGATCGTCGCCGACGCCCTGGGCGAGCACCGCGAAGGGCGCATCGTGGTAAAGCCAGTCCGCGGCGTCCATCCCACTTGGCATTTCCGGCGCCAACGGGGCACCCAACAGCCGTTTGTAACTACCGCTCAGCAGCGAGAAGAACGCCGAGTCGAGGGGGGTCGAAACAGATATCACGCCAGTCCTCATAACGATGTACTACGTGTCGTGGAAAACGTCAGGGGGGCCGGGGACGCGGTGGCCGGGCGTCAGGGGTGGGTTGTTGTGCCCAGGGCCGAGCCGAAGGCCGCCTCGGCCGTCGGGTGGTTCAGGCTCGCGGGGGTGATGAGGACGGATCCTGTTCCGGTGGGGCCCTGGGCGGAGCCGGGGATGATGCTGACCGCGCCGGTCCGGAGGTATTTGCCGGGGGCGCCGACGGTGAGGTCGGCGGTGCCGTCCGCGTCGTAGTCGCCCGTCGCCACCGCCGTGCCGAAGAGGTCGTCGCCCTCGCTCGCGCCCACCACGCCGGGCGTGGCCATGGTGATGGTGCGTGCGTGTGCCGCGTCGAGGCCCGCGCTGTCGCCCGGCACGAGTGTCACCGCGCCCGCACTGTTGATGTTGTCCGGATCGGGGGCGGTGATGTCGGAGGTGACCAGGTCGGCGTGGCCGTCACCGTCGAAGTCGGCGAGGGCGGCGGCCGTTCCGGGCTGGACCGGTCCGCCGTAGGGCACTCCGGTGCCGAGGCCCGAGGCGGTGCCCGGGAACATCCGGAAGAGGAATTCGTCCGGTCCGTCTGCGGCCGTAGTGCCGACGACGAGGTCGTCCTTGCCGTCGCCGGTGACATCACCCGCGGCGACGCTGTATCCCGCGAAGGGCAGTCCGGTCTTCCCGAGGAGCCTTGTGCCGAGGCCCTGGGCCGAGCCGGCCAGGACACCGAGAGTGCCCTCGTCCGCCGGGTCGTCGAAGTAGGCGACAGTGGCCAGGTCCGCGTACCCATCACCGTTCACGTCCGCGGCCGCGATCTGGCCAGCCCCGGCACCGCCACCGGGCGGGGCGAAGGACCTCATGGCGGGCTCCGCCGTGTCCCGGAGCGTCGCGGCGCCCTTGACCACCCACACCTTCGTGCCGGCCGCCACCGCGATGTCGTCGCGGCCGTCATGGTCGAAGTCACCGACGGCGATCCTGTCGCCGAAACCCTCACCGGCCGTCGGAGTGGGCGCGTGGAAGGCGGTCGCTTCGTCGCTCAACCCGCCCTTCGCTCCGAAGACGACGGTGATCGAGCCGGCCTTCTTCACGGACCCGATCGCCTCGCCGCCCGCGCCGACGACCAGGTCCGCGTACCCGTCACCGTCCACGTCCCCGACAGCCACGGCGGACCCGAACCGGTCGCCCGCCTCGGGCGTGCCGGGAACACCCGCGGTCCGCTGGGTCACACCCTTGTGCCGGTCGGTGTCCACGCCCTGCTCGCCGCCGTACACCACCGACACGTAACCGGCCTTCGCGAACCCCGCGATCGCACCCTCCGGAGAGCCGACCGCGAGATCACCGAAACCGTCGCCGTCGATGTCACCGGGGAAAGCGGCGGCTGCCTCCCCACCGGGTGTCGCGTACGAGGGCATGATCCCCAGGGCCACCCCACCCGTGATCGCCAGTACCGTCATCCCTACCGCGAGACCCCGCCACCGCCCCATACCGCTCACACCCTTCAGTCGTCCCAGGGCGATCACGCCGACACGTGTACGCCACCACACCTCGTACTACGGTTGTGGCGGTACGGCAGATCAATTTTTGGCCGGTGAGGCAAGGATCGCGCGACAAAGCGGCGTGTCGAGGCCGGGAGCCTGATGTCGGCGCAGGCAGTCAAACCGGACTGCAAGGGGTTGGATGCGGCTCCTAATCGTGCGAGATGCGGTGGCGGCCGGTGCAGTCGTGCGCAAGGCTGTCGAGCCCGTCAAGGCTGCGACGGCGAAGGCCAGGTGTCAGGTCGGGGCCACAGGACACGCCCTCGGAACCGTGGCGGGCATGCGATTCCCCCATCACCCGGGCCTCTCTGTGAGTTCTCGGGTGAGGGTTGGCCGGGTGGCGTCTGGGAGCTTTCGGCGCGCGGTCACGGCGAGACGGAAAGCGACCACCGACAGCGGTGGAGGGCCCGGCCATGAGCTCGGTCAAAATTTTCTTGAGGGCGCGGCCGAGAGTCACCTTGGTGGCATGGCCCGCAGTGTGTTTCGACTTGCTCGGCATTGTGTTTCCGCACCTTGAGAAGGTACGAGTGGAACAGGGGTTGGTGAAGGACGGTCCGGTGCGGATCAAGGGCCGTACTCAAGACGAGATGTTGCCGAGTCCGGACTGCGGCGTTCCCCCGCGGCAGAGCCACAGTCGCTATCAGCGGTACCTGGCTGATAGCGGTGTGGGTGGCTTGTCGGTGCGTCGGCTGTTCTCCAACGCCACCGACTGCACGCATCACACTTTCGCCGAGCAGGTCGAGGGATCGCCCCTATCAGATGACTCTCCGTCGCCACTTCGCGGGACTGCCGACATTCATCCGACATCCCTCCGCCCTAACGAGCTCGTGCACGACAAGCGGTGAGACGTCGAGGACCTCGGTGGGGCCCGTGCTCACGTTTGCCGTGTCGAGTGCAGGTCTGCGGTCTGCTGGTGGGACAGCAGGCCGGCGATGGCTTGGACGGTGTCGCTCATGTGCTCGCGGCGGCCGAGGTGGCGGGCCAGGGCCCGCCAGTTCTTCAGATGGGCGATGCCGTGCTCGACCCGGATACGACGCGAAGAGTGCGCCTTTCGCTGGCGCTCGTACATCTCCTCGTACCAGTCGGGGGCGTTCTTCTTGAACTTGCGATGCGGGGGCGTCACCACCCGGCCGCCGGTCTGCGCGCCCAGGCCCTGATAGCCGGCATCCGCGAGGATCTCGAACACGGGCGCGTCAGCCAGGAGCTCGACCAGTCCCAACTGGCGGGCGTGGGTGATATCCGCGCAGCTCGCGGGACGAGTGGGGCTGCACCACAGCACGCGGCCTTCGCCGTCGGTGACCACCATGGACTTGACGGCGTTCTGCTTGTTCTTGCCCGAGATGAACCTGTCCCGGTCCTTGCGCCCGACGGCGGGCCGCCGGACGCGGATCTCGGTGCCGTCGATGATGCCGGTCGTCCCGGTCGAGCCGAGGTGGTCTATGACCTCGGCCAGGGTCCGCAGCCGCACGTCGGCGCTGACGGTGCAGCCTCGCTCGGCGAGCAGAGGCCGCACCTCGTTGACAGCTCGTGTGATGGTCGAGCGGTCCACGCCGAACCAGCAGGCCAGGACGTCGTGAGTGACTGCGTGCCGAAGATGGACGAGGGTGGCCAGCAAGCGGTCGACGAACACCAGACGGTGCTTCGGCCCGCCGCCCACGGCCCGCTTTTGCGGCCGAGAGGCCAGCTTGGCCTGGTGACGCTCATGCCACAACGGGCCTATCTCGGCTACGAGTTCAGCGATCACATCGCTTGTCAGACCCGTGATCCGACGGTTGCTGACGATCACTGCACGAGCCCTGTTCCCCACCACCCGACCATGATCAACCATCACAGGCTTCACGTCTCACCGCTTGTCGTGCACGAGCTCGTAAAGGGTGCTGCACAAGGCTGCGAACTGGGCATTTCCTCGGTATGGCTGGGGTGTTGAGTGCTGAACGGGTGTGGGTGGAGACGTTCACGGGGCTGCGGGTGGCGCAGTTTGCGCGGCTGCTGAAGGTGGTGCGGGAGCGCGGTGGCAACGGCACGATGCAGGGCAGGCCGTGGAG
>NZ_JBVIPT010000046.1:0-17340 GCF_055577685.1 Streptomyces sp. NPDC033178
ACTTCACCCGCCACAGTAGAAGGACGCCTACCCCGCCCACACCGTCAACCAGTGTTCTCCCAGCTCAGGGCTTCCCTACAGGAGAGCCACACCCATCTCAGCCTGGCCGCCTCCCTGGTGAGCCTCACCGCGGCCGCTTCCCTCACCCAGGAGCAGGTCACCTGGGTCTCCCACCTCGCCGGCCAGTCGGAGCCGCACCGGCGCGGCGCGCAGCAAGAGGTGACGGGGCGCCCGGTCACGGAGCAGCAGGCCGTCGTCGAGGCCCTGCTGGAGCGCGGCCGCCGGGAACAGCAGAGCGAGCCGCTCGTGGAGTCCCTCCTGTACATCGCGAACGCCACCGAGGATCTGCGCCGCCGCATCGCCGACGGCCTGTGGGACATGCGCAGCAACCTCACCCCCGGCTCCGCCCTGGACATCGCCGACAGCGACAGCGTGGAACTGCGCGACGTGGCGGTACGCCTGGCAGAGGCGACGGACATCGACCCGATGGTGCGGGAAGCAGCCAAGGTGGAACAGGAGGGCCCCTGATGGGCACCTCGGGCTCCTATGGAGGCAGCGGCTCCGCCGAATGGAGCGCGGCCCATGACGCTTTCGACGCTCTGCCCGCCACCGGAACGGGATCCGCCAACTCCCCGGACACCACGGACCTGCCGGACAGCCAGCAGCAGCTCCTCGACGACGTTGTGCAGGCGCTGGCCAACGCGCTGAACAAGGACGACGCGGACCACGGCACGGTGCCGGCCGGAGGCTATCCGCTCTCCGCCCTGATCGCCCCGGCCCGCGGCGGCGGTGGCGGCGGGGGAGGGGCCGGGGGAGCGGCAGGCCCGGGCCGTGTCGGCGGCGGATCGCAGCGCCAGGTACTCAAGGGTTCCTCGCGCGGTGCCGCGGCCCTCGCGGGGGCCTACGCCCTGCGCAACGGCGATGCCACGCAACTGCGCGAACTCGGCCTGGACTTCACCGAGCTGAGCGGCCTGCCACGGCGCACCCAGATCTCCCGCATCCTGCAGGCCGTCCTCGGCGACGCCGGGCACCCCGACGAGGCTGCCCTGCGCAGAGCCACCGTCAAGCACGTCAAGGATGTCCTCCTCGCCGCCGCGCCGCCCACCCCGGAAGACAGCCTGCGCAGTCTTGTCGCCGAATGGATCTATGAACTCGGCCTGGTCGAGCTCCAGTCCCAAAAAGCCAGCGACAACCTCACCCCCGAGGAGGCCGTCCGCAAACAGGGCTGGCTGCGGTCCTGGCTGCAGCGCAAAGTACGCCACATCTCGGTGCCTGACACACGCCGTATGACCGTCAAGGAATTCACCGCCACAGCAGCGAGAGTGACGAGGGAGGCACTGCGTATCCTGCGCGCAGGACGCTCATGACGACCGCCTACGAAGTACTGCCGCATGACGGACAGCAGCACGAGCCCTCCGCGCTGGCCCTGCGCTGGCCCCGTACCCGCACCGACAGCCCCACGCCGACCGTCACCTGCACCCTTGGCTGGGACCTCGACCTCCTGGGCTCCGCACCGGCAGCCGCCGCCGACCTCGTCCGCATCGCCGCCTCCGCCTACCTCGCCGACCGCAGCGCCCGCCGCCCCACCACCTTCGCGCGCACCATCGACCTCACCGTCCACACTGTCGACCCCGATCCCTGGAACGCCGCCTCCGGCCGGCTCGCCGAAGAACTGTTGTCCTGGCTCACCGGCGACGCCTGGCACCTTCACGCCGTGCCCGCCGTCCCCGGCAGCCACCCTCCGGCGCCTGTGCCCGACGCCGACGACGTGATGCTCCTCAGCGGAGGACTCGACTCCCTGTGCGGCGCCGCGGACCACCTCGGCGACACGGCAGCGCGCATCCACCTCAGCCACTACGACGGCAGCACCGTCATCCGCCACGCTCAGCAGCAGACCAGCGCCTGGCTCAGCGACCGTGCACGGCAGCCGCTGCGCCACCTCAGCGTGAAGCTCTGCCAGACCCATGCCGCCGCGGAATCCTCCTCACGCAGCCGCAGCCTGCTCTTCGCCGCCCTGGCCTCAGCTCTCGCCGCCGGCGCTTCGAGCCCGCAAGTGACCGTCCCGGAGAACGGCTTCACCAGCATCAACCCGCCCCTGACCGCCGCCCGGGGCGGCGCCCTGTCCACCCGCTCGACCCATCCGGGCACCTTCGCCCGCATCAACGAGCTCCTGGCGAGCCTGGGCATCCCGGTGACGGTGGCCAACCCCTACGCCTACCTCACCAAGGGACAGCTCCTGGCACGGGCCCTGGACCGTGCGGGCCCATCCCTGCTGCAGGCGGGAGCGGAAACCCTCTCGTGCAGCAAACTCGACGGCAACTGGTACCCCGGCGGAGACCCCACCCTCAACTGCGGCCTGTGCCTGGCCTGCCTGGTACGCCGGGGAGCATTCACCGCGGTCCCCCACCACGACACCACCACCTACCTCGTTGATCACCTCACCGGCCAAGCGCACCAGCTGCTGCTGGAGCGCCGCCGCAAAGACGTCCACGACGTGCGGCAGGCCATCGCCCGCGGCATCGACGACACCGACATCCTCGCCGTCGGTGAACTTCCCCCCGACACCGACCTCGACGCCGTCGTGGACATGTGCCAACGAGGCCTGCAGGAGCTGAACCATGTCCCGCTTCCCTGACGGACTGCCACCGCTCGACTGCCACGCCCACATCGCACCCGATGTGACCCCCGCGCAGATCGACGCCCTGAACGGAGCCGTCGTCTTCGCCGTCACCCGCACCCCAGCCGAAGCACACCACGCCAGCCGGCGCGCCGACGCGCGCCTGGTGTGGGGATCCGGCGTACATCCCGGCGTTCCCGAAGCACTCGACGCCTTCGACCTACAGCAGTTCCGTGCCACCCTGCGGCACAGCTGCCTCATCGGGGAAGTGGGCCTCGACCGCCGGGGCAATCTCGAGCGGCAGCGCACCGTACTGGCACAGATCCTGAAGGCAGCAAGCGACCAGCCCGTCCTGCTGTCGCTGCACAGCACCGGACGGACCGGCCCCCTCCTCGACCTGCTGACCGACCAGCCGCACCCCGGAATGATCCTGCACTGGTTCCTCGGCAGCCCCACCGAGCGGCAACACGCCATCGACCTGGGCGCCTACTTCTCCGTCAACGCCGCCATGCCCGACGACATCCTGACCTCCCTGCCCCTGACCCGCCTGCTGCCTGAGACCGACTTCCCGGCCAGCCGACGCGCCACCGGCGCAGCGCGCCCCGGCCACATCGACCGGCTCGAACAACGCCTCGCCCAACTCCACGGCGTCACACCGGAACACCTCAGACGACGCTTCTGGCAGAACCTGCGCGAACTGACCACCCGCACACACGTCCTGGACAGGCTTCCCGAACACGTCGCGGACTGGGCCCTGGAAGCCTGACCCGCAGCCCGCGAGCCACCGGCGTCACTCACTCCGGCTGACCCGCTCGGCGACCCGTGGATCACTGCGCAGGGGCTCCGGCAGCACACAGCCGTGCAAACCTCGGGCCGCAAGAACCTGTTCAACCGTCAACCCCCGCGCGTCGGACAAGTCCGCCCCCGCCAGATCGGCATCCGCCAGATCTGCACCGTCGAGCTGCGCCCGACACAGAACGGCACCATTGAGCGTCACCCCTTGAAGATGAGCCCCCCGCAGGTCAGCCCCCGGCAGCCGGGCCTTCGCGAGATGACGCCCCGCGAGATCGACCGGCGGCCAGGAACCTCCCCGGCGCCGTGAACCAGGTGCGGTGAGCGCCCGCAGCGCCTCCTGAACCAACTCGCCGGGTTCCTCCGGAAGCCGCACGGACGCCAGACCACCCGGCGTACCGGCAGGCTGTGTGTGGTCCCGAACCAACGCATTCAGCACCCGCGCGGCATGCCTCCCCTGGTCAGGAGCATCCTGGACGATCTGTTCCAGCGCCAGAACACCCCCGATGCGCACATACGACTCAGCCGACCCCAGCCGCTCCAGCGCCTTCGTGAAACGGTCCGTCACCTGCCCGCGACGGCTCAGCCGGTAGGACCGGGCGGTATAGATCAGGGCGACGCCGGCACCGACGGCCGCAACGACCTGCACCACGGCCAGCCGGACCTGTCCCACTGCCGCCGACCGGGCCGCGCCGTCCATCGACGACCAGTCCTGCCCGGCCAGCCAGCGCGCCAAGCGCCGGCTCAGCGGAGTGAACATCACGACCAGCACTCCAGCCAGCCCGGCCACGCCCAGCACAGCCGTCAGGGCTGGCCACACCTTCTTCAACCTCATGACCCGGTTTCTATCGCGTCCACCGCACCGAGGGCGACCCGCCCCCGCCCGCACACCAGTCCCCAGGGCGCAGGAAGTGCCTTCGCCTCCACATGCCGCCGGCCATCCTGGACGTGTGCGCATGCGGGAGGATCCGCAACTGGTGTGCAGGGTCAGCCTGTTCGTGGCCATCTGCGCGGAGGTGTTTACCGCAAGACCTGCCGCCGCGCAGCGGGTTCGTGACTTTCCGCCACCGGGAGTGAAGGCCCGGAAGGATGAGCTGTGGTACCAGGGAGCAGGCCTGTTGCGGGAGAGCCCATGGACAAGACGAACCGCGCCGACCATCGGCACGATGCCGCGGCGCAGAGACTACGGTCCAGCCCGCCGTCCCGGGCACACCTCACATGCGAACTGCCCGCACCGTTTCCCGAAGTACTGGACCGGCTGACCTACGCGACCATGGACGACTGCCGACAGTGCCGGCCCGCCCTGCTGGACCGTGTCGCGGGCGATGCGCGAGCGACGCTGGAGCTGGTGTCCTGGGCCTGCTTCCTGACGTCGGAAACCTACTGCGGCATTCCGCCGGAGCTCGTCGCCGGCATCGAGCCGCCAGGCGCCCCGTTCCGCGCCTCGGCCACCTTCCGCGCACTGGCCCGGCAGTACGGCGCACACGGGCGGATCAAGGACACCGCCTGCATCCACCGCACAACAGCACAGCGCCGCGAAGCGGCGGACACCGCCGTCACCCTCGTCGTCGGCCTGTCCCGGTGGCAGGCGGACTTCCTCTACCAGTGACCCCGCTCCCCTGAACGCGCAAGAGGAGACAACCCGCTGTCGCCCGGCTTACCGGGCATCGCCGCGATGCAACTCCAGGCGGCGAGCGGGTACTTGGCCGGCGAACCAGCGATCTTCATCCTGCAGCCCCACACCCTGCAGGTCCGCGACGCCCAGGACCAGGTCGAGATCCCCGACACCCTGGAGTTCCTGGTGCGGCGGGCAGGCGGACAACAGCTCACCACGACGTCACTCTCCGCTCCCCAGCACATCCCAGGCTAGAGCGCCGAGCTGCGCCTGCCCGAGGGGGCCCTCGTGATCCGTTTCCCGGACACGAGCCATCTCTATGACGGCTCCCTGCGGTCCGGGCCCACCTGGCAGCGCGCTGTTGCCACCACCGGCGACGTCGTCGTCATCACCGGGCCGATGGCCGACGTGGACTGCATCGACCCCGCGATCCACGCCGGTCTCACCAGCTACGTACGCGTGCCGCTGTCGATCGAACGCTGACGGCCCGGGCCAAGGCTGTGCCCACGACGGGGATGCGGTTGTCGGCGATGGCTGGCGAGTCCTCACGGCAGTTCCCATGCTTGGAGCCAGCCGCTGCAGGTGGAGACGAACATCATGCGGTCATCGACGGCTGGCTGTCCGCAGCGCTCCTCGCTCCACCGTACCGGCAGCTGCTCCGTACTCCGGTGGGTGCGTGGGTCCCAGGCGTGCAGGATCCCGGTACGGTCGCCGGCCCAGATGCGATCGCCCGCCATGAACGGCGTGGTGGTGAAGGCGCCACTCGTGCTCTTGCGCCACAACTCGCTGCCGGAGTGCGGATCGAGGACCACCAGTCGGCTCGGGGCGAACGAGGCGATGTAGACGCCGTCGTCAGTGACCAGGGGAGCCGTACTGATGCGCCGTGCGGCTTGAACGTCCCACCGCAGGCGTCCACCCTGGGCCTCCCAGGCCAGCACCCGGCCGCACCGGGTTGTCAGATGAACCGCCGTGCCCGCATGCACCGGTGCGGCTGCCGCTTCGCCGGTCAGCTTGTGGCGCCACAGCAGCGCTCCGCCGACGCGGTCCAGGGTGACGATCTCCTGCTTGCGATCCGGTGTGTCGACAACGGCGGTGAGAACCTGGTCGCCGACGCTCCAGTGTGCGATGGCGCACGAGCCGCTCGCCCAGCGCCACACCGTATGCCCGCTCCTCGCCTTGAAAGCAGCGAGAACCTGCTGTCCGTGCGTGGATGCCGATGGGGCCTGCAGCAGCGCGAACACCGTGCCGCCATGAGCGTAGGGCGCCGTCGCGAGGGGCAGGCGGTCCCCGGCGCCCGACCACAGCACCGCTTTCGAGGCGACGTCGTAGGCGCTCAGCCCCGTCGTGGGATGCGCGGCGAACAGCACCCCGTCCGACACCGCGGCCAGGCCGTCCTGCATGCGCAGACCCAGCGGCGCGCTGCGCTGACCGGTGCTCAGGTCCCATGCCCGGGCATGGCCCAGAGAGCCGGAGGCGAAGCACGCCCCACCGGCGACCACCGGCCTGTGTCCGCCGCCGGCCTTCTTGCCCCAGCGCTGGTCGCCGGAGTCCGCATCGAAGGCGAGCATCCAGCAGCCGTCCACGACCACCACGGTGTCGTCGTGCACCTGGGGCTGGTGCGCCGCCTCGGACAGCAGACGGGCCTTCCACTGCATCCTGGCGCGTGCACGGCGCTGGCTCGGCCGTGGCGTTCGCGTCGCTGCCGGCCGGGCGGGCGCAGCAGCGGTGGGGGAGGGCAGGCGCGCCGGGGCGAAGCAGTCCAGTGTCTGCAGGTCAGCGTGCAGCCGGGACAGATCCACCACCGCGCCGCCTGGAGCATAGGCACCTACCTGCTCCGCTAGATGGGCGAACAGGGTGTGCGCCGCGTCGTTGCTGTGCTGCGGCGTCACGGCCCGCAGATGTTCGACGCTGTAGGTCCGGTCCGTGCAGTCGGCGCCTTCCAGGCGCATCTCGATAAGACGCAGGGCTGACAGCAGCCGCCAGGTCTCTCGCGCCGCCTGCGCCGACGGCTCGGGGGTCAAGGAGGCAATGATCGCTTCCAGCTGGGTCAGCCGGTTGCGTACTGCTGCCTGCAGGCTGCCCGGACGGTGCAGCCGGTCCTGAAACTCCGTCCAACTGCCCGCCGCCGAAGCCATCTCAGCCAACGCTTTGAGCTGCTGAGCGGGAACACAAGAGGGCACTACGGCCAGGGCGAGCTTCCAGCGGCCGCTGTCCACCAGCGCCCGTTGGGCGCGCGCGACGTCCAGGAAATCGCCGATGAGCTTGACGGAATCCGCCTCGCTCG
The DNA here is from genome assembly GCF_055577685.1 of Streptomyces sp. NPDC033178. Taxonomy (NCBI): domain Bacteria; kingdom Bacillati; phylum Actinomycetota; class Actinomycetes; order Kitasatosporales; family Streptomycetaceae; genus Streptomyces; species Streptomyces sp. NPDC033178. The sequence goes on from NZ_JBVIPT010000046.1 coordinate 7,309, forward strand.
GCACCAGCTTCGGCTTTCTGCGCACCCCGATGGACAGCACAACTTCCCTCTTGTTGGGCGCTGTTCCGACCACCACGATGTCGTCCACGCGGCTGACGGAACGCGCCTGAAAGCGGATCCGGACCGGCGTCACGGCATCCCTCAGGCCGGGCACCGGTGTCCCGGTCAGCAGATGTGACAACAGCACCGCTCCATAGCGGTGTTCCAGGACAGTCCCGCCACCCCCGGTGGAGTAGGGGCCGGCCCCGGCCACCCCCGGCGATCCGTCCTGCAGCAACGCGGCGCGCAGAACGGGTAGCGCGGCCGGGGTGCCGATACCACGGCGGTCGGACATGTCCCTCCCGGTGTCTGTGACAGCCGGCGCACGAGGAGCGGCCCGGCCAAGGGAGAGTGGCCCGGCACGCGCGCACGCGCCGCGTGCGCGAAGCCACCGGACCGTCGCGCTGTCGGCGCACTGCCCCCGCCTGGGCAACGCGCCACCGAGCAGTCGGTTACCGGCTCTTTGACACCGACGGCCAGTACCCGGGCCCCAAGACGCCCGCCCGCGTACGGGTGGACGCTGCTGATGCTTCTGCTTCCCCCACCGGCACGCAGGGACACGGACCCAGTGGCGCCCGTCGGATGACCCGAAAGCGAAGGCGGCGCGGGCAGACAGCGTTGTGAAGCGCAAAAAGGGCGGAACGCGGCGGTCGGCGTTGTCAGTGGTGCCTGAGACAGTGATGGGATGGACAGTCAGGCAGAGCGGGTTTTCGATGATGCGGTCAGGACCGGCCGTAGGAACGCCGTCACCGTGGAGATGGCCCGCCGCCACTGTCTGAACATGACGTTCACCGAGTTCGGTGGCCAGGGAATGGCCGAGGCGGCCACCGGCTTGCCGATCAACATGCGCCAGGTGGGCTGCCTCGTGGCGCACGGAGGTGCCAGCGCGAACCTGGACTGGATTGCTGGCGAGTTCTACGAACAGCACTGCGTGGGATGCACTCATCGCCGTCCCACGGGCGACGTGCCGAACCTCGCCACGGTCATGGACGAACACAGGGAAGCCGCGGCCAGAGCCGAGGAAGCCGAACGAGCCGAAACAGCGCGGCGCCACCACGTGTGGGAGCAGCGCGCCGAGTACCGCCGGGGTGCGCAGGCGTCATCGGACACGGCGATGGCCGGTGCGCTGGACGATATCGGCGTCCTGGACCAGGAGCCTGGTACGGAGCGGGACAAGGCGGCCTGCGACGGTGCGTTGCGGCGGTTGACCGCGCTGGCGGAGCGGGCGCCGGAGACCTTCAGTACCGTGGTGATCGAGTTGGCCCTGGGTCTGGTGGCCGACGTGCACGTCTCACAGTTGTTGACGCCGCTGCGGCACGTGGCCCGCGTCCGTAGTGAGTGTGCCGCGGATGTTGTGCGGGCGGCCCTGAACACCTTGCGACGCGGTCCGGTTGAGGAGGCTGGCCGCTGTGTGGCCGACCTGCTGACTCCTCGCGACGCCGGCCAGCTCGATGAGGCGGCGGTCCGGTCCTTGGTGTATCTCGCTGAGCCGCGAAGTCGGCGTTTCGGGTCTTACGAAGGCGGGACCGGGGACGCCAGCGGTCTTCGTGTGGCAGCGGGAGCGTCCACTCAAACCGTGGCCGCCGTACTGACCGGCATGCTGCCCGCCCCCCGACCGTCCGTGTCGCTGGTGGTGCCTGCCGGAGTGCGGTCCGCGCCCCGGACAGGAAGAGAGGCCGAGACCGATCGGCGCGCTGCCGCAGCTGCCGTACGGGCCCTGGCGTTCACCCACGCGGACGTGGCGGGTCCGCTCGTGCAGACAATGCTGCTGAATCTGGGCGTTGACGGTGACCACCACGACGACCCCGCGCCGGTGGGCACCCTCCAGCAAGCTCTCGCCACCCTGCTCGTCCTGGCGGTGGGTGACGTGCCTGCACAGCTCGAGCGGACCGGCAGCACAGCCGGAGACACCGTGCGTCGGCGTCTGTTCGGTGTCCTGGAACAAGCCGGCAGCTTCATCGACCCCGGATACAGGTTCCGGACCGCCAGCGATCCCCAGCTCGATGAGAGCAGGCAGCGCACCGTCTTCGAGTATCTGCTCTCCACATGCCTGACCCGCATCGGGGGAGACTGGGGCGACGACGTACGCGTCCCGGCCGCGGTTCTGACCGAGCAGCTGGCCCAGACCCACCCGGCCTGGGCCCAGCCGTACCTTGCTGCCCTCCTGGGCACGGCCCTGACCGCCATCGACACGCTGGATTCGGCGGACACCGCACCCGCCCCGCTCCTGGCCACCCCCGAAACGGTCCCGCCCCAGCTGCGGTTCCTCGAACGGATGGCCTACCGGCAGTCGCTGGCGTCCAGCATCGCCAGGCTCCTGGACGCTTTGGAACACATCGCCACCGTCGACGTGACGGCCGTGTGCGGGGCGGTCATCGACACCATCGCCGACGAACGTGACAGCCAGCGCGGACAGGCCATCGTGCCGCGGCTGCTGCCATTGCTGGGAGAACTCGGACGACGCCACGGCGACCATCCCGGCCTGCTGCGGATGATCCTCCCGCTGCTGCACACCTACGTCGTCGACTCCGACGTCGCCTCACGGTCGGCCGCACTGAGCGCCTGGGCGGACATCGGCGGCGCCCACCGTCTGCCCTCCAGCATCTCCGATCTCCTGCCGGCCCTGCTCACCGACTTCTACATCGGCGTCATCGACGGCGTTCTCGACACCGCCAGGCGTCTGGACTGGAGCACCGAGGACACCGCCGCTCTGCTGGCCTATGCACTGTCGGTCTGCGCGCACGTCGACCCCGCCCGGTTCCCGGACACCGTCAAGAAGGCCATGGCGGCGGCCTCCAGACTCTCCCGGGGCAACGAAGCCCTCAGGATCCGTACGGAACAGGAGATTCTCCGGCACGCCGCCAATCTCGACCGCTACGACCTGCGCGACGCCCTGAGCCGTGACTGGCATCCGCAGACCGCCGCCACTGTGGCCATGGCGAAGCTGCGCCTGCGCCAGGTGCGCGACCCGAACACCAACGACCGGTTCAACGCCCACGACAACCGGCAACTGTGCGCGCTGCTGGACTGCGGCCCGGGCCTGGCCGGCCTGCCGGTGGGGGACCTGAAGGCGGCTGCCCTCGAACTGGGGCCGCACCGTGTGTTCGGCGCGGCCGAATACGCCGAGGTCGCCTGGCGGGCAGCCCGTCCGGCAGATGCCGCCGCCGTCATGAACACAGTCCTGGAGGCGATCCCCGATGAGCCCGCGTTCACCGGCCACCGGTCGTTGGCCTCGTTGATCGCCGCCGCGGCCGCGTTTGATGAAGCCGCGGCAGCCCAAGGCGACACAGGTGGGGCCGCCCTCGCGCTGACCCGAGCCGCGCACACCCTCGGCGGAGACGGTGATGCCCGCGCTCTGGCGGAGCAGGCCCGCACCCGTGTCACAGTCCGCAGCCTTCTCGCGGGCCACGAGCTGGGACCGGCTACTGGCTCAGACCAGGACGACGCAGACCAGCGCCCCGGCCATTCCAGCAGCGATCCGGCCGCCGCACTTCGTGCCCGCGCCGCCCAACTGCGCGCCGCCGCGGACACGCTCAGGGGCCAGTGCCAGGAGGCAACGGCGACTGCCGCCTACGTGCGGTGTTTCGCCGGGCTGTGCGAGGTGGCCGCCTTCCTGATCAGGCTCGACGCAGCCGAACTCGACGCCGACACAACCGAGATGGCCGCGCTGGCCACTGCGGCCCGCCGACGCGCAGCAGCCGCCACCACCGACGTTGAGAAGCGATTCGACGACGCCGACCCGCTGGCCGGACCCGTGCGGGCCGCCCTCAAGCGGGCACAGGCTCTCACCGACGCCAGCGGCGTCGCGGACCTTCTTACCGACTGGGCCGCCCTGCCCCTGCCCCTGGTGATCGCCCATGGCCCGCGCCGCACGCCGCTTTCCCCCGGCACGGCGGCCACGGACAGCGACCCGGACGACCAGTCGGCTGTCGCCGTGGTCCTGGCCAGCGTGGACGGACACCTCATCACCGGCCCGCAGGTTTTGCGCCCCTCGACGGTCTACGAACTCCGCCTCGACGTACGCACCGGCCCCTGGCCCGAGTGGGCCGAGACCCTCGAAGCCGAACTCCTCAGCCACTTCACCCCCAACGAGGCGGAAACGCCCGCCTACCTCTGGCCGCGCCCGCCGAACCCGGACGACACGATGACGCTGAGCGCCACCGGCACGCTCATCCTCCGCTTCGGACTCCCGGCCGGCAGCCCCGCTCCGCCGTTCCTGGTTAATCTGCGCTGGCGCGGCACCCGGGACGGCAAGCCGGTCATCCAGAGCCTCGACGTCGCCGGGCACCGCGAGATCCGCTGCCGGCCCTTCGACGCCTCGCGCGACTTCCTGACCAACTTCCCCGTCTTCGACGAGCGGCTACTCACCCTCTACGAACGCCTCCACCACGCCGGCTACCAGGAGGACCAACTCCAGGCCTTCTGCCGCCTGTTCACCGCCATCTGCCGCACCGGGCTCACCATGACGTGGAACAAGCAGTACAAGCGCGGCAGCCACGTGACCGAACGCAAGTTTCACGACGACCTGTACAAGGAACTGCAGGCAGAGCCGGAACTCGGCGGGCGCCTGGAGCGGAACAGCCCCCTCGCTCTCGGCTACCTCGACGTCCGGCACGACGGAATCACCGCCGAACTGAAAGTCGAACGCAAAACCCCGGTCACCCAGGAGAGCGCCCCAAAGTACATGGGGCAGCCCACCCAGTACGCAGCCGCCGACGGCGCACGCCTGTCGATCCTGTGCATCCTGGACATGAGCCGTAAGGCATCACCCGTCGGCGTGCCGGAGAACTACCTCTTCACCCTCCAGCCGGCCCTCCACGGACTGACCAACCCGGAGGCGCCCTCACTCGTCGCAGCCATTGTCGTCAACGGCAACCTGCCGACCCCCAGTACATGGTCGCGCCGCAAGACACCCACACAGCCCGCCTCCTTGCCCTGAAATCGCCCGACACCTGGCCGCCTGTGCGGAGGATCGAAGCTCTGGCCGACTGCCTTGAACCGGATTGCTGTTCGTGTGGCTGCCGCGTCATGCCTGCTGCCACCGGTGCGGCTCTAGCTCAGGCGGTTCACCTACTCCTGGAGGGGCTGATGGGGCACCCACGGTCAAGCCGGGGCGGATCCGGCGACGTTGCACCGGGGCAGACTTGAGGCGTTCGTGGTGCGCCCGCCGGGTGGAGACGCATTCCCTGGGCGGGGGACTGGGATGTGCTGGTTGCTCTGGCCGGCGCGCCGTATACGGTGACGGCCCTCGGTAACGGTGAGGCAGGTGTCCGGCAGGAGCACCTGGCCGAGGAGGTCGTCGAGTCGGCCGCTGCTCGGATCTGGCCCCTGCTGCTGGAAGGTGCCGCGTACTCCTATCTGAGGGCGCTGGCCGCGGTGGGGTACTTCTGCCGGGAACTGCCGCAGGACACGAAGTGGGTGAAGGCCGCACGCGGCACCTGCCCTTCACCATCGTCACTGGCACCAAACCCGGCCTCGCCGCACAGGCTCAGCAGTGTCGCGACGGCGTGCGGACTCGCCGTTGTCCCCTGCGCGGTCTGGGCGGGGCGGCGGCGGGTGATACCGCCGCGGCTGAGCCTGGGGCGGTCATGGAACTCACCCGGTCTTCGCACGTTCGATCTCATACTGCGGCTCGAAGCGCTCGGCAACGACAACCAGATCGCTGATCCGGGTAGCTGGCGGACCGTGGTGATGGACGGCGGTGCCCGCCCTTTCGGCGCCCGGTTGTCAGTGCCGACTCCTAGGCTGTTGTGGATGGAGTGTCTGGGGAGGCGTAATGGCGGATGAGGCAGCTGCAATGCGGGGCCTGTGGCCGGACGTGCTCGAGGCGGCAAAGAACCGGCGGCGATTTACTTGGATCTTGCTGTCCCAGAACGCGACGGTGTTTGCCTGTGACGGCCTCACACTGACGCTGAGCATGACCAATCAGGGCGCCTACGACAATTTCGTCTCCACGGACTCGCGTGGTGTTCTCGACGAGGCGCTGGTGCACGTCCTCGGTACTCGCCCTGCTGTCGAACTGTTGGTGGACGGGAAGGCACCGTCCGCTCTACCCCGCTCCACACCTGACGGCCGGGCGACGCAGGTTCAGGTGTCCGTCGCGGTCATACCTTCCGAACCCACCCCACAGCGGCCCGGGCCGACGACGGACACCTTGCACCTTGTCCTGGCCCAGACCGCGTTCTTGATGCACGAGCAGGGGAACAGCCAGGCCGCTGCGCTGCTGACGGACGTCGAAGACGTGGAACTGGTCCCCGGCAACCGGTTCGGGGACTGGGAGGACGCCGTCCTCATCGTGCCGCCGTATCTCGTTCCCCGGTTCACCAACGAGGTCACCGCGGCGATCCAACCGGTGTTCGACCACGTGGCCGGACGGCACGGCCTGGAGATCGGCGGTGTTACCGCCGCACCCGCGCTGCCCGACATCGGTGACAACTGGCGCCAGACCCTGCAGCAACGACTGGCGAAGGGAGCATCGTCCAATCAGGCGTCCAGAACTCGCGCCAGGGAAGCCGTCCCCACATTCAGCACGGAAGGCTTCGTCTTCGACTCCCGGGAGGAAGTGCTCGTCTATGAGGCGCTGAAGAGGGCCCAGGCCGCGCTGCCTCAGGATTCCACGATCTCCATCTTCCCTCTGCCGATGGGCCGGGTCGGCGTCGGCAACTCCTGGACACCGGACTTCCTCGTCGCCGTGGCCGGATGGGTAGGGATCGTCGAGGTCGACGGCCCGCATCACTACAAGCGCTTCGGCGCGGACACCACACGCGACCGTCACTGGCGCAACAGCGGGATCGTTCATATCGAACGCATCCTGGTCGAGGAGACCAGCGCCGATGCCGATCTGGACGCTCTGGTCCGCCAGTTCCTCACTCGTCTGCGTGAATACCGCTGACACCAGCCAGCAGGTTTGGGCGGATCGCTCCGTTCGGTCTCACCGACCTCGCCCTGATCCGGCAGGCACGACGATGGCCGTACGTGGATTCCCCGAGGGCCGGCTGCGCCAGGTTCTGCCCCGGACCCGCAGCTTCTCCCAGGTAGGGCCGTCGGCAGCCACGAGCGATGGACGACGTTCTGGCCGCCTGCATCGGGTAAGGCAGCGGACTCGCTCGCCGAATGAGCCCACCTCGTCGCACCGTCGTCTGCGGGACCTGCGCCAGCTGGGAATAGCGCTATCGGCCCTGCCCCTCAAGGGAGTGGCGGTATAGGGGCCTTGCTGGGGTGCGATGGTCCTTGGCCCGGCTGGAGACGAGGCGCCTCCAGCGCCAACGTGACGCAGTGGATGTTCTGGTGACCGAGAGAGCGGACGGCTCTATAGATGTCAGTGGTGCCACTGCGGCGGTCCGTTCTGGTGGGCGTCTTGCCGAGGCCCGGTGCCCGACGAGGTCGCTGCCGGATGCGAAACAGGACTGTTCGCCGGAAGAGCCCTCCTCGCCGCAGGCCGATGCTGCGGTGGGCACGGCTCGTTGCAGCATCGGCCTGGCTGCCTTGCAGTCAGCCCGTTTGCGCGCTGCCGGAGTCCTCGGCACTGCTGTCGCGGGCCCGGTCGAAGACCGGGCGGACGGCGCGCACCTTGCTGCTCAGATCGTTCAGCATGGTGGTCACGGCCTGCGAAGCTTGGGCTTCGGAGCATTCTTGCCGGTCCCGCCAGTGCTCGACGATTTGGTTTCCGTCGGGTAGCCAGCGCTCCGTCGTGATGACGGAGTGTAGGCGCAGACGCCGGCCGTCGAGGACCTGGACAGCCGAGGCCGCCACCTGTCGGCGTACTCATGTATGTGCAGAACCGCGTACGGATGAACGTGCAAAGCAAGTAGTCGCCGGCTGGCGCTGATTGCCATGCGAGAGGATGGGTCGGTGGATCTTCGTTACTTCAATCAGACCGGCTGGACCGCCATCTTCAGTGGCACGGAAACCGAGATCGGCCGCATGGTGCGGGTGGAGGCCTGGGACCCGGCAACCGGAACGGCTCTTGTGGTCGACCCCAAGCGAGGCGCCATGCGTCCCGTCACGGACTACGAGGACTTCTCCCACCTTGAGAAGGCCGACCAGGTTGTAGCCGCAGTGCCGGGTGGCGGGTGGCGGGCCCACTGGAAGGACGAGGGCCCGGGGAAAACCCCGCTGACGGAGCAGGTGCTCGCGTGGCTGATCACCTCGCAGGGACGGGCAACGGCCATCACGATGGACGCTCACGGGCATGTTGACGATGCCGATAGCGCCGACGCTTTCATCCCGCCGGGCGAGGAACTGGGGCAGGCTTGAGACTCCTGATCAGGCGACTTCGTTCTCGCGCTCGATGGCCTTGAGGCGGTTCTTGAGCCGGTATCTGGGGCCGTTGATGGCGATCACTTCGCAGTGGTGCAGGAGGCGGTCGAGGATGGCGGTGGCGAGGACCTCGTCGCCGAAAACCTGCCCCCATTCGCTGAAGGTCTTGTTCGAGGTGAGGATGATCGAGCCCTTCTCGTAGCGCTTGGAGATGACCTGGAAGACCAGGTTCGCCTCGGCGCGTTCGAGGGGCTGGTAGCCGACTTCGTCGACCACGAGGACGCCGGGCCGCAAGTAGCTGCCGAGTTTGCTGGTCAGTCGACCTGCGGCCTCGGCTGTCTTGAGGTTGCGGACCATGTCGTCGAGGCTGGTGAAGTAGATCGAGTATCCGGCCCGGCAGGCGGCGACCGCGAGGGCGACGGCGATGTGTGTCTTGCCGACCCCGGGTGGCCCGAGCAGGGCGGCGTTCGCCTTGGCTTCGACAAAGGACAGTGTCGCGAGATCTTTGACCTTGCGCGGGTCGAGTTCGGGCTGGAAGGAGAAGTCGTACTCGTCGATCGTTTTGTGGTGCGGCAGTTTCGAGGTCCGCAGTCCGCTGCGGAAGCGGCGATCGTCCCGGACCGCGAGTTCCTTGGACAGCACCAGGTCGAGGAAGTCGAGATAGCCGAGTTTCCCCTCGTCGGCCCGGCGGGTGTACTCGTTGATGGTTTCTGCCAGGTGGGGCAGGCCGAGCTTGCCTGCGGTGGTGCGGATGCGGGTGCTGACCAGCTCGCTCAAGAGGATTCCTTCGTCGCTCGGTTGGTGGTGAAGGGGCGGGTGCCGGTGAGCTCGTCATAGACCGACAAGGGCCGGCGGCCGACCTCGACGCGGGTGGCTGCGGCCCGGTTCAGCAGGGCCTGCAACGGGCCGGTCTCCTCACCGCGGGGGCGGGGCCGCAGCGGGACATCTCCGGTGGTGGTCCGGCGTCCCTGGCCGGTGGGCAGGCCGTCCCAGTGCTTCTCCTCGACGACACGCACCCCGCGCCCGACTGCCCGCTGATGCGACGCCAGGAGCGTCTCGCCACTGGCGTCCGGAGCGGTGGAGTGCAGCATGACCTGTGACTTTGTGGCCCGGATCTCCACCAGCTGTCGGGGTCGGACGCGGCGGGCGGGCACCGAGTAGAGGTTGCCGCCGAAGGCGACCAGGCAGTCCTTGCCGACCGGCCGCAGATGCCGCTCGGCCACCAGATACGGAGTCGGCGGCAGCGGTTTGAGGGCCGCGTGCTCACGGGCCGCCCGTTCGCCGATGACCTCCCGGTGCGTCTTGTGGATCTGAGACCGCCGCCGGGGCACCCAAGCCGTGAATGCGGCGTCCATCTCCTCGACGGAGGAGAAGGCCCGGCCGGACAGAACATGGTCGCGGACGATCAGCACCTGGCGTTCGACGCGGCCTTTGCCGGTGGGCCGGTAGGCGGCCAGGACGTCGATGTCGAAGTCGTAGTGGCCGGCGAAGCCGACCGCCTCCGGGTGCAGTGGCACCGCCTCTCCCGGGGCGACGTGGCGGCGGACGACGGTCTTGGTGCGGTCATAGACGATCGTCATCGGCACCCCGCCGAAGTGGGCAAATGCCCGGCGGTGGCAGTCGAAGAAGGTCTGCAGGTCCTAATCCGTTGCTAAGGGCGTTCCGAGGAAGCGGTTGGTTCCCGGGATGTTCGAGTGCCGGACCGTGACACCTGGTGGCTGCCGGGCGGGCAAC
>NZ_JBVIPT010000047.1:0-10554 GCF_055577685.1 Streptomyces sp. NPDC033178
GCGCGCGGTCTGCTCCGCAGACACGACGCGACGCCGCTACGCGGCGTTACCATCGCTTCGCGATGGAGCATTGCGCTCCGCGCAATGCGGCGGAACTCCGTTCCGCCTGCCCGGAATCGCTCCGCGATCCGGACGGATCCGGCTGACGCCGGATCAGGACCCGGTACAGGCCTGCTCCGCAGTCCCGTACCGGAGCTGACGCACCCTCCGGGCGCGTCAGAAAAGAAGCTGGCTACAGAGGAGGGTGCGGCCAGTGCGTCCGCTCTGACCTCCTGTCAGGTTCGGTCACTGCCGAACAAGTTTCAGCCACTTCCAATCAGACTGCGTGCGTCACTTTCGAGCGCGGCTTGGTTCTGGGATTATTGCTAGGTACCGATCCCTCCATGAAGGCTGCGAAATCGCTTGTACTGTCGGAATTTAAGGAACTCATCATTTTGGAGCCTGGATGGAATCCGGGTTAAGGGAAGACTACCTCTCCAAGTATCGAGAATGTGAGGTCTCGTGAATCAGATGGAATTGCGTCTGCATCAGGCTGAGGCTGTCGATAACGTCGTTCGCATTCTCGGTATGCCGCCCGGAGGTCGTATGCCTCCGGAGGGTCTGAGGACCCAGGTAATTGCTGCCACCGGTTCCGGAAAGACCCTGATCGGCGCGGAATCGGCGCACCGGCTTTCGGCCCGGCGTGTGCTGGTGTTGGTGCCGACGTTGGATCTGCTGACGCAGATGGCCGGTGCGTGGCGTCGGGCGGGCCGGTCCGGAGCAATGGTCGGGGTGTGTTCCCTGCGGGCGGAGGAGAGTCAGGGGCTGCCGTGTACGACCGACCCCGACGAGCTGGTCGCGTGGATGTCCGGGCTGGAGACCGTCACGGTGTTCGCGACGTACGCGGCGGTCGGGCTCGGGGTCCTGCAGCGTGCTCATGCGGCTGGCTTGGGTGTGTGGAGCCTGATGGTCGTGGATGAGGCCCACAGGACCAGTGGGGATGGTCTGAAGCCGTGGGCGGCGGTGCACGACCAGGCGCAGTTGCCTGCCGAGCGCCGGCTGTATATGACGGCCACTGCTCGCGTGTGGGAGGCCGAAGGTGAGCGGCCGCGGTTGGTGGCGTCGATGGAGGACGGTTCGCCTGTGTTCGGTCCGGTGGCGTACAAGCTGACGCTGTCGGCGGCGATCGGCCGGGGCATCGTGGCGCCCTACCAGGTGCTGTGCCTCGACATCCGCGACCCCGACCTCTACGCGGCCCTGACCACGGAGGCCACCGGCTCCGACGCCGTGCGCGGGGCCCGGCTCGCGGCGGTGCAGACAGGGCTCATGCATGCAGCCGTGGAGGAGCGGTTCCGGCGGGTGCTGTCGTTCCACAGCCGAGTCAGTGAGGCCGAAGCCATGGCGGCGTCGGTGCCGGCGGTCGCCGCCCGGCTCGCCGAGGACGACCCCGACACCTACCCACCCGCGGACCAGGTGTGGGCGGACTGGTTGTACGGCGAGCATGCTCCCGGACACCGCCGTCAGGTGCTCGATGAATTCGCCTCTGATTTCCTCGGAGGGTCTGAATTTGAAGGCCGTAATGTGCGTGCAGAACTGCGGGTCCTTTCCTCGGTCCGCGTTCTCGGAGAAGGCGTTGATACCGCCGAGTGTGACGCGGTGCTTTTCGCAGATGCGCGCGGTTCGATGGTCGATATTGTGCAGATGGTCGGGCGTGCTCTGCGGCTGAATCCGGATCATGGAAAGCTCGCTACCTTGGTCGTTCCGGTGTTCCTCGGACCGGGCGAAGATCCCAATGAGCTGCTTACCTCAGAGGCTTATACGACCTTGAGTAAGATCCTTGGAGCCCTGCGAGCGCACGACTCGGACACCATCGAAGCCCTCGCGGATCCTCGTCTGCGCAACAGCCGTCCGGCCGTCGAAGACGACGGCGAGGACGCGCTGCTGGACGACCAGGACGACGACGATGACCGGGAAGCCGAGCGGGTCTCCGAACGGGCCTCGGGGGTGCTGCGGTTCAGCGAAGAACGCGACCCGGCCGCGCTCACCCAGTTCGTGCAGCTGCGGGTCATCGACCCGGAAGGCGCCTACTGGCGGCGCGGCATCGAGGCCGCCACCCGGTGGTTGCGGGAGACCGGCAACACGGAGTTGAGGGTGCCGTTCACGTACGTCACGCCGGAGGACTGGTCCTCGGTCGGCTCCCATCCGCTGGGGACGTGGGTGGCGGATCAGCGGCGGTACTACGCGGCCGGGTCGCTGGAGGCTTCGCGGGTTGTGGAGTTGGAGCGGCTGGGGATGGTGTGGTCGGTGCACGCGTCCGCGTGGGACGCCGGCCTCGAAGTCGCCCGCTCCTACGCAGCCATGCACGGGCACTGCTTGCCTGCCGCGTCCGTCGTCTGGGAGTCCTTCCCCCTGGGGACATGGATGAAAAATCAGCGCGGGGCGGCCCGCAGGACGGTGGAGAACGCCGCACGGCGTGAGGCCGGGGAAACCGGCGTCCCGTACGCCGGAGAGCTCTCTCAAAGCCACATGGAGGCTCTGGCAGAGATTGATCCCGGATGGTGCCCAGTGGCATGGGAGATCGGATGGCAACGCTGCTATCGGCTCGCCCTGGCGCACGTGAAGGCCGGCGGCAGCCTCCCCGCGGGGGCAGGCGTGGTCATCGTTCAGGGCGAAGACCTCGGAGCCTGGATCACCGGGCAGCAGGTCGGGTGGGACAAACTGATGCCCGCACAGCAGTACCTGCTGGAAACACTCGGCATCGAACCAGCCGCGGAGGGCGAGGCAGTCGTGCCCTTACGGCGGTCACAGGATGAACGGTGGACCACCAACCTCGCCGCCGCCCGCCAATTCCACACCCGCGAAGGCCACCTCCGCCCCGCACGCAAACACGTCGAAACGATCACCGTGAGTGCGGGCGGAGACGGAAGCGACGGCCAGGAGGTGGCAGTGAAGCTGGGGCCGTGGATCGACAACTGCCGCCGCAGAGCCCCCAAGCTCAGCACCGAGCGCCGTTCGGCGCTGGACGCCCTCGGCATGCGCTGGTAGCCCACACCCACATGAGAACCCGCAGGATAAAGTCCGGACACCTCGCTGAGCGTCGAACAGGCACCAGAGTACGTCGCTCACCAGACCCGGTGGTCGGGCTCGGTGTCCTCCCGTACGGACCAATCAATCCTGCGTTCGGCTGATTCCTTCAGGGAGCGGTAGAAGCGGTCCTCGACCGACCCCTGCTCAAGGGTGGCGATGATGAGTGTGGCGTTGTCCCTGATCGCGGTGTCGTCGGGATGGAGCAAACCGGCGCCGGTGGCCCGGTCGCCTGCGGCCACTGCCCTGTGCAGGCTGGCGCCAGCGATCTGCAGCAACTCCGTCGAGTACGCGGCCGCCGCCTGAAGGACTTCGCTGACGAACTCAGGGGCTTGCCAGACGAGGTCACCGTCAACCGCCCCTAGCAGAACTGCGGCCGCCCGGCGTTCGTGGGGCGGCCGCGCTCGCAGTGCGTCGGCAAGCAGTGCTTGAGCCTCCTGGTCGACGTGCCCGGCTGTTGCCCGGAATAGGTCGGGGGCGTGGTTCTCCCGACGCGAAGCGGTGCGAGAGCCGGGCTCCACGGCTGCCGTCCAGGACAGGATCCTGCGTAGGTAGGTCATGCGTTGGGGGGCTTCGGCCAAGCGCAGGGGGACGTGCCACTGATACGGCAGAGCGGCATAGCTGGGGTTTTCACCTGCCGTGTTTTCCCAGTGTTTGACACGGGCTGTTAGAAGGTCCAGGACATCGTCGCCGTGGCTCAGGGATATAGCGGACAGCAACTTCTGGATCTCGTAGCTCTCCAGCCTTTCGACGACTCGGAGTTGGTCGAACAGTGAGGCCCTCTGCGCTGGTGGCAGATCGGTCCACGACAGCCATTCGTAGACCGTCACAGCCCGGGCCACCTCCTGGGCCACATCGGCATCCCCTGCCATGGGGACGGCGGAAACGAGCTCGAGGGCTGCCCCGTGGTCGGTCGCGGACAGGGCACCAGCGGCTTGGATGACCAGGCAACGGACGACGGGATCGTGGTCATCGGCGAGAACTCGTCCCAGGCTGGCCAACGTTGCTGCGGGCAAGTGGTGTGCCTGCTGCCGGTCCGCGAGCGCCATGGCCACCGCGCGTTTTAGCGAGGCCTGTTCGGAGGCGATGAGTTCCTTGCCTCGTTCAATGCCGACATCCGTTGGCTGGCGCAACAATGCGTTCACCGCTGCAGGCACCACGGCCTGTTGCAGTTGCTCGCGACAGTGGGATGCATCGGCAGAGATCAGCTTCGCCAGCTGCGGGTGGGCGGTGAAAAGATGGCCCAGGAAAGGCTGGGCGTGCTCGGGCGTGTAGCCGAAGACGGCATAGCCGTCGGTGAGCAGCGTCTGCAGGTGGTCCCAGACCTCTTGCGGCTGCCAGGCTTTGGTCGCTTCTGCTGTCCTGCGCAACTGGGCGTCCCAGGCCGATGCGGCCGCCTCATGGTCCTCGCCCTCGCGGAGGTTGCGCATTGGGGTCCACCAGCTGGTGTGCAGTGCCACGGCCAGATCATGGTCCACAGAGACGGGCAGGGCCTCCAGCACTTCCATGGCGGCCTGCTGGGCGTCATGGGAGCCGTAGGTGAGATGCCAGTCCACCGCGCGTCGGACACCGAGTGCGGCCACCGGCCCCGGTGAGACCACACGTGTGCGGTCTCGTAGTTGCTGGAGGAGGCGGATGACGTGCGTGTCGCCCGCGTCATGGGTACCGCGCAGTACTGCGTTGAAGCAGACGGCGGCGCGTGCCGAGCGCCACGGGTCTTGCTGGGCGTATTCCCCGAAGAGAACATCGAGGGCTTGGCGGCGGACGCCTTCGACCTGCTCCAGCGCAATACGGCTGCGCCGGATCGTCAGTGTCCACCCTTGCTGGGTCATGCTTTCGGCTTCGGCGGCGAAGACAGGGTCGAGCAGGGCAAGCGGCATGAGGGCATGCGTGGACGGGCTGGTCGCTGTAGCCCATCGTTGCACCCCGCGGATGACGGCCTGCTGGTAGGCGAAGGGCTTGCCCGGCTCGTAGGAGGCCAGCTGGGTCAGGATCCGCAAGGCGTGGTCGGGATGTGCATTGAGCGTGCGCGAATCGTCCTTGCCCAGGTCCCACAGTAGATCGCAGGCGTCGTCGATGTACCGCAGGTCGTAGGCGATGGCATCAAGCACCGGCGGCAGGCCCCGGCGTACGGCGGGGTCGGCCTGGTGTTCGTGCAGCCACCGTACGAGGTTGAGGGTTCGGGCTGGCTGGAAGGCACCGATCTGGCGTAGAAAGGGCAGGTGGGCCGCCTGCTGCTGCGGTCCGGCCTCGCGGATGACGTGTGCGACCTCGGCCCACAGGGGCTCGCCGAGCGCAACGGGGTTGGCGGTGTCGTGGCTCCACTGCCACTCCACACGGCTGGTGTTGACCAGCGCGTGCAGGAGCGGCTCGTGCGCCTGCACATTCGCGTGAGCGCGCTCGAGGTAGCCGCTCGACGCACCTGAGGCTGGCAGCAGAGCGGCCTCGGCCAGCACCACGTCGCCCAGCAGGTCGGGCACGATCCGCAGCGAGGATCCGCGGCGTAGCAGCACACCCGACTCTTCCAGGGTCCTGAGGTGGGGCACGAGATCGTAGAAGGGCCGACCCGTGAGGTCGGCCAGGGCCTGCTGGTAGACCGGGACGTTCTCGCGGAATGGCTGGAACAGGGAAACGGCTCGTAGGACGTCGGTGACGCCGTCCCCAGTGTGATCGGGAAGTGCGGCGCGCAGGAAGGCGTCGGCGAGCTGCTGGCGGATCTGCTCGTCGGTCTGCAGCACCGATGTGGTCAGGCGGCCTTCCCGTATCTGCACAGCACCCGCGATCAGAAGCAGCGGGCAGTCCTTGGCCGCGTGAGCCAAGCGGGCGGCGAGCTGCTGCTTGCCGGGACCCAGGGCCTCGGCGGCCAGTGCGGTGGCATCGGTCGTCGACAACTCCGCCAGCGACCAAGTCGGCATGGTCGTCGGATCCACGCCCAGGCCGCGTAGAGCATCGCGGACCGCGGGCAAGCCGTAGGGGCGGGTCGCCATGAGGATTTTCGCCTCAGGCCGGTGTCGCCGCACGTGCGCGATGAATGAGCGCAGCCCCGCACCGTACTCCTGCGCATCGTCGATCATCACCAGAAGGTCGCCCGTGGCAGGCAGCAGCTCGAACGCCTCCGGCGGGGGCATCTCCCGGGGGGCTACCCGGACGGTAACCGGCGTGTCCTGTTCCAGGCGCTTGCACACTGCCTTCAGCAGGCGGCTCTTGCCAGCGCCGGCCGCACCGACCAGCAGACCAAGTACCGATATGTCCGCCGTGTCGTCCCTGACGAAGCCGACAAGTTCCTCAAGCTCGGGGATGCGTCCCACAAGCGTCCAGCGGTGCGAGTACCGGTCCCCCTGCTGGAACCGGTCGAAAGCTTCTTCGGGGGTCTCCCACGGGGTGGGCGCACCGACTCCCAGGAACGGCTCCCGAAGACCGGGAAAGTACCGGTCGACAAGCCGTACCGCCACGTCCTTGTCGAGTCCGGCCACCGTGCGGGCCAAATCCTCCGCATCCCAAAGCTCCCAGTCCGGATGCTTGTCGACTTCCTGGCGCACCCGTACCGTCACAGCGGCGGTCACCCACAACAGGCACCGGTCCACGCCCGCCTCGGCCATATCCAGCGCCTTGGCCGCGGCCCGGAACGTCGCGGGATGGTACTTGTCGTAGCGCTTGCACTGGATACCGATGCGCTCGCCGGCCCGTGTCACCACACGCACGTCGATCCCGTGCTGCTTCTCACCCCGGCCGCCGAACCGCTGCACCTGCGCGCCGGGGAACACCTCCACCGCGAGTTCCGCGCAGAATGCCTCGAAGACGTACTCATCGAGGTTCTTGAACGGCAGGCCTGACAGACGGGGCAACCCCACTGCAGGTGACGTCGACGGCTTGCCCGGCATGGCCCCGACAGCGCTCTGCACCAGCAGGAGCAGATCCCGGTCGGGAACTGTCCGCCCTCGCTCCCAGCTACTGACCGTCTGCTGTCCCACGCCCACGCGCAGCGCCAGATCACCTTGCGACCACCCGCGGGAGACACGCGCCGCCTTCAGCCATGCCGGAAAATCATCCACAAGAGAAACATACGCGTGGCCTACGTAACATTCAATCCTCCTGTCGGACGACCCATTCCCCCGCGTCAGCGACCAGGATGTTCACGCCGCCGGGGCCGCACCCCCAACAGACCCTCGCGCGGATGAGGATGGCGAACAGCTCGCTGGCATGTTCGGTGCCGCCGCCACCAGACTCGACGCCCCTCGGCATGCGCTGGTAGGAGGTGCGCTTCGGGGTCTGATCGGAGCGTGGAGGTAAGTCGAAGCACGATAGCCGTCACCAAGGCAGACATGCTGTCACCAGAACCGTCAGACGGAGCACGCCGCATCTGACCGCCGACACTGCCGCGCAGTTCAGAGAACCGGTACGACGCCATGGCCGGTGACACCCACGCGACCTCACATACACCTGGTGACAGACAACATGCCGATCTGGTGACACCACCGTCCCTTGCACGATCAAAACCGCAGGTCAATTTGTTCCTCAAGGCGTGGGGGCGCGGCGATCGGGGTCGTTGAGGCCGGGTGGCCCAGGACTGCGGTGTAGCGGCGGGCGGCGCGGAGGCCGATGCCGAACATCTCGCTGAGGTGTTTGGCGTCGCCGTCGGTGGCGAGGGCTTCGTTGAGGATGCGGTCGTTGCGTAGGTTGCGGGAGGTCAGGTGTGGGCCCAGGTGCTGCCCGATCCAGGCCGGGCCGACACCGCTCGATCCACCCCACGATCACACCGACCGAGCCCACCTCACCGCGTAAGAAATCTCGAACCTGAGACAGCATCAACTGACATGCGATAAAGCCCCACGACAGCGATCCCACCCATCAATCTCTCACCCCATGACAGTGACCCACCCACCCACAAACACCCACTGACCAGCCCCGCAACACCCCACCCCAGAACGTCACCGCCGACTCTCACCACCACCGACACCAACCCGAGAGATCGCACTCGAAGGTCACTCAAAACCCTTCTCAAAAATCCCTTGAACGGTAATTCTGTACCCGGTAGGGAGTGCGCGGAGTACCGAGTTAAATTTTTCATTCCCTGCATCTCGATAGATTCGCGCTATGATCAGCACGGTCAATTCCGGATCAAGCTGTACAAGCACGTTGGCTACTTGCGCAGATGGAATTTCGCCTAGAATACCGCCCAATGAATCCATGTCGAAATATTTAGCTACTATCTTTACGACTGTAGCTGCACTTTTGTCCGAGATTGCAGAAAGCACGTCAGCTGCGTGTGGGGCGGGTATTCCAGGTAGTGCGAACGCCGCCAAATAGGGATCGGAATTTACACTTCTTTGCAGGGCGAGAGTAGGATCGTCTCTCGCATTTTGCTCATCGACGTTGAAGCCCATCTCCTCGGCAATTGGCTTCAGCCTTTCGCCGTGCCTAATTTGTTCAGCACGTGCACGACTACGAAGTTCATCGAGTTCATGTTCTTGGTCGTTCGAGATTTCTACACCAAGCCGCCGAATAGCAATTACGAATTGTTTAAGGAACTTCTGGTCGGCGACTCGCAGTCCATTCAAATATCGAGACACGACAGATGGGGAACTCAGCGCTTCCCTTGCGAAATGGTTTTGCGTAAGCTTGCCGCCATTTGCTTTTTGCGCAGCTTTGAAAAAGCTGCGCAAGGCTTCTGCGTAAGCCTGCCTCTCAACGAACGCCTTGCCGCGCAAATCATCTTCCTTTGCCTTCGGTTTCTGAATCTGAGCCTGACAGAAAGGAAAGATCACTCGCATGGTGTTGGCCCACCACCATGCATGTTTTTGTAACAATTTCTGGAACGGTTCCCTCTACGGGAACGCTTGTGCAGCCGCCACTCTGGTTGTGAAAGGAAGGGAAGGTCAGAGTGGCTAACGAAACTTCTTCAGGGAGCGAGCACTGCTCTCCTGGCGGGCGGCAAGATTGTTGTACAGGGCGCGGGAAAGGAAGCCGAACCCGTTGGTTCCCTCGTATGGGCTGGTTTCCACGTGGTAACCGCCACCCCAACACCGCTAAAGCTCTAGGCGGGCGACCGGGGCCGAAGGCACGTCGCGGCCCCAAACAGTTGCTACGAGTGATTGCAGGAGGACTCATCCGCGGAGCTTCGTCAGGTGCGGGAAGTATGGCGGTTTCTGCTGCCATCATCTGGTGGAACTCTCGGCACTGAGAATCTGGTCTGGGGGCTACCGCACGGTAGCCCCCAGACTACTGCGTTGGTGACTCGCTCTTGTTGGTCATGTCATCCTGCATACCCTGGTTCTATCCAACCCCGTAAGGCCTGGGAATGTCTTGCTCATCAATGCATGGCACAGGTCCTAATGAAGCTGAGTTCCAGGGTTCGGGGATAGCTCGCGCAGACCTGTGTGTACACGCCCTCACTGGTGGTGGAGCTATGGCTGCAGAGGAATGGGGATGTCGATGATGGGCTGCAGGACTTCGAGTCGGGCTGAGTAGGCACGGACGACCTGGTCGTACAGGTCGGCTACAGCAGGTGTTCTGATGGTGATGACCAGGGCGTAGGACACTTCGGGGTTGGTGTCCGGTGGGAGGTCGTCCAGGCGGAACACGTGCCGGACGTCGAAGGCTGGCCGCTTCAGGCGCTGTCCGCGCATTCACCCCACCGACCTGGGCGCCCGCCCGCACGTGCGCCGTCGTCAACGACCCGGCCGCATCCAGCTCCAACAACCGCGCCACCAGCACCGGCCGGGACACCCTCAACCCCGCCGTGACCTCACCCCACGCACCCGACTCCCTCACCCCGCACCCTTCCCCCGGCGGACACCGACACCGACCACCGTGCCGCCCCACAACCACCGAAGGATCAGAAGCACCGTTCCCATGACAGCGGAACAGAGCGGGGTGTACCGCCCCATGACAGCCACAACGGCACCAGGCACCGCCCTATGTCAGTGACTCCCCATGCTCAACACCCCACCAGCAGCGAAAACACCCTGGCCTGACATGCCGTCACTGACACCCACCCACTGACACCAAACCGGCACATCGCAGGTCGCCTGTCGGCACGCGGCCCGGCCGCGCTCAAGGACCGGGCCCCCTAGCTTTCCCGTACACGTCCGGCTGACCTTCTGGACGCGCCGCTGCTGCTCATCGTCACGAAAGCCGTTGTTGAGGTCAGTCAGGGTCAACGCGATGGTTCGCGTACCGGATGGGCGTCACCGAAGTGGGGATTGCTGGCGGTGTAGCTGGGGCCGCTGGCGGCTGGCCGAACCCAGGGGCAAGCGGCAGCGCAAGAAACGTCGCGACCGCCGTGCCGGAAGCGATCGACGCCCCCAGGTCGCCACCACCGAGGGCATCGTGAGTGCCCGACGCGGATTGGCAGGGACGCGGGGGGGGGGGGGGGGGGGGGGGGGGGAAAAAAAAAAAAAAAAAAAACAAAGGAGGGGGGGGGGAGGGCCCCACAAAGGGAGACAAGAAAAGAAACCCCCCAAACAGGCGGTGGGGGGGTTTTAAGTCACG
>NZ_JBVIPT010000048.1:0-9740 GCF_055577685.1 Streptomyces sp. NPDC033178
GCTCCCATAAACCGTCCGGGACCATCCGCTCAACAAGCTCAGCAGTCACCGGTCCAGACTGCCGCAAGATCACACCAAACGAAATGGCGTCTAAGCACCCAGATGGGGAACCCCGCCGCCGTACCCTCTGCTCGATCTGCTCGATCGTGGACGGGTCACCGCTCTGGGTGGGCCACCAGTGGGTCGCGATGTAGTCCTTGAGGGAGATGGCCCCATCACGCGGATCGACGAACTCGCCTCGACGAGCGTCGGTCTGAGCCTGGGCGAGCCAGGTCTTGGCGTCCTGGAGAGCGTCGAAGGAACGGTCCTTGACGCCGGGGATGCCCTTGACGCGGTACCGGGTGCACTTGCTGTACAGGGCCGTGCGTTCGCGTTTGCCGGTCTTCGGGTTGGGACGCTTCTTCAGCCATCGGTCTTCTATGTAGCCGGCCAGGTGGAACTCCTTGGTGATGGGGATGCGGGCGGCGCTCTACAGCGCTGGGGGCTTCAGGCGCTGAGGAAGGGGCTGGACCGCTCCTGCGGAGGGGTGTTGAGCGGGTTGAGGGCCGGGTTGGAGCGGGAGTCTGCCTGCTCCTGTTCGCGGACCCACGCGTCGAGCACTTCGAGCCGGTACATGACGCGGCCACGGGGTCCCATGCGGAAGCTCGGGGGTCCCTGCCCGCGGTGGCGCCAGACGTAGAGGGTGTGGGGTGAGAGGCCGAGATAGTCGGCGGCGTCCTTCACGCTCAGGAAGGCGGCGGATACGGCGCCCGAGGAAGCGGTAGCGGCAAGCAAAGATCGTCCAGGCATCGATGGTTCTCTGTGAGGTAGAGGAGTGAGCCTGGGTGAGCGGAATCCAGTTCCGCCCACCCGTCGCCTTGTCACGCGGCAGGACAGGGAATCGCGGGCGATCCGCAACGCGGAACAGCGCTACGGACGGCGCACAGCGGTCGGGGCCGGCTCACTCGGCAGGTCAGGAAGGGCGAGGGCCACTTCGAGCCGGTCCCAAGGGATTTCATCCCGCGTCGGCTTGCGAAGGCAGTGCGCGAAGAGTTCGGCGAGGCGAGGAGCGCTCATTCCGGCGCACTCGGCCACCTTGAGGATGTGCGCCGCGGTCTGGTCACCGTTCTTCAGCCACGCCGCGATGCATGCGTCACGCAGAGCCGAGATATTCCTGCCGAGCGACGAGTCGACTTCGTGCGCTTCCAGAACAGCCGCCCGCGCTTGCCGCCAGATCTTCCGGTAGACCGGGGCGGTCAGCGGTCGCCCGTCGTCGAGAACGAATATCGCGTCAACGGGGCGGAGATCACGCCGGGTGATCTCCGCCTTCAGGAGCGCCACCAACTCCCGGCAGGCGGGAACACGCCGTTCGGCGCCCGCGCGCTCCGAATCCGCCTCGCGGCGCTCTTGTCCCTGAAGGTGGATCAGCAGCCAACCGCTGCCGTCGTCCGCGAGTTCCACGTCTCGAACACGCAGCACCAAGGCTTCCTTCGGCTGCAGCGCCGCGAGAGCGATGGACGCCAGGAAGGCCCGCAGTACGTGGCCGTTCTGCGGCTGCTTGGCGGCCCAGTCCAGGATCGAAAAGCACTGCCGATCGGTCAGAAGAACCGTTTTGGCATCAACAACTGCGGCCATGAGCAAGCTCCTTGGGGTGAGGCATGAGGGTAGGCACGGCAGTCCGGGCACCGCATGTGAATCGCACGGCGACCGAACATCTCCAATGGTCCGGAGAATCGCCGGTTTGGGTAACCGGCGATCCCGTGCTATATTCCGCCGTTCACGCAGACGATCTTCCGTGAGCTGCTCTAGGTTCACTTGCTTCGCCGCGCAATTCCAGTCCCTTCCGGGCTCAATACGTCTGCTGTCGGCGAATCACCACGCTGCCCCCGCAATCGCTGACGCCCGCCCACCAAGCGCTCATCCTGAACGAGCGAAAGTGCCGGAACAGAGCAGGCGTCTTCTAAGCGCTTGGCCGCAGGTTCGAGTCCTGCCGGGGCGCCATTGGCACACCGTCAGATCATCGAGTCCCTCTCGCGCACTCAGGCGGCGGTGCGGACGTCACGCTCCGCCAGGAGGCGCCGAGTTCCACAAGCCGCCCCCGGAGCACGCCTCGCTGCGCCTCCAGGTCCTGCGAGCTGGGCGAGAGGGGATAGACGTTGTCGCGGCACGAGCGGAACCCGATGCGCTCCCGCCCTTGGGCGATCTTTGCGTTCACTCGGCCCCACCCGGACCGGTCCATCGAGCGGTCACTGTCGAGGTCGGTCATGCCGGGCGAGCACACGATGGCCTGGCATCCCGCCATGAGCCGGTGGATTACTGGTAGAGAGGCAGTATTCCGAACCTGCGCTATTGCCGCGGCTGCACCCGCCCTTGTGCTCCGGCTAATACCAACCGCCTACGTCCACATACACAGGGTGCGCAACGTCGAACCCGGTCGTCCTGGCCTGATGCTTCGGTCGCCGCCGAATGCCTGCGCGGCCGGGACGCCCCACCCCATCCCCGGCGGCGAGTAACAGCAGATCCGTCCCGAACCGCCGGTACGGGAGAGGATGTAGCAGCAGGCGCGGACCACCACATGATCACCTGGCTTCGACACCACAATGATCACGAAGCGCGTGCCTGCCCTTTTAAGTGCCCCAACCGGTCACAACCCGACCAGCCGCACGCCCCCGGAACCTGGAAGCGCCCTGGCTCCCAGATAGGGCAGCCGTCAGAAGAATCGTTTCTTCTCATGAGTTGTGCTTCTGACAGCCAAGGCGGAGGGTACCGTTACCTCTACCTGCATTCTTTGCCTCAAGCGCCACCTAAAGATCCTCTTCCGTCGTTACGCCTGCACACCCCAACTGACATTCGTCCAGCATGCCAGCCCCCTGGCTTGTCCGGTCCTGCCAAATCAATTAGGGAGCGTGACGCGTGACAGAGGCCATTGTGACTGCTGCACTCGCCAGGATTTCCGAAGGATCAGGTGCTGCGCTCATCGACCTCATCCGCCGCTACCTTTCCAAAGATCAGGAGCCTTCACAGGAAATGGAAGTCCTGACCCGGGCGGAACGCGGATCTCTCTCCGCGGATGACAGGCGTGAACTTCAGGCCCTACTGTTCACGTACGCGAGTCAGGACCCGACGTTCCGGGACCATCTCCACAGGCTTTCGATGTCCGCTGGCGCCAGCAATTCCGTAACATCCAGCAATGTGCAGAAACTCATTCAGGCTCAGAATATCGGTAACGTCTCGATGTGACGCATAACGCAACAGGGATACGAAGTTCCAGGGGCGACTCTGGCCCGCGCCGGTGGACAAGGACTGGAGGAAAGGCTCAGTGAACCCTGAGCACGAAGGCGTTCCGCATAACATTGCGGAACGCCTGTCGGCGAATCAGCTGCTGCAGGTTGGGTCGTCAGGACCGATATATGTCCAGCGGTCACCTTCGGTGAACCGCGCGGACGTGCCCCACATGCTGCCCGGTGGCGTAGGCCGGGTCATCGGCCGGTCGCACCTCCTGAAAGCCATGGACGACGCCATGGGATCTGCAGGATCCCGGTGCTGTGTGCTGTGGGGTCTGGCTGGATCAGGGAAGACCACCCTGGCACTCGCCTGGTCGGGGTCGCGGCTGGAAAACTACCCCGACGGGCAGTTCTTCGTCGACATGCAGGCATATTCGAATGCCCCGAGGGTGGAACCCCGTGACGCACTGCGCACCTTCCTGGCCGCACTTGGTGTAAACCGCACCGATTTGACTGACGACGCAGGGTGGGGCAATGCATTTCTCGCAGCGACAGCAGGAAAAAAATGCCTGGTGATCATTGACAACGTGTCGACCTACGATGACGTCAGAGAACTCGTTCCCGGTGTGGGCTCAAGTCTGATTGTCACAAGTCGACGCGCCATCCCCGAAATGATCATTCGACACCAGGCTCAGGTCCTCAAATTGCCGCTGCTCAGCATCGAAGAAGGCATCGAACTACTTGCGGAACGCGTGGGCTTCATCCGCGTCGGCAGGGACAACCACAGCGCGACCCGCATCGTCGAACTGCTGGAAGGACACCCGCTTGCGCTTGCCATCGTCGCCGCTAAACTCGCCGTCCACACCACATGGGACCTCCAGGACGCACTCGCAGGAATCCAGTCCGGAGACACACCCCTACGGTTCCTCGACGACGCTGATCTCGGCATAGAGGTCGGAAGAGTCGTCTCCTGGTCCGTCGAAGACCTCGCCCCTGAAACCAAGTACGTCCTGTACGCAGCATCAATGTTGCCCAATACCGAGCTCTCCAGCGCCGTGCTGCGCCTCGTCCTCGACCAGGACGAATCCAGATGCGACCGGACCCTGCGCGCACTGAGTCTCGCCTCCCTGATCGACGAGATCAGCCGAGGGCACTACCGCATGCACGACATCATCCGGGCGTACCTGTCAGAAACGCGCGCCCAAGTACTGAACGCTGAACAACAGATCGACATCGCCCGCCGGATTCGCACCACCTACCTTGCACTCAGCTTCGCAGCCGACCAAACAATCGACCCCAACCGGTCCCCGATCGCACTGGGAGACACCGCAGAACGGATCGCCAGCGAGGTCCGATTCACCGTTCCTGAGGCACTCACCTGGTTCAGCACCATCACGCCGTCCATGGTCCGCCTGATGGACGAAGCGTCACACACCCACGACTACGAGTTCGTCACCCGCTTTGCCTGGTGCGTCAATACCTACCTTTACTGGCGACAAGACGTTCCCAAAACCCTCGACGTCCAAGAACGGGCCCTCCAAGCAGCCATGGCTGGCGACCACCCGATGGAGGCTCACTGCCGGCGCGGCCTGGGAAGGGCGCTCGCCGACGCCGGACGACTCGACTCTGCCAAGGACCAACTCTTGGCGGCCCTCAGCATTGAAAGTGCCCGCGGAGACAGCAGCCAGACAGCCTCCACCCAACACGCCATGGCGGAACTCTCACTCCGCTCCGGCGCCTATCACCAGGCCCTGCGCTGGGGGCTGCGTGCCGCCAGGGAATCCCGGCGCAACAACAACGCCGTGCGCGAAGCACGAGGCTTGTACGACGCCGCACGCGCCCTCATCGAGCTGGGACGCTACACCTGGGCCGAAGACCTGGGCCTGCGCAGCCTGGCGATGTGCGAGGAAAGGGCGAACGCGTACGGGCGCGCGCTCGCCCTGCGAGTCCTGGGGACAGCTGGGGTCAAGTCCGGAGACCTCGAGAAAGGCTGCACCTGGTTAGAACGTGCATGGCGAGCCGAAGAAGCACTCGGCAACTCCCGTTCCGTTCGTGCGATTCTGCAGCAGCTCGAAGATGCGTACACCCAAGTCGGGAACAACAGCGCGGTGGCCGAGGTCCATCGCGTCCTCACAGATCTCGATCGCTTCGTCAGCGCAGACGAGCCCAGGTGAAACGGCAACCACATGGCTCTGCGTCACACACCCCTCGTCCCCTCCGATCGACTAGCCAGCCCGTCCTCCTACCGTCAGCTCTCGCGCCGGACAGAGGACACTCGCTTCCGCGCCACGCTGGACAATCTCCTCGGGACACAAGCCCTTAGCTCCTTAAGCCGAGCGCTCGCCCGTGAGGGAGCCGTCAGCACGACCGGACTACTCCCGGCAGATCAGTTCGATGACTTCCGGAAGACCTACGACGCAGAGATGCGCGCAGGCGGCAGCCGCGGCACGCTACACAATTACCTGAACATCGCCTCGTCGACACCGTTGCTGAGAAACCCTGGCTTGTGGGACACCGTCGCACACCCGCTTTTCGCCGTCCTCATCGCCTATGCACTGGGCGGCCCGATAAAGATCATCGACATGCGGGCCAAGGACACCTACCCCGTCGATGTCGTCGCCCGGGACAACACCCTGCACCTGGACAACAGCCCCTTCATCGACGAGTACAAAGTAGTTGTCACCTGGAGCCTGGGCAGCACGAAGGGACCCTCAGGCCAGGGACTGACCTACCTGCCCCGCACGAACCGGCTCTTCAGACAGTGCTTCGTGGAAGCGGACGGAAGCGTCTGGAGCGACGAAGATGCCTGCATCTTTCCGTTCGAGAGCCGAGTTGATGAAGTACTTACAGCCCAGGCGGACTTCCTCGAAACGCCTGACCCCCTCGTGGTCCACTTGACCGATCTCGAGGCACCATGCCATACGATCTTCGCAGCAAGCAGACTGGTCCACCATCGATACCGCACGTCGACTGGAGCGGCCCGAAGCGCTGTCATGGCGGCCTTCCACCGCACTGATGACAGCGAGGAACAACTGGGCTCCAAAGAGCCCGGCCACACGCCTCTCAAGCAGTTCCTCGTCGCCGGCGGATCACGAGAGCAATTCTTTTCCGCCGTGCACCACGAAAAACCCACCATCGAAGCAGCCTTGCACCAACTTTCTGCAAAACCAGACCTTCTGGTAGACCCCCGGCGGCACACGCTCACCGGAAAATCCTTCGCCCAGTGGTACTCACGTCAATGCGCAGGCGTCACACTCAACAATCTACGCACACGGCAAATGTCCCAGAACGCCGCTATTCGCGCGTCTCCCGTCGGCTGGCTCGTGCAAAGACTCCAGTACGACCTGCAAGGCCCTCTCAATATGCCCTTCTTCGCCGACATGAGGGAGACGCGGCGCAAGCGCGCGCGGATCTGGCTTCGGGAAATGTCTCCTGAAGACATCCACGAGGTCATCGAAGCAGAGTGCATGGCATCCCCCCACGCCATCAACCCGACCGAACAGGAAGCCGCCAACGGATCCACCGCCGCCCTCCGCAACCTCCTGCTGGACCTCGGCCGACTGCTGGCCCAATCACCACCGGCAGCCGAAGCCAGTGCCGTGCCAGGACCGGCAGACGTGTGGGCTGTTCGTTCCTTGTCACCGTTCATCCGGGACCTCGCGGTCACAGCGAGTTGGTTAGAAGAAGGAGACAAAGACTCGCTGACCACAGCGATGGCGTTCGCTCTCCTTGCCTCCGCTCTGAGCTCAAGGCGGTTCAGCCTGGGAGACGAAGGCCACCACATCACCAAACGGCTACTTCAAGGCTACGCGGCGCTGGTGAACGGCACCGCGGACACGCATCCATGACACCGGATCGCCACGGCCTCGACGTCTACCTGCAGTCGGTCAACGAACAGATCCAAACGACGAAAATGTCATCGGAGCTGTGGTTTCGAAGCCCTCCGCGGCATCAGATCCGCGCAAACGACCGATTCGTACGGTCTCTCATGAGCGAAGGGCTCGCGACGGCGGCATCGCCCCCCATCTCCGCGGCTGAACATGCAGAACTCCGCCCTAGCGCAGTGCGCAGTGCGTACTGGGCTCAAGCCACACGAACTCAAGACGTCGCTGTCCACTTCGGGGCGGCCAGCCACACTTCCCTCCACGAGTACTTCACAGCCGACGCCGGACGAAGCGGCGAAGCTGTTCGCACACGGGCACGACGGGCCGTGGCCCCCTCCACACCAGCGGACTACCTACTACGCAGCATCGATCGGCTCACCGCAGCGACCGGCGCCGATCCGGCAGCGTCCTGCCGCCAGAGCATGCGCATACTGGCGCGGGACTGGCCCCGCCTCGTCCATGCATGTCAGGCACCGCGGGACTCCTCACTGCCAGCGTCCCACGTACTGCGCGAGTTCTACCGCTCGGCCGCAAGAGAAGACCCGCCAAGTAACGGTCCCAAGTACACGCCACCCGGCTCGCCAGGCGATGGTCCGCCGGTACTGCTCACGGAGGCCGAAGCCCGCGAGATGGCAACGTCGTACATGCTCGGCCGGCTCCCGTTCACGCCCCAGGAATACCACATGGCCGCGAAACTGGTAGCCATGCCCCGACTGCAGTCAGCGCTGCTGGCGGTTCAACTGCAGCTCACGGCCTCCTCCGCAGAGCCGCTGGCCAGGCTCGTGGCGGGCTTCGGGACACCGCGAGTCCTGCTGCCATTCACCGAAGCCTTCGTCGACCGCTTCAATTACAGCTCATCTGAGCGAATCGACTTGTGTCCGAACCCCAAGCTGATCACGGTTCTCTGCAACAACGTTTTACCGGCCATCGCTGGCGAACTCCTTCACAAAGAAGCTCAGGCCGCCGACCTGGACTCCGAATTCATCAAGGCCGGTGTCATCGCAGCGAGACGACGTCACATCTACGAGATAATGATCGCGCTCTTCAACCGAGCAGACACCCTTCCCCCTGACATGGTGGCGCTATCCGGCTTTAGCCGGCGTGTGTGTCCCGCCGCCGTGCCCTTCTCAGCATTCCTCGAAGAATGGCTCCCCTACTACTTCGACCGCCTTTCATAATGCGCCGCCCCCAACGCGCGGATGAACCAGACCCCAGCCTGTGAGGAGTGCTGTGGACCCACCGCCTGCGTGCAGCAGTTGATCACCGTGCTGAACATGTTCCGATCTGGGCCTGCTCGTCGCTGAACATCGCGCTGGTGCGCAGCGCGAAGAGGGCCGCCACGCCACGCCTCGGGAGATGTGCCAGACCCAGGCGGGCCGGGAAGGCGTACGAAGCCAAGTGGATCGCCGTCGAGCTTTCGCCTACATGGCCTGGATGTGAATCCCAAAGCGCTTCGAGCAGGGCAATGGCAGGCTGAAGCAAGGACGGACGTCAGCGGATGTCGAGTTCCGCGACGGAGCCAAGATCAGGACCCGTTCCCGTCGGTAGGCGAAGAGGGGAAGGAGACCTCTACCATGCCGCCCTGGATGACGGGGCCGTAGGCCGTGCCACCACTGATGATGTTGGTCACCGCACCTCGCGGATCCGGTGACAACGCCTGTGCCGTGGACGGTGGCTGGGCAGCTGCGCCTTCGGGGAGGGTGAGGATAAGACGGCGCAAGGTGGTGAAGGTGCGGTGGCCAGCCGAGTCGGCTTTGAGGATCGTGGAGTGGTCACCGGGCAGAGCGGCGGTGTCAGGGAACACCGACTGCGCGGACGCGGCCGGAACGACACGATCGCCTTCCCCGGCGTAGACACGGAAGTCGATCGGGCACGTGCGGTCGGTGACAGCGGTGGCGAGCACGACATCACGCAAGATCGTGCGCAGCGTCGCGGTCACCTGCTCATTGAGCGGCCGCAGGTCCTTCTCCTGAGGATGCCCCAGACCCAGTACGTTGCGGCGCAGCGACAGTAACAGTTCCGAACCATTATTGGGGCAGGCCAGCATAACCATCCTTTTGATGCGGACGAGTTCCTGGCCCGCACCGTCGGCCAGCATGCGGGCCAGATGCCGCTGACCCACCAGGCCGCCCTGGCTATGGGTCACGAGCATCAGCCTGTCGAAGTCACCCGCCTCCGTTGCTAGGAACTCCTTCAGGCTGTCGGCGACCGTATCGATCGACGGAAAGATGCGCAGGGGATGGAGACGCTTCACTCCGGTTGCGTACTCGAACGGCAGCGTTTCAACGAAGCCGAGTTCCTCGTCGTTCGCAATGAGCTGCTCAAGGGGTTGCCACACCTTGGGCCCGGACCTGATCCCGTGGATCATCACCACACCAAGCCGACCGTCGCTCAACGTTTCACCTCTCGCGCGGCGTTGACGGGAACTACACGTTATCTGGACCATGCCCCGCAATCTCGCGGAATGCCCCACAGGCCGTGGCTAGGGCGGGCGAAGACGCCGCCGTAGCCAGCCTTGCGAGCGCTGTCAATGAGGTCTTTCAGCGTTGCCGCTCCACAGTGAGGACCGCTGCTGCGATTGACGTCATTCGATTCGGGCTGCACCGCGCTCTGCGGAAGATCCGCCAGGACTTCAGACGGGCGACTCCACTCT
>NZ_JBVIPT010000049.1:0-9717 GCF_055577685.1 Streptomyces sp. NPDC033178
GGTGGGATGACGACGCTGTGTGACTCGAGCAGCTTCCTGTTCTTCAGAAGGGTGCGGTGCATCGCGGTCCGGCTGCTGCCGAACAGTACGGCGAGAGGTTCCGCGGCCAGGGCGACCCGCAGATGGAGCACGGTGGCCAGGACCTGTTCGGGGAAGGCGAGCCTGGGCGGACGGCCGCGCCGGGCGTCGCCGTCGAGGGCCAAAGTCCCTGTGAGCGCGTCAAGTTGTTGCCGGGACATCCCGGTCAGGACGGGGTCGGACAGCAGGGCCTGATCCCACTGCGGCGCCGGCGCCTGCGGAACCCGGGCCGCCGGGACGGCAAGGTGCGGCTGCGGGTGCAGGGCGTAATTCCATTCGCCATGGAATGCGTGGCGGGTCAGCGGCATTGCTGCCATCTCCGCGTCACCGATACGGACTCCGGTGGGATAGGTGTTGGTGTCGAGTGCGGCACTCACGCGCAGTCCGGTGCGGGTGGTGGTCGCGGCGATGGACTGGACGATGACTTCGTGGCTGGTCAGCGGGCGGCCGCGCCAGTTCATGGAGATGTGCGAGAAGAGCCGGTGCTCGATCTTGTTCCACTTCGATGTGCCCGGCGGCAGGTGACACACGGTGATGGTCAGCCCCGTTTCGGCGGCGAGCCGGGCCAGTTCGAGTTTCCAGGCCCGGGTGCGGTATCCGTTGGAGCCGCCCGCGTCGGCGGTGATCAGCAGTCGCTCCGCCTGCGGGTAGGCGGCCTGGCCCTGGCCGTGCCACCAGCGGCGGATCGACTCGACCGCGAATGCGGCGGTGTCGTGATCGGTGCCGACGTTGACCCAGCCGGTGTTCGCCGCCAGGTCGTAGATCCCGTAGGGGACTGCCTTGCCCAGCTGCGGGTCGGCGAAGTCATGCACGTTCACCGGCACCGGCTCACCGGTCGGCCGCCACTGGCGGCCGTTGTACTTGAACTCGCCGACGAGCTCCTTCTTCTTGGTGTCCACGCTGATCACCGGTTGGCCGGTGTCCCGGTGCTCGCGGGCCTGCTCGTTGAGATAGCGGAACTGCGCGTCCCGGTCTGGGTGTTGGCTGCCCTCGATGGTCTTGGCGTTGGCCTGCAGGCTGAAGCCTTCCTCTCGCAGCAGGTCGGCGACAGTGTCGGCACTGACGCGGTGCCCGGCACGGGTCAGCTCCTGCGCAAGCGTGCGGGTGGACTTGACCGTCCACCGCAGCGGCGACATCGGATCCCCTCGCACATCCGGCTCAACCAGCGCCAACAACGCTGGTCGCAGCCCGGGATTCAGATCCGAGACCCGTTTGCGGCCCCCGCCCGGCCGCCGCCCCCGCCCCAAAGGCTCCTCGCCCGCCTCGAGTTCGAACACGCCCTTGCGGACGGTCGTCTCGCTGACCGCAGCGGCCTGTGCCACGGCTCGGACACCACCGTGCCCCAACCCCCGGGCCTCCGCAGCCATCAACAGCCGTCGCTGCCGTTCGTCCAGATGTGGGAGCAACACCGCGAACTTCACGGCGAGTTGGTCACGAGTCTCATCCGAGATGCGCATACCACACCACCGAGCCTCAGAACGGGAAGCAACACCTTGATTCCCCGCAAGCCCTTAGACATATCCCCGCAGTAGCTTATAGAGATCCTGAGTGCATAAGAAGGATGGTGAGGCCGGAGGTGAATGGCCGTTGCACGGGGACTCTGCGCTCGGGCGTCGATGGCGGACCGGTGCTTACGGGGAAGACAGATCTGCACCACACTCGGCAGAAATCTGCTATGGCCGCAGACGCTAGCCATGCTCATGGGTGGCAGTGGCTAAAAAGGTGATGAGCGTTTGTGATTGGCCGAGCTCCTCCAACGTAGCCCGACAACTCCTGCCTCTGGAGCTGAGGTTCGGCTCCCAACAGATGTGCTGGCGGCGCTTGGGGCGAGACAGCAGGCCAGGGCCCTCTGGCAGCCGCGCCGCATTCTGCTCGCTGAGCTGGGCCGCCCCGCCACCCTGACTCGCTCCTGGGCGACAAGGACTGCGACTCCAACACCTCGTCGTCCGCTGGGAACGCCGAGCCGAACTCCACGACACCCCCGCCTCGCCAACCTGTGGCCAACATCTGCCGGAAGTGCCCCCACAGGGTATGACCATGATCGTCTTACGAGCTGCTACCCGCTTTATCCCTCCAGTATCCCGGTTCCGACTGAATGGAGTTGAACTACATCGGGCGGTGGCACGTAGACCTAACTGGAGCTTCCGATGTCAGGGGTGGCCTCTCGGTGAAAGTCAAATGAACGTGAAAAAGATACCTTTGATGGAGGAATAATGTATCAAGCGCGCAGTATTATTCTTACAGCCGTTTCCATGGCTCTCTGTCTGGTGCTGACATCCTGCTCCGGTGCGAACGAGCAGAATGCAAGTAATCAAATCGAAAACGCCGACGTTCCCGTGTCGGGAGAACTGGGCATTCCGAAACTCGATTCGACAGAAGCAGCGGCTCAGCCCTCGCCTGAGGGCCAAGGTGAGGGTTCGCCGACCCCTCGTCCCCGAAATCGCGAATGCCCGAGAGGTTCCATCTGTTTCTTCGATTTTAACTCGTTCAACGGTAGGCGCCTGGCTCTAACGGCGCCGGTGACCGTCGCTGACCTGAGCGAACTGCAGGTCGACGGTGAGGGATTCGATGAGACCATCTCATCCGTAATCAATGACTCGGATTATGACCTGGTGATGTGGAGTACCGCGTCCCTCGGCGGAGGCAGGCGAGATATACCCAAGAAGACAAGAGTGTACGACATGGGGTGGCAGAGTTTCGACGATCTGACTTCGTCGATCAGCGCGACAGGTACCGAGTGCGAATGAGCGACGCAAGAGCTTGTACACGATCGTTTTGCAGTGCCCTGGTCGGGTGTGACCAGTGGGGTGATTCGGCCGTTCGTGTTACGTGAGTCCTCGGCCGTGGATCGTGGACGACGGCTTGTGAGCCCTGATCGAACCGCTGTTGCCGCCCTGGCCGTGGTCCGCGGAGCCCTGCTTCCTGTTCGACCTGGAGGGGCCGGAACAGTCCGGGGATGACGCGCCGCCCGGGGCGCCTCCTCAGATGCTCCGGGCGCCGTTGCTGTCCACGCGGCTTCTGGGAGCACCAGGGGTGAAAAGCTGCCCGATTACGGAGACTCCCGTGCTGCTCGATCTGTGTCACTACCTCCTCCTCTCCTCGACCTGGCGCGGGCTGCAGTGCCCCGACTGTGGCCCGGCCGCATCCGTCGGATAGGCCCGTTCACTGCTGGGGCGGTGCGCTTGGTGATTCGGGTACACCCCCACAGTCGTCGCCATGCCCCGGTAACTATGGCGTGACCTTTTCCACGTCGGCCGTGACCGCTGCTGGCATCAAAGCCACGGGCAACGTCGCCGCGGCCCTGATCGGCGCGCTGCACGGCGTACGGCTGTGCGGCACCGTCGCCGTCATCGCTGCGGCGGAGAACCTGGTCACCGCGCAGGGCGTGTTCCTCGACGCCTGCCGCGAGGACCTCGCGTACACCACACGCCGGTGGCAGTCGGGTCGTCGGGGCAAAGAGCAGCGCTTCCTGCGGGAGCAGACCAGCTGCTGAGGGTGCCCGGCGGCGGCAGCATCGGCCGGACGCGGGCGCGGCACTCTCCGGAAAGCCTGACCGTTGGTCGACCTCGTCGGCTGAGGCGAGTCATCTTGTCTCGACGGTGCACACCCTTCGGTATCGGCCGATCGGCGAGCTGGCCGTCGAGGACATACGTCTGCTGATCGGGTAGAACGTGGGATTTGCCCATCTTCTGGCGCTTGCGCTGCAGGCACTGCGGGACGACCCTCTGGCCGAGGGTGACATGTACGAGGGCGATCTACTGTACGCCGCTGCCGGGCTCGGGAGGACTCCGGCGCGAAGACCGCCGTCGGCACCACCTCCACGGTGATCGCCGACGACGGCTACCGCGGCACCGGCCTGACCATTCCTCACTAACGCACGCACAAGGAGGAAGAACTGCCAGTTGATTAGGGCTGGCCACCCTCGTCCGTCTTCGGCACGGAGGCACTCACGACGTGCCAGTCTGCTGATTCGGCGTTGACAGCTCGGCCATCACCCGAGCTGTCAACGAGGTACGGCCGCTGCTCGCCGAGCCTTCGCTGCCGGCCCACCCCAACGGCATAACAACGTCACCGTCCGCTGAGCCGACCTTGACAAACCTGATTGGGAATCATTCATCCTGCACTGACAGGTGAAATGGGCTGGTCAGTGGGTGTGGTGACGAGGCAGGGCCCCTCGTCGTTGGCGTGGTGATTCCACTCAGCACACCGGCGACCGAAGAGGCCCTGTTGGTTCTGTACCCTGCCACGCTCGACGGCCTACCTGAGCTCGTCGAGCATGTTGCCTGGCTGCTGTACGAGCACCGCCGCAAACGCAACACCCGATGGCGGAAGCTCGGCTGCTTCGACCAGGCACTGCTCATGCTGGTCCGCCTCCTCAATAACGAGGCACTCGCCCAGCTCGGCGCCGGGTTCGCGCTATCCCAGACCACCGCCTCTCGCTACGTGGACGAGGCCCAGGAGGTGCTGGCCTCATGGGCCCCAGGCCTCCACGAAGCCCTCACCGGCCTCGCTGAAGGCGACCATGTCATCGTTGACGGCACGCTGATCCCCACCGACCGCATCCGCGCCGATCAGCCGTACTACTCGCAGAAACACAAGAAACACGGCATGAATGTGCAGGTCATCGCCCGCCCCGACGGCACACCCCTGTGGTTCTCCCGCGCGACCCGGTCGCACCTACGACCTACCGGTAGTCCGTTGCACCCGATGGTTGAGATCAAGGGGTCTTCCGGCGGTGACGGCGTCGAGGAGGGCTTGGAGTTCGGGCGGCAGGTCTTGGTCGGTCCATGCCCGCCACCAGCGGGCCAGGTCGATCGCCGGGGTGAGCCAGGAGCGGACGGCGCGTAAGGCCCTGAGCCAGCAGGGCGGTTGGGGCTGGTGGTGCATGCCGGGTCCCCCCTCTGCCCTTTCGTCGGGGCAGGGCTCTGGTGCGGTGGTGTCCAGCGGTCCGGGCGGCGCGAACCACGGGTCCCAGCAGAAGGAGAACGCGCAGTTGACCAGGGTCTGGTGACGGTGGATGGCCTTCGCGGAGCGGACCTGGAAGTCGGCCCAGCCGAGCTCGTCCTTGATCTGTTTGCAGCTCTGCTCGATCCATGGCCGCAGCCTGTAGATCCGGGCGATCTC
The DNA here is from genome assembly GCF_055577685.1 of Streptomyces sp. NPDC033178. Classification (NCBI taxonomy): domain Bacteria; kingdom Bacillati; phylum Actinomycetota; class Actinomycetes; order Kitasatosporales; family Streptomycetaceae; genus Streptomyces; species Streptomyces sp. NPDC033178. Next base: position 5,203 of record NZ_JBVIPT010000049.1, read on the forward strand.
AGCGAGGTCGGCGGGCGAATGCGTGCTGGCGGCGTGCGGGGCGTCGGGGTGGGGCAGGCTGGTGGTCAGATACCAGGTGGCCTTCTCCGGCAGGGTGCCCGGGTCGCTGGTGGCCACGACCAGGCGGCAGCTGCTGTTCGGGCCGTAGTTGACCAGCGTCGCATCGGCGGCCCACCACGTCTCAGTGTGCCCGTCTCGGAAGCGGCGCTCGATGGGCCTCCAGCCGCCCGTATTCTCGGGATCGGTGCCGGTCAGGGCGCGGACGGCGTCGATCGGAGTGCGCGGCTCGTCGGCAGGTGCCCACCTTCCGCGGTGCGGCCGCAGTGCCACCACGTAGGGAAGGGCGGCCTCGCGCAGTGCCAAGTACCAGTCGTCACTGACCGAGTAGGCGCAGTCGGCCACCACGGCCCGGCACGCAAAGCCCGCCTGCTTGCCTTGGGCCGCGAGAGCGGCCGAGATCTGCGGTTTGGTACGGAAGTTTAGGTCGGCCCGGCCGCGGGCGAAGTGGTGGGCCGGGGCGTAGGGCTGCGCGTGCAGCGGGTAGTAGATCCGCCCGTCGGTCTACACCGCGGTGACCGTGACGATCCCGTTGTCGGTCTTGCCCAGCCGGCCCAGCCACTGCCGGCCGACGTGCGCGATGGCGATGCCGTCCTTGCGGCCGCCGGAATCGTCGATGACCAGCACCCCCTGATCGTGTGGGGCGGTGGCCGGGGCGGCGCGCATCAGCTGCAGACGCCGGTCGTTGACCTTCACATCGTCCCAACTGGACTCCGGAAAAACTGCAGTTGCTGTACGGCCGCGTCCTTTGAGCCGGTCACCGGCTCGGCTCCGGCCAGACAGGTCAGCGTCTTGTTCCAGTCGCGCGGCGCCATCAGGGCAGCGAGGTACTCGCGCAGGCCGCGCCGCTGGGTGAGCGAGACCAGCAGGTCATCAAAGCGGGCCGTGTACTCCTCCAGCGGGCTAGGAGCGGGCGGGCAGGCACGTCGCTCGGGCATCGCTCCTCTGAGAACGGTCTCCTTCCGCTCTGCGAGCAATCCGAGGAGCCGTCAAGTCCCTGCTACCGCCGGGTTTAACGGACTACCGGTAACTGAGGTCGCCGAGTTTCCGGCAATGCTTCACTGCAGAATTCTGGCAGTCGTGGCCTTCAACTGCTGCCGCAGGGAGAAGGATAGGTTCAGCGTCCCAGACCGCTGGACTGCCCCTGCCCTGTGGACATGAACTGCTGACGGGCGTTCAATATGCTGGTCGGCACATTGTCGACCTGGCTCTTCAATCGCCCCAGTCGGGCAATATTTTCAGGTTCTTCCCAGGTGCTCGGCATGCGGGAGGCTAGCTCGGTGTAGGCGCCTAGCTGATCGTTGGGAATGCCATGCACATATGAATGCTCCGCTATCTGCTTCCGGAGGGCATGCAGCACAGCCCCGAAAACTGCAGAATTTTCGCGCTGCGCTGCCCACGCCCTTAGCGCGGAAGCGTCCGGTGCGGCGACTGGGTGAGTCTGCGCGGCGGCGGCAATAGTGTGCTGAGCCGTGGCGGGTGCAGGCAGCGAGGGGGCAGGCATTGGTGCGCTGGGATGTGGTCCGGACTGGGGTGCAAGCTGCCCATAATGGTCCGCCACCTGCTGCGGAGCTTGAGGCATCGATACGGACGAAGACCCCTCACCGAAACCAGGCACCGAACCCCCACCATTCGCTGCCCGCGCCTGGGCCTCACGCCTTTCAACCGTATAATTGAAGTAGTCCGCACTCAGATGATCCTGGCGTTTTGGGTTTTCCCACAGGACGTCGAACTGAATTCTCTGCCTGGGTGTCAGCCTCCGAAAGGCCTCGGTATTCCCGGCCCTCTGATTCTTGATGAAGTCCTCATTTTGTGCATTTATCTTACGGAGATATTTAGGTGCAGAAATTGGTTGCGATTCGCATTCCTTTAGCCATTGTGTCATCACTTGGAGTGCGTGGGCGGTCACTTCTGCACGACTTGGCATCTTAACGACCCTCTTGAGATGGAGGCGAGCTACTAGGAGTACTACGCAAACAGGACGGATCCAGTTCACTGCGCCCGTCTTCATGCTGTATATGAGATAGTTGAGCCACTTTCATCCTGCACGGTCACAAGTCAGTGATTCCTAATGCGGTCTGTCAAGCCGCGAGGGCCTTGGGCGGAGCGGGCTCGTAGCACCGTCCGTCGCGGAGGAGGGCCCAGAGGACGTTGACACGGCGGCGGGCAAGGGCGAGGACGGCCTGGGTGTGACGCTTGCCCTCGGCGCGTTTGCGGTCGTAGAACCGGCGCGATTCCTCGCAGTGTCGGATGCTGAACAACGCCGAGGCGTAGAAGACGCGTTGGAGGCGGCGGTTGTAGCGTTGCGGGCGCCGCAGATTGCCGCTGATCTTCCCCGAGTCGCGGGGCACCGGGGCGATGCCGCCGAAGCCCGCCAGGCGGTCGGCGGTGCCGAAGGTCGTCATGTCGCCGCCGGTCGCGGCGAGGAACTCGGCGCCGAGGATGACGCCCAGGCCGGGCATGCTGGTGATCACGTCGAAGGTGTCGTGCTCGCGAAACCGGGCCTCGATGTCCTTGTCGAGTTCGGCGACCTGCCGGTTGAGGGCCATCACCTCCCTCGCCAGCGTGTGCACCAGCTGGGCGGCCAGCTTCTCGCCGGGCAGGCTGGTGTGCTGCCGTTCGGCGGCCTGGACAGCGATCTCGGCAAGGCGGTCGGGGCGCACGACGTGGCGGTTGCGCAGCCAGGTTTCCAGCCGCTTGGCGCCGATCCGGCGGATGGCCGCTGGGGTCTGGTAGCCGGTCAGTAAGGTGAGCGGGCCAGTGTTGGTGAGATCCAAGGCCCGTTCCAGGCCGGGGAAGATACCGGTGAGCTGGGCTCGCAAGCGGTTGACGGTGCGGGTGCGGTCGGCGACCAGGTCCGTGCGCCGGCCCGTGAGGATCTTGAGGTCGGTGACGGTGTCGTCGCTGGCGCGTAAGGGGTGCAGATCCCGGCGGACGCGGACCTGGTCGGCGATGACGGCGGCGTCCTTGGCGTCGGTTTTGCCCTCGCCGCGGTAGCTCTCGGAGGCGCGGTGGATGGCCCGGCCGGAGATGTAGTGCACCGGCTGGTCGTGGTTGAGAAGGATCGCGATGGCCAGGGCGGCTCCGCCGTCGGCCAGGTCGATGCCCCAGATCACCTCGTTGCCGAGAGCCATGACATCGGCGAGGAGTTGGAGGAGTTCGGGTTCGTCGTTGGCGACGCGTCGCGACAGCAGCCGGCGGCCGCTCTCGTCGATCGCGACGCAGTGGTGGTGGGTCTTGCCTGCGTCGATGCCGGCCCAGATCGCGGCCATGTGGTGCCTCCGTGCGGTCTGCTGCTGATGCCTCCCACGGACGACCTCGCTGTCGATTCCCTACAGAGCGATCATTCGCAATTCCTAATTGGCAGCCGAGTCGTCGTGGGGCACCGGGCGGCCAATCACTGAGAGCCACAATCGGCAGAGCTTTTTCAACCACACCCGGTGCCCCTGGGTGGGTGAACCATACGAAGGGCTCACCGCCTCCCGCAGAACAACGTAGGGAGCCTCTTTCGTCCTGAACAGTCACAGGTCAAGAGTGTGTGGATGGCTTGGACGGCTGTGCCGATACGCTGAGTGGAACATCGGGCTCGCCGTAACAGTCGCCAGGATTTCAGCTGTGCGAAGGCGCATTCGCCGGGAGCCCGCAGCCGGGCGTGGTCATGGTTGAACTCCTGGTAGTGCTCGGGCTGTTCGTGGTGGTGGTAGTAGGGGGTGCGGACGGTGGCGGCCGGCACCCTGGTAGGCCCGGTCGGTGAGAACGAGTATCTGTCGGGTCAGGCACGCTTGGATGACGTCGTGGGCGCGGGCCGCGGTGAGGTCATGGGTACGTCCCGGTGTCGCGCGTGCGAACCACAGTGGTGTGCCGTCCGGGGCCGCGATGACCTGTACGTTCATGCCGTGCTTGCGGTGCTTCTGTGCGTAGCTACGGCTCATCCGCCTTGATGCGGTCGGTCGGGATGAGTGTCCCGTCGACGATGACGAAGTCGCCCTCACCCAGCCAGACCAGGGCCTCGTGCAGGCCCGGTGTCCAGGCGGCCAGGACCTCAAGCGTCTCGTCGACGTAGCGCTAAGCCGTTATCTCCGACACCCCGAACCAGGCGCCAACCTGTGCGAACGTCTCGTTCTTCCGCAGGTGAGCCAGTGTAAGCAGGGCCTGCTTGAAGCAGATCAACTTCCGCCATGGTGAGCGAAGTTCACGCCTTCGGGCGTAGATGAGCCAGGACACAGGCTCGACCAACTCGTACGGGACGTCGAGCATGGAAGGATACGGAACCAACGAAGCCTCCGGCCGCCGTCGTGCTGAGTGAGATCACCACACCAACGACGAGGTGGCTATGGCGACTGAAACCGGGTTCTGGCACAGATCTTGGGCTCTGTCGCTGATTTGGGGGTAGGTGACGATCAAGGACGGGTGGGCATCACCTTGGCGTGGGGGATGTGGTTCGCCTCGCTGACCTCC
>NZ_JBVIPT010000050.1:0-6406 GCF_055577685.1 Streptomyces sp. NPDC033178
GTGACTACACCACTCGGCGGGATACCATCTCCGGCCCGAGCCGTCGTACGTATGCGCCACCTGGGCCCAACACCCCTAGAATACTGATGAATTGAGGTACCAGAAGCGGTCGTACGGGGACGTTGACCCGTGTCACGGGGGGCGCATGGCGGCGGTTGTCTTCATTCACGGGACAGGGGTACGTGAACCAGGTTTCTCGGCGCTGACAGGGCGAGTCGCCGCGGGGCTCACCACCCTGCGTGACGGACTACGCATCGTGCCGTACTACTGGGGAGGCCCGCACGGCGCCACGCTGGCCGCGGGCGGGGCAAGTCTGCCACCGCGGTCGGGTACGGTCCGTGGCCTGGCGGAGACCCCGCTCGCGTCGGCCGGTCCGGACCGGGATGACGACACATGGGCCTGGGCCGCTCTCTACGCCGACCCCTATGCCGAATTGGCACTCGCCGCGGCGGCAGGGGAGCCCGCGGTGGAGCGTCCACCCGGATTCGCGCCGCCGGAACAGCGCCTCCAGGCGCGCCTGCACGGCCTGGCCGCCCGTGGGGATGAACCCGCGGCCGAACTGGGTCCCGGCCTGGCGCGCGCCGCGACGGCCCTGGCCGCTCATCCGCTGCTGGGCCCGGCAGCCGCAGCCCTCGAACGGGACGACCTCGCGACCCTCGCCGCCCGCTCCCTGGCAGCCCGCATCATCGCCGAGGTCCTCGACACCGACGCGCCACTCGTCCCGAACGGCGACACCCGTGACGCCGTCGTCGACCGCCTCGGCCAAATGATCGGTGCGCTGCCTCAAGGCGCCGAACGCGGATTGCGCACCAGGCTGTTGAGTGTCGCGGGTGCGGCCGCGTCGCGTGCCGTCGTGCGCCGCCGACGCGCCCTGACCGAGGCGGCCCATCCCGCCGCCGGAGACGTCCTGCGCTATCTCAGCCGCGGCGAAGCCTTCCGCGAGGACCTGCGCTCCCTCGTAGCGGGTCTTGAGCCGCCCGTTGCCCTCATCGGTCACAGTCTCGGCGGGATCATCGCCCTCGACACGCTCATCGGCACTCCGCTCCCCCAGGTCCGGCTCCTCGTGACCGCGGGCTCCCAGGGACCCTTCCTGTACGAGTCGGGCTCCCTGCCCTCCCTCGCCCACCCGGAGCCACTGCCCGCACACATGCCCGACTGGTTGAACCTGTACGACCCCCGCGATCTGTTGGGTTACCTGGGAGCACCCCTCTTCCCGGGGCGTGTCACCGACGTGCCCGTCGACGGACGCCAGCCGTTCCCCGCCGCGCACAGTGCCTACTGGACCAACCCGGCCGTGTACCGGCATATCGCGGACCACCTCCCGTGACCGGCCACGACCCCGCCCGTGTCCATGCGCTGATCGTCGGCATCGAGGCATACGACGCGGGCCCGGACTGGGACCTGCCGGGACCCGCCCGTGACGCCGTACGCTTCCGCGACCTGCTGCACGCCGCCGGCGTGCCAGAGTCCCAACTCAGGCTCCACCTCTCCCCGTTGACCTCCTTCGTGCCGGACGTCGAGTACTCCCCGGCCGACCACGCCACCCTGCGCCGCACCCTCGTGCACGAACTGCCGCGCGCACAGGGTGATGTGCTGTGGGTGTGGTGGGGCGGCCACGGAGTGCTCGACCGGTCCGGCCGCACCCGACTGTTCTGCGCCGACGCCACCACCACCGACAAGGTCGCCGTCGACCTGGAGTCCGCACTCGACCGCTACACCAGTGACTCCGTGCCCGGATTCGCCGAGCAGCTGTGGATCGTGGACGCCTGCGAAACCTTCGAGGAGGCCCTCGCCTTCCGCGACCCGCTGCCCCCCAATGCCCTGCCCTCCGGACATCGCACTCTCGCTCACCGGCAGACCCTGCTCCGCGCCGCGGGCCGCGGCCGTACCGCGGTCAACGACCCGGTGCGGGCCACGGGTCTCTTCTCGGACGCACTGCTCGAACTTCTGGAGGAGCGTGCCGGAAATCTCCCCTCGCCCCCCGATCCGGAAGAGCTGTTTTCCGCCGTACGAAGGCGAGTTGCGGACATGCGGCAGGCCGGCCGCACCGTACAGCATCCTGAGATTCGACTATCCGGCCCCGAGCGCACCGAGATCCTGACCGCCACGGAAGGTACTCCCGACAAGCGCCCACTCTCCCCTCTCGGCCGCGCGGTGGATGCTCTTCTCGCCTATCCGCTGATGGCCGACCCCGCCGAACGCCAGACCGTGGTCGGCACGTTGCACCCTCGTATCACTGGAACGCTGCCTCGCCATACCAAGGCCCGCACCGATGCCACCAACATCCTCATGGCTCTCGCCCGCCGTCACCCCGAGGCTCTGTGGGAGTTGTACGACGCGGTGGTGTCCGTGGACGACGATCCAGGGAGAAAGGGGGAACTCACTCAAGCCATAAGGAGGTTCGCCGCCTCGGCGAAGGCATCGCGCGACCTTGGCTGATCAAGTGGAGTGATCGCACGGTTTCCGAATGGGCAAAGTTCTCCGTCGTGGAAGTACACGGGCATCGTGTGCCGGCGTGCGAGAAGGGGGACACAGCCTGGGGCAGCTGCCCGAACTATGCGAAGCCGAAGCCGCCGTCTCTGAGCCAGCCCTCACGGCAGACGTTCGCGTCTGGGAAATCAGATCGGGCGGACCTCACGTTGCTGCTACTCGCCGCCGTGAACAGCTTCCCCCCGCTCGGCCCCGCAGCAGCATCAGGGGCGGGCCGGCCGAGGCGCAGCCGCGAGCCGCGCCGGACGGTGAGATGTTCGGCACCGGCCGACGCGGCCCCTGGACGGTTGGCTGCGTGAGCCCGACGAACCAGCCGCCCTTGCTGGGGCTCGTATGTCGGTTGCGCAATATCGAACCACCAGAAGAGGAGGCCGCGCCCGGCGGCTCCCGGTTCCGTGCCGACCGGGCCTCCCGGCCCGACGCCCGTACCCATGCCTTCGCCCTGCGCCTGGCGGCTCCGCGTACCGCAGACGAGCACCTCGCCGCCGGAAGACCCGGCCACCGCGCTCGCCGGCTACACCGTGGCCCTGGTCCGTGACCCGGCCGACCCGCACACCTTTGCGGGGTGGATCGTCGCGCGGGCCGCCCCAAAACCGGGCCGCACCGCGCGGCGGACGCTGCCCCGGACGGAACTGTTGCAGCCTCTTCCCCGCCGTTGAGGGGGTGAACACGCGGCCGAATGGTCAGGATGGAGGCATGGGATTCCACGTCGACTCCGAAGCCGGGCGGCTGCGCCGCGTCATCCTGCACCGGCCGGATCTTGAGCTCAAAAGGCTCACCCCGAGCAACAAGGACGCCCTGCTCTTCGACGACGTGCTGTGGGTGCGCAGGGCCCGCGCGGAGCACGACGGTTTCGCCGACGTGCTCCGCGACCGCGGAGTCACCGTCCACCTCTTCGGCGACCTGCTGACCGAGGCCCTGGCGATCCCGGCGGCCAGATCGCTCGTCCTGGACAGGGTCTTCGACGAGAAGGAGTACGGGCCGCTGGCCACCGACCACCTCAGAGCCTCGTTCGAGGCGCTGCCCGCGGGCGAGCTGGCGGAGGCACTGGTCGGCGGGATGACCAAGCGGGAGTTCCTGGAGGCGCACCCCGAGCCGACCTCCGTGCGCTTCCACGTCATGGAGCTCGACGACTTCCTCCTCGGCCCCCTCCCCAACCACCTCTTCACCCGCGACACCTCCGCCTGGATCTACGACGGCGTCTCCATCAACGCCATGCGCTGGCCCGCCCGGCAGCGCGAGACCGTGCACTTCGAGGCGATCTACCGGCACCATCCGCTGTTCCAGGACGAGGCGTTCCACGTGTGGTCCGAGGGCCAGGCCGACTACCCCTCCACCATCGAGGGCGGGGACGTGCTCGTGATCGGCAACGGCGCCGTGCTCATCGGGATGAGCGAGCGGACGACGCCCCAGGCCGTGGAGATGCTCGCGCACAAGCTGTTCGCCACCGGCTCGGCGCAGACCATCGTGGCGCTCGACATGCCCAAGAAGCGCGCCCTCATGCACCTCGACACGGTGATGACGATGGTCGACGGCGACACCTTCACCCAGTACGCCGGGCTCGGCATGCTCCGCTCGTACACCATCGAACCGGGCGTCGGTGACAAGGAGCTGAAGGTCACCGACCATCCGCCGGAGCACATGCACCGCGCGATCGCCGCCGCGCTGGGGCTCGACCGGATCCGTGTGCTGACCGCCACGCAGGACGTCCACGCCGCCGAGCGCGAGCAGTGGGACGACGGCTGCAACGTCCTCGCGGTCGAGCCGGGCGTCGTCGTCGCGTACGAGCGGAACCAGACCACCAACACACATCTGCGCAAGCAGGGCATCGAGGTGATCGAGATCCCGGGGAGCGAGCTGGGGCGGGGGAGGGGCGGTCCGCGGTGCATGAGCTGTCCGGTGGTACGGGATCCGGTCGGGTAGCGGCCGAACCGGAGGTTCGGGGCCTCGAAAGTGAGGCCTACGTCTCGATAATGATTCCGTATAGAAATGTGGAGCATCGTATAGAATTCCAAGAGTCCCTGTTTACGTAACCCTGGAGCGCCCCCATGGCGACAGTCCCGTACGCCCTCGCCGGCCGCCACTTCCTGAAGGAGCTGGACTTCACGGAGGAGGAGTTCCGCGGCCTGATCGGGCTTGCCGCAGAGCTGAAGGCGGCGAAGAAGGCCGGGACGGAGACCCAGCACCTGCGGGGCCGGAACATCGCGCTGATCTTCGAGAAGACCTCGACGCGCACGCGCTGCGCGTTCGAGGTCGCGGCCGCGGACCAGGGCGCTTCCACCACGTACCTCGATCCGTCGGGCTCGCAGATAGGGCACAAGGAGTCCGTGAAGGACACCGCGCGGGTGCTCGGCCGGATGTTCCACGCGATCCAGTACCGCGGGGACAGCCAGGAGGGTGTCGAGGAGCTGGCCGCCCACGCGGGCGTGCCCGTCTACAACGGTCTGACCGACGCCTGGCACCCGACCCAGATGCTCGCCGACGTCCTCACGATGACCGAGCACACCACCAAGCCGCTGAACCGGACCGCCTTCGCCTACCTCGGCGACGCGCGCTTCAACATGGGCAACTCCTACCTGGTCACCGGCGCGCTGCTCGGCATGGACGTACGGATCGTCGCGCCGAAGGCCTACTGGCCCGCCGAGGAGATCGTCGACCGGGCGCGCGAGCTCGCCGTGCGCAGCGGGGCGCGGATCACGCTCACCGAGGACGTCGCGGAGGGGGTCGCGGGCGCCGACTTCGTCGCCACCGACGTCTGGGTGTCCATGGGGGAGCCCAAGGAGGTCTGGGACGAGCGCATCGTCGCCCTCGGCCCGTACGCGGTGACGATGGACGTCCTGCGGGCCACCGGCAACGCGGACGTCAAGTTCCTGCACTGTCTGCCGGCCTTCCACGACCTGGGCACCAAGGTCGGCCGCGACATCCACGAGCGGCACGGCCTGGACTCGCTGGAGGTCACCGACGAGGTCTTCGAGTCGGCCCACTCGGTCGTCTTCGACGAGGCGGAGAACCGGCTGCACACGATCAAGGCGATGCTGGTGGCGACCCTCGCCTGAGGGCTGTGAGGGCCCTGAGGGCCGTGAGGCTGGGGGGCGAGGGCTTGTGGGGCGCGTGAGGGGCGCGACGGGTTGCGCCGTCGCTACAGCGGGTTCCGCTGGTGCGGCACCGTCGGCAGCCTGAACCAGACCGCCTTCCCGGAGTCCGTGGGGCGGTGCCCGCACGACGAGCTGAGGGCGCGGATCAGCAGCAGCCCGCGGCCGTGCTCCTGCCAGGGGTCGGGCTCGCCCGACGGGTCGGGGATCGTGAGATCGCCCGGCGGGGACGGGTCCGGATCGTGCACCTCGACCTGGCAGCCGGTCGGCAGCAGCTCCACGACCAGCTCTATGGGCCGGTCGCCCTTGGTGTGCTCCACGGCGTTCGCCACCAGCTCCGCGGTGAGCAGCTCGGCGGTGTCGCTGTCGGCGGCGTGTTCCAGTTCGGCGAGCGCGGTACGGACCAGGGCACGGGCGACGGGCACTGCCGCGGCGGTGTGCGGCAGAGCGATGCGCCAGGAGGCTGGGGCGTGGGGATCGTGCAAGGCGGGTCCGTTCATGGAGCAGGATGTCCTGCTTTCAACTTTAGGAATGGTACGACGCAACCGGACAGAGGCGCTCGGCGGGCTTTTTTCGGGACGTTCGGCCTGGTATCGGGCTGCTTACCCAGGTGAACGGTCCGCGTCCCGCGTTCTGCGCCTGTCGTTACCGGCCTATCGACGAGTCGTGACTCCGTGACCGCGTTGTCGCGCATCCATGACGGCAGTCGCCAAAACGAAACAGGGCCGTGGGGGGGGGGGGGGGGGGGGGGGGGGGGGGGGGGGGGGGGGGGGGGGGGGGGGGGGGGGGGGGGGGGGGGGGGGGTGGGGGGGGGGGGGGGGGGG
>NZ_JBVIPT010000051.1:0-5698 GCF_055577685.1 Streptomyces sp. NPDC033178
GATGTACGGCCGGGCCAACTTCGACCTCCTACGACGCCGCATCCTCCTGTCACCTTGATCGTCACCTACCCCCAAATCAGCGACAGAGCCCAAGAAGTGGACCAGAGTCCGCTGAACGCCGCCGCAGCCAGCCTGGCACGTCTCCGCATGCTGGGGGCCACCTTCCGCGTCATCCCTGCACAAGGTCTGCAGGTATGGAACGACGCACAACGCCTCCGTCGATGTAGGCCGTCTCTCCGGTGGCGAGGGCCTGCAGTGCGACCAGAACCCGCTGGCGTCCTCCCGGCGTAAGGCCGTCGACGACGCGCATGGTGGGCAGCACGCGCACATCTGCCCGTGGGTCGCGGTAGCGCAAGCGTCCGACGTCCTCACGGGTCATCGACTCAGTTGCCAGCACGTGCGTGATGACCTTCCTGCGCCGCATCTGCACGCAGGACAGGGCTACGCGCCGTAGCAGCGGGAGGCCGTCCGGGGCACCGTGAAGAACGTCCTGGGCGGACTCCGCTGGTTTCTGCCCGTCGTGCACGGATCCGGTGGGCACGATGATGGTGCCGAGCAGGTCAGCGACCACCAGCGAGTCCGGCCCCACGGGAACGAGCAGAGACACTCCGATGACCGGCGGCCGCCAGTTCTCGTAGGAAGCAGTCTTCTGCGCGAGAAGAGGATCGGCGCTGGGTGCGGCGGGGATGACGGGTTCTGTGATTGTGGGCATTAGTCTCCGCCCGTCACAGCGGCGACGATCTCGGCGAGGTGGCTGGGCTGGCTGGTGCTGGGGACGGCAGCGATGTGGCTGCCGTGGTCGAGGAGCCACTGCAGCGGTGCGGCCGGCCCGTTGGCCTGGGCGAGACGGCCGGCGTCGAGCGGCCGGTAGGCCACGTACGGTATGCCGAGCTCGCCACACAGGCCTACGGCGTCGTCGAAGCGGTCGTGGGTGTTGAGGGCGTTCTGCACCGCGGCGATGGTCAGGTGCTCGTTCACCAGGCGGATGTGCTCGGGTGTGACCTTTGACAGGCCGATGTGCCCGATCTTGCCTTCGTCTTGCAGGGCTTGCATGACGGCGATCTGGTCGTCGAGTGCCACCTCGGGGTCGATGCGGTGCAGGTAGCACAGGTCCAGGCGGTCGGCCTTCAGACGGCGCAGGCTCGCTTCTACGAAGGCCCGCAGATAGTAGGGATGGCCCAGTGGCATCCACTGACCCGGTCCTGGGCGGACCATGCCGATCTTCGTGGCGATCAGCACGTGGTCCGGATACGGGAAGAGCGCGTCATGGATGAGTTGCTCGGCGGTGTGGGGGCCGTAGGCGTCGGCGGTGTCGATGTGGCTGATGCCGTAGGTGTCCACGGCCTGGTGGAGAATGCTGAGCGCGGTGTCGCGGTCGGCGGGGTCGCCCCAGATGCCGGGGCCGGTCAGGCGCATGGTGCCCAACCCGAGCCGGGACACGGTCTTCCCGGCGATGGCAATCGTGCCCCCCGGCGGTGTGGGTGTGGGTGTCATACGAGGGCCACCTGCAGGCAGAGCTTCGAGGCGACGTCGATGGTGTGGGCCTGACTGTCAGGGTCGCTGTGTACCCGCAGGTGGGGGATGTCGTCGCTGTCCAGGAGGCGGTGCATGTGCTGGTCGACGAGCCGTCGGTAGCGGGGGTCGTAGTCGTGGCTGGTGTCGACGGGCATGCTCTCGTCGAGGACGGTCGCGAGCAGCAGGTCGTACTTGGGCAGTTGGGTGGAGGCGAGTAGGAGGAGACGTTCGCGTTCCCCCCGGGGAGGAGGAGCTTCGCCGCGGTACTCCAGCGCGGCGTGGAAGTAGGCGAGGGCGTCGTGTTCGGCCCGGTCGACGAGGACGACTTCGGCGCCCTGGGCGCTCGCGGCGATCTCGTCGGCGATGCCCTGCGCGATGATCCATTCGGTGGACTGCGCGGTGTGGTGCTGCATCTTGGGCAGGCCGGCCGCGGCGGCACGCTTGCCGAGCCGGCCGGTGCGCGTCACGGTGATCCCTTCCGCACGCAGTTCCATCTCGATGCGCTTGAGGAGCGTGGTCTTGCCGGTGGAATGGGTACCGAGCACGCCGATACGGATCGGCTGGGTGGAGGTCACCACAGGGTGGGGTCCTTGTCTGGTTCGGGGGCGCCGGGCAGGCCGGGCGGCACGGCCGCGGCGACCAACTGGTCCCACGTCTCGTAGTGGGCGGTCATGGTGATGAGGAGCTGCGCCGTGGCGAAGGCGTCGAACGTGGCCCGGTGCCGCTGCGCGGGGGCCTCGCTCAGGTCCGGCTGTAGGTGCTTGATCAGGGCATCCAGGCTGTATCCGTCCAGGTCCGGGAACGTGGCCCTGGCGAGCCGGAGCGTGTCCAGCACGCCGGCTGGTTCCCAGCCCGGAAGATGAGCGCGCAGCACGCGGTAGTCGGTGTGGGCGCTGTGCGCGCAGACCCACGCCGTGCCCAGGAAGGCGTGCACCTGGCCCGCGATCTCTGCCCATGCCGGCTTGTCGGCCAACTTGTTGTTGGACAGGCCGTGTACCCGGGCCGCGAAGGCGGTGACGGGACGGTTCGGGCGGGTCAGCCACGCCTTCGCGGTGCTCTTGTCGGGAGCGCCGTCCCGAACAGGCAGTGCGGCGACCTCGACGAGATCAGGCGGGTTGGTCCCGTTGCCTTCGACGTCGACGACGAGCAGCGCGGGCCAGGAGGCGAAGTTCATGGAGTGTCGGGTCCGTCCTCCGCCTCCCAGCCGATGGGGGCCCGGCCGTGCTGGCGGTAGTGGTGAGGCTTGTATCGGTCGTGGCACTGGTAGCCGAACCCGTGCTGCAGGAAGTAGCGGGGCGGCTCGTCCAGTCCCTCCACGACGATGGCACGGTCGTTGACCTCAACGTCGCCGACTGCCCCAAGGGCGCGCGCCTGGTGGGTGACCTGCTCCGGATCGGGCTTGGACCATGCCTTCGCGCACAGGGCAACCTGGCTGGGCGGGCAGATGTCGCACAACTCCCGCACCCCGTAGTGGCCGTTGTAGTCGGCCTGGCCATGCGCGAAGGCGACACCGCAGCTTGTCTTGCGGAACAGCGTGCCCCACGGCACACCTGACTGTTCCGCGGCTTTGATCGTGTCCAGGATTCGCGCCTCGGCGTCCTCCGGCATGATCTTGCGCCGGGCCGTGTCCTCGTACGGCATCGGCAGGCCGTTGCCCTGGTAGTACGCGGCGATCTCTTCGCGGAAGAACAAGCCGGTGAACACGGTGGCGTGGGCGTGCAGGGACAGTTCCCGGGCTCGCTCGATGTGCTCGGCACAGTCGTTGAGACCCGGCACGATCGGCCGCCAGTACAGGACGGTCCGGTAGCGCTCGGCGTGCTCGTACAGCATGCGCAGGCTGTCGGCGGCGTACGTGGAGTTCACCGGCTCGATGGCCGGGTTGTCTATGCCGGAGTGGGTGACGAGGATCGTCAGCCGCAGATTCTTGAAGGAGTTGAGGACGGCGCAGTCCTCGGCGCTCACTCGCCACCGGGTGATGACCAGGACGTGGTTGGTCAGGCCCTGCTCGTCGAGTTGCCGGAGCACGGAGAAGACGTGCGGCTTGACCAACGGAAGCATCGGGTCGGTGGCCCGGTTCAGGAGCTGGATCGGCGTCTGGTGGGGCCGGAAGTACGGGTGGGTGACGAGTTGGGCGACCGCCGCCTCGTCGCTCATCAGCCGCCTGGGGGTCTTCATGTCGAAGTTGTCGAACAGGTGACGGACGCAGTAGCCGCACTCAAGCGGGCAGCCGACGATGTGGTTCAGCGACAGGCCCGATTTGCGGTACTCGATCACGTCGACGAGTTCCGGCTTGAGTGCGCTGATCTGATCAGGGGTCAGGAGCGGCAGCAGGCGGCGGGTCGTGGTGGGAGCAGTCACGGAATCCTCCGGAGGCCGGGGGTGGTCAGCGGTCGGCGTGCGTGGGCTGAGTCGGGGCGGTGAGCAGCAGACGGCGGGCGGCGCCGAACCACGTGCCGAAGTCCCGTCGGGCCGCGTCCGTATCGTCCGAGGTGTGCACCAGGTTGTGGACGAGGCGTTTCTCGCCCAGGGCGCTTTCGAGGCTGTCGTTTCCGAGGTCGCCGCGGATGGTGCCGGCGGCGGCCCGGGTCGGGTCGAAGTGCCCGATGAGGTGACGCAGGCGGGCGTGGATGCCCGGCTCACCGTGAGCGAGAGCGACCGTGACACGCTTGTCGGCGTAGGCGTCGTCCAGGCAGGCGGGGATGTCTCGTTCGGGGAACCAGTCGGCATCGACGAGGAGATCCCAGTAGTGCACGTGGGCCTGCCAGGACTGGACCGTCACATCGCGTCGGGTGGCGATCGTGGCGCCGGCTGCGGCGATCCGCTCAAGTACGGCGTCGACCAGGCCCCGTTGCACGGCATCCGGTTTACACAGGACCACCGAGCACCGGTCGAAGTCCGAGACCTGCAGGCGGCGGCCGGGACCGTACCAGGTGCCGTATTCGCGGCGGGCGCTGGCCGGATCGTCGGAGGTGTGGACCAGGTTGTGCACGAGGCGCCGCTGCGACCGGGCTGCTGCCATGCTGTCGTCGCCGAGGTCACCGCGGATCGTGCCGGCCACGGCCCGGGTCGGGTCGGTGTGGCCGATGAGCTGGCGGAGCCTGGCGTGCACCCCGGGCTCCCCGTGGGCCAGGGCCACGGTGACGGTCCGCCCGGCGTAGGCGGCGTCGATGTAGAGGGGCAGGTCACGCAGGTCGTGGCGGCCGGTGTCGGCGAGCATGTCCCGGTAGACGACGTGCGCCTGCCACGGCTGAGCGATCACGTCCATGCGGTCCGACACGACGATGCCCGCAGCGGAGATCCTCTCCAGGACGCGGGGTACCAGGCCGCGCGCGACGGCGTCCGGCTTGCAGAGAATGACCGCCCAGCGGTCGAAGTCCACGCCCTGCACCACAGTGCCGCTCTGCGGCTTCCCGCTCACCGGGCACCCCCGTCCGCAGCGGCGGCGCAGGCCGGCCATTTGCGTTCCATGAGCCAGCGCGGGCCCGGATCGAGCGCGGCGAGGAGATCGGGGTCGACGGCCGCGGTCTGATCGTGTGTGAGCTGCCGGTACAGCTCGAACAGCATCACCACCTGCTGCCAGTACGGATGAAGGCCCAGGCCCCGGATGTGCTCGACGCCGTAGCGGAGCTGGTTCGTGCGCAAGGCCTCTTCGTGCTCCAGGACGTGCTCGATCGTCGCCTCAGTGGTCGCCTGCGGCATCGCCGGAAACGCGAAATGCACTGGTGCCGGGCGGGTGTCCGCCTCGTTGAGGACTCGTTTGACACGGTCGGTGTTGCGGTCGTTGACGTGGGCCGATCCGATGAAGTGCGTATACGTGCCGAGTTCCAGGCCGAGTTGCACGGCGGCGAACTCCTGGATCATGGTGAAGGAGAACACGTCGGACAGCAGGCCGCAGTCGAGATCGTTGGCCCGCATATTGCAGACCATGTGAAGCTGTCCGCCCCGCGACAGGAGATGCAGGCCGGCCAGACACGCCACATCAGGGTTGTCGCCGACGGCCAGCTCCGAGGCCGAAAAGACCGGAAGATAGCCGCGCTTGCTGTCGTTTTCGGTGCGCAGCAGCTCCAGCACCCGGTCGAACGGCGACACTAAGACGTCATTTCATTTGGTGGTGCGGCGGTAGCAGATGAGGGTGCTGGCGATGCCGACGAAGGCGAGGAAGTGTTCGGGCTTGCGCTCGTAG
>NZ_JBVIPT010000052.1:0-4973 GCF_055577685.1 Streptomyces sp. NPDC033178
GACCCATCCGCACCACCCACCACCACCTGAACCGCAACACCACCACCCACCGGAAGCACCAACGGCACCTCCAACGTCAACTCCTCCAACCGCCCGCAACCCACCTCATCCCCCGCCCGCACCACCAACTCCACAAACCCCGTCCCCGGCAACAACACCCGCCCCAACACCGCATGATCCGCCAACCACGGGTGCGTCGTGGTGGACAGACGGCCCGTCAGCACGGCGCCCGCTCCGTCGGGGAGAACGACGGCGGCGCTGAGCAGCGGATGCGCCGCGTCCGTCTGACCGTGGTCCGCGGCAGCGGACCGGGCCGGCGGCGCGATCGCGGCGTCGAGCCAGAAGTGACGCTTCTCGAAGGCGTAGGTGGGCAGGTCGATCCGGCGGGCGCCGGTACCGGCGTAGTACGCCTCCCACTCGATGTCGGCTCCTGCGAGGTGCAGCCGGGAGAGCGCCGTGGCCAGGGCCTCGCTCTCCCCGCGGTTCCTGCGCTGTGTCGGCAGGGCGAGCACGCCGTCTGCACAGGCTTGCGCCATCGCGGTCAGGGTGCCGTCGGGGCCGATCTCCACGAACCGCGTCACACCCTGCTCCCGCAGATGCGCAACGCCGTCCGCGAAACGGACGGCCTCGCGAACGTGCCGCACCCAGTACTCGGCCGACGCCACCTCCGCAGTCACCGTCCCGGTGACATTCGAGACGACCGGAATCGACGGCTCGGCGTACGTGAGTTGCTCCGCGACCGCACCGAACTCCGCGAGCATCGGCTCCATCAGCACCGAATGAAACGCATGCGACACCCGCAACCGACGTATACGAGCCCCACGCCCCGCAAAGTCCTCCGCGACAGCCAGGACCTCCGACTCACGGCCCGACAGGACCACCGAGGACGGGCCGTTGACCGCCGCGATGCTGACACCCGGCGTCAGATACGGCAGCACCTCCGCCTCCGACACCTGCACGGCCACCATCACCCCGCCCGCCGGCAACGCCTCCATCAACCGGCCCCGCGCCACCACCAGTTGCACAGCGTCCGAAAGCGACAACACCCCTGCCACATGCGCGGCAGCTATCTCACCCACCGAATGCCCAGCCACAAAATCCGGCCGCACACCCCACGACTCCAACAGGCGATACAACGCCACCTCGAACGCAAACAACGCAGGCTGCGCCCACCCCGTCCGATCCAACACCTCCTGATCGGCGCCCCACACCACATCCCGCAAACCAGAACCCACCTCCGGCCCCAGCTCGGTCAGCACCGCATCAAAAGCCCCCGCGAACACCGGGAACGCAGCACACAACTCCCGCCCCATCCCCACCCGCTGAGACCCCTGACCAGAGAACAAGAACGCGCCCAGTCCCTCCGAGCGTTCGGTTCCGGTGATGGCTTCCGGGCTCTCCGTGCCCTCGGCCAGCGCGGTCAGGCCGCGCAGGGCTGCCTCACGGTCCGCTGCCAGGACGACGGCCCGGTGGTCGAGCACGGCACGTGACGTCGCCAGTGAGAATCCGGCGTCCAGCAGCCGCAGATCGGGGTCGTTCGTCAGCAGCGCCCTGAGCCGCGTCGCCTGCTCCGGCAGACTCTGTGCCTGACGTGCCGACAGGACCAGCGGCACCAAGGGGCGTGCTTCCGTCGGCGGTACCGTCCCGGTCGCCTGCGGCGGTGCCTCGGGGGCCTCCTCGATGATCATGTGTGCGTTGGTACCGCTGAGGCCGAAGGAGGACACGGCGGCCCGGCGAGGGCGGCCCGTCTCGGGCCAGTCGCGAGCCTCCGTCAGAAGCTCCACCCGGCCCGCCGACCAGTCCACCTGCGGTGACGGCTCATCCACATGCAAGGTCTTCGGCAGTACCCCGTGCCGCATCGCCTCGACCACCTTGATGACCCCACTGATGCCGGACGCGGCCTGTGCGTGGCCGATGTTCGACTTGATGGACCCCAGCCGGACCGGCCGGTCGTCGTCCCGTCCCTGGCCGTACGTGGCAATCAGCGCCTGGCCCTCGATCGGATCGCCAAGACGGGTGCCCGTTCCGTGGCCCTCCACGAGGTCGATGTCCGAGGCGCTCAGCCCTGAGGCGTTCAGCGCCTGCTCGATGACGCGCTGTTGGGACGGCCCGTTCGGTGCCGTCAAACCGTTGGAGGCGCCGTCCTGGTTGATGGCCGAGCCCCGGACGACGGCGAGCACCGGATGGCCGTTTCGCCGCGCGTCCGACAGCCGCTCCACGAGGAGCAGTCCGATTCCCTCCGACCATCCCGTGCCGTCGGCGGAACCGGAGAAGGCCTTGCACCGGCCGTCCGGCGCGAGACCGCGCTGCCGGCTGAAGTCGACGAAGGTCTGCGTCGTGGCCATCACGGTGACACCGCCCGCGAGTGCCAGCGTGACCTCGCCCTGCCGCACGGCCTGACATGCCATGTGCAGCGCGACCAGCGACGACGAGCACGCCGTGTCGACGGTGACGGCGGGGCCTTCGAGACCCAGGCTGTAGGCGACGCGGCCGGAGGCGATGCTGCCCGCGCTGCCGTTGTTGAGATAGGCCGAGAGATCGTCGGGGATCTCGCCGTACCGGGTGCCGTAGTCGTGGTACATGATGCCGACGTACACGCCCGTGCGGCTGCCCCGCAGGGTGGACGGATCGATGCCGGCCCGTTCGACGGCTTCCCATGAGCTCTGGAGCAGCAGTCGCTGCTGAGGGTCCATGGCGAGGGCCTCGCGCGGCATGATGCCGAAGAACTCCGGGTCGAACTCTCCGGCGTCGTAGAGGAATCCGCCGTTGCGTGTGTACGTCTTGCCGGGAGTGCCCGGCTCGGGGTCGTAGAGGGAGGCCAGGTCCCAGCCGCGGTCGGTGGGAAAGTCTCCGATCACGTCCCGGCCCTCGGCGACCAGCCGCCACAGGTCCTCCGAGGAGCGGACGCCGCCGGGGAAGCGGCAGCTGATACCGACGATGGCGATGGGTTCGTCGCTCACGTCTGCCGTCCGTGGCGTGGCCGCGGTCACCGGCTCCCGCCGCGTGGAGCCGGCGTCCTCGCCCAGGTCGAGCTTCGTCCGGAGGAAATCGGCGACCGCGCGGGCGTTGGGGTGGTCGAACACGAGCGTCGCCGACAGTCGCAGGCCGGCAGCGGCGCCCAGCGCGTTGCGGAACTCGATGGCGGCCAGTGAGTCGACGCCGAGTTCCTTGAAGGCCCGTTCCGGGCCCACCGCTTCGACACCGGAGTGCCCGAGGACGGCTGCGACATGGGTCCGTACGAGTTCGACAAGGGCATGGTCCTGCTCGGCCCGGGGGCGGCCGGCGAGGCGTTCCGCCAGGGCCGAGCCGTCCGTGTCCGTCTCTTCCGATGCCCGGACGGAGCGGCGGGCGGATCGGCCCGCGAGTCCTCGAAGAAGCGCCGGCAGGTCATCTCCGCGGGCGCGCAGGGCGGAACGGTCGGTCCGGAGCGGCACGAGGTGGGTCATGCCGCTGCGCACGGCCGCGTCAAAGAGCTCGAGCCCTTCCTCCGCCTCGATCGCGGGCGTTCCGAGTCGTCGCATCCTTTCCAGATCGGCCTCGGTGAGAGGGCCGCCCAGGTCGGTGTCGACCGCCCACATGCCGAAGGAAACGGAGATCGCGGGCAGTCCGGCGGTCCGGCGGCGGTGGGCAAGGGCGTCCAGGAAGACATTGGCCGCCGCGTAGTTGGCCTGGCCCGCCGCGAGGACAAGGCCGCCCGCCGAGGAGAAGAGGACGAACGCGGTCAGGTCCGCGTCGCGGGTCAGCTCGTGCAGATGCCAGGCGGCGTCCGCCTTGGGGCGGAGCACTCTGTCGAACCGGTCCGCGGTGAGCGATCCGACCGTGCCGTTGTCCGCGACGGCTGCCGCGTGGACGACACCTCGCAAGGGGTGCTCGGCCGGGACGGCGGCGAGCAGCGCCGCCAGGGCGGAGCGGTCGGTGACGTCGCATGCGGCGACCGTCACCTGCGCGCCCAGTGCCGCAAGGTCTTCCCGCAGTGCGGCAGCTCCTGGCGCGGCGGGGCCCCGGCGGCTGGTGAGCAGCAGATGGCGTACACCGTGCTCGGCGACCAGGTGGCGTGCCACCAGAGCGCCGAGCCCGCTGGTGCCGCCGGTGACGAGCACCGTGCCGTCGGCGTCCCAGGACGTCGTCGGCTCCTCGGGTCCCACCGGCGCCTGACGGAGCCGGGGGATGAGGAACGTACCGTCGCGCCCCGCCAGTTCGGGTTCTCGCGTGGAGGCGAGGATGGGGAGGGGGTCCGTCGAACCGTCGGTGTCGACCAGGACGAACCGGCCGGGATTCTCCGCCTCCGCGGCCCGGACGAGCCCCCAGACGGGTGCCTGTGTCAGATCGGGGATGTCGGACGGTCGTACGGCGACGGCGTCCCGCGTGACGATCGCGAGCCTGGAGTCGGTGAATCGACCGTCGGCCAGCCATGCCTGGACCATCTCCAGTGTGTGGGCCGCCGTGGCCCGCGCCGCGGCCGGTACGGTCTCGTCCCCGGCCGTTGCCGACAGGTCGGCCGGGGCGGACGGCACGCGATGGAGGACCAGGTCCGGCACCGTCTCCAGCCTCGTCAACGACGCGGGATCAGCGGCTTCTCGTACGGACACGTCCGGGGTTCCGGGAACGGTGATCGGGTCCCAGGCGATGTGGAGGAGACCGGCGGGCGGGGCGGTGTCGGACGGCGCCAGCTGCTGGGGTGACACGGGACGGGTCGCGAGGGACTCGACCGTGGCCACGGGGCGGCCGTCCACATCGGCCATCCACATAGAGGTCAGTGCGCCGTCGCGACGCATACGGAGGCGGACCGCGTCCGCGCCCGCGGCATGCAGAGAGACTCCCTTCCACGAGAAGGGGAGCATGGTGTCCCCGCTCACGCCGCCGTTCGCGTCGAGGAAGTCGGCGTGGACCGCCGCGTCGAACAACGCCGGATGGATCCCGTACCCCCCGGCATCCCGGCGAGCCTCCTCCGGCAACACCACCTCGGCGAACAC
>NZ_JBVIPT010000053.1:0-3722 GCF_055577685.1 Streptomyces sp. NPDC033178
GACCCATCCGCACCACCCACCACCACCTGAACCGCAACACCACCACCCACCGGAAGCACCAACGGCACCTCCAACGTCAACTCCTCCAACCGCCCACAACCCACCTCATCCCCCGCCCGCACCACCAACTCCACAAACCCCGTCCCCGGCAACAACACCCGCCCCAACACCGCATGATCCGCCAACCACGGATGAGTACGAGCCGACAACCGCCCGGTGAGGACAATGCCGTCCGAGTCCGGTGAGGCCACGGACGCGCTGAGGACGGGGTGGTCGACGGCGTGGAGCCCGACGGCTGTGACATCCACAGGCCCGGTCTCAGGAGCGTCGATCCAGTGGCGGCCGCGCTGGAAGGCGTAGGTCGGCAGATCGAGCCGCGGTCCCCTCCCGTCGGGGTCGGCGTCGGCGCCGAAGACCGCCGCCCTGTCCAGTGCCCGCCCTCGTACGAAGAGCCGTCCAAGACCCGTGAGCAGCGCCTGCTGTTCACCGCGGCCGCGGCGCAGCAGGGGTACGAAGGCGACGTTGGCCTCATCCGCGACCGAGTCCTGTCCCATGGCGGACAGGACGGAGTCGGGGCCCAACTCCACATAGGTGGTGACGCCGGCGGCCTCCAGAGTGCGTATGCCGTCCGCGAAACGGACGGCCTCGCGAACGTGCCGCACCCAGTACTCCGCCGACGCCACGTCCCCGGTCACAGCACCGGTGACATTCGAGACGACCGGAATCGACGGCTCGGCATACGTGAGCTGCTCCGCGACCGCACGGAACTCCGCCAGCATCGGCTCCATCAACACCGAATGAAACGCATGCGACACCCGCAACCGACGTATACGAGCCCCACGCTCAGCAAAACCCTCCGCAACAGCCAGGACTTCCGACTCACGGCCCGACAGGACCACCGAGGACGGGCCGTTGACCGCCGCGATGCTGACACCCGGCGTCAGATGCGGCAGCACCTCCGCCTCCGACACCTGCACGGCCACCATCACCCCACCCGTCGGCAACGCCTCCATCAACTGGCCCCGCGCCACCACCAACCGCACCGCATCCGCCAAAGACAACACCCCCGCCACATGCGCGGCAGCCACCTCACCCACCGAATGCCCCGCCACAAAATCCGGCCGCACACCCCACGACTCCAACAACCGGAACAACGCCACCTCAAACGCAAACAACGCAGGCTGCGCCCAACCCGTCCGATCCAACACCTCCTGATCGGCGCCCCACACCACATCCCGCAAACCAGAACCCACCTCCGGCCCCAGCTCGGTCAGCACCGCATCAAAAGCCCCCGCGAACACCGGGAACGCAGCACACAACTCCCGCCCCATCCCAACCCGCTGAGACCCCTGACCCGAAAACAGGAACGCGAGCTTGCGGATCAGAGTCGTCTCGATTCCTGGTTGCTCACCGGTGCCTTCGGAAAGGGCGTCCAACTCGCGCTCGAGTTCGTCCCTGTCGGCTCCTACCGCCACCGCCCGGTATTCCAACGCGGCTCGTGTCGTGGCCAGTTCATGTCCGACGGTTGCGATGGCATCGTCCGGCACTGTGTCGAGGAACGCTCGGAGGCGTCCGACCTGGGCGCGCAGTGCCTGGGGAGACTTCGCCGACACCGGCCACGCGAAGACGGACGGCCTGGTCCCGTGTTCCGCCGTGAAGGTCGACTCCGGCTCCGGTTTCCGCTCCGGCTCGGTCGCCCTCGGAGTCTCGGTCCGCTCGATGATGACGTGTGCGTTGGTGCCGCTGATGCCGAAGGACGAGATCCCGGCCCGGCGCAGTCCGTCCCGGGCAGCCCAGTCGATGGGCTCGGTGAGAAGTTCGACCGCGCCTTCCGACCAGTCCACCTCTGGTGACGGCTCGTCGACATGCAAGGTCTTCGGCAGCACTCCGTGCCGCATCGCCTCGACCATCTTGATGACCCCGGCCACGCCCGCCGCCGCCTGGGTGTGCCCCAGGTTCGACTTGATCGAGCCCAGCCGGAGGGGCGAACCGTCGTCCGGTCGCTCCTGCCCGTACGTGGCGAGCAGTGCCTGTGCCTCGATCGGGTCGCCCAGTGTCGTGCCCGTCCCGTGCCCCTCGACGGCGTCGATGTCGGCGGCGGACAGCCCGGCGGCGCCCAACGCCTCCTGGATGACACGCTGTTGAGCGGGGCCGTTCGGGGCGGACAGGCCGTTCGACGCGCCGTCCTGGTTCACGGCGGAACCACGTACGACCGCGAGGACCCGGTGTCCGTTGGCCTCGGCGTCGGAGAGCCGTTCGAGGAGCAGCAGGCCCGCTCCCTCCCCCCAGCCCGTTCCGTCGGCCGCCGCCGCGAAGGGCTTGCAGCGGCCGTCGGAGGCCAGCCCGTGCCGCCGGTTCATGTCGACGAAGGTGTCGGGGGCCGACATGACCGTGACGCCGCCGGCCAGTGCGAGGGAGCATTCGCCCCGGCGCAGGGACTGGATCGCCCAGTGCAGCGCGACCAGCGAGGAGGAGCATGCGGTGTCCACGGTGACCGCCGGGCCTTCCAGGCCCAGGGTGTAGGCGACACGGCCGGTCACGACGCTGGCGATGCTGCCGTTGCCGATGTAGCCGGCCATGTCGTCGGGCACGTGGCCGAGACGGATGCCCCAGTCGTGGTACATCACCCCGGCGAAGACACCGGTGCGGGAGCCTCGTACCGACTCCGGGTCGATGCCCGCGCGTTCGAACGCCTCCCAGGAGATCTCTAGCAGCAGTCGCTGCTGGGGGTCCATCGCGCTGGCCTCGCGGGGGCTGATGCCGAAGAACCCGGGATCGAACTGAGCCGCGTCGTAGAGGAACCCGCCCTCGCGGGTGGAGCTCTTGCCGGGCGTTCCGGGCTCGGGGTGGTAGAGGTTCTCGACGTCCCAGCCCCGGTCCTCGGGGAAGAGGGAGATCGCGTCTCCTCCGGTGGCGACCAGGTCCCACAGTTCCTCGGGCGAGCTGACGCCGCCCGGGAACCGGCAGCTCATGCCGACGATGGCGATGGGCTCGTCGACGGCGGCGCGTGTGGTGACGGGGGCGGCGACCGCTTTCCTCTCCGCGGCGGGTGCCTGTACGGAGAGGAGCTTCCCGTAGACGTGCTCCGCCAGGGCCCGGGGTGTCGGATAGTCGAAGATCAGGGTGGCGGTGAACCTGAGTCCTGTCGCCGAGTTGAGCCGGTTGCGCAGTTCGACGGCGGCGAGCGAGTCGAACCCGATCTCGCTGAATGCGCGGAGGGGATCGATGGCGTCGGGTGTCTCGTGTCCGAGGACGATCGCCACCTGGGCCTGGATGAGTTCGAGCAGCGCGGTGGCGCGGTCTGCGTCGGTGAGGGCGGCGAGTTGCCGGGCCAGCGAGTGCTCGGCGGAGGCCGGGCCGCCGGGCGTGACGACGCCGGACGTCTCCTGTGGTGTGCCGACGGGCTGAGGACCTGTGGTTGTCCGGCCGTTCCTCGTCCGGCCGGAGGCCGGCTGCGCCAGGTCCCGCAGGACCGGCGGTATGCCGTCGTGCCGTTCGTGCAGAGCCCGACGGTCCAGACGTACGGGGACGGCGGCGGGGGCGTCGGTGCGCAGGGCGGCGTCGAGGAGGGCGAGATTCTCGTCGGGCGTCAGCGGCACCATGCCGAGCTGGGCAACCCGGCGTAGTGCCTTGGTGTCGAGTTGGGCGCCCATCCCCGCCCCACCCGACCACAGACCCCACGCCAACGACACACCCGCCAGACCCTCACCCCGCCGCACATG
>NZ_JBVIPT010000054.1:0-3213 GCF_055577685.1 Streptomyces sp. NPDC033178
CGCTCGTTTACGCAGCTCAGCGGGATAGGAGGAAGGACGTGCCATGACTCAATCCTTTCACGGAATCAAGTCTCTAACGAACACGGGGCGGTTCATTAGACGCAGAAGCCACCCACAACATCCCCCGCCACCAAACCCCGTTCTCAACCAACCCCCAACACCGCAGCCCACACCCCACCCCACACACCAACTACCACTCCCCGGATCGACACCAGCGTTCTGAGGGTCCCTTCACGACAGGCTGCCTGTATCGCGTGACCCGCTCTGCCTTGTTGTACGTAGAGGACAGTGAGAGCGGAGCGCTGAGCACGAACGAAGCGCTGAGCCCCACGACCGGAGGAATTCTTATGACGGATGACGTACTGGCGCAGCTGATCGACGGGTATGAGTTTCAGTACGATGGAGGTTTCCCCGTCCTCCCACCGGCGTCCATTCGCCTGGGAAAGCGTCTTCAGGACTCGCTGGTCAAGAACAACACTGTAAATAGCCAACTGGGTCCGCTGTCACAGGCGGCCCTGCTAGCGAAGTCCTTCGCACTCGTCACGACAGCCAGCGGCAAGGTCGGACTGCACCCAGGCACCCTCCGCACGGGCGGAACACTTCGGGCGCCGATATCGGATAACGAACTGGCGCAGCTGATCACCAACCACACTTTTGAGATGCGTGAAGGCCGTCCCGTCCTCCCACCGGATAGCGGCGCCGATCCCTTGGGCCCACGTCTTCGCAATGCGTTGGTAACCAGGATCGGCACCGTGAGTTCCAAGTTGGGCCCGCTGTCGCAGGCAGCCCTGCTAGCGAAGTCCTTCACTCTCGTTACGACAGCCAGCGGCAAGGTCGGACTGCATCCCGACACCCTCCGCACGGGCATACGACACCGACCCACCGTACAACCACAGCGAACGGCAGGATCAAGCGCTACTCCTCTCGGACAACCGACGGGGCAACAACAGCCCTCCCCCGGAGAAGTGACCGCGGCAAATGCTCTCCTGACCATCCGGCACCCGGCCACGACCCAGGCTGCCACCGCTGCTGCTGCCCACCTGAGCCCTGTGCCTGCCGCAGCCCCTGCCGCAACCACCACACAGCCCGCCCCCACCGCGTTTGCAGGCCCCGGCGGACGCAACCTCTTGAATCCCTCACGCGGTTGATGACAGCCACGAGGCCGTCGCCCGGCAGCTGAACGACCTGTATTGACTACGTCGCCACACCCGTAACCACGCGCCGCAGCCTGGCGGCCCGTCTGCACTGCCTCACACGCAGTACTCACGTCCGCCAGGCTGCTCGCGAAGCGGGCGTGACGGTCACCGGCCCGACCACGACAGCGCGCTCGCCCCTGTTCCACAGGTATGACACCGCCGGATGTGTGCAGTACCCGGCCGTTCTCAATTCCGCCTCGCGCAGCCAACCGCACCGTCGGCGGCTTGCTCTCGCCGGCAGACGCCAGCCACCCGTGGATGGGTCGGTCGTTCTGCAACAGCCGTGGCGCCCAGGAAAAGCCGAAGTCATGCTGATCCGGGCCGAGCCGGTCGGGGAGATCGGCGTCGGCATCGCCTGCGACGTCCCCGACCCATGGCGCCGTCCCGTCAGCCGGCCTCAGAAGCCGTTGTCTTTCCGATAGTGACGGGTGCGTTTCCGCTGGTCAGGCATAGTTCCGGTGCCTCGGTGGCAGAGACAGGGCGTCGTGTCGTCTTTTCGGTGGAGGTCTCGGGTGCCGTCGGTGATGGGGCTGCTGGAAGAGGGTGAGCGTGCTGTCCGGCAACGGGGGGCGGCCCTGCAGGCCGAGCTGCAAGAGGCGGAAGCCTCGTGGGAACGGTTCGTGATCGCCCGTCAGACGGTGGCCGAGGTCCTGGCAGAACCTCCTGCAGGCGAGGAGGCGCCCCTGGCCGAGGTGGCCGGTCACCGGCCTGCGCGGGTCGCAGAGGCGGTGCCCGGATCGGTGGTTCGCGCCTGGAGGGACGGGCTCGCTCTCGACTCGCTGGCGCCGGACTACCAGCGGCTCGTGGAGATCCTGGCCGGTCGGGGCGGGGAGGCGATGGACTGCCGGCGGCTCGCGGCGGCCCTGGGCCTGGAGGTGGTCGCGGCGAAAGTCGAGGGAGTTCGGTCGAGGGTGAAGCGCCTGGCCGCGCGGGGCTGGCTGGTCGAAGAACGCCCGGGAATGTTCAGGACGGTCCCCGGGCGAGCCGGCGGCTCATGACCATGCTCATCGACCACCGGATCATCGCCTCGGAGGTGTCGGCGCGGGTCTCGTAGTCGCGGGCCAGGCGGCGTGAGCGCATCAGCCACGCGAACGTCCGCTCGACCAGCTACCTCTTGGGCAGCACGGTGAAGCCGGTGGCGTCGTCGCCGCGTTTGACCACGGTCAGCGCGATCTGCAGAACGTCGCGGGCGATCTCGACCAGGCGTCCGGTGTAGCCGCCGTCGGCCCACACCAGCGAGATGCGCCAGTGCCGCTGGCGCAGTCGCTCCAGCAGCGTCCCGCCGGCCTCGCGGTCGGTGACGGATGCGGCTGTGACCAGCACCGTCAGCAGCAGCCCGAGCGTATCCACGGCGATGTGCCGCTTGCGGCCGTTCACCTTCTTCCCGCCGTCGAAGCCCCGGCTTGCGGTCGGCACCGACGCCGCCGCCTTCACCGACTGGGCGTCGATGACGCTCGCGGTCGGCTCCGGATCGCGGCCCGCCGCCTCGCGGATCCGATCCCGCAACCGGTCGTGGAACTCGGCGACCAGGCCCTTGTCCCGCCAGCGCCGGAAGAACGCGTAGACGCGGTCGCAGGCGGGGAAGTCCGCCGGCATCGCCCTCCAGGTGATGCCACCCGCGACCAGGTAGCGCACCGCGTCGACCAGCCGGCGGTGGCAGTAGCCCTCCGGCTGTCCACCGCGGCCTTCCAGCCAGGACGGCACGGGCATCGCGTCCCGCACGACGGCCCATTCCACGTCCGTCATGTCCGAGGGGCATCACGGACGCCTGTGCGGGTTGTTCCCGGCGTTCCCGAACCGGTGGGCGAGACAATCACACTCCCGGGCAGCCGAGTTGGAAGTGCCTGGCGCAAGGGCGTACAACTGCGACAACAGGGCCTCCTGGCGTGCTCAAGGTCTCGACAACCCCGAGCTGCACCAGAGGCCCTAATCCGTTGCTAAGGGCGTTCCGAGGAAGCGGTTGGTTCCCGGGATGTTCGAGTGCCGGACCGTGACACCTGGTGGCTGCCGGGCGGGC
>NZ_JBVIPT010000055.1:0-2752 GCF_055577685.1 Streptomyces sp. NPDC033178
CGTCCAGGCCGTCGCCCACATGCACAACCTCGCCCTCACATCATGACCAGAAGACTGCGACCACAGGCTCTGACCTGCCAAAACGCAGCCTTGTGTAACACCCTTTGAGCTCGTAACACGATCATGATCGGTGTTTCTTGAGGCGTCTCCAACAGATCAGGGCGCAGGCCAATGAGACGAAGGCGTCGTGGAGTTCGATTCGGCGTTCCCAGCGGACGGCGAGGCGCTTGAACTGGTGGAGCAGGGCGAAGGTCTGCTCGACGACGTAGCGGAGTTTGCCCAGGCCCTTGATGTCCGGGGCGCTCTTGCGGGAGATGACCGGCAGGATCCGGCGCTTGCGCAGTTCCTCGCGGTTGGGGTTGGAGTCGTATCCCTTGTCGCCGAGCAGCGAATCGGGGCGGCGGCGTGGGCGGCCGGGCCGTCCGGCCACGGGCGGGATGCCGTCGACCAGAGCGAGAGTCTGGGTGACGTCGTTGACGTTGGCCGCGGTGGTGATGACCTTGAACAGTGTCCCCTTGCCGTCGCAGATCAGGTGATGTTTGCTGCCTGTTTTCCGCCGGTCGACCGGCGACGGACCGGTGTCGGCTCCCCCTTTTTCCCGCGGATGTGGGAGCCGTCCACGCACGCGCGGGACCAGTCGAGCGCACCGGCCGCGTTGAGTTCGGCGAGCAGGATGCGGTGCAGCTGGTCGAAGACGCCGGCCTGCTGCCCTCGCTCCAGGCGCCGCCAGCAGGTCTGCCCGGAGCCGAACCCCAGCTCCAGCGGCAGGAGTTGCCAGGCTATGTCGTTGTGGAGGACGTACAGGATGCCCTGCAGACACAGCCGGTCCGCCACCGGCCGCGGGCCCGGCGACTTCTCCGGCCACGGCGGCAGCAACGGCTCGATCAGCGCCCACAAGTCGTCGTCCACGATCCACGGCCGAGTACTCACACCATCCCGAACGGCCGAATCGTCACATCGGTCACGCCCGACGAGGCATCTTCAACAAGATCGTGTTATGAGCTCTTTAGGTATTCCTCATGGAAACGGCGTACCGCGAGGATCAAGCCCTGCCATCGGCTACGACAACCCGAGCCCGAAACCCAGTAACTCCACGCACCTCTCAAAACGCCCGGTACCACTATCAGCAGTCCATCCGCGAGTACGCTCACCAAGGCGAACACACCATTTCCTGCCTCAAGTTCTGACGACTACTGCGGCAAGACTGACGCTCGGTCAACCGCATCGGCCAGCCTGTCGCAGCAGTCCACGCCCTCCTCGCCCGCGAGGATTCCGGACGGAATAGGTTTAGCAGTCAGATAGAAGTACGAGGACCCACACGCGCACCCGACGCGTTAGGCGATGTATAGAAAGGCCTTTCAGTTCCCGGTGTCGCCACTACATGGTGAGCCGCCGCCGGAGCGGCGGGCATCATGCTCGCGGCTCGGGATAGCCCCATTTCCAGTGCACTATCGGGTGCGGGACCAGCATAGCGCCTTTCAGTGACTGCGCTCGCATGGAGGGCACCTCCCTCGTAAGTCTTCGCAACAGCAGCAACGGCGGCCATTGCGTTACCTGCCCATTCCAACTTCTTTTTGGTGTCGGGGTCATGAGGAAAGAATCCAGCGGCCGCATTGAATACTCCAGATGCCCCGGAAAATACTCCAACAACAGCGGGATTTACGTTGCCATCTCGTATCGCCCCTACAAGGGTGCTTGCAGAGGACAAAAGACCGGCCCCGGCAGATACTGCCGCAAAAGCCGGAGCGCCGCCCGCCTGCTCAAAGGCAACGGAGAGTGCAGCGAGTGCTACCGACAGAGTGGAAGACGTCTGCCCCTTACCAAACGCCGCCTTATATGTCCCCTCAAAATGATCTGCCAACCAATTTCTCCCAAGCGGCTTGGGAGGGGGCACATACTCGGCTTCATTTATAGATCGTGGCTGCGCCACATAAACACTGCCGCTACTGCGCACAAGCGCGGGACGCTGCCGAAATGCAGTCGCGCCTGCCGGTGGCAGGGAAAGCTCAGCAGCGCGACGCACATCACCTGCGCCTGCGCCACTCATACTTTCAGGTGCATCAGACATATTCTTTTACGCATCCTTAGTGTTTGCTGGGTGGATAGGTGCCTCAGCGTCTACTACGTGCGTTCCTCTCGCAGAGTTCAGTCAAGCTACTGTCGTTTCGATGCGTGGCCCCTTCGACCGCTGGTTCGTTGAATCTGGTGGTGATATGGGTTGACGGCAGGGGAGGTAGGTCGTAGGTGGACGGCAGGAGTCAACTGATTGGCGGAAGGTGGGAGATGACCACTCACCGTCCGCCTGCGCCTGCGCCGGGACCGTTGTACGAGGCCCGGTTGGACGATCTGTTCCTCAGCCTGGCTCAGCGGCGGGGCCTGATCGAGTACCTGACGGGGCTGCTGGCCCTACGGAAGCGCAACAAGACCTTCACCTGCCCGGCACGAGTTGAGCCGACGGCCAGCACGGTAGCGCTGGAGGCGCGGCGGCGGCAGTTCTTTCTGGCAGCATCCTCATCGGAGGTGGAGCAGGTCGACGACCGGCAGGTTGAGCTGCTGCGCGAGCAGTCAGCGACGGCATTGCACGACACTGGGCTCATCTGGATAGACGACTTTGGGCGCCGCAAGGCCAGCAACTCATCGTCACAGTGACCACGGGGTGAGCCGTTCCGGGTTCGGTAGAGATCTCAGCTTGTGGTTGTGACCTGGGTTTTTTTTGCTGGTGAGGTAGTAGTTGGTCTCGTGTTCGGCGGGT
>NZ_JBVIPT010000056.1:0-1281 GCF_055577685.1 Streptomyces sp. NPDC033178
GTCGTGACTGCGTGCCTTTTGAAGAATGAGCCTGCGAGTTTGCGGTGTGTTGCGAGGTTAACCCGTGTGGGGAAGCCGTAGCGAAAGCGAGTCCGAACAGGGCGGTTTAGTAGCGCGCTCAAGACCCGAAGCGGAGTGATCTAGCCATGGGCAGGTTGAAGCGGCTGTAAGAGGTCGTGGAGGACCGAACCCACCAGGGTTGAAAACCTGGGGGATGACCTGTGGTTAGGGGTGAAAGGCCAATCAAACTCCGTGATAGCTGGTTCTCCCCGAAATGCATTTAGGTGCAGCGTCGTGTGTTTCTTGCCGGAGGTAGAGCACTGGATAGGCGATGGGCCCTACCGGGTTACTGACCTTAGCCAAACTCCGAATGCCGGTAAGTGAGAGCACGGCAGTGAGACTGTGGGGGATAAGCTCCATGGTCGAGAGGGAAACAGCCCAGAGCATCGACTAAGGCCCCTAAGCGTACGCTAAGTGGGAAAGGATGTGGAGTCGCAGAGACAACCAGGAGGTTGGCTTAGAAGCAGCCACCCTTGAAAGAGTGCGTAATAGCTCACTGGTCTAGTGATTCCGCGCCGACAATGTAGCGGGGCTCAAGCGTACCGCCGAAGTCGTGTCATTTCAGCATATAGGGCCAACGCCCGCTGGGATGGGTAGGGGAGCGTCGTGTGCCGGGTGAAGCCGCAGCGGAAGCTAGTGGTGGACGGTTCACGAGTGAGAATGCAGGCATGAGTAGCGATACACACGTGAGAAACGTGTGCGCCGATTGACTAAGGGTTCCTGGGTCAAGCTGATCTGCCCAGGGTAAGTCGGGACCTAAGGCGAGGCCGACAGGCGTAGTCGATGGATAACCGGTTGATATTCCGGTACCCGCTGTGAAGCGTCAAACAGTGAACCCTCTAATGCTAAGACCGTGAAGCCGTTCCGGACCCTTCGGGGAAAGGAAAGTGGTGGAGCCGTCGACCCAAGGTGGTAGTAGGTGAGTGATGGGGTGACGCAGGAAGGTAGTCCAGCCCGGGCGGTGGTTGTCCCGGGGTAAGGGTGTAGCCCGCAAGGTAGGTAAATCCGCCTTGCATGAGGGTGAGACCTGATGCCGAGCCGATTGTGGTGAAGTGGATGATCCTATGCTGTCGAGAAAAGCCTCTAGCGAGTTTCATGGCGGCCCGTACCCTAAACCGACTCAGGTGGTCAGGTAGAGAATACCGAGGCGTTCGGGTGAACTATGGTTAAGGAACTCGGCAAAATGCCCCCGTAACTTCGGGAGAAGGGGGGCCATCACTG
>NZ_JBVIPT010000056.1:1376-2593 GCF_055577685.1 Streptomyces sp. NPDC033178
ACCGGTGATGAGATTTACTCTCTGAGCTGGGGGTGGCCGCAGAGACCAGCGAGAAGCGACTGTTTACTAAAAACACAGGTCCGTGCGAAGCCGTAAGGCGATGTATACGGACTGACGCCTGCCCGGTGCTGGAACGTTAAGGGGACCGGTTAGTGCACTTTCGGGTGTGCGAAGCTGAGAACTTAAGCGCCAGTAAACGGCGGTGGTAACTATAACCATCCTAAGGTAGCGAAATTCCTTGTCGGGTAAGTTCCGACCTGCACGAATGGCGTAACGACTTCTCGACTGTCTCAACCATAGGCCCGGTGAAATTGCACTACGAGTAAAGATGCTCGTTTCGCGCAGCAGGACGGAAAGACCCCGGGACCTTTACTACAGTTTGATATTGGTGTTCGGTTCGGCTTGTGTAGGATAGCTGGGAGACTGTGAAATTGTGGCGCCAGCCATGGTGGAGTCGTCGTTGAAATACCAGTCTGGTCGTGCTGGATGTCTAACCTGGGTCCGTGATCCGGATCAGGGACAGTGTCTGATGGGTAGTTTAACTGGGGCGGTTGCCTCCTAAAGAGTAACGGAGGCGCCCAAAGGTTCCCTCAGCCTGGTTGGCAATCAGGTGTTGAGTGTAAGTGCACAAGGGAGCTTGACTGTGAGACCGACGGGTCGAGCAGGGACGAAAGTCGGGACTAGTGATCCGGCGGTGGCTTGTGGAAGCGCCGTCGCTCAACGGATAAAAGGTACCCCGGGGATAACAGGCTGATCTTCCCCAAGAGTCCATATCGACGGGATGGTTTGGCACCTCGATGTCGGCTCGTCGCATCCTGGGGCTGGAGTCGGTCCCAAGGGTTGGGCTGTTCGCCCATTAAAGCGGTACGCGAGCTGGGTTTAGAACGTCGTGAGACAGTTCGGTCCCTATCCGCTGTGCGCGTAGGAATATTGAGAAGGGCTGTCCCTAGTACGAGAGGACCGGGACGGACGAACCTCTGGTGTGCCAGTTGTCCTGCCAAGGGCATGGCTGGTTGGCTACGTTCGGGAGGGATAACCGCTGAAAGCATCTAAGCGGGAAGCCTGCTTCGAGATGAGTATTCCCACCAACTAGATTGGTTAAGGCTCCCAGTAGACGACTGGGTTGATAGGCCGGATGTGGAAGCCTCGTAAGGGGTGAAGCTGACTGGTACTAATAGGCCGAGGGCTTGTCCTCAGTTGCTCGCGTCCACTGTGTT
>NZ_JBVIPT010000057.1:0-2406 GCF_055577685.1 Streptomyces sp. NPDC033178
GGCCTGCGGTGACGGTGGATACGGCGTGTTCGTCGTCGTTGGTGGCGTTGCATCTGGCGGCGCAGTCGTTGCGCAAGGGTGAGTGTTCGCTGGCGTTGGCCGGTGGCGTGACCGTCATGGCCACGCCCCGCACATTCGTGGAGTTCAGCCGAGAGCCGGGCAGCCTGGCCCCCGATGGCCGGTGTAAGCCGTTCGCGGAGTCGGCGGATGGTACGGGGTGGGCCGAGGGTGCGGGGATGCTCCTGTTGGAGCGGCTGTCCGACGCACGGAACAACGGTCACCAGGTCCTCGCGGTACTGCGAGGCTCGGCCATGAATCAGGACGGTGCGTCGAATGGGATGACGGCGCCGAATGGTCCGGCCCAGCAGCGGGTGATTCGTCAGGCGTTGGCGGATGCGCGGGTTTCGGGTGATCAGGTGGATGTGGTGGAGGGCCACGGCACGGGCACGGTGCTGGGTGATCCGATCGAGGCGCAGGCGTTGCTCGCGACGTATGGGCGGGATCGGTCGGAGGATGGTTGGCCGTTGTGGCTGGGTTCGGTGAAGTCGAATCTGGGTCATACGCAGGCTGCGGCGGGTGTGGCGGGTGTCATCAAGATGGTGATGGCGATGCGGCATGGGGTGGTGCCGGGGAGTTTGTTCGGTGAGGTGCCGTCGTCGCGGGTGGACTGGTCGGCGGGTCGGGTGGAGTTGCTGGGCCGGTCGCGGGAGTGGCCGGTGGTGGGGCGTCCGCGTCGGGCGGGGGTGTCGTCGTTCGGGTTCAGTGGGACGAATGCGCATGTGATTTTGGAGCAGGCGGTCGGTGAGCCTGCGGTTGGTGAGCCTGCGGTTGTGGAGCCTGCGGTTGTGGTGCCGGTGGCGTCGGCGGGGCCGTTGGTTCCGGTGGGTGTGCCGTCGGAGGTGGTGGTTCCGTGGGTGGTGTCGGGGCGCAGCGCTGAGGCGTTGCGTGCGCAGGCTGGGCGGTTGTTGGCGTTTGTGGGGGAGCGTTCGGGGCTTGGGGTTTTGGACGTGGGGCGGTCGTTGGCGGTGGCGCGGTCGTCGTTCGAGCATCGTGCGGTGGTTGCTGGGGCCGGGCGTGATGAGTTGTTGAGTGGTCTCAGGGCGTTGGTGGCGGGGGAGTCGTCGCCTCTTGTGTGTCGTGGTGAGGTGCGCGGTGATGCGGGGACCGCGTTTTTGTTTTCGGGTCAGGGGTCTCAGCGGGTGGGGATGGGGCGGGAGTTGTGTGCTGCGTTCCCGGTGTTCGCGGGGGCTTTTGATGCGGTGCTGACCGAGCTGGGGCCGGAGGCGGGTTCTGGTTTGCGGGATGTGGTGTGGGGCGCCGATCAGGAGGTGTTGGATCGGACGGGGTGGGCGCAGCCTGCCCTGTTTGCGTTTGAGGTGGCGTTGTTCCGGTTGTTGGAGTCGTGGGGTGTGCGGCCTGACTTTGTGGCCGGGCATTCGGTGGGGGAGATAGCTGCCGCGCACATTGCGGGGGTGTTGTCCTTGGCCGATGCGGTGCGGTTGGTGGTGGCGCGGGGCCGGTTGATGGAGGCGTTGCCGCCAGGCGGGGTGATGGTGGCCGTGCAGGTGTCGGAGGCGGAGGTGCTGCCGCATCTGACGCCGGGTGTGAGTGTCGCGGCGGTCAACGGCCCGTCCTCGGTGGTGTTGTCCGGCCGGGAGTCGGAGGTCCTGGCTGTCGCGGAGGTCTTTGCGGGGCGTGGGGCTCGTATACGTCGGTTGCGGGTGTCGCATGCGTTTCATTCGGTGTTGATGGAGCCGATGCTGGCGGAGTTCCGTGCGGTCGCGGAGCAGCTCACGTACGCCGAGCCGTCAACTCCCCTCGTTTCCAACGTCACGGGGAGGGTGGCTGCGGAGGTGGCGTCGGCGGAGTACTGGGTGCGGCATGTGCGCGAGGCGGTGCGTTTCGCGGATGGTGTTGGGCATCTGCGGGAGCGGGGTGTGACGCGGTTCGTGGAGATCGGCCCCGACGGCACCCTGACCGCGATGGCCCAGGACTGCCTCGCCGAGGACCAGGTGTTTGTTTCGCCGTTGGTGGTTCCTGCGGTGCGTGGGGAGCGGGGTGAGGTGCGGTCGTTGGTGGGGGCGGTTGCCGCGTTGCATGTGTCGGGTCTGGCTGTCGACTGGGATGGCTATTTCGCTGGGGCTGGGTTGGTGGATTTGCCGACGTATGCGTTTCAGCGGGAGCGGTTCTGGTTGTCGTTGGGGTTGGCGGGGGGTGATGTGGCGTCGTTGGGGTTGGAGGCTGTTGATCATCCGTTGTTGGGTGCGGCGACGGTGTTGGCGGATTCCGATGGGGTGGTGTTGTCGGGTCGGTTGTCGGTGGGGGTTGATGCGTGGTTGGCGGATCACGTGGTGGGTGGGCGGGTGTTGTTTCCGGGGACGGGGTTTGTGGAGTTGGCGGTGCGGG
>NZ_JBVIPT010000058.1:0-2283 GCF_055577685.1 Streptomyces sp. NPDC033178
GGGTGTGGCTCTCCTGTAGGGACGTTCCTGATCAGGCCGTGAGGTTGTAGTTGTGCTGGTCGGGGGTGGAGTAGAGGCGTTTGTGCTCGCGGGTGAGGTGGAACGCCCAGTAGGTGTTGAAGTCGCCGTTGTCTTTCAGGGCCCGGAGTTTGAGGATGGCCTCGGCGCCCTGGAGGCCCCAGCGACTGCCGGTGATGTCGAGTCGGTCGCCCACGATGTGGCGGCAGGCGCCTTCGATCGCGCCGGTGGCGATCGGCCAGCCCGCCGCCAGGGCGGTGTCGTAGCGGAGCTGACCGAGGTGCCCGGTGAGGTAGCGGACGCAGGTGTCGACGCCCTCGCGCCGGGTGCCGTGCAGCCCGGTCCGGTCGGCCTGAGTGGTGATCTCGGTGGCGGCGCGGGCGGCCTGGCCGTGAAGGATGGTGGTGAGGTGGCCGGCAACCCAGGCTTCGGCCGCCGCTGTGCCGGGCTTGTGGAAGCAGTGAGCCGCGTCCCAGATGTACTCACTGACGTGCACGAAGTCGAGCAGGATGTGCACCTTGATGCCTCGTCTGCCGGCTTCGGCCTGGATCAGGCCGAGTTGGTGGCGGGCTCCGTCGACCAGGACGACCCAGTCCCGCAGATGGTCCCGGTCGCGGGCGGCGGCCTGGTCGAACGCGGCGGCGATGACCTGCTCGGGTGGATGGACCAGGGAAGCGGTGAGCCACTTGCGGTGTGCTCTCGGCCCGGAGCGGGGGGTGCGGGCAAGGGTGCTGCGGCCCTCGGGCGGGGCGATCACATCGTGCGGTCGGCGCGGGGCGGGATCGGCGTCGAAGACGCAGGCCAGGGTGGCCATTCGTTTCCGGTGCGGCTTCTCGCCCGGGGCGAGTCGGGTCCGCAGGGCATGCTGGCTGTTCAGGTGTGCTTTGAGCGTTGCGGGCCGCAGTGCCTCGGGCCTCATCACGACGCCCTTGCCGTCGACCTGCATCACGAGCACGGTGGTCGCGGTCGACGGGAGAGGGATCATGCACCGGTAGAAGTCGTCGATGTCCACCGCCGCGGCGACGACCAGCCCTTCGGCCTGCCGTTTGCCCAGCACCTTCCCGCAACGGTCCTCAATCGCGGCTCTCGCCTGGTCGTATGAGCCGCGGACGGCCTCGATCACGGCCAGACGACGCAGGCCGAACGAGTGCCGGCCGGCGGGCAGCGAGAGTGAGATGTCGGCGGGGTGGACGTTGATCAGTCCCTTCTGCCGCCAGGCGGTCCGCGTCACCGTGACCGTGCCGAACAGGCAGGCCAGCTTGCGGGAGTGCCCCGCCTCGTGGTGCGGACGGATGCGCCCGTCCGCACCACGGACCACTTCCGTGTTCCCCGCGAGCAATCGTTCCTGGATCTGTTCCCGCTCTCGTAAGGCGCGGAGATCGAAGTGGTCTTGCAGCAGCCGCCGCAACAGCTCCCGGCCCCTGACTTCCACGAGTTCTTCCAACTCATGGTGGGTCAAAGCGGCCGCCTGCGGCCCTGCCAGCGTGCCTGTCAGGCATTCGAAGGCGCTTGCCGAGGCGGCGAACGAGTCGATGGCATCGAAGGTGTCGTACGGTTTCACCCGGCTCTTCTTTCTCCGGTTCGGATCGGTTCGCACCTTCGAATCTAGAGAGAAGAGCCTTTATCGTTCCGCGAGTTCGCCGATTCGCCGCCCGGTGCCGGGTGAGCCGGCGCGAACCGGCCGGGCTGGTCCTCGATCAGCCAGCCCCGTTCCACCAGCCGTTTGAGTTTCCCCCGCGTCCCCTCGATCTTCGCGGTCACCGCGGGCAGTCCGATCCGGGGCACGATCTGCTTGGCCTGCATCGGAGACGACGCGTCCGCGATCACCTCGACGATGTCCCGGTACACATCCGGCAGCACGTCCGTCGTGAGACCTTCCCGCCAGTGCGGCACCATGATCGACCCCACCACCCGCACTTCGGGCTCCACCTGCGCCTCCGCCGCCACCGGTTCCCGCAACGGCGCAGTCTCGGTCACGTCCTGCCCGGACAGCTCGGCGAGCACCTGGGTCACCGTCTCGCGCGTCACCCGCAGCCGCGACCACGCCTCCCGCTCGCCCACCAACCGCGAGGTCAACTCGGCGATCTCCGCCTCGAGTTCCTCCACCCGGGCACGAGCCGCAGCCTCCCGCGCCTCCAACTCCTCGATCAACGACACCATCGACGCCCCCTACTTCACCCGCCACAGTAGAAGGACGCCTACCCCGCCCACACCGTCAACCAGTGTTCTCCCAGCTCAGGGCTTCCCTACAGGAGAGCCACACCC
>NZ_JBVIPT010000059.1:0-2128 GCF_055577685.1 Streptomyces sp. NPDC033178
TGGAGACGTCGTGGGAGGTGTTCGAGCGGGCGGGGATCGCGCCGAGGTCGGTGAAGGGGAGTCCCACCGGCGTATTCACCGGCGTCATGTACCACAACTACCAAGGCAGCTATGGATCGTCGGGCGTGGTGTCCGGACGGCTGTCGTACACCTTGGGCCTGGAGGGCCCTGCCGTCACTCTCGACACGGCGTGTTCGTCGTCGTTGGTGGCGTTGCATCTGGCGGCGCAGTCGTTGCGCAAGGGTGAGTGTTCACTGGCGTTGGCCGGTGGCGTGACCGTCATGGCCACGCCCCGCACATTCGTGGAGTTCAGCCGAGAGCCGGGCAGCCTGGCCCCCGATGGCCGGTGCAAGCCGTTCGCGGAGTCGGCGGACGGTACGGGGTGGGCCGAGGGTGCGGGGATGCTGCTGTTGGAGCGGCTGTCTGATGCGCGGCGTAGGGGTCACCGGGTGCTGGCCGTGGTGAAGGGTTCCGCGGTGAATCAGGACGGTGCGTCGAATGGGATGACGGCGCCGAATGGTCCGGCCCAGCAGCGGGTGATTCGTCAGGCGTTGGCGGATGCGCGGGTTTCGGGTGATCAGGTGGATGTGGTGGAGGGCCACGGCACGGGCACGGTGCTGGGTGATCCGATCGAGGCGCAGGCGCTGCTCGCGACGTATGGGCGGGATAGGTCGGAGGATGGTTGGCCGTTGTGGCTGGGTTCGGTGAAGTCGAATCTGGGTCATACGCAGGCTGCGGCGGGTGTGGCGGGTGTCATCAAGATGGTGATGGCGATGCGGCATGGGGTGGTGCCGGGCAGTTTGTTCGGTGAGGTGCCGTCGTCGCGGGTGGACTGGTCGGCGGGTCGGGTGGAGTTGCTGGGCCGGTCGCGGGAGTGGCCGGTGGTGGGGCGTCCGCGTCGGGCGGGGGTGTCGTCGTTCGGTGTGAGCGGAACCAACGCACACGTCATTTTGGAAGACGCATCTGAGTCTGAAGAACCAGCCAAGGCGAGTCAGCCGGCGATGAGCCCGGAGGTGGTGGTTCCGTGGGTGGTGTCGGGGCGGAGTGCTGAGGCTCTGCGTGCGCAGGCGGAGCGGTTGCTGACGCTTGTGGATGATGCGCCGGATCTGGGTGTGGCGGATGTGGGTTTCTCGTCGGCGGTGGCGCGGTCGTCGTTCGAGCATCGTGCGGTGGTGGTGGGGCGGGACCGGGGTGAGTTCCTGACTGGCCTGCTGGCCGTGGTCGACGGAGTCGCCGCGCCGGGTGTGGCGGTGGGTCGGGTGCGGGGTGATGCGGGGACCGCGTTCTTGTTTTCGGGTCAGGGGTCTCAGCGGGTGGGGATGGGGCGGGAGTTGTGTGCTGTGTTCCCGGTGTTCGCGGAAGCCTTTGATGCGGTGCTGACGGAAGTGGATGCGGCGCTGAAGGAGTTGGGTCCTGAGCCGGTGTCGGCGCCGGGTTTGCGGGATGTGGTGTGGGGCGGGGATCAGGAGGCGTTGGATCGGACGGGTTGGGCGCAGCCTGCCCTGTTTGCGTTCGAGGTGGCGTTGTTCCGGTTGTTGGAGTCGTGGGGTGTGCGGCCGGATTTTGTGGCCGGGCATTCGGTGGGGGAGATAGCTGCCGCGCACATTGCGGGGGTGTTGTCTTTGGCGGATGCGGTGCGGTTGGTGGTGGCGCGGGGCCAGTTGATGGAGGCGTTGCCGGCGGGCGGGGTGATGGTGGCCGTGCAGGTGTCGGAGGCGGAGGTCCTGCCGCATCTGACGCCGGGTGTGAGTGTCGCGGCGGTCAACGGCCCGTCCTCGGTGGTCCTGTCCGGCCGGGAGTCGGAGGTCCTGGCTGTTGCGGAGGGTTTTGCGGGGCGTGGGGCTCGTGTGCGTCGGTTGCGGGTGTCGCATGCGTTTCATTCGGTGCTGATGGAGCCGATGCTCGCGGAGTTCGGTGCGGTCGCGGAGCAGCTCACGTATGCCGAGCCATCAATTCCGGTCGTCTCGAATGTCACGGGGAGGGTGGCTGCGGAGGTGGCGTCGGCGGAGTACTGGGTGCGGCATGTGCGGGAAGCGGTGCGTTTCGCGGATGGTGTTGGGCATCTGCGGGAGCGGGGTGTGACGCGGTTTGTTGAGGTGGGTCCGGGGGCGGTGCTGGCTGGGTTGGC
>NZ_JBVIPT010000060.1:0-1604 GCF_055577685.1 Streptomyces sp. NPDC033178
CTTGATCTTTAACCTGTGCGGCGGGGTCGTGGGGTTGTTGACTTCTTCGTTCGCTGTTTCGCGGTGTCTGGTTTGCGGACTGTGTGCACGTCGTAGCGCGGAGTGGGCCGGGTGTTCTTGCGGCCGGGTGGTCGTCCCGGGCCGGGGCGGGAGGGTTTCGGTGCTCTTGCGGGGCAGGCGGCCTTCGGGCGCAGGTGCCGAAAGTCGCGGCGGACGCGGGCAGGGGTGAGCCTGTTCGGCGGGCTCGGTTTCTCCCACGGCCGGCGCAGGTCGGCCGCCAGCGGCCGGGCCAGCCGCAGTTGGGTGTAGACGGCGAGGATCAGCCAGGTCCACCGGTCAGCTGCCTCGGGAGTGCGGACCTTCGGGCAGGTCCAGCCCAGTGTCTGCTTGAACAGCCGGAACGTGTGCTCGATGTCGAAGCGCCGCAGGAAGACCTGCCAGAGCAGGTCGACCTGGGTAGCGGTGGCATCGGTGCCCGACCACCACAGCCACACAGGCTTGGGGGTGGCGCCGCTGGGCAGGTACTCGACCTGCAGGCGGATCACAGTGCCCTCGATGACCGGCAAAGCGCCCAGCTGGGAGACCCACGCAGAGCGGTGAGTCAACCTGGGGTGGAGCCGGTCCCAGGCCCTGGCCGTGGCCGTGCCATACAGACGGGTCTCGGTCATGGTCTCGGCATGGGGAGCGTTCCAGGTGGCCGGGTCGCCGAAGACGAACTCGCCGCCGTGACGGGGAGGCCGGCCCCGGGTGCCGGGCTCGCGGGGCGGCACCGCCCGGCGCAGGACACGGTCAGAGCGCATCCGGCCCAGCACCTGCACCGGCAGATCCTTGAGAAGGTAGGCCAGCCGGGGCACGTCGTATCCGGCGTCTACCACGATGAGGATGTCTGGATCGCCGTCCTTCCACTGTCCGGACGCCATCAGCCGCTCGATCAGCTCGCGCATCTGCCGGGCGGTGACCGTGGCGGCATCGTCGCCTGGCACCAGACGCAGGGCGTCCAACGGCGCGGTCCACGAGCTGCGGCCTGCTTCCAGCGCGCAGATCACCGAATACGGCCAGCCAGGGACGGGGATGTGCTGGTCCTTGCCGCGTCCGTAGGTGTGGCACAGGATCCGCTCGGGTGAGGTGTGAGCGTCCGGCCGCAGCCAGCAGGTGATATCGGCGGCCAGCACCAGCCGGCCATCCACCGCCCGCGGCAGCGGCACCGTGGCCAGTGCCCGCCGCAGCCGGGCGATGTCCACCCGGCCCGCGGCCAGGGCGTCATACAGTCCGCCGTGTCCACGGCGATGCTCGCCCACCAGCGACAGCTCCACCAGAGAGCGGACCGGGCCGTCCGCACACAGCACGGCGTCGGCCAGTTCGAACAGCGCATCCGAACGCCTGGTCAGGCAGGAATAGAACTCGCCCCGGAAGCGTGACAGTTCCGCGAACGGCTCCTGCCGGACGGCAGGGTGCAACAGACTCATCCCACGGCCTTCGTGCTGGGCGTGTGCGTTCCTTGGTCGGAGCACATGGTCAGCCGAAGGCCGCTTGCACGTACGGCAGTTACCAACGCGAGTGATCAAGTACGACACGCCGTTCGAGACCCCAGGTTAAAGATCAAG
>NZ_JBVIPT010000062.1:0-1331 GCF_055577685.1 Streptomyces sp. NPDC033178
TGAACCGCCCCGTGTTCGTTAGAGACTTGATTCCGTGAAAGGATTGAGTCATGGCACGTCCTTCCTCCTATCCCGCTGAGCTGCGTAAACGAGCGGTCCGTATGGTCGCCGAGGTCCGTGGTGACTATCCGAACGAGTCGGCGGCCTTGAGGGCAGTCGCCCAGAAGCTCGGGATCGGTTCGGCCGAGACCTTGCGGAACTGGGTGAAGCGGGACGAGATCGACTCCGGTCGGCGGCCAGGGACGACCACGGAGGAGTCCGCGCAGATCAAGGCGATGAAGAAGGAGATCGCCGAGCTGAAGCGGGCGAACGACATCTTGAAGGCTGCGGCGAGTTTCTTCGCGGCCGAGCTCGACCGGCCACACACATGCTCGTAGCGTTCATCGACGAGCACCGGGCCCGCTTCGGCGGTGTCGAGCCGATCTGCCGCGTGCTCACCGAGCACGACTGCAAGATCGCCCCTTCCACCTATTACGCCCACCACAAACGACTCCAGGCCCCGTCGGCCCGCACCGTCCGCGACACCGAACTGAAGCCGCTCATCTGGCACATCTTCGAGTCCAACTACCGTGTTTACGGAGCCAGGAAGGTCTGGCGTGAGCTGCACCGACAGGGCCACGTCGTGGCCCGATGCACCGTCGAACGCCTGATGCGCGAGCTGGGCGTCACCGGAGCCGTCCGCGGGAAGAGGATCATCACCACGATCGCGGACAGTTCTGTGGAGCGGGCGCCGGACCTGCTGGACCGCAACTTCGTCGCGCCCGCCCCCAACCGCTGCTGGGTTGCCGACTTCACCCACGTCAGCACATGGTCGGGAGTCGTCTACGTCGCCTTCGTCGTCGACACCTTCTCCCGCCGCATCGTCGGCTGGTCCGCCGCTCTGTCGAAAGAGACGCGGCTCGTCCTGGACGCGCTGGACATGGCCCTGTGGCAACGCGACCGCGACGAACAGCCGTACCAGCGCGGCGAGTTGATACATCATTCCGATGCCGGGTCGCAATATACGAGTTTCCGGCTCGCCGAGCACCTGGACGCCGCCGGCATCGCGGCATCGATCGGCTCGGTCGGCGACGCTTACGACAACGCCCTCATGGAGTCCACGATCGGCCTGTTCAAAACCGAGCTGATCAAGCCCGGACGGCCCTGGCGAAACCTTTCCCAGGTCGAACTCGCCACCGCCGAGTGGATCGACTGGTACTGCCACCGCCGACTCCACGGTGAAATAGGGCACATCCCACCCGCCGAACACGAGACCAACTACTACCTCACCAGCAAAAAAAACCCAGGTCACAACCACAAGCTGAGATCTCTACCGAACCCGGAACGGCTCA
>NZ_JBVIPT010000063.1:0-1261 GCF_055577685.1 Streptomyces sp. NPDC033178
TAACCGATCTTGGAGTTGGTGGGGCGTGGCCGGCTGCTGTGCCTCCTTCGCTTATCCGGCGAGGTTGAGGTTGTGCAGGCGGGCGATGCCGAGTATGGCGTGGTGGACGCCGTCTCCCTTGAGACGGCAGTCTCGGAGGATCTTCCAGCTCTTCATGCGGGCGAAGGTGTGCTCGACGCGGGCCCGGACCTGCTTGTGGGAGCGGTTGTGTTCCTCTTTCCAGGCCGGGAGTTCTTCGCCCTTGCGGCGGCGGTGCGGGACAACCAGTCCGGTGCCCTGATAGCCGCCGTCTGCGATGGTCATCGTCTTACCGACGGTGGCCTTGGCGCCGGATTCTTCCCAGCCTCGGGAGTCGTGCCGGTTGCCCGGTAGCGCCTGACCGACTACGACGACCGGGCGGCTGTCGGCGTCGATGACGACTTGATGGGCGGTGGAGTAGCGGTAGTTGTTCGACTGCTCGGCGATCGTGTGGTCGCGAGTGGGGACCAGGGTTCCGTCCACGATCAGCACAGTGTCCTTACGGAACCGCTTCCGGGGCTG
Organism: Streptomyces sp. NPDC033178; assembly: GCF_055577685.1. Lineage (NCBI taxonomy): Bacteria > Bacillati > Actinomycetota > Actinomycetes > Kitasatosporales > Streptomycetaceae > Streptomyces > Streptomyces sp. NPDC033178. The sequence goes on from NZ_JBVIPT010000063.1 coordinate 541, forward strand.
CAATGCGAGGAGGGGGCCGAGGTGGTCGACAACTCGATCCGCTGCGGACTTCGAGATGCCAAATAGCGGGGCCAGCTGGCGCAGCGTCAAGTTTGTGCGCCAGTACGCCGTGACGAGCAGGATCCGGTCCTCTAGCGGGAGTCCCCAGGGGCGCCCCCGCTGTGAGACTGCCATGGTCTCGCGTCGGACCGCGCTCACCAACTTCCTGAAGCGGCGCGGGCTCAGCCCCGTGAACGGGCCTATCCAGGACGGCTCTGACGCCGTGATCACACCAGCCACATCAAGATTATGTCACCGCTTCCGGACCTCTATGTTCGAACGCGGCGCGGCAGCGTTCAACCTCCTCGGCCACGTGCTCCATGAACCAGCGCACGATCTCGTAGGGGATGACGTGCTCGTCATGGCTGTGGATGTGAACAGTCGGCTCCAGTTTCGGGTCCTCGGCGGGGATCACCGCGACCAGGAAGGCGGCTCCAGGCAGGTGCTGCACTGCTGCCGGCTTGGCAGCCCACTCAGCCGGCGCGGGACCGGCCTCGCTCAGCTCAACGTGCCAGGCATCGTCGGGCAAGGAGTAGCCGAATTGGATCGCGTAGTGGCGACCTGCGTGTTCTCGTACCGGCATGCGCGCAGGCTGTCACAGTCAGCGCCCACCCGTCGCGCGACTATCCGAGCAGCCCGCGGCCAGCTCACCGTCCGTCCCACCCGACTCAACCGACACTTG